>JBGSLR010000074.1:0-91497 GCA_041740615.1 Desulfobacterales bacterium
TAATAAGGGCCCATTCTCGCCCATGATGATTTTCTGCTCATATCGTCATTTTAACAGGCCGTCCGAAACAGTGTTTTGATGATTTTGAACTGGCGCCATTACGCCGATCATGGGTGGCTCCATTAAGGCGATCATTGACAACTAAGAAATCACGCAAAACAATCAGGTGTTTCTGATGCTATTTTTGGTTATAAAATAGAAGAGTTGGGTACAATAGCATACTATAGAGGAGTGCTTAAACACCCTGGGAATACATTTGTATGTGTTTGGGTATTAGGTGCAAAATCGGGTATGTCGCTAGTTGGGAGTGCGCCATATGAAAAATACTCCATACTTAATTTTGAAAAATTTTTATCATCAGTAGAGAGACATAAGATATCTGACAAATAATAATTCTGATGCGATGGCCAAATATTTCGACTTTACCATTGTTTGTTTTATTGAGTGGTTTCTATCCGATAAGGCGGTTATCCTGGCCGCCTTCCCTGGTTCCTCAACAGGCCACTACGGGAGGGGCTCTTGAGGTCAAAAATTATCGTCTTGGGAAATCTGCTTGCCTCATTTGTCAACAACCAGGATACTGATTCAGCCTTTATATCATTAATTAAAATGATGAGAGATTATTTCGATTTCTCTTCGAGCTTCGTTTCAGAATCATTAAAAAATTTTCCAACTTATTCCGAATTTAAAAAACAAGTTTCAACTACTAAAGAAATACATTTGATCGGGGAACTCACACGCAATCAGCAGCTATGGCATCTCTTATGTAGACGCAGTAGTAAAATTGGAATAGAAATAAGAGGATATAATTTTGAAAAAACTACATTTACTATGCTCCAATATAATTCTAATCATACTCCTACTTATGAAGAGCATTATGATGCATTAAAAAATAAAACAACATGTTCATTAGAAGAATTTTTTAATAAAATAACTGAGAGGGAAATATATCGTTTGAAGGATGAGTTTGTTGATAACTATAAAAAAATGAAAATTTTACGCGGTGATTGTGGTGAAGATGGTTATCAAAAAATTCTAGAAATTCATAGCAAATTTAGAAAAAATGTAGGTTCATTTTATCAAATACGAAGGACCCAACAAAAACTTAAGGACATACTTATAGATATAATTCAGGGCATTGTTCTATATAAAAATGAAAATTTTTCCTATTTTTTGGAAGAGTACAACAGATATGTTAACAGAATTAAAAACGAACTCATTGATTATCGTTTATCTGTTAAACCTGATAACACCCTGTGTTATATCGATAATAAAAAAATCCATCTCTGGCAAGATGGATTTCCAGTTGCTGGAATAACTTTGGCCATTTCCTATCTTTTCATTGAATTTGTAAAAGACGAAAAGAACAAAAAACTACTTCACTCTTGTTCCGAATGCAAGTTAATATTCGTCTCTAAAAAAGCAGATGAACGAATAAAATTTTGTCCAAATTGTTCCAATAAAAATCGGATGTCCCGAGAAGAACGAAGGCTTTATATGCAGCAATATAGGCGAAGAGAAAAGCAGGAAGAGACATTAATTTTTCAACAAAGGCAAATAAGCAAGTTTATTGAAAATCTTGGTTGTTCCGAAGAAGAGGCCCAAGAGCTATTTTACTCTGATTTCAAAAGCAATGTGTGAACTGACAAATTGCTGTAAACTTAAAAACTTTAATGTTTACATAACATAAAGATATTACTCAATTTTTTGACGTAACATCTGTTTGCTGATATTTATTGCCCATCTTCATTCTTGTCGCTTGAAGATGGGCTTTTTTATTTTTTTGAAAAGGAGAATGCATATGAATGAATCGTTTTTGTCCGTTGATGAACTCGCTGAATCCCTCAAAGTTCCCAAAAGCTGGGTCTACAGCCGTACCCGCGAAACCGGACCTGGTTCTATCCCTCGGCTAATGGTTGGAAAATATTGCAGGTTCCGTTTTCCGGATGTCCTGGCATGGCTGGAAACCCAAAATATAGAAGGAAGGAGAAGATAAAAATGAATCCTCTAATTCGATTCTATTACCGAACAGAAAAAGTCAGAATGATTTTGAACGAATCTGGAGAGCCCGAGTTCGTTTTGAAAGACATCTGCAACATTCTGGGAATTTCGAATTATCGTGATACCGCTAATCGTCTCGATGAATCTCAAAAGGGTGTCGCTCTGACCGACACCCTTGGAGGGATGCAAGAAATGATAACGGTAAACGAGTCTGGCTTTTATGCAATTGTGATGAGATCGGACAAGCCCGAGGCCCGCCCCTTCCAAAATTGGGTTACCGGAGAAGTGTTGCCTTCTATCAGAAAGACAGGTGGATATTTTTCCAGGAACAAACTCACTCTCTCCTTCCTGAAAAACGAAGCCGAATCCGCAAAACAATTGGCCCATACCTTTGGGTTAAACGGGAATCAAGCGTTGCTTTCCGCCAATCTTGCTATCCGACGACTCTATAATGTCGATTGTCTGGAGCTTATTGGAACCATGCATCTGATCGCCGACGATAATGAGACGCACTGCACGCCTTCTGAAATCGGGACGATGCTTGGCAAATCCGCTTTAAAGGTGAACCAGATCTTAAAAAGCATTGGTCTTCAAACCGACCACCGGGACCACAAGAACCGGATCAGATGGGAACCCATGGAGAAGGGGATGCCGTATGCCGTTTTCAAGGATACGGGGAAGCGACATTCTGACGGTACGCCAGTGCAGCAACTCTTTTGGAAAAATTCGGTCATGCATCTGCTGAATCCTGAAACCAAAACGGCGGCTTGACGGATGCTGTTATCGGCATGGGACCGGGGGAACCGGCCGGGACGATACCGGCCGGATCACCGGTTGCGCTTAATGGCACTAGTTCCAACAACAGGATTTTGACCATGAATGAAGAGTTGAACCAAATATTTAGAGGCAGAACACGAAACATTGCAAACGAAATCATCCGCACCATTGCAGACCTGAAAGAATATCAGCCGTTAACCGTGCGGCAAGTTTATTACCAGCTCGTGGCAAGGGAGGTGATACCGAATTCAGATAATGAATATCGAACGATCAGCCGGGTACTGACAAAACTCCGGGAGGAACATCTTGTCTCTTGGGGAGCCATCGAAGACCGGTCAAGACGGATGATTGAAAAAAGAGGTATCAGTGACCTTGAATCCCACCTCATCGACAACATGGAATACCTCTTTAATCGATATAACCGCTGCCTTGTTCAAAATCAGGAAAATTATGTTGAAGTATGGACCGAAAAGGATGCATTGGCCGGTATCATTGAGCGCGCAGTCTGGATGTTCTGTTGCCGGGTGGTCGTTTGCCGTGGCCAGGTATCCGCAACCTTCCTGAACGAATATTCCGAGCGGGCTGAATATGCCATCAAAAGAGGCCAGAACCCAATAATCCTCTACTTTGGCGATCTCGATCCAACGGGAATGCGCATTCCGGTTACAGTAAAAAAGAAAATCTGGGACCGTCACGATGTAAATGTGCATGTTGAACGGATCGCATTGCAACCGGAACAGGTTCACCAATACAAGCTTCCGTTCAATCCCGATGCGACGAAAAAGGATGACCCGAATTACAAATGGTATTGCGAACAGGGATTGAAAGACTATTCGGTTGAACTCGATGCATTGCACCCTGAAGATCTGATCCAGATGATTCGCAACGGTTTGGAGTCCTATCTTGATATGGAAGACATGGCGGAACAGAAAAGGATTCAGCAGCGGGAGCGGGAGATATTGCAACGGCTAAAAGTCGGATTCCAAGATTTATGCAGGGATCAGCGATTATATGTATAGCGGGAGCGGCATGACAATAATCCAGACAATCCATACGGCAATCGTCAACCGGGTCGGAATGATCAATCTGGTAGTTCAGAACGGCGCTATAATGATTTGGGGGATAATAGGGATATGGAATTAGGATGCCTTTTTTGCGGATGTAATGAACCAAACTACCGGCCGCCGCCTGGTACCGATTATGTCTGCTCTTCCTGTGTGCAACTGATCATCAATGCTGATCCGGATGATTTGCGGCGCGCGTATGACAAGGCTGTCCGATTGGGTTTGAAACGGAAGGCAAGAGCTATTGAAATTTTCATCGGTGAAAGGGGTAACGATGATGGACCACGAAAACCAGTTGAAAAGCATGAACGACATTTTGACCGAAAAAGAGTTGATAGACCTGCTCGGACTCAAAAAGGCCGGGTTAGATCGGTTGCGACATGATGAGGGGTTTCCTTTTTGCAAGGTATCCCATCGAGACCGGATATATTTGGTTCGGGATGTCCTGGCATTTATCGAAGGCAAACGGGTGATTCTGAATCGAGGGGTTCGGACCGAAGACAATGACGGTATCTAACCGGACGTTCCGGCCGGTTTCCAACCAGGTTCCGGCCGGTTTCCCGAACACAATTTCAAGCGGCAATACCATTGGTATGGTTCAATGAAAAAACGCAAATTTATAAACCGGAGCTTCTGTATGCTCGAAGCGGCGATTATTGAAAGTGAGGCTTTCATGGATTTATCCGGAAAGGCAGCCGTGGTCTGTCTTATCCGGTTTCATCAGAAGGCACACCGGAAAAGCGTCAAGAAAAAAAAAGGAATCAAGGATCTTGTCATAACCAATAACGGCGAACTCGTTTTCACGCATGGAGAGGCAAAAGAACTTGGTGGAATGAACTCTTCTTCGACCTTCCAGAACGCACTTCATCAGTTGATAGAGAATGGTTTTATCGACATAGCCGAGGATGGCAACTGGTATGGAAAGCTTCCAACCAAGTTCAGCATAAGCCAGCGATGGCGGCGCTATGGTTCACCGGATTTCCGGAAGATAAAAAAACCTCGAATAAATCCCGAGGGTGTCGGGTTCCCAAAACAAAAGTCGCTTCGATAGACCGAAGCCTACTGCGTTCGGTGGACCGAAGCCATAAGGGTTTTTAGAGAAAAAGCCCGCTTCGATGCATCGAAGTGAGAAACAAAGATGCAAATTCGCTGTAAACGTATGCTGGATAAAGGGTTATCCCAAATTGATATGATGGAAGATGGTTTCAACCTCCTGGCTTCGGTGGACCGAAGTATTTATATAATATACCATGCAGGTAAGGAATTTGCACGAACCAGGATTCAAACATTCATCTTTCCAGCCAAGACCACTTTCCAGCACCACCGATAACCGGACCAACGAATCAATCGATTTCGGCGCGACAGCTCCCTGGTGGACAGCAAGACAGAGAGGAAAAATTGGCGAATCGGCGTTTCCATCAGGCGCTTTCACCGACCGGATAATGAAACCGGCGACAAAGTGGAGCGCTGGCAGGCGGGAATGGTGGATGGGAGGTTTCAGGACTCGACATCCTGAGACTTCCCGAAACCATAATCACCGGCGACGGAACCGACCGGCAACCGGAATCATTCGTATCGGAAAAGGACATGACCCGATTGAAAAGAAAACCGAACACGCAACCGCAAGAGACTTTCGACCTCCCTCTGAAAGAGGCGCGGCGATACAAGGCGAGAGGTGGAAACCTGACGGACTTACCATGCATACCGTTCGAACAATATTACCGGCACCGGATTGAAACGATTCGGTCGTTGGCGGAATGGCACACAAGGAATCCGGGTTTTAAAGGCATGGCCGACAATCTTAAGCGATTGATTGACCGTTTCCCGGATGAAATGGGGATGATGGAAGGTTAAAATGTAAGGTTTTATCAGGTTTCTTGATAGTGGGATGGCACCGCATAAATTACAAAAGTGTATTAAATTGTTCTATGGTGTAAATTTTTATTTTTATACAGTTTTATGGCTCTTTGAAAACCCAATACCCGAGAGGGAGCCGGGGGTAACGCACTGGCTGAAAGGATGCGTAAAGATGTGAAGCACCATGCCTGGATGCATGGGAGGGCACCGTACTTATGGTACGTTGAGACAATCGGGTTGAATTCCTATACCCCCACAAACATAACGGAGCAGAACAACACGTTCTGCTCCCTCGCACCGCCAACATAAGAGCCTGGTTTTTAATAGTTGTTTGATTTATATAGGCAGGGCAACGACGACCCTGCCTTTCGATTATCACTTCTTCTTCCTTCTAAACTTTGTTCCAGCCAAACCCACTAGACCAGCTCCAAAGAGAAGCATGGTAGCAGGTTCGGGAACAGGGGCACGCTCAATAGTCAGTCCTCTAAAGCTTATATCATTATATCCATCAGGGAATGAATATTGAAACATTTCAACAAATAAATAGCGGTCTAAAAGCTTGCTCGTGTTGCTCGTAGTTATTGAATCAAAGTATTGTAAATAGGTTGTGCCATCCTTGCCATTAAGTTGTAAGCTTGCATCGAGCAAAAAATTAAAACTTAGGGCTCCATCATTCCCACTGAAACTGAAATCGTAAAAATGATCCGGATCGGATTGGATTACAAACTTTAAAATATCGTAACTCCCAGGACTATTATACGGATCGGCCGGATTTGAAGATGATATTCTATCGTCAATTAAAAGAAAACCAGAGAAGTTATACATTGATACCTTATCAGACCTGACCCCGTAAGAACCACTAACTATATACTCGACGGGGATGGCAACAGCTTCACCTGCTATCCCAATGATACCTAACATTAACAACCCTGCTGCCATGCACAATGAAAGTCGACTCTTCATTTTTCTGCCCTCCTTTTTAATTATTTGAAATTGAAATAGATATGCATAGATCAGCAAAAAGCATGCAAAATATGAATTCAGTGTTCAAATAGAATTCAAATTCATATTTGATCAATGTTCATCTATTAACCATACCAAATTAGTATAAAAACGAAATGCTACTTTCTTTTCATAAGACAGGTAAAAATATTACTATATTTTAGGCAAACTATGTAATAATCGATATTCAGGTTTTGGGGATATGTCCCTGCGGATATGTTGCTTCAGTAATCGAATTTATGAAGAATGAGACAACAAGATTTTATCCTGAACCAAAACGATTTACAGGCACCTTCCGGAGGCGATCCCGTTCTCATAGTCAGCAATGACCGGGTTTTTCCGTTTCTGGTTCAGTTCTATGAATATGAGTAAGCGTTCAGTAAACTACACCTTCAGCGATCAACAATTCAGAAGAGCGGAATCAATATTCTGAGGCAAGAGATTTTTGTAATCCTGTTTGGTTTCTGCATGATTTTTTCAGGCTGGGAAGATGGGGTTTATTTAGCGCTTACGATATTAAATCGCTAGGTTATTATGAGGCGATGGCAATCGTGATATTATAAACAAATGTGTATAAAATATTTCTTAATTGTATGGAAACTATTACCATATTTACATAGTTGGGGAGGGGGTATTTTGGATATCTCCCCCAAAAACCGAACGCCAATCTTTTTACAGCAGAGACAGCCATCGGCACCGGCGATGAGTTGCCAGCGCCCTCATTATGACTATTGACCTATGAAAAAGTGCTTTCAACACATGTGAATTATATTTCATAGATACTATCTATGTTTTGTGCCACACACCCCCGTAATAATAACTATGGTTGATGGCTTGTTTTTTGCTTATCCAATTGTGCCTTCCGAATCACAATTAACCAATAGGAGTTGTCATGAATAAATTAATTATTGGTGCTTTCTTTTTATTATTGATGATAGGAGCCAATTCAGAATCTCATGCTACGATCATTGAATACCAAGTCTCTGGTAATATACAATATTTGCACGACGAATTCCCGAAAGAATATTACACCTCATTGCCCATTGTAGGAAGTATTTATATATTAGATGAACCAGATGTTGAGAGCGACTATCGTCTTCATTTTGATATTATCGGCTATAGTATTTTTTTGGGAGACTCCAAATTAATTAGCGATGTTGGGGAATTAAAATTTACACCTTATGGTCGGATTAATATAGGCGGTGAATCTTTTGAACTAAAGGGTTTAATCTTGCCAACAAACGTTGATCCTTATCTCTTTGAGCCGCCAGAATACTTTGAGATAGATCCTTGGTTGGCCATATATCCAAATGATTGGGTAAACCAAATAGATCCTATAGAGAATTATCACCCATACTTTTCCTATATGGAGTTTTCGGCCGTACCGGTACCGGAACCATCCTCAATCGCATTGCTTTCATGCGGGTTGATTGGTTTTATTATCAGGCGTAAATTTATAAAAAATTAATTATTACTTACCGTTCAGGCCCTACCGGTATTAATTTATTGATATTTTCGCGGATGTATGTTCGATTAATGTCATTCTCACAGCTGCGAATCAGCCGCCGAATTCCTTTTAAAGGTTTTCACACAAAAAACAGGTCGAACAAAACTTCTATTCCGGGAAGTTTTCCAATTCCGTTCGACTGTCAGCGGCGCGATTCGCAGTCTTTTTTTTAGTAGCGGCCGGACTAACAAGACTGGATATCAATTCAATCAGCGCTATTTCAGCATTAATTCTTTTCTCTTTTGCCTTTGTATATCTCAACATGAATATATCTCCGATTTCGACCAACAAAGATTGGATATCGATTAGAAGCCTGTTTTCCAGCTGGTCCATAGTTCACCTCATGGCAGTGGGTTGATGTGTGGTTACTCTAATCACTTCTAAATGCTGGATTGCTGGTCCGGGGGGGAGGGTGAAAACTATTTCGTCTTCTTTTCGTATTTTTTCAGCGATTCTTCAATGAGCCGTCTTATCGCTTCGCTTCTTGAGGGGATACGGTTTTCATATCGAAAATCGTCGATGCGCTCGATCAACTCGTCTTCGATAACCAATAAGATTTTTGGTTTTTTGCTCGGCATAGCTCCCTATATTCAAAATACGCACAAGAATCAACAGAGAAATATCTTGACTATAAAACATAGTGGTTATATAACCAAAATAAAGTATTAATCAAATATCCCGGATCACGATAAAAATTCAAACAGATAAAAATGCGCTTGAAGATTCCTGCATCGGCGACGAGCAGGCGGTTATTGTGAACCGGGGAAATCTTCAGGCGCTTTTTATTTCATCAGGGAGGCGAACATGGCAAAGGTAACGAAACGGCGCGGCCGGTACGTGTTGGATTTTTACGACCAGAACGGCAAACGGCAACGGCAGACCATGCCGGAAGGGTCATCGCTCAAAAAGGCAAAGGATAAGCTTCGGGAAATCGAGGACCAGCTTGCAAAGGGCCTGTATGTCCATGACAAAAAGATTCCGACTTTCGCCGAAGTCGCCAAGGAATGGATAGGGCACAAGAAAACCTCTATCCGGGATTCCACCTGGGAAGTGTATGAAGGCCATACCAAACACCATTTCCCGGAGCTGAAAGACCACAAAATGAACCGAATCACCATCGCCATGCTGGAAAAATGGACCACCGAACGGCAGAAATCCGGGATGCCGATTGGAACGATTCGGAAAATCCTTGTTTCATTGGGTCAGATATTCCGCTATGCAGCGCGGCATCAATATATTTCATATAATCCGTTTTTGGATGCCGAGCGGCCGAAAGCGAAATCCCAAAAGGACAAAATTCGAATCCTGTCACCGGATGAAATCAATACGCTTCTTGATGCCGTCGATGATCAAAAGTACCAGACCCTTTTCACACTGGCTGTCATGAGCGGAGCACGGCAGGGAGAATTGTTGGGTTCGAAGTGGTCGGATATCGATTGGGAAAAAAGTCAGATTCATATTCAACGCACTTTCAACAACGCAAGGTGGTACGAACCCAAAACCGAGACATCAAACAGACGGATCGATTTGGGACCGAACATGATGAAAGCATTAAAAAAATGGCGGATCGCCTGTCCACCGAACAAGCTGAATCTGATATTCCCGAATCGTGAAGGTTTGCCGATAAACCATAACAATCTGATAAATCGCAATTTTTTTCCCACATTGAAAAAGGCGGATTTACCGAGAATCCGATTTCATGATCTTCGGCATACCTTTGCAAGCCTTCTGATCGAGCAGGGCGAAAACATCAAATACATTCAAACCCAGCTCGGTCATTCAAGCCCGACCGTGACGCTGAACGTGTACGCGCACCTGATGAAAAAGGTGAATCAAGAGTCTGCTTGTCGACTGGAAAACACCATTTTTCAGGCTACCGGTCACAAAATGGTCACAAAGAAAGAAAATATGAAAATTGCAAACGATGGGAAAGAATGACGGGCAATGCTTTACACGGACACACCGCACCAAATCCGCAATAAAAAAAGGTTTGCAAGTTCAACCACCTGCAAACCCTTATTCACCCTGGTAGGCGCGATTGGAGTCGAACCAACGACCTCTACCGTGTCGGGGTAGCGCTCTAACCAACTGAGCTACGCGCCTGTAAAATTCGCTACTACGGGTATCATTCAAAAAAACATCTGTCAAGCAAAATCACCGATTTTTTGACAACTTACAGTTGACTTTCAGAACATTCTGATATTCAACTTCGTCCATGACGAATCTTTAGAGCCCAAGGCCCTACAAACGGTACGATCCCACAAGGGTTGATAATTGCCCTGAGTACAATGTATTGTCTGCAGCTCCAGTTCGTTTGCTTTTCCGGAAAAAACCTGAGAAAACACACATCATCAAAAAAGAGGGAGCTCTCCATGAACTTTAAAAAACATCTTGAAAAATCCTGGAATCTGCTGTTCAACCATATTGTTTCACTGATAATCTTAACGGTTGTAATGTTTGGCGTCAGCATCATTTCCTTTGGAATTCTCGCCCCGGTCACCACCGCCGGCTATATGCAATCCATATTAATGATGGTACGGGAAAATCGCGAACCCACCGTTCAGGATCTTTTTTCCCAGATGAAACTGTTTTTTCCACTACTCGGGTTCGGTATCATAACGGTTTTTCTTACCATGATCGGCTTTTTATTGTTCCTCATCCCCGGTGTCATCATGCTGTTCGCCGTCACGTTCATCTGCACCTATATGCTTCCGTTAATGACGGACCAGGGACTGAATCTATTTGACGCCATCAAAAAAAGCTACACGATTACGGTTAAAGACAATCCTGCCGAACATTTTATTTTAGTGGTTCTATATCTTTGCATCCTGGCCATCGGCAGCTCCATTTTTATAGGCGCCCTTGTCACAACCCCCTTCGCCGTTATTTTTCTGCTTTCCGTTTACAATGAAAAAAATTGGACCAATAATCCGATTGAGAAACAGCGTTGACAAATGGGATCTTAGTTTTATATAATTAGGAACATTATTCTCAAGCGTTTTTGCCGCTGATGGTTCATACCGGCAGTAAGAGAGAAGAGGAGAGCCACTCCCATGAAGATGCTTACAACCATATCCGGCCGCGCTGCCATGATGATCGGACTATCTATTTTCTTTTTCTGGTCCTCCCAGCTTCGCGCGGAAGATCGACTCAGTGGGTTTTTTAGCGCTGCCGATGAGTCGGGGATCTGGTATCTATCCGTCCTCTCCACCGGCGCCTGCGAAGGATACGGCTGGTCGGAAAAATATCAGGATACGTTTTCGCTGGGGGGAACTGTGAAGGACGACCATGTTGAATTCTATTTAGGAGGGTATACCTTCAACGGTCTGATCAGCCGAGAGTCCGGAATGATTACCGGAGGCTGGACAGATATTTATACAAACACTGGCGGTCGAATGACCGGCAGCCTTGTCAATCCCGAAAAAATGGCGCCCTATGCCGGAGAATTCAGTGGTTCGTACACCGGCAGCTCCGACTCGGGGACTTGGAATGTTTTGCTTTTTACGGACGGCCATTGCGAGGGAGAATTTCGTTCAGACAAGGCCAGCTTTGATGAACCTGCGTTGAAAGTCAACGGCGGGTTCAACGCTTCCGGTCAGATCGTTTGGGAGGCCAGCAACAATTCCATGCGATACGCCATGAAAGCGAACGTAGCCCACGGATATATCACAGGGAACTGGTACGACTCCCAAGCCAGAACAAACGGGACATTTTCAGGAAATCGGGAAGACGCCCTGCCGGCAGAAGTGACTGATCCCAACGGCGGGTCGAGCAGCAGCAGCGGCTGCTTCATCCGAACGATTGCTGAAAAATAAATCCCGCTGAAATAAAAACAGGGCCGGCATCTATTTTCGTAAAGAACGCCGACCCTGTTTTATTTACTGACTATCGCTTGAAAATACCAATTATTTCATAACCGGGTTTTCCATAGAACTCATCAGAGCTATGAAACCACTCGCTCTCAGAGATAAAATAATCATTCAGTTGTTTGTCAAAAACAACCGAGAGTGATTTCTCATCTCCGGACAGTTGTTTTGCTATTCTTATCGCCTCGTTACGAGTCATTCCAACGGTTCTCCCAAGTTTCAAGAACGGTACGCCGTTTCGTGCAATAGGCACAGCACATATCGTGCCAAATTCGGGCAACAATAAATATGCCTAAAAATCGAACGCTTACAAACACGGCACAAATCAACGGTTTTTACGGTTATGTAAAATCCTACTGATTATTGCTTTTCTTTCATATATTTATTACGCAAAGGTAACATTTGCTGTTTTCTTCCTTCTTCAATTCCAAATAAAAACCTGATATACGCATTATTGTCTTTTTTTTGCCGTCGGATACGACACTAAATCGCCAACAAGAAGGAAACCCCGATGTTTGTAGCTGTCAATCGATCGTCAACCGTTTTTCAGACCGGCCTGTTTCAATTGATGACGGATAACATTACGCTCCCCAGTGGAGAAACCACCGATGTTCATGTGCTGCGGCATCCCGGCGCCGCCGCGATCGTACCCATTTCCGACAAGAATCGAGTCGTTCTGATCCGGCAGTACCGCCATGCGTTTGCCGATGTCATTTGGGAAATTCCGGCAGGCACACGCACATCTGATGAAGAGCCGCTTTCCTGCGCGAGACGGGAACTGAGAGAAGAAACCGGTTATTCCGCCCAAGCGTGGGAATCGTTGGGAATGATGACACCGGTTCCGGGATATTCAGACGAACGAATTCATTTGTTTCTTGCCACCGACCTGACGGCGGGTCATCAGAATCTGGATCGGGATGAATTGCTGGAGGTTTGTGAGATCGACTGGAACAAGGCAATGGAAATGGTCTACAATGGTATCATTCAGGATGGAAAAACGATTGCCGGTTTACTGCTGGCGGATGCCCGATTGCGAATGCAGGCGGAATGGAAGTCAACCAAACCGATTCGACCCTCCGCAAACAAGTAACGCCTCACACTCGCCAGGCGACCCTGGAGGAAACAATTATGGAAGACCCATTTTCAATTCATTTGGAAGACGAAGATATCAAGCGCGAGAAAAGAAAAGCCAGAGAGCTCCGGCAGTCTCAATGGTGGAAAAGACGCTGTTCAAAGGGGCTCTGTTACTACTGTGGACGCCAGATTCCACCGAAAGAACTGACGATGGATCATATCGTACCCTTATCCCGTGGTGGCAAATCCACCAAAGGTAATTTGGCGCCAGCCTGCAAGGAGTGCAATACCCAAAAAAAACAACTGCTCCCAATGGAATGGGAGCAGTATCTAAAAAGTCTCACCTCAACCGTATAGCCAGCAGTAGCGACTGTCAACCCATCCCACGCCGCAAAACGCTAATCCTGGCAAAGACGGTGAACGGTTTGGGCATGCCATTTACCGCGACCGGAAAAGGTCGGCAATTTTTCTTCTTCAAGACGTTGTGCGATTTCCTGGAAGGTTGCATTTATCCCGCGCATCTCTGAAATGATTTCCATGACGCGTTTTCGATTCGGGTCCGATTCGATTTTTACCTGACGCTTCGCCTGTTTGGCCGCCTCGGAATCCTGCAAATAGGCAAGCCCCTTCCCCTGCTGAATGATTCCCTCCTTCAAGAGGTTTTTCAATTCAGTGCAAATGCTGTCCAACGCCTCGGCCTTTCTTTCTTCGGCGACAAGCAAACGTTCATGACCATCTGTGAATTTTTCCAGCAGATCACGAATGGTTGCCAACATGTCCAGAGAGATCGCGGAAATATGCTCCGGATTCCCGACATTGCGTTGGACCGAACGTCTGGTTTCCTGGTTGTTTCGGCGATCGTACACCAGATTTTGACTGTTATCGTATTGTCGTCGCTTTTTATTGTATTTCTTTTCTGAATTTGATCGCAGCTGTTGAAGAAAATCGTTCATAATGGCCCCCCCATTTCAATAAACGCATTAACGTTTCGCCTCTTATCTCATAACGGACTTTCATACATATCCATTTGTAGTCCACGCGCCGGTCAACGATTGGATTTAGATAATTTCACAGGACATCCGATGAGCGGTCATTTCGAGCACTTCATGTCGTATAGAGCGGACAACAAATGTATCGCACCCTAAACGGCGCTGTATCGGTGGGATGATTTGCAGGATATGCTTGGAAACCGTCCAGTCTTGTCGCGCGCCAGATAGGTTGCTCTTTCGAAAAGGCGAGTCCGGTTGAATCCGCTTATTTCTTCGAAAGTGATTATACATAACAAAGCAAGAGAATGCTGTCAACCTTCCGTTGTGCGGTCGCATGTGTACAAAAAATTCCGTTCGCGCGATGATCATGCTGTATTTACTTGAAGTTGTTACTCTCATTACTCACCATATCGCTTCTCCACCATACCCGGACAGCCCCGATCACATTCAACTATTTTAAATTAAATATTTTTAATTATTTTTTTTTGTAGTCGAAGAAGTTCTGATTTCACCTGCGGAAAGACCTCTGAACGGCAGGTGATCAAGGAGTTGCTGGGGGTGGTTCATCCGGTGGCGATCCATGTCGACATTTGTCACAAGACCATTTCAAATCCCAAACCGCATGGACTTGTTGCACATTCAACAGCACGGCCCGGTCATATTTAAAGCGATCATCACCGTTTGCGGGTATTTTAACGACAAATAACCGATGATTGTCGACAAGTTTTCGCAACCAGTTGCGATACCCCTGATCGTCACCAATCAACACCAGCAACTTATTCCCAAAAACGGTTTTCACTTGCCAGGTATGGTAAATTTTAGACTCACCCCCGCCGACGATCATCTGCTCCCGGTAATGCTCCTCGAACAGTTCGACGGTATAATCTCTTGTGTGGGCGATTGAAGGCAAGAGAACGGCAAAAAAAATCAACGCCACCAAAAGGCGGTTGATGTTATTCCGGGCCACCATTTCGTTTCTGAAATCATATTCATTCATTGGTTTTTCCACCGCCATTTCACTTAACAATCGGCTGTTTTTCTCTTTTCCTTTAATTGTAAAGATAGACAACTGCTGCGTGCTTGACGGCAAAAAAAACCAATGGAATGAAAATAGCCGGAAGCATGTTTCCGACTTTTATTTTTTTTACTTCGAGAAGATTCAATCCGATCGCCATGATTAACATACCGCCCACCGTCGACATCTGCAAGACCACCTCCGGGGTCAGAAATGGTTTCAATAGTTCGGCGCATAGGGTGATCGTACCTTGGTAAATCAGTACCGATATACTTGAAAACATCACTCCCGCACCAAGAGTAGATGCCAGGATAATGGAAGCGATACCGTCCAAAATCGATTTGGCGAACAGCGTGTTGTGGTTGGCGGAAAGACCACTTTCCAGCGAACCGACGATGGCCATGGCACCTACACAGTAAATCAAACTGGCGGATACGAATCCTTTCGCCAGATTTCCGCCACTCTTACGGAATATCGATTCAAGCCACCGGCCGATTTTATCCAGTTGCGATTCAATGTCAATCCATTCACCGATGAGACTCCCGACCATCAGGCTCGAAATCACGATCAGTAGGGCATCGCTTTTCAAGGCGCCTTTGATTCCAATCATGATCACCACCAAACCAATTGCGGTGATCATGGTTTGATGAAATCTGTCCGGCACCCCTTTTTGCAATTGCAGCCCGATTAGGCTGCCAATAAGGATAGCCAGTGTATTGACGATTGTTCCGAGCATCTTATTTGCATTCGATTCGACCCCTGTTTTTCTTCCGGTTCATTCGCAGGGTCATGCGAAAAAACGACCAGGGGGGGGATTATAGTTCCTTCATCAATTGTCCGGAAACCGTAAGCAGCGGGTCCCAGACGGGTCCAAAGGGAGGTGCATAGGATAGATCCGTCTGATGAAACTGGTCGACCGTCATCTTTGAATGCAGCGCGACCGCTACCGAATTGATTCGGTGGGCGGCGCCCTCCTTCCCAACCAATTGCGCGCCGAGCAGCCGCCCTGTTTGCCTGTCTCCGACCATATGCGCCCACAACGTCTCTGCTCCTGGATGGGCATGGGCTCGACTTTTTGTCGTAATGGTAACTCCTACCGGATCAAAACCATATTGCTTCGCCTCCTCCATCGTCAACCCGCTTCGGGCGACTTCCAAATCGAACACTTTGAAAACAGCTGTCCCGACAACACCTGGTATGGAAACCGGTTTTCCGGCCATATGATCCGCTACCGCCCACCCGGCGCGATTGGCGCGAAGAGCCAGGGGAATCCAGGTTTTTTGACCGGTAACAACGTGATAGGCGTCCGCACAATCCCCGGCGGCGTAAATATCTGCCACCGTAGAACACATAGCCCTATCCACGGCAATGGCACGTTGAACACTCAGTTGAAGTCCCGCATCAGCAGCCATATCACTGTTTGGTTCAATACCCACGGCAATCAGGACCAAATCACCATCCACGACAACGCTGTCACATATGACAGACAGTCCCTGGTCGGATGGTTCAATTCGATTGATATGATGACCGAGAAGCAGTGTTGTTTTATGGCGTTCCAATTCATTTTGAACCACTTGGGCCATTTCCACCGGCATCCAAGGTAACAACATCGGCCGCGGTTTAATCATGGTAACGTCCAAACCCCTGTTGCGAAACGCCTCCGCCATCTCAAGAGCGATATACCCCATTCCGACGATAACCACCCGGTTGACCTTGCGATCACGCATCCATGTCTTGATATTGCGCCCGTCTTCAAGGCTTTTCAAAACCATCACCCCGTCGTTTTCAATTCCGGGGATCCGCGGTTTTATCGCCCGCCCACCGGTGGCGATCAGTAGTCGATCATACGGAAAGCGGACCCCCTTCCCGTCGGCCACGCCCCAAACGACCTTTGCAGCGGGATCAATCCCCTCCACGCGATGACCTGTGAAAACCTGGATTCCCTGTTTTTCCCGGAAAACCGAGGCCTGCCGGACAACAAGATCATCGATATCCCTCTGTTCATCGGCGATATTGTACGGCATCCCGCAAGCGCTATAGGAAATATCCTGGCTTTGTTCGAGAACGGTTACCTCCGTATCCGGGAGCAGGCGTTTGGTTCGGCTTGCCGCACTCATCCCAGCCGCGTCTCCGCCGATGACAACGAATTTCATAAAAACCTCCCATTTTCAAAAGCCCGATGCGCCCACCGAAAGCATCGTTTATTGCCCGGTTTATTCCGGCATTATTCGTCTTCTTCATTCTCCCGGGATCGTATCAGTAAAAGCGGTCTATCGATGCATTTGAGCAAACCGGCAGCTACACTGCCGTAAAACATCCGTGCCAGTCCGGACCTGCCGTGGCTCGCCATGGCGATCAGGTCGATGTTTTGCTGCTGCGCGATTTGAATAATGGTTTCCACAACCGATCCGATTTCAACAATTTTTTTCGTGAGGATCGACCGTTCACGAAACTTACCCTCGATTCCGGATAAGTATTCCAATGAATCGTCAAGACTTCGGCGGCTTTCCTGTTGGCTTTTATCCACCAGAATCCCCTTATACCCGTCGCTCACGACGATCGGCCGAACTACTTGCAGGAAGATCACCTCGGATTGATTCGGTAGCGCCAGATGTTCAACGTGCGAAAGAATTTTTTCCGCCCGCACCGATCCATCCAGGGGAACAAGGATCTTTTTATACATATCAACCTCCTTATTGAATTAAAGAGACTGCAATATCCGCTGAACGATATTCCCATCCGCCGAGGCGCCGAAATGAGTCATAATTGGACGCATGGCTTGCATTTTATTCTTGAATTGCGAAAAATCGATGTGCTGATCAATCCAAATTCGAATCTCCGACTCTGTCGCCATATGGGGAAGGTAGCTTTCAATAATCCGAATAAAATCGGAACTCTCTGTCTTTCCTAATTTTTCAAGGGTTTCCTTTTCCGATTTGATCAGTTTCTTTAAAATTTTAATAACGTCATCATCCGGGAGCACTTTACGGTCCATCCTTCCGAACTCACCCAAAATCACGCGAAGGGTGTTTTTCTTGACCTCGTCTTTCGACTTTATGGCTGTTGTCAAATCGTTTTTGAACGTTTCCTGAAGTGTCATAATATCTCCCTTTTTGCTGGTGGATCGGATATGGCTCAATGAATATATAACATATTTAATTTCTTGACTCAATCAATGAATTCGCGTATTCTGATCGGCATCAAATACGATAACGCATGTCAGCTGATCTGTTGCGATGATGGCACTATTGGATGATCACATAAACCCTTCCCGCTTATTATGCCAATCGTCGGTCACTTGGATTACCAGCCTTTTTTCTCCTGGTTCGCGGATTCGACTGCGATATTTTTTTGTATTCATTGTCTTGGCCTTCCTTTTTCTTCCCTCCAACATACTGTTCGGCGCCAATGTGTTCGAGGTGAATTCCGAATTGATCAAAACACCGATCAATGAATTTGTCGAATATGTGGTGGATCCCACCAATTCATTGGGAATTCAAACAATCTCCTCGCCTGAATTCAACTCCCGCTTTATTCCGACACCACAAAAATCAAGTTTCGGATACTCAAGCGCTACGTATTGGTTCCGGTTTGCAGCCCGCAATCCGACTTCAAAAATCCGCCTCTGGTATTTGGAGCATCCCTATCCAGTCATTGATGAGATCGACTTTTTTCAGCCATCATCCCGGGGCTTTGTCATGTATCAAAGTGGTGATTTGCGCCCCTTTTCACGCAGACCCATCAAGTATCGCACATCCGTTTTTCCGGTACACCACCTTCCCGGCGTTCAGATATTTTATATCCGCATCAAATCCAGCGGCGCCATTGTCGTTCCGCTGATCGCCTGGGAGGCGGATGCCTTTGAGCGAAACCAACATACAGACCTGGCATTTCAATGGGTTTATTACGGCATCATGTTGGCGACGATATTTTATAATCTCTTTATCTTTTTATCCGTTCGCGAGGCAAGCTATCTTTACCTGATTATATTTATCATCGGCTGTTCGCTTTTTACAATGACCCACAATGGTCTTGCCTTTCAACAGTTTTGGCCGAATTCCACCCATTGGGCCAATGCCTGTCATCCTTTTTTTGCTTTTGTCACTATTATCGGCAGTTTACTATTTGCCCGCGCCTTTCTCATAACCCGCAGAAACACCCCGGCGTTTGACCGCCTCTATTATTTGCTGTTGATCGCCGGAGTGGTCTTGATGTTTACACCGTTTGTTCTGGAATATCGATATGCAACTCAATGCTCGGTCATTTACGCAGCACTATGCGCCGTTGCCATGATTGCAGGCGGTGTCTTCCTGCTTACGAAAGGTCTTCGGCAAGCCCGTTTCTTTATTTCAGCCTGGTCGGCGTATATTTTCGGAACTATCCTTATTTCTCTAAAATCATACGGTTTATTACCAAGCAACATCGTTACCGATTCGGGTATTCAACTCGGCACCGGTTTACTAGTCATTATTTTGTCCTTCGGCCTGGCCGATAAAATCAACACAATCCGAAAGGAACGGGAGAAAGCCCTTGACAGCGTTAGGGAGTCCGAAAAACGCTATCGCCTGCTTGCGGAAAATGTCCAGGATGTCATTTGGACAATGGACCTCCAGACGATGAAAATCAATTATATCACGCCTTCGGTAACCAGATTTCGTGGATTCACCCCCCAGGAAGCCATACAGTTGGGTTTGGACAAAACATTGACGCCTGAATCCAAGGCAATGGCGCTGGAAACTATTTCAAAAGAGATCGAAGAGGACAAAACCACCGACACCGATCCCAATCGCTCAAAAACATTGGAATTGGAATACTATCATAAAGACGGATCAACCTTGTGGGCGGAAGTGACCACCAGCTTCCTGCGTGATCAGCACAACCATCCAGTCGGCATTGTCGGTGTTTCACGCGACATCTCCGCAAGGAAAAAAGCGGAGAAAGAAAAATCTCTGCTTGAATTCCAACTTCGCCAGGCCAGCAAAATGGAGGCCATTGGCACATTGGCGGGTGGCATCGCGCATGATTTTAATAACATCCTGTCTGCCATCATGGGTTATGTCGAAATCTGTCTACACGAAAGTCCCCGGGACAGCAAAATCGCCTTTCGGCTCCGCCGTGTATTGACTGCCTGTGACCGCGCCAAAGATCTTGTACGTCAGATTTTATCGTTCAGCCGTCGGGATGAGTACACCAAAAAACCGGTTTGCCTGAATTTAATTATTCGGGAAGTGTTGAAATTGATAAAAGCATCGCTGCCGGCTACTATTACCATCCGAAAAAAAATCGCCGATGAAAAAATGATCATTATGGCGGACCCGACACAGATCCACCAGGTAACCATGAATTTATGCGCCAATGCAGCAGATGCGATGCGGAAAAACGGCGGGAGTCTCAGCGTTTCGCTGGATTCTGTCGAAATTGATGTTGATACCGCGACTCAGTATATGAATTTGAAAAGTGGACAATATGCTCGATTAACGATTAGTGACACGGGCCATGGAATGGACCGCGATACGATGGATCGTATTTTCGACCCTTTCTTTACAACGAAAGAGCCGGGCCGAGGAACCGGAATGGGTCTTTCCCTCGCTCACGGCATCGTCTCCAATTTGGGTGGTGCTATTTATCTTTATAGTGAACCGGATAAAGGATCGACATTCCATGTGTTTTTACCGAAAACAGAGGAAGCCCGCATCCTTTCGGTATCCGGTGAAAAACAAATCGAATTCGGCCATGAAAGGATTCTGTATATCGATGATGAGGAGTTTATTATCGATATGGCCCGGGAAATGATATCCAGTTTGGGATATCATGTGACCATCCACCAGAACAGCCTTGAAGCTCTCGCTTTGTTCCAAAAACATCATAATCAGTTCGATCTGGTCATCACCGATCAAACCATGCCTGATCTCACCGGGATTAACTTGGCAAAAAAAATATTGGAAATCAGACCGGATATTCCCATTATATTATGTACGGGCTTCACGGACTTGATTGAACTCGAAACCGTCCAATCCATCGGAATTCGCAAATACATCATGAAGCCTTATAGCAAGGCCGATATTTCAAGAGCGATTCGAGAAGTGATCAATCAATCCAAGGAAAACGGATCCTAACATCGCCAAAAAAAAGCCCTTGGAATGGATCCCAAGGGCTTTCAGTTGCTGTTGTGGTGGCGATGCAGGGATTTGAACCCCGGACACTGCGGATATGAGCCGCATGCTCTGACCAACTGAGCTACATCGCCAGTATATTATTATCCGAATCGTTCCCGCTTTTCGTGTCAATCGACCACAGCCGGTCCGAATTTTATAAAGACGCTTTAGTAGCAGCTCGATATAGCGAAGTCAAGCTGAATTTTACTCCGCAGTCGAACCGGAAACCAAAATCTTATATTCTTCCAGATCATCCGGCAGGTTGGGGATGACGATCATGAACGATATTTCACCACCGGCCTGTAGTTTGATATATTGGCTGTCGGCGGTAAACTGGTTTGCCAATCTTTTATCAAGTGCCTCCTGGCTGATGGTTACAAGCTCTTCGTTGGATAAGATGTTTCCACAATACGCAGTAACGGTTTTCGCCAGCGTCTTGCCTTTCGAATACAGATTGGCCTTTACTTGAATGGAACGATGGGTTTTCAATGAATTGTTCCGCACTTGCCCGGTGATGACAAAAAGCTTGCCAATAGTGTCGTTGTTGATGAAATCGCTTTTTATGGAGCTTTGAATCGCCTCGACTTTTCCTACATCTTGCTTTTCAGTGGATGTCAAAAAGGGTAGGGGCGGCAGAATACCTTGGGAAGACAACAGGAAATAAACGCCGACAAGGGCGCCCAACAAAATCACCACAACGCTGATGCTCGCAACGACTCTGCTGCGCTTCTTTTCTTCCGGCAACGGGGCCTCCTGCCCATCCGTAGAGGCCTCAGCGACTTCCTCTTCCATACCTTCTTCAAACGTCGCACCCGTCTCGTTCGTTAGCTGATCCTCATCTTCAGCGCCGGTCTCCGATCGGCTCTCGATATCAAATTCAAGTTCAAGATCATCGGAACCCGTTGTTTCTCCATCTTCCGATTCCTCGCCCATATCCAACATCTCTTCGATATCGGAGACATCGATATCTTCGTCGCTTGTTATATCCGGTTCGCCGGACAGATCTTCTAGATCATCCGACAGTTCCAGCTCCACATTTTCCGGTTCTTCGTCTGCGCCTTCCCCTTCCTTCGGAGACAACAACTCCATTTCAAGGGTTTGTTCCAGCTCCGATAAATCAATTTCCTCCTCGGTCACATCAATGTCTATGGCCTCCGCGTCATCGGATTCATCAATATCAAGATCCAGTGCCAATTCTTCCGACCCCTCATCACCCCCGTCATCGGCAAGGCTTTTGGTCTCCAGAAGATCTTGCTCGATGGTTTCTTGGGTTCCGATCGCATCCGCCACGTCGTTCATGTCCGCCGCGCTGATATCCTCATCGATATCCAGCTCAAGCTCCAACTCCAACTCCTGCGATGCGCTCGTATCCTCTTCTTTTTCCAGATCAAGATCAAGCTCCAGATCCATCTCTTCCGAAGCTGGTTTTTTATCCTGCTCCTTCGGCTCCAGCTCCAGCTCGAGTTCTAGATCAAGCTCTTCTTCCAATGCCGACGTTTCTTCTTTCAGAGATGGTTGATCCTCTTCTTCCAACTTCAAATCAAGATCAAGGTCCCCGGTATCTTTCTGATCGACGCTTTGGTCATCCGAGTCCAAAATACCGTCCAATTCGGAAAAATCAACATCGCCTGTTTCCATCTCCACATCAAGGTCAGCGGCTTCCACTTCATCATCGGAATCCAGATCTAAATCAAGCTCCATTTCGTCATCGCCAACACGAACCTCGTCCTTGGCGGACAGCATATCGTCAAGACCGGAAAGGTCCAACTCTTCGTCCTGCGTTTCGATTTCGATCTCGGATTCTTCCGTCTGGAAACCGGATTTGGATGATTTTTCGGCAAACTCCTTAGCGGATGGCTCTTCCAGCATCTGCTCCAAATCCGAAAATTTCAGATCCGACTCTGCTTCGGTTTCCGCCTCCGTAGGTTGCTCACTGGATTCCGCTGGTAAGGGCGGATATGCCAAAAATATATATTTGCACTTGGAACATCTGACCTTGGATCCTTCCGGTTTAAGCACGGCTTCATTCAGGTTGAACTTTACACCGCATTCCTCACAGGTAATTATCATAGTTATTCCTCACTGGTTAATATTTCAAATGGTATAATCCAGGTAAGTACCTATATTTTTCATCTAAATCAAGACCATATCCAACAAGAAATCCTTTTGCTATGCCGTGGCAGATATAATCGACTTGAACCGTCATTTTTCGTCGCTCCTGCTTGTCGATCAACGCACACACTTTCAGGGAAGACGGAAAAAAACGGCTCAAATAATCAATCAAATATGTCAACGTAGTTCCGGTATCGACAATATCCTCGACGAGTACGACATGTCGATTTGTAATATCAATATCAATCTCTTTAACAAGGTTGATTTCACCGGAAGTAGTAATGCCTGAACCGTAGCTGGAAGTCTGAAGGAAGTCGATTTGAACTGGGATTGTCATCTGCCGGATAAGATCGGAGAGAAAAACGAATGCGCCCTTTAACACGCCGATAAGGACCAGATCGAGCCCTTCATAATCCGAGGACAGTTGACGGCCAACTGCGGCAACCTTGGCTGCAATTGTTTCTTTGGATAGAACCGGAATTAGTTCGGGCATTTTATTAGCTTGTAATTCAAATATTTAAGTGGCTCAATTAGCGCCTGCCAGACCAAATCCCCAACAAAAGCTCCTTACAGGAAATGATATCCGTGCTATCTCCCTCTTATCTATTTAGATCTATATAGAAAAAAAGTGATTGTCAATATATTTGACAAATCGGAATCATAGCCCGGTTTCGGCCAACTGCAGAACCAGCTTTTTCTGACTCGCCGTTAGTTTGTCCGGCATTCGTATCTGGATATGAACGAAGAGATCCCCCCTGCCTACTCCCTGCATGTGTGGCAATCCGTTTCCCGCAAGTCGCATTTTTGTTTTATGCTTCGTTCCCGCCGGCATGGTCAGGGTCAATTCACGTTGGTCGATTGTCGGCACGGTCACCGTGCTTCCCAAGAGAGCCTCGGTAAGCTTGACTTCCTTATAAAGGTGCAAATCATATTCTTCCACGCGGAAGACGGGATCTTCCATTATTTTGGAAATAATGAACAGGTCGCCCGCCTGCCCTCCATATGGGCTTGGCTCCCCCTTCCCGGCCAATCTCAATTTCTTTCCGCTGATCATTCCCGGCGGAATCCTGACGGTAATTTTCTCCGAGCGATCCCCGTGCTGCAGTGAAATGGTTTTCGATGTTCCGGTCGCCACCTCCCTCAATATCAACGGCAGCTCATAAACCAAGTCCGCACCTTTGGGTTGGGAACTGGCCTGCTGTCGACGCCCCTGATGGCCAAATGGGAAATCGTTTCCAAATGAAAACCGAACATTCCCGGTCCGGCCGGGAGAAGATCCGCCGCCGAATCCGAATTCCCTAAAAATGCTGCCGAAATCAAATCCTTTAAAGATATCTTCTTGGGAATACCGCTGCTGAAAATCGGTCGAGCCGAAGGTATCATATTGTTTACGTTTTTCCTTGTCGCTCAATACCGCATATGCTTCACTGATCTTCTTGAACTTTTCCTCCGCCGTTTTATCCCCTTTTGTTTTATCCGGATGGTATTTCATGGCGAGTTTTCGGTATTGTTTCTTAATTTCATCGCTGGAAGCATCTTTGTTGACGCCAAGTAACTTATAATAATCCTTCTCGGCCATATATTCTCTTCCTATGTTCTCTGTCGACTTGATCTGATAGCCAGAAATCGTCCGATCTGTACTTCCCTCAGACTGTTTCCGTATATTAATTTTTAACAGTATTTAAGATAAGTTGCCGCACGATGGATGTCAAGACTCTGACCTGTTTTATAAATCCCGCTGTCATGATCCGCCCTGTTCCGCCGCTTTTTCTACCCTCTTGCTTGAAAAGGTTTTCAGAGCCACCATGAGTACGGATATAGCGGCCGGCGTAATCCCGTCCATTCGCGAGGCCTGCCCTAGAGAGGTGGGACGCACCGCGGATAGCTTATCACGGAGTTCGTTGGATAGCCCGTGCACGGCGCCATAATCCAAGTCCGGAGGAAGTTTAATTTTTTCCAGAAACTGAAATTTTTCAATTTCTTTGGTCTGCTTATGAATATATCCCTCATACTTGATCTCGATCTCCACCTGCCGGGCAACCATATCCGATAGGGACGTCTGACTCGGCGCCAGCGTTCTCACCGCCTGATAGTCCAGTGTACTGCGTTTGAGCAGTTGATCCAAATAGACACCATTCCGTATGGGCTCGGTACCGTGAGCGGTCAGATAATCGTTTGCACTTGCATCCGGTTTGATGACCGTACGCTTAATACGGGCTATTTCCGCTTCAATCTGTTGTTTTCTTTCCCGCATGGATTGCAATGAGTCATCGTCAATCAGGCCCAGGTCATGCCCCGCCTCCATCAAGCGAATATCGGCATTGTCCTCTCGAAGCATCAAGCGGTATTCCGCTCTTGATGTAAACATACGATACGGTTCCGTCGTTCCTCTGGTGATCAGATCATCCACCATGACCGCCATATATGCCTGTGAGCGGTCCAGCAAGAACGGCGGCCGCCCTTGTATTTTGCAGGCGGCATTGATTCCGGCCCACAAACCCTGAGCAGCCGCTTCTTCATAACCCGATGTTCCGTTGATCTGTCCGGCCAAATATAGGCCGGTGAGCCGCTTGGTCTCAAGCGTCGGTTTCAGCTGAACCGGATTGATATAATCATATTCGATCGCATAGGCCGGCCGCATGATTTCAGCAGCCTCCAAGCCCCTGACCGTTCGGACCAACATAATTTGAACCTCAAACGGCAGGCTGTTCCCCAGACCGCTGGCATAGATTTCATCCGTATCGAGTCCCTCATGCTCCAAAATGACTTGATGGCTTTCCCGTTCCGGAAAGCGAACGATTTTATCCTCGAAGGACGGACAGTAACGCGCCGAAACCCCTTTAATGGCCCCGCCATAAAGCGCCGAATGATGTAGATTATTCCGCACAATCCAGTCGCTTTGCAGGTTGGTGCGGCCGATATAGCTCGGAATCTTGGGCAACGGCATGGTTTTGGAAAATAAAGAAAAGGGTCGCGGATCAGCGTCCGCATGTTGTGCTTCAAATTGAGAAAAATCAATGCTATGCTTGTTCAGTCGCGGCGGTGTTCCGGTTTTCATCCTTCCGAGAAAGAAGCCGAGCTGCCGCAGCTGTTCCGGTAACGCATATGCCGCAAACTCGCCTGCCCTGCCGGCCTGGTAGGATTTCATACCGATGTGCACCAGCCCGCTTAAAAAAGTCCCTGTTGCCAGGATCACGGCTCCAGCCTGAAAACCGAATCCGGTTTGGTCTACGACGCCTTCAACCCGATTGTCTTCGATGATGATCCGTTCCACCAGTGCCTGTTTCAGATCCAGACGGGGCTGCCGCTCCAGAACCGCTTTCATGGCCATATGATAACGGACCTTATCGTTCTGGGTTCTGGAAGATTGGACTGCCGGCCCTTTTTTGGTATTGAGAAGACGAAACTGGATGGCGGTTTGATCTGAAATTTTCGCCATCTCCCCGCCCAAGGCATCAATCTCTTTTACCAATTGCCCTTTGGCCATCCCTCCGATTGATGGACTGCAAGGCATGGCGGCCACTTTGTCAAGGTCGATGGCCAAGAGAAGGACCATACACCCCATCCGAGCCGCGGCTAACGCTGCTTCACATCCCGCGTGTCCGGCCCCGACAATGATGATGTCGTATTTTTTTTGATAATAGACCATTTTTGATTCTGCTATACAGAAGGATAAAACTGAATTATACTGCGCAACATGTTCCAAACCGATTTTGGAAATGGCCAGCAAACAGTGGTGACACATTTATATATCGCCAGGCGACCTCAAGGTCAAGCAGATGAACGATTCGTCCCCAAGGCGCTATAACGATTTCAACGCAACATTGAAAAACCGTTTCGGATGCCGGGTCCAGAAAATAAGCGTGGATGCTGGTTTTACCTGCCCGAACCGGGATGGGACACTTTCAACAAAAGGCTGCATTTATTGTAATCCGCGCGGGTCCGGAACGGGCGCCCATGCGCGCGGTATTTCCATTACCGCCCAGCTGGAAGCCGGAAAAACCGCTCTGGCCCGCCGATACCAGGCCAAAAAATTTATTGCTTATTTTCAATCCTTTACCAACACGTACGGCCCCTTCGAGCGACTCGAGGCCGCTTATGAGGAGGCCTTGTCCGTCAGTGATATCGTCGGGCTTTCCATCGGCACAAGGCCGGATTGCATAGACGGCGAGGTTCTGAGTCTACTGGAAACCTACGCCAAAAACCATCTGGTTTGGATCGAATACGGTCTTCAGTCGACTCACGATCGTACCCTTTCGCGAATCAACCGTCATCATAATTTCGCCTGTTTCGAAGCCGCCGTAAAAAAGACTTCCGGCAGGGGGATTCATATCTGCACCCATGTAATCCTCGGATTACCCGGAGAGAATAAAGACGACATGCTGGAAACCGCTGAAATCTTGTCGGACATGGGAATTGATGGAATTAAGATTCACTTGCTGTACGTAATTCGTGGAACACCTCTTGCGGAACTCCACCGTCAAGGAGCATTCGATTGTCTGGACCAGGCGGCTTACGTCGATCTGGTATGCGAATTTATCGAACGTCTGGCCGGGAATATTGTCATTCAGCGCCTCACCGGCGATCCTCATCCCACGGAACTCATCGCTCCGACTTGGTCGTTGAGAAAAGCGGAGACGATCTCTCTGATCCGAAAAAAAATGGAGGAACGGAATACCTGGCAAGGTCGGTTGAGCCGGCGGAATCCCGTCAGCTTTCTTCGATCAGGTTTTTAATCCGCGCCAGCAAGGGTTGTCTCAAAGGGCGCCATCTGGGCTTGATGGCTCTTCCATCGTGCCAGACAAACTCCACGATCTCATATCGCTCCGGAATCACATGAACATTCTTTATCCCATACTCCGATGACGGATAAAATTCGATCCACACCATCCGGTTTGGATCGATATCAAACTCTTTTGTCACCATCGTCGCAATATGTCCGGCGCAACTACGAACGGAAAGCGCCTCTTTGGAAATATCGGATACCACGACAATCACCGGCCTTAGAACGGCAGTCTTTCCGGTCTGGTCTTGTCTGATATCGTAAATCCGGAGTCGGCATTTGCCGCTGGCCAGGCGCAATTTGCCTCCCCAGCCGTCCCAGGTAAAAATATCGTCATGAATCATCATATTCGATTTGCGATTTTCCGGCCGATCATTCGCCGCCGCTGTTTCATCGATGGTTGTTTTCAGACTCCCCTGCAGTTCACGGCCATATTGTAAACATGGTCAGGCCAAATAACAACCTCTCTTTTCGGATGGTCCTCATATGGACTGTCGGGTCAAGGCGCCATATATCCGGAACAGTTTGTCAGGCAGTTCCCGGATGTCACGGATGACATGGTGGCGACGTTTCCCATATAGCGCATCCAGTTGCACATCTGCGGAGAAATTAACCGTAATTCCGTGAGCGTGTATATTCCGGGAACGCGCCTCATCCAGCGCACGACGGGTGTCTTCGATGGCATAGTCCTGCTTATAACCGGTATCGTTCGGGAAACCGTCTCCTAACAGCAGCAGCAACTTCACCTTGGATGGCACCTCAACCAGTTGTGAAACGGCATGACGCACTGCGGCTCCCATCCGCGTGCTCCGCCGCGGTGTTATACCGTTGATCCGCTGTCGAATTGTTTCATCCATCGGTTCGCCAAACGCTTTTATCAGATAGTACTCGACACCCAGGCGACCGCTGCCGGAAAAACCGGCAATGGAGAATCGGTCGCCCACTACCGAAAGGGCTTCACATAACAGAACGATGGCTTCCTTTTCGATATCGAGCACCGTCGCCTTTCCCCCCAAAACCGTATTGGCCGTTGAACGAGATAAATCCACTAACAGGAGAACACATACATCCCGCTCCTGTTTCAGACGCTTTATATAAAGTCGTTCGGAAGGTATCATACCTGCTTTTCGATCGATCACATAGTCGATCAACGCGCGATAGTCAAAATCATCTCCCTCCAGCCATCTTCTCAGAATCGTCAGTCCCTGCGGTTTAAGCATTTCAAATGAGAAACGGATTTTTTTTATCAGACCATGGTGTTTTCTTCGCGTGGCTTCGAAAAAGTCTGCGGCGGCAAGTGGTGTCGGCACTTCCCTCACCATGACATGGTCCTGGAGATAATCCTGCAGTCGGAAATCCCATTCCCGATATCGAAATGAATTTCCTGTGAAATGCGCCGACGGCGTTGTGGCCGGACCGCTTTCGGCGACCATCCCGAAAAAATCGATTGCGGAAAGATCGCTATGAATATGGCGCAATTTTTCCATACCGTGCTCATCCACGGAATCCCGGAGGGAAACCACGATTGACTGAACATCATCCAAGGAAAGCGTTCCATTTTGATCTCTGAGTTTTTTCCGAATATCGGATCGATAGACCTTGATGTTCCTTTCCGACAGCAGTTGTTGGATACGAACCGCTTTCATTTCATCGGTTCCATAGGTATGCATAAAAAGATCCGCCCGGATTTGCCGATGGAACGGAACGAGCAGAGCGCCATCGACTTTTTCCGAAACGTGATTTTCGGCTTCTCCATAAACATCGGCCACAAGAGCCGCGCTCCACTCCACCGTAACGGTTGGGTTCATTGTTTGATGAAACCGCTTGGTCGTCGTTTCTATCCATCGATTCTGGTCCGCCGCTGTCCCTTCATTCAGGACGATGGCGCGATAGAGACGGAACAGGGGCTTGGTGAATTCCCCAGCTTCCGCCATTCGGTGGGCCTCCGCCCGCAGAACAGGGAGCGACATTCGCAATATTCCCGGATAGTGTCGATCCAACCACAACCGGATACGACCCTGCTCAAATATGACGAATAGATCTTTGGCCAACTGCGGCCGTTTAAAAAAAGCAAAGAAGCGTTCCAAATCTGCAAGGCTCTTTCCGGACTCATCCGGTTCCGCAAACGATACTTTTCGTAGGGGGGCCGTATCGGGGAACACCCCTTTTTCCATCGCCTTTTCCAAATCAAAATCGAAGGTCCCGCATTCATAATATGCGGCCTCAAGACGAACCAGCACCTGATATAGATTGTTATTTTCCGCCCGGGTGGGGGAGATATCAATCTCCGAAGGCAAGTAGATGAATTTGCCGTCGGAGACAACGCCAAGATGCTCCCCACCTGGAGAGCGGTGCATCGGGCTCAATGCCGAAAGCGGCTTCACGGTCATTCGTAACCCGGTCCTTGCCTGAAGATAGCGGTCAAGCCGATTTCGTATCTGTGAAAGCGGTACCGCGACCTGAAGATTGACGCAACACTCCCGGGCCTGTCTTGAAGACATGGAAAAAAATTTCTCCCCTGCCGTTGGATTTTCCGACAATAGTTCTATGCCCCTGGACACAAAAACGGTTAGTCCTTCGGATCCCAGGTGCAAAAGACCGTTGTCGAAACTATCCAGAAACGCTTCTGTCAAGCTCACATCTGCGTGAACAACACGTCCGACTTCACGGATTCGGGCCGCTCTTCCGCGAACAGGAAACGCGCAAACGGCCTTGGGTACGATTTGAGACAAGTTTCGGCTGCGGTTGTAACTGAGAGGTTGACGGAATATATCGGTCAACAGTCGTAAAAAAGCGATGGCGCCATCCGAGTCTCCCTCATGCAGCAGGAAGAGGAGGGCATCCGTCACCGGCGGGAGCGTATAACTTCCTTTTTCCAACAGGACAGCGACGGTTTCCAGAAACTGTTTGAGAAAGCCCTCGTCCGTTCGAATCAAAATCGGCACCAAAACGCCGGCCATCATCCTCCCCATGGTGGGGCCGGATTCGCCGGTGCCGCGAATGAGATCCCGATATCTGCTGATCCGTTCCTTGGAAACGTTTCCCATCAAGGACAAAAAACCGTGGGCGATGGCCTGACCGAAAGCCCGTTCGATGGAGAGCCCCCAGATGGTTTCCGCGACCATCATCTGCAGAATGTCCGACGCCAACGGCACTTTCCTCTCGACAAATTTTGTGTCGATTTCAGCGGCCAATTCAGGATCTGCGATCGACAGCTCTTTCAGTTGGCGATTCATCTTTTCTTCCTGTGGAAAAGGCAGCAACCGCTTTTATACGGCATGCCTACACCATGTCCGCGATCAAATCCGCCAGTGTTTCCTGAAGCCCGGCATCATCAGTAAGCGGCAGGCATATGGCGGCCTTGCAGGCGTCGTGAAAAGGAAGCCCTCTTCCGGTCAACTGGGCCGCATAGATCAAAAGTCGCGTGCTCGCACCCTCTGTAAGACCATGCTCTTTGATATTGCGGATCTTTCCACCGAGTGACACCAATTTAGCAGCCGTCTCGCGATCCACTTGTCCTTCATGGGAAACAATGCGAGTTTCCATATCGGGTTCCGGATAGTCGAACTCGATGGCGACAAATCGCTGTCGCGTGCTTTGCTTGAGGTCTTTCAAAATCGACTGATATCCTGGATTGTAGGAGATGACGAGCAGGAAATCATTGTGCGCCTGCAGGATTTCTCCTTTTTTATCGATGTTCAATATCCGCCGGTTATCGGTAAGCGGATGGATCACTACGGTCGTGTCTTTCCGCGCTTCCACGATTTCATCCAAATAACAGATAGCACCGATTCGAACCGCCTTGGTCAAGGGTCCGTCCATCCATACCGTTTCATCGTTCTTTAGTAAAAACCGGCCGATCAAATCGGAGGCGAACAAATCCTCATGACAGGCCACTGTAATCAACGGCCGTTTCAGTCGATGGGCCAGATATTCCACGCAACGTGTTTTTCCACAACCGGTCGGCCCCTTCAGCATCACCGGCAGTCTTGCATCGTAGGCGGCCTCAAACAATTGAATCTCATTTCCTGTTTCAAGGTAATACGGTGTCTTCCCACCACCATACCTCGTTTTGTCGGTTTGCCTGTCTGCAGACATCCGCGATTTTCCTTTCCCTGTTGTTATCCCATAACGGTTTCCATTATTCCATCACCATTGTTGAAACCAACCGGAACGATCTTGACATGATCAGGTAAAAGCGTGTATCCGAAGGTTCATTATAAAAAAGGAGAAAATACCACCGGATGGAAATGATTGACAACAACAATATGGTTCACCGCTTTCATACCGGTGACAAAGAGATCATACTCGTGGGGACCGCTCATGTTTCCAAGGAAAGTGTCGAACTGGTTTCCCATGTGATTCTGGCGGAAAAACCGGATACGGTCAGCGTGGAGCTTTGCGCCTCGCGCTACCAATCAATCCAACAAAAAGCCCTTTGGCAGGAAATGGATATCATTAAGGTCATCAAAGAAAAAAAGGCTTTTTTGCTGTTCTCCAACCTGCTGCTGGCCTCTTTTCAAAAACGATTGGCCAAAAAATTCGATATCAAACCCGGGCAGGAAATGATTGAAGCCATCAATGTCGGTGAGTCTTTAGGGGCCGCCATCCATTTGGCCGATCGCGAAATTCGGATTACCCTTTCAAGGGCTTGGCGCGTAATGAGCCTTTGGGAAAAAAACAAACTGTTGTTTCAACTGCTTTTATCCGCAAGCGCAGTGGAAGATATCAGCGAAGCGGAAATCGAAAAAATGAAACAGGAGGATGTACTGGAGAGCATCCTGGCGGAGGTGGAAAAATCACATCCTGTGTTGCGAGAAATCCTGATCGATGAACGTGACCGATACCTGGCCGGTAAAATTCGAACCGCTCCCGGAAATAAAATTGTGGCCGTGGTCGGAGCCGGCCATGTGCCCGGCATCAAACGCTATTGGGACGACGAAGTCGACCTGCGGGCGCTGGAGACGCTACCCCCGGCAAGCCGATTGGGCACCGCCCTGAAATGGGGTTTGCCGCTGATAATCATCGCCCTTTTTGCCGTCGGATTTTTCTATGGGGGAGCGAGGGCCGGCACCGACATGATCAAATGGTGGCTTTTGGCCAACGGGTCCCTGGCCGGTTTGGGAGCCATCATCGCCCTGGCCCACCCGCTGACCATTCTATCGGCCATCCTGGCCGCCCCTATTACATCGCTCAACCCAATGATCGCGGCCGGTTGGGTGTCCGGTCTGGTAGAAGCTTTCCTCCGCAAGCCCAAAGTGAGGGATTTCGAAAGCCTCACCGAGGACATCCTGTCCGCCAAAGGATTCTGGACCAACAGCATCACCCGTATTCTGCTCGTGGTTTTATTGACAAACCTCGGCAGTGCCGCCGGAACGATGATCGCTTTCCCGCTGATGGTCAAAATTTTTGTGGGCGGCGGATAGAACCGCCGTTTTTTACGATGGAATCGAGGCTGCCCGATTATTTCCTTCTGACAATGGAGCGGAGGGTTTTTTTCCCATCCGGCCCACAGAATTCGATCTGTATACACGTCAGCCGTTTTTCAGCAAACAACTGAATGCACTCTGGATATAACTCCCATTCCAACGCGAGTCCCTTTTCTTTCACGCGCTCCAGCGTGTCATCGCTTTCAATGCTGAAACTTCGCTGACCGATAATGGGGCCGGTATCCTCCCCATAATCGACAAAATGCACGGTGCAACCTCCCACTTTACATCCATACCGAAAGGTGTCGCCATATCCGTCCACACCCGGAAAAGCGGGCAGCAGGGCCGGATGGATATTCATGATCCGTGGAAGGGAGGGGTCTGTATTGATTCGGTCGATAAAATACGGAGTCAGGTTACGCATGAATCCGGCAAGCACTAGTAAATCGAAGGGGTAGTCCGACATTCTTTTGAGCAACCCTGCTTCGGCCACAGCCCGCGTCAACAAAAATGAGTGGACTTTTTCCGAATCCGTATGGGTCGCAAAAAGAGACTGGCGCGCCCGAATCCGCTTCGGGTCAAAATCGGCGGGCGGACGCATCGCATGAGGGTCCAACCGATGCGATCGAATGATGGCACCATAGTCAACGACAAAGGAAGGAATTCCGTGGCGCTTTGCCCGGTCAAGCCCACGGGCATCTGGATTGTCGGAACCGACAAAGACCATGTCTCCGCTTATCCGTCCGGTTTCACAGGCGTCAATAATCGCCTGTAGATTTGTGCCGCCTCCGGAAATCAGGGCGCCAATGCGAATTCTTTTCATGTACCGTCACCATAACGATTGTATGAAATCTTTTCAAACTGAAGATCTTCCCTTGGATGGGGTTGCAATTCTTCTGCCGGATACCCGACGGCTATGATGGATTCAACGGATAGATGCGTCGGAACAGACAATGTTTCCGCAACAAAACGATTAGCTGTTTTCTCCTGGTCATGCATGCGTTTTCGAATCTGAATCCAGCAACTCCCCAATCCGAAGGCTTCGGCGGCCAGTTGTATGAAGATACAGGCGATTGCGGCATCTTCCACCCACACATCCGATTTTTCCGTATCCGCACAGACCACAATCCCCAGCTGAGCCTGCCGCAGAAAGGAGGAACCATGTTTTTTGGCTTCCGATAGTTTCACCAATGTATTTCTATCGGTGACGAAAACAAATTCCAAGGGATTGATACTCCTCGAGGAGGGTGCCCGCAACGCCGCTTCGACCAATTTTTCGATCGTTTCGACAGGAATTTGGCGATCCTTGTATTTTCGAATACTCCTGCGCTTTTGAATCAGCTCCATGAACATAGGATATTCCTCTCAGGTCATCCGGGCAATCAAACCGGCATCACCATGGACGCGGCCACATCCCCCGCCTTCTGATCATCGAAAAGCAGCGCCACCAGCTTCAATGCAAAATCGAGCGCCGTTCCCGGCCCTTGGCTGGTAATACAATTACCGTCCACCACGACGCGGGAGTCAAATGCGGTTTGATTGGCGATCTGGTCTCTGTAGGACGGATAGCAGGTGGCCTTCCTGGAGCCGAGCAGTCCCAGGGGCTGAAAAACAACCGCCGGGGAAGCACAGATGGCGGCATACCACCTCCCGGACTGCTGTTGCCGGCAAAGCATCCCGGACAGCATTTCCGAATCCCTCAAATGTTCCGCCCCGGGAATTCCACCGGGCAACGCTATGAGATCATATTGCTCCGACACGCATTCACCGATTAGCTTGTCGGCCACGATCTTGATTCCCCTGGACGCGGTAATCTGCAAACCGTCCACAGAGGCGACGGTTACTTCCGCTCCCGCTCTTCGCAATACATCGGCGATGCAAACGGCTTCAATTTCTTCCGTACCATCGGCTATCGGTACCAATACCGTAGGGGTCATTCAACGCTCCCTTCTTGAAACCCGATAATGCCTGTTTCGACTTTGGGTTGCTTTTTCAGACGCAATTGACAACCATTCAAGATTATTATAGAGATTGATCATGTCGGAGGAGATGGACGAGGCCTCCCTCCCATTCGTCCACCATATCATATCCAGGTTAAAAAAAAATGGAAAACCGAACCCCCCGATGGATATCCTGCAGGCTAATCGGAATTTTCCTCCTTGCTGTTTGGGGCTGCGGTCGGCAGTCCTCTGATGCCGTCCTCACCGCCATCAGTATCCACCCGTCCGGCCATGTCATCCCATTAGGCCGATCCCTTCAACTCACAGCGATGGGCACTTTTTCCGACAACAGCAATCGGGATATTACCAATCAAATCCATTGGAGTACATCCGATACCAACATCGCCTCCGTCAGCAATACAACCGGCTCAAAGGGCTTGCTGAAAACCACTCGTCAGGGAGATATCAGCATCCTTGCGACCATGCCGGCAAACAATGTGGGGGGAACCACCATGCTGACGGTTGCCGCGCCTGTTCTGGAAGCCATATCCGTCATTCCTCCGCGGGCATCGATTCATCTGGGTAGTGTCCAACAATTCAAGGCAATCGGGCGGTTTTCCGACGCCACCACCCGCGATATTACAGAAGCCGTCACTTGGTCCTCACCCGGAACATCCAATCCAATCGTCAGCAACACAACAGGCAGCAAGGGATTTTGCATCTCGCCGGAAGAAGGGACGACCATGGTCGCGGCGACTGAACCCAAAAGCGGCATCAATGGGAAAGCCCTTCTGGCCTTGTCGGACGCCCGACTGGTTGCCATCGAGATCGAGCCGAAAAAACAAGCCCTGGCTTCGGGAAAGCAATGCAACCTTTCGGCCATGGGCATCTACAACGACGGCACGACCAATGACATTACAGAAGGAGTCGTATGGTCGGCCTCGAATTCTTCCATTGCTTCCGTCCAAAATGAGGCGGCCTTCAAAGGCCTGGTAACCGCCAAAGACCCCGGCGTGATAACCATAAAAGCAGTCGATCCCAATCTGATTATCAGCGGAATCGCGCAGCTTACCGTCACCCTGCCGGAGCTTCAGCAGCTCCAAATCCGTGCACCGGTCAATGAGGCCGTTCCTGGTAAACCCATTCAGCTGGCGGCCGTCGGAAAATATTCCGATGGCCGGCCGGTCGATATGACCCAACAAGTCGAATGGCGATCGGTCGATACCGGAATGGCCTTGGTGGACAACCGGAAAAAAAGGGGGGCCGTAACTCCGGCTCGCAGCGGGCGCGTGTTGATTCAAGCCGTCGATCCAAACACCGGTATCGAGGCCGTGTTTCCGCTGATCGTTTCAGCGCCCCGTCTGACTACGCTCCGCATCCAGCCATCCGATCCGTCCCTGCAAGCCGGCCAAAAACTCGCCTTTCAGGCAACAGGACTTTTTTCCGATGGTAGTGAGCAACCGATGACCCAGAATGTCCGATGGTCATCGACTTCCACCGCCATCGCTGAAATCGGTGATTCAAGCGGCAAAAAGGGATCGGTGTTGGCTGTCTCTCCCGGACAGGCAGTCATCAACGCCATTCATACCGTCAGCGGGATATCGGCCGGCGCCACGGTAACCGTTGAACCGGCGTCGCTTTCAACCATCTCCATTTCTCCCAAAGAGCCTTCTCTACCGCTGGGAAGCCATATGAATTTTACGGCTATCGGGATTTTTTCCGATGGAACCAGCAAAACCCTTACCGAAAATGTCTCCTGGCATTCGTCAAATGACTTGGCGGCCGTGGTCAGTGATGTTCCCGGCACCAAAGGGTGGGTACGCTCAAAATCACCTGGAACCACCACCATACGCGCGAACAATCCATTCTCAGGTGTTTATGGGGAAACCGTTTTGACCGTCGGTCCTCCGTTGTTGATCACTATTGAGCTCACCCCCGCCGGCCAGAAACTGTTTCTCGGCGAAAAACGCAAGTATACAGCTACCGGTATTTTTTCCGATGGCGAAATCAAAGATATTTCGCAGGATGTTTCCTGGAGTTCCTCGGACGTATCGATTGCGACGATTGATGACACACCCGGCAATAAAGGTCTGGTATCGGCTAAATCCATCGGATACTGCGACATCATCGCTACCGATCCAATATCGGGTGTTTTCGCCCAAACCACCCTGTCCGGTCGCGCCGACTGGTAATACATCGGTTTTGACTCCGGTCTTCAGCGAATTCGAAACGTCGCTGGCGCAATGCGGCTTTCTTTGCACTTGGGACAACGTCCGGGTCGGGTCAGACGTTGTCGGTCCTTGAATTCAAAATTGCAGGAAAGGCAATGGTAAGGAGACAAAACCAGTTCCTTTTTCCGCGATTTTACGGAGCGTTGAATATGCGTTAAATGGGCATATATCTCCTTTTCACCGACTTTCAGTGCCTGGGATAGGTCCCGAATGGTGAAGGCCTCACTCTCCAAAAGCTGAATCAGCTGCTGTCGAAACGTTTCCTGCATTTCGAACATGCCGTCCTCCTCTTTCATTGACTCCGCAACACCACCGCTACATGGGAACGGTAATGATACAGGCAAGGCCGCCGGATGGTTCGATCTGGCATCGGATGCGCCCCTTGAGAACCTGCGTCACCAGGTTGTAGGTGATGTGCATCCCAAGACCGGTGCCGCCATCGCTGCGTTTGGTTGTAAAAAACGGATCGAAAATTTTTTGTAGATGTTCTTCGGTCATTCCTTTGCCGTTATCCGCATACCGCAATGAGAGAAAACCGTTTTCAGCGGATGCGCAAAGGTTGATTTCCCCCCCTGAAATTCCGTCAAATCCGTGGTTCACCGAATTGATCACCAGATTGGTCAAAATTTGTGAAAAAACCCCCGGGTAGCTGACAATTACGAGGGTGTCCGGACAGGTGACATGGATTTTATGACGACCCTGTTTCAGTTTCGGCTGCAGGCTGAAAAGAATTGTCTGTAAATATTGCTTAAAATTGAACCGTCGGCATTCTTCACTTGATTGATCGGCGCCGACCTGTTTGAAGCTGGTGATCAATTCACCCGCACGATTTAAATTGGTGTGAATGATTTCAGCGGCCTCGTTGGCCAGCAGCATGAATTTATCGATTTCTTCCTTTGTCAATGAGTGCAATCGATGGGTCTCCATATATTTACTTGTCTTCATCACCAAAAAAGAAGCCGCCGTGAAACCAATTCCGACCGGCGTACTGATTTCATGCGCAACCCCGGCCACCAAACCGCCCAACGCGGCCATTTTCTCAGATTGGATCAAATGTTCCTGCGTTTGCCGCAATTGTATCAGGGAATCCTGCAATGCCTGATTCGCGGTCTGCAGGTTTTTTTGCGCTTCCCTGCGCTCCACCATTTCCTGTTGCAGCTTTTCATAGGCTTTTCGAATTTCCTCCGTCCGATCCCTTACGATTCTCTCCAATTGATCGCGATGGTTTTTCAACTCTATATGGGTGCGAACGCGCGCTTTCACCACCGACAATCGAAATGGTTTGGTGATATAATCGACGGCTCCAAAATCCAGCCCCCTGGTCTCATCTTCCGCTTCCATGCGGGCAGTGATAAAGATAATGGGAATATCCTCACGCCCCCCCATCTGCTTGATTCGGCGGCATACTTCATAGCCATCCATTTCCGGCATCATGATATCCAACAATATCAAATCCGGCGGATGGTTCGAAAACACGATCTCCAGCGCTTCCGGTCCGGATGTCACGGCGCGAACATTATACTCGGACATCAACGCTTCGCCGAGAAGGCTGATATTGGCCGGCATATCATCCACAATGAGAATACTGGACCGAATCCGCCCTTCTCGTGTCATACATTTCCTTCCAATGAAACATCGAGTTTCTTCGCCAATTCCAGCAAGGTCTTTCGTGCCAACTTAAAATCGAAGCGTCCGATCTGATCCGCAAGGTGATTCACTTCCACTCCGCAAACGCTCGAAAACCGATCCTGAATCGATTCCATGTACAGTCGGGCTTTCATATTGTTTTCCATCAGTAATCCATACAGTTCGGAAAGCGTTTCCGCCCAGTCCTCCGTCAGTGCTTCGCTCTTGGGATCCGGCCGGGAAAGCTCGTTTCTCGACTGTTTTATTACAACAGATGCGGTGATTTGCTGATCCAATACACGGGTCAAGGTTTCAAAAAGGCAGTCTTTTTTAATTGGTTTGAAAACAACGGCACTGATTCCGCTCCCCTTGTCGCCGGGCATGTCTTCCCTACGACCAAGGGAGATCATGGAAACGACCGGAACACCCTTATGGTGAAAGTCATTTCGGATGGTTGTGAGCAGGTCCGATTCACGAGGATGCAGATACACGTCATCAATCAGCAAGACGTGATTGATTTCTTGTTGGACTGCAAGCATGCTCAACGCCGATTGATCGTTGTCGGCGCCTTCGACCGTAAAACCGAATTCCGACAACATGCCCGACAGCGCCTCCAAAACCAAGCGACTGCCGGCGATGACAAAAATCCGCTTTCCGCGAAGGGATGCACCCAATCGAAAGGCGCCCCTCCGGACTTCGGATGCCACCGTAAACCGACAGGTAAAACGGAAAGTGCTTCCATGACCCGGTGAACTTTCAGCAGAAATTTCTCCCCCCATCATTTCCACCAAACGCTTGCTGATCGTCAAACCAAGCCCGGTTCCGCCGTATTTGCGCGTAGTGGAGCCATCCGCCTGCGTAAATGATTCGAAAAGCCTGGGGATCAACTGCGGATCAATTCCAATTCCGCTGTCACGGATTGAAAAGTTGATGACCGCCTGCGTTGCACTCAGGTGAACCGGATCGATTCGGATCAGAATATCTCCCTGATCCGTAAATTTGATGGCGTTGTTCGTCAAATTGATCAATACCTGTCGAAGCCTCACCGCATCCCCGATCAGGTCGTCCGGAATGGATTCGCTGGTGACAACTGTCAGTTCAATTCCTTTCTCAGCCACCTCCATGGCAAACAGATCGATCAGGTCCTCCATTACCAGGCTCAACCGAAATGACTCCTGCATCAACTCCAGCTTTCCGGCCTCAATTTTCGAAAAATCCAGTATATCGTTCATCATGCCGAGAAGGGCACGCGCGGAAGATCGGACGGTATCCAGATGACGCCTGATTTTGCTGGACAACTCCATACATAGAACCAACTCGGTCATACCGATGATCGCATTCAGGGGGGTACGAATTTCATGGCTCATGTTGGCAATGAATTCACTCTTGGCTCGGTTGGCATTCGCGAGTTCCGCATTGCGATGCTTCAGCTCCACTGTCCGGTCCAGCACTTTCTGCTCTAACGTTCGGTTATATTCCGCCAGTTTATCATATAGAATTTTGAGTTCTTTTCCCATTTTGAAAAAGGCCGCCGACAATACGCCGACCTCGTCTTCCGACCTGACCCGGATTCGTTCCGCCGCGGAAAAATCCCCTTCAGAAAGCCCATGGGCCACCTGGGTCAACTGGATAATGGGTGTAGATAATTTGGCGGATAAAACATACACGATGATGATGCAAAGCAACATGAAAGCGCCGGCTGTTGCAAACGAACGGAAGACCATCAAACGGGTTTCTTGTTCGATCTGTTGGCGATAAGTGCGGATTTCATGATTGACAAAATGGAATGTATAGATCAGGCGAATCACTCCCCAGGGAGCCGTGCTGATCTGAACCGGATTGACGATTTCAAGATACGTCTCATCGCCCTCCTTGAACCATTCAACCGTCAGGTGTCGCTGTTCGGCGACTCGTCGATCTCTTTCATTTTTTAACCGGGTTTGGACGTGTTCCGGTTTATCCGTATGAAGAATTACCGTTCCGGATGCATCCATCAGAATCGCCCCGGCAATATCCCTGTTTTCCGAAACACCGCTTTCAATGGATTCCACGGCGCCTGAAAAATTATAGGCGGCGATTTCATTTTCGATCTGTCGCGTAAGGCTGCTGATGTAGGCTTTTCCTCCGGCTAGCAGATTTTCCCTCATAAGTTGGATTCGGGCCTGCAGGGCTTCCTCCAACGTACGACGCTGTGCGGCGAGCTGAATATGCGTCAGCAGCGCAACCAAACAGATCATCAGCACCGTCAGAATAGTCATCATTTTCCATTTGATGCTCCATTTGACTTTCTGCTTGTATTCCGCGTTCATTCAATGATCCTGTTGACATTGCCCAAGGCATCGTCGCTGTAGTGCAAGCCGTATTTTCGAATCTTTTTCAGGTTCAACACTATCCTCGATCCGGCCGGTATCTGCACTTTTCCCTGAATCGTCGCGCCGAAGAGCAGACTTTCGGCGACAGCGGCCGCCTGACGACCGACTGTCTGATCGTCTACCGAAACAATGAGAGCGGCACCGTACTTCGCAAAAACTTCATTGTAGGTAAAAATCGGCACATGCTTTTCGTCACACATCTGCAACAGACGCAATAAGGTTTTTTCTCCTGAAATGATGACGGGATCCGAAATCAGCCAATAGGCTTGGACTTCCGGCAGCATCTTGTCAAGCTCTTTGGCAGCCTGCATTTCATCCGAGAGGGATCGAGCGATGAGGTCGATCCCGACATTTTTGGCTTCCGCACTCGCTTGTTCATACCATTCCCGATTAAACCGTTCACTGTATAATACGCCGATCTTTTTCGTATCCGGAAAAATATAGCGGAAGATCGTCATCTGCATCAGCGGATGCAGTTCGTTGGAAATTCCATAGGTGTTTTCCCCGATGGGAAGCCGCCGCCAATTAAGGATTGTTGAAAAAACGATATTGGTCATGGATGCATTGCGATGAGCCATTCCATACGCTTTTGATCCGATGCAATAAATCACATCAAAGGATTTGCCGGAAAGAAGCTCATGGGCAGCCTCCAATTGTTTCGGAGCCGCCAAATCCATCACGCGTAGCGGCTTGTTCAATGCCGCCGTAAAATTTTCTTGGGCTGTTCGATACTTATCTACCGATTGATTGGAATTCAAAACGAGAATATTCGGCTCGGCGGCCATGGTGATCCGGGCACACAGCAGCATCAAAATCAAGAGACGAATATGTTTGGGTATCATCTTCACGTTGCAGCTCAATCCGTTTGGCCGTTGTGGTATTCGAGTTTTTTTATATCCATGGGACAAACCTTGTGCCAGCCTTCCAGCCCGAGCATCGCGATACGACTTCGGCCTTCCTCACTCTGCGGCATTTTTTCAATTACACGGAGCAAATGGTCAACCCGCTCATTCCCTTCCGAGAGAATGGCCACCACCGGCAAAAAGGTGGCCTGCCCCCGGGCCAGAACCTTCATTTTTCGATGAAGGGTTAGATTCACCCGTCGTAATTTATCGAAGGCATTCTCCGTGGTGAGCGCCATGTTGGAGATTCCGAAACCAACCGACATCAGCGCATCGATATCCTTCGGGACGGTCAAAACCCGAAGGCTTTTTATACCGGTGTCTTGAGCCGGCATCAATTTATTGCACAGGAACCTAGTGAGTTGCTCATCTGCGGCGGAGGAAACACTCCCGGTGAATCCATTCGAGCCAGGGATGGTTTGTCCCACCAAAATTCGATTCTGTGTCATTCGACCTCCAACCATCCCGATCAGGGCGGGTTTCAGATGAACGGTCGTGTGGATATCCTGGTAATGCCATGAAGACAGCAACACCAATCCATTTCCAGTCTCCTGGATCTTTTTCTCAAACGTCGCCCGGTCTTTGAAGGGTTGGATTTCATAGGCACCATATTGGGAAAGATAGCGATCGAATTCCATCTTGAGGGAAGCAAAATTGTTGATGCTGGTTTCGGAAGTATAAAAGTAGATCGTCACTTTTTCTGAACCGGGAAAAACCGCCGCCGGAACAAAGAATAGATAAAAAACCAACATCAACCAGGTAATACCGGTTCGTCCGATAAATAGACGTATATGATGGCATTTGTAAGTCATGTCATCCTGTTTCGATATACCGGTAAACAATCATGGGCGGCCCGAGCGATTTACATGTATCGCCATACCATTATTCAAAATGAGAAGAAAGTACTTTAAAAGCCGCTTTGCCAACAGACGCTTTCAATTCATCCCGCAGAATCAACTTGACACGACCTTCGATTTTCTTTAACTTCCAGGTAATTCTGAATATTTTTAACCTTTCTCCCAAACGGTCATCCCATGCCCAAAACCATAGCCGCAATCATTTTTATCGTCACCGTCATGTTGTCCAACCTGGCTCGGCCGGTCATGGCCCAAAATATCCCGCCTCTTGACAACGGGATGAACGATCCCGAATTGAATGAGGAAATCCGCTGGCTTCAGGCCGAATCCGTTGTCATAACCGCTTCTAAAAAAGTTCAGCGAATCGATCATGCTCCATCCGTGGTGACTGTTTACACCGCTGAGGATATCGAACGTCAGGGCCTTCGCAACATCAGTGAGATACTGGATCGTACCGTCGGCTATTTTACGACACGTAACGCAGCCAACCCCCTGATCGGCAACCGCGGCATTGTCGCCGGCGAAAATGAACCATACCTCCTGCTGATCGACGGACACAACATGAACAGCATCGTGGATAAGGGGCCGGACGACTACCCCATTTTCCCACTGATATCCCATATCAAACGCGTGGAAATCATCCGCGGCCCCGGATCCACCTTATGGGGAAGCGACGCGGCCCTTGGCATCATTCATCTGATCACCAAGGATGGAAAGGATATTGCGGGGGTTAAAACCACCCTCGACTATGCCAGCGAAGATCTCTATCGCTATGCCAACATACAATACGGCAGCGACGGATCCGATCCTCATCAAGACCTGATGCTGTCCTTTACGTATGCCAAGTCGGACGGTTATCCCAAGGAAGGATTTGTTCCCCATGAAAACTGGCGCCCATTCGGTCTCTGGGGTCCCATGGATAAAATCAGGGACTCCTGGGAATTATACGGCAAGCTGCATCAGAATGACTTCACAATTACCACCCGGGCCTCGGATCTCATGGACTCGCGACTGAACCAGTCCATCGGGGCCCAGGACCAGAAATATAATCGCAGACGCCACTATTTCTTGAATATCGGACATCTGAAAAACTTCAGCAAGACCTTCTCCCTTGAAACCAAAGTGTTTACCAACCTGATGGAACGTTGGCAACAAATGGCCAACCCTGAAATCTCCCCCGGTCTGAACACATTGGATGAATCCTTTTCAAGCAGAGAAAACAATATCGGTGCGGAACTGATGTTGCGGGAAACGCTTTTCGACCGTCATCACCTCCTGGCCGGCTGCCAATTCGTTCAGACGGAGATCGACCCGGTGATCTGGGATGCAACCCACCCAAGACCGGGAACCACCGGTACGGCGGATTACCGCCTTTTGGTGGCTCCAGAGGACAAAGACCAAACCATGGCATTGTATGTAGAGGACGACTGGCAAATTCTGAACGAGCTTCACCTGATCTTCGGTCTACGCGTGGACAATAACGACTTACGGGAAGACAGCACCAAACTGTTGCCACGTTTTGCGGCCAGTTGGGGAATCAGTTCCCGATGGACAGCGAAATATATGTTTAACACCGGTTATGTCAGACCGCCGGTGGGTAAAAGCTTCCTTGGCCAACAGCCCACCAGTATGTGGGGGTTGCCGAGCCTGGGAGTTGAGAAGTCCGAGGAGGTTCAATCACACGACCTGCAACTCATCTATCATCGCACCCGATTTCAGGGCACCCTTACCGGCTATTATACGACATTCGACAATGCCTTCAATTTTTTCGGCCGGACCGTGGATACGGAAGCCGGTCCCGTGATCCCCTTGTACGTGAACTCAAATAAAATCAGCAGCTATGGACTCGAATTCGATTTTCATCATAAAATCAGCAATCTGTTTGATTGGTATGGCAATTATGCATGGATTATCTTCGCTGAAATGGATACCTTCACCGGGACAACCACCGCCGGCGTTCCCTACGACTGGCTGAATTCCTACCTGGTGACCGACGGCAAAGCCCTTACCCAATTCCCGCACCATACCTGGAACCTCGGCGTCAATTTTTTCCTGGATGGTGTTTTCAAGTTGCTACCCCACTCTTCGCTCAATGTTCATTATCGCGGGTGGACGGATATGTGGGCTGAAAAACCCGACTTCCCCGGTACTTATTTGCGGTTGGGCCCGGAGCATTTCGTCGACGTCAATTTATTGTTTAAAAATATTGCAACGGAAAAACTGGATATCTCGCTGTATGCCAAAAACGTGCTGGATAACGATGACAGTCGGTATCAACTCCCCTTGGCCGGATTCTGGTCGGTCAGGGGGCGGTCCATCGGCATCCGGGCTAGCTATACGTTTTAATAAATGGGTTTGAAATACACTCTCAATCACATCGGTAAGGAACAGGGAAAATGGAGAAAAAAACGAATTTGAAAAACGAAACTCCCCAAAGGAAGCACCGTCTTGGAGAAATGCTCGTCAAAGGCGGTTTGATTACAAACGAACAGCTGCAACAGACGCTGAAGCGTCAGATCCAAGAAGAGCGCCCGCTGGGTTCTCTGTTAATCGAACTCGGCTATATCTCCATCGATGACCTGCTCCATTTTTTAAGTCAACAATTTGGCGTCCCGAGTACGAATTTATTTAAAATCGATATTCCCCAGGAGGTCCTTCAGCTCATCCCACTGGATCGAATCAAAGCGCTCAAGATCCTGCCCATTTCCGCTACAAAAACAACGCTGACACTGGCCATGGTGAGCCCCCACGATTTGATGACCATCAGCGATCTGGAGTTTCGTCTCGGTCGCAAAATAAAACCGGTCGTGGTGCCGTCATTTATGATCGAAGCCGCCACCAAACTTTTGACCTCCAGCTATGAAGACGGATTAAGCGGAGAAGTACTGGGAAAAATGGTGCTGGAGGTTAAAGGAGAGGTGGGAATAGTACCGAAACTGAAGACGCTTCTCGCCTATTTGGTGAAGTCGGATGCAAGTGACATGCTCTTAACCGCCGGGGTTCCGCCATCAGTGAAACTGATCAACGAAATCAAAAGATTGGCGGCTGTGGCTCTGCGTCCCGAGGATTGTGAGATGTACGCCAAACAGCTTCTGACCGATCTCGAGTGGAAGGAATTTTTGGAACAAAACGAAAAAGACTGCGCTACGACCTTTCCCGACATCGGTCGGTTTCGAATCAATGTCTATCGGCAGCGCAATTCGGTTTCCATCTCCATCCGAAATCTTACGGAAAAAATACCCAACATGGAAAAGCTTAAAATCCCTTCCTGGATCAAAGAATATGTCTTGAAGCCCCAGGGGATGATTTTGATCTGTGGTCCCGCCGGCCACGGCAAGTCCACAACCCTCTGCGCCATGGTCAACTTGATCAATGAAAATCGCCGTTGCAACATTGTCACCCTCGAAGATCCCGTTGAATATCTGTACAAGCATAAAAAATGCAACATCAACCAGCGGGAAGTCGGCCGGGATACGGAAACTTTTGCAAGCGGATTGCGGCACATATTCCGACAAGCGCCGGATGTGATCGTCGTAGGAGAGCTACGCGACTGGGAAACCTTTGAAATCGCGCTGTTTGCCGCCAATACCGGTCATCTGGTATTGAGCACGGTGCACGCCGACACGTCCACCACGATCATCGAGCGGGTCGTCAATATGTTTCCCTCGCATCAACAGGCCCTGACCCGGAACATGCTGGCGGACTCCCTACTGCTCACCATTTCTCAACGTTTGCTGCCCAATAAGAAAAAAACAGGACGGGTGATCGCCCTGGAAAGTCTGGTCAATTCGTATCGAATCAAAAACATGATCCGCGAATCCAAAACCCACCAGATCCGTGCCCAGATGCAAACCGGATCGGAAGATTTTTTTCCGTTGGATGCATACCTGGCCGATCTATACAAAAGCGGGGAAATCGACTACGAAGATGGATTGGTATACGCTACTGATTCACAGTTTTATAGAGATTTATGTGGGATTACCAAAAAATAGGCGGTGCTGCCAGCATTGCGGCAGGTTCATGATTTGGGGCCGGTTAGAAAATCATCTATCCGGTGGCGGATCATTTTGCGACGCAGGGTGTTTTTATCGATATTCAGTTCCCGGGCCGTGGCCATACGCTTCCCGTGGTTTCGTTTCAAGGCCTGCAAAATGGCCGTTCGTTCAATATCGTCAAGGGTCATCTCGGTGGGCGCTAATATTGCGCTGCTTTCAGGCTGAAAGCGATCCGGCAAATGCTCACGACCAATCAAATCCTCCCGACACAAAACAAAGGCGTGCTCGATGGCGTTCTCGATCTCGCGGACATTGCCGGGCCAGTCATGCATCATGAATGCGCCCAAGGCCTCCGGGGTCAATCCAATGATGTGTTTTCCGGTAATGCAGTTGAAATGCTCCACAAAATGATCCACCAGAATCGGTATATCCTCTTTCCTTTCGGCAAGCGGCGGCAATGAAATTTTAATGACATTGATGCGATAAAACAAATCTTCCCTGAATCTGTTTTCCTTGACCAGCTGTTCCAGGTTGCGATGGGTGGCAACAATAATGCGCGCATTGGTTTTCATTGTTTTGGTCGCACCCAACGGTTCGTACGTTTTTTCCTGGAGCACCCGCAGAAGGCGTACCTGTAATGCCGGAGAAATATCACCGATCTCATCCATAAAAATGGTTCCATTTTGCGCCAGGTCGAATCGACCCGCTTTATCGGTTTTGGCGTCTGTGAAGGCGCCGGCCTTGTAACCGAAAAGCTCCGACTCGATCAGTGTATCCGGCATGGCGCCGCAATTGACCGCAACGAAAGGCCCGTCTTTTTTCAGACTGTTGTTATGAATCGCCCGGGCGAACAGTTCTTTTCCGGTTCCGGTGGCGCCGTCGATCAGTACCGTGCTGTCACTCTCGGCGATTTGCGGAAGAATGGAAAAGTATCGCCGCATGCGCGCATTCTTGCTGACGATATCTTCAAAGGAGTGCCGCTTCAGATAGGCTTTTTGCAGCTCATTCAGCACCGTGAGATCTCGAAAGATCTCTACGCCGCCCATCACTTTTCCGGTGGATGTTTTCAGCACCGCGGTATTGGCGCTGATGGGAATCCGCTTTCCATCCGCCCGGGTGATATAAATCGGTAGGTTGGTCAACGGCCGGCCGGTGACAAGTGTTTTCCTCAATGCACAATCGTCGCCGCAAGCATTGGTTCTGAAAACCTCGGCGCAAGGTTTTCCCATCGCATTCTGCTTGGAAACTCCGGTGATTCTTTCCGCGGCCCGGTTAAAAGACATGATCCGCCAATCCAGATTGACCGTGAAGACGCCTTCCTCAATACTTTCCAGAATGATCTGATAATTATTTACGATCGACTGCATGGGGCTCTCTCTCATGGTTGGGGCCGCCCGGGGATCCATGAACGGAATCGACACAACAACCGGGTTCAAATCGTTCCCTATTACCTTATCATATGGGTTCAAATTGTTCCAGATTTTCTTTTTTGTTTTCGCTTCCGCCTTTCCCGGTATTATAAATTTATTTACTATTTCAATATATTATACAATTCCTGATGGTTTCTTCCCAACCCGGCATCCAACTTGCAATCTCCAAATAGCAGCGCGATTCATGAGTACTTATCCATCACCGTAAGGCTATCGAAGGAGGTGACCATATGTTTAAAAGAATTCTGTTTGCCACAACGGCATCCCCTACCTGTGATGACGCTGCGAAAGTCGCGTTTGACCTGGCCAAAAAATACAATTCCAGACTTTTCACGTTTCATGTGTTCGGCATTCCAACCCATGGCGCCAGTCCATATATCGTGGATATTCGCACCGGCGAAGAAGAATCCATCGGCCAGGACTATGTTGAATGGGTAAAGGAGGAGATGAAAAACACTTACGCAAATCAACTCGCCGAATCTTCAGATTGTGTGATGGAATGCACCGTCGGCGCACCCCATACGGAAATTTTACGAAAAGCGCGAAAGGAAGATGTCGATCTGATTGTCATGGGGGCGCATACCCGCCAGGAAGATGTGGGCGCCACACGCTATCGCAACATTGTCGGCAGCACCATTCGCAAGGTGGCAAAAGGCGCTCGTTGTCCCGTGCTGATTATCAGCCGGCCGTGCGTAACCTGTTTCTGGTATTTCAACAACATCGTTTTCGGTACCGATTTTTCCAAAGCCTCTTATTCGGCATTTCTGTTTGCATTGAAAACGGCCAAGGAGATTGGCTGCAAACTCTATCTATTCCATGCCGTTGATCTGAGCAGCGCCAAATTCGGCCGGGAAGAAGGCCAGGAAACCATCGAAAAGCGAATCGAGGAAGCACACACAAAAATGGAAAAATTGTACGTTTCCAAAATGGATGGTTTTGACAATTACGAAATCGAAATCTGGGAAGGCATTCCCCATGTGGAAATCCTGAAATTCGCCCGGGAAAAAAGCGCCGACCTCATTGTGATGTCTCATCATACCCGCGATGTTGATCCGGAACTGGCGGAACTCGGAACCACCATCGAACAGGTCGTCCTGCGTTCCGCCTGCCCGGTCGCCAGCGTCAACCATCCGGACAAAGTTGAAGATGTCCTGCCGAGATAGTCGATTACCGCAAACAGATGGAGTCAAATCAATGGGAACCATAAATGATTGGGACTGGGAAACCGGTGAAAAACGTGCGCCGATTGGCACTTGGCGCGATCGCTTCGAGTGGGTGGAAGAACCCCATGTCAGTCCGGATGGGGAAAACATCGCGGCGATTGTCCGCCTTGAAGAAGAAGGATTCACTGTCTGTATCAATGGGGAGACCTGGGAATCGCCCTTTGAAAAAATCTGGAATCTTCGCTTCTCACCCGACGGACGTCTATGTGCGCTTGTATCCGTGGATGGTGAATGGACCATGGCGGTTGATGGCATCCCATGGGAAAACCGCTTCGATTACGCATGGAATCCACTCTTCAGCAAGGACGGGCAAAGTATCGCCATGGCGTTTCAGCAAGGTGGGGAATACGGAATGGCCCTGAACGACATCCCATGGGAAAACCGATTCGGCAATATGACCAACCCGACGCTCTGCCCTCTGGGGGATCAAACCGCCGCTACGGTTCAAACCATTCGATTGAATGAAGGCGAAATCTTTAAATTTGAAGAGGGGGCCTTTACCTCGGCGCAAAACGGAAATGCCTGGGCGATAAACTTTATGAACGTGTGGAAAAGCGTATTCAGCCCGGATGGAAAACAAGTTGCCGCAGAAGTTCGCCTGAATCGATATGACTACACCATCGCGGTGGATGGCACACCTTGGCCGCAGACATTCAAGTCCGTATGGGAGCCTGTTTTTCATCCCACCCGAAAAACCGTGATCGCTCCGGCAAGACAACAATCAGGATGGACATTATATGAGAATGGTTCGCCACTCTGGCAAAGCCGTTTTCTGCAGCTCTGGCAGCAACAATTCAGCCAGGATGGAAACAATATTGCGGCAGTTGTGGCGCCCAAATTCGGAAAATGGACCGTTGCCGTGAACGATCGACCTTGGCCGATTACCGTTGGAGAATTGATCACGGATGTTGTTTTCAGTCCGGACGGACAGCATGTGGCCGCCATTGCCAAAGACAAAGACAAGTGGACGATCGTGGTCGACGGGAAGGCCTGGAATCGAACATTCGATCGGGTTTGGACACCGGTTTTCAGTCCGGACAGCCGCCACGTGGCCGCCAAAGTCGAAGAACAGGGCCGCTACACGTTCGCCTTGGACGGCTCCATCTGGAATCGCAGCTGCGAAGCAACCTGGTCTCCTGTTTTTCAACCAATCGGTAACAATGTGCTGCTTCGAACCATCGAAAATCAACAATACGTTCGACGGATTGTTTCCATGGATACATTTTGGGGTTGAACAGGGAGGACGACATGCACACGATATACCATTTTATTTCCGGACCGATGTTGTGGATCAGCCTCGGTTTGTTTCTCTGCGGAAGCCTGTATAAGCTGTTTCGGATGCTCTGGATGACCTATCGAAAAGAAGCCTTTATTTTCTCCATTTTCAGTTTAAAATACGGTCTCCGCTCCATCCTGCATTGGATAACGCCTTTTGCTCCGGTCAACATGCGGAAACAACCGATCATGACGGTTGTCACTTTTGTTTTTCATATCTGCCTGTTCATCACGCCTGTTTTCCTCTGCGCCCATATCGTTCTGCTGGATGAGTCCTGGAACGTAAAATGGTGGGCCCTCCCGGATATCCTGGCGGACATCATGACCATGATCATTATCGCCGCTGGTTTGTTTTTTCTGGTGCGTCGTATTCAAAAACCCGAGGTTCGGTTCGTTACCACGCCGTCCGACTTCGGTATCTTGGCCATAGTCACCGCGCCTTTTTTGACCGGTTTTTGGGCGTATCATCAACTTCCGGGGTACCCAACGGCCGTTCTCCTCCATATCGTCTCCGGAGAAATCATGTTGATCGCCATTCCCTTCACCCGTTTAAGCCATATGCTTTTCTCTATTTTTACAAGAGCTTATATGGGCTCGGAATTTGGATCAATCCGACACGCAAAAGACTGGTAAGCTACGTGATGATCGTTTCAGAAATACTGCTCGGAAAGGGCAAAGGAGGTTTTATGGCGGAAACAGCAACCCCTGTTGCGGCTCAACAGAAACAATCAACCGATAAACCAATACAGGATGAAGGCCTTGACAAAGGCACCGCGCGTCTGACCGAAGATCGAATCGCCGCAGTCATCAATCAGGTTATCAAGGAAGAGACCGGCGTTCGTCTGGAGACGTATATTCAAACGTGTATTCATTGCGGTCTTTGCTCGGAGGCCTGTCATTATTACCTATCCAACGACAAAGACCCTCGGTTTTCGCCGGTTGGAAAAGTGAAACAGACCATCTGGGAGATGGTCAACAAAAAGGGACGCGTGTCGCCGGCATTCATTCGGCGAGCGGCGGAAATCGCCCATACCGAATGCAATGTCTGCAAGCGCTGCGCCATGTATTGCCCCTTTGGTATCGACATTGCCTATTTGATGCTGGTTGTGAGGCGCATCTGTCACAAGCTGGGCGTTACCCCGCTGTACATTCAAGACACGGTCAATAGTCATTCCGTTACCATGAACCAGATGTGGGTCAAAGAGGACGAATGGATCGACACCCTTCAGTGGCAGGAAGAGGATGCCCGGGATGAAATCCCCGGTCTCAGGATTCCCCTCGAAAAAGAAGGGGCCGATATTATGTACTCGGTCATCGCGCCGGAACCCAAATTTCAGGCCGAACTGATTTATCAAGCGGCCGTTATTATGAATGTGGCCGGTATGGATTGGACCATGCCCGCCACGCCCGGCTGGGACAACAGTGACATGGCCATGTACACGGGTGACAATGAGATCATGGGGCGCCTGAAAAGAGCTCATTTTGAAACCGCCATAAGACTGAAAGTGAAACGGATCGTCATGGGGGAATGCGGTCATGCTTTCCGCTCCGTGTACGATATGGGTAATCGCTGGTTGGGATGGAAAATGCCGCCCATTCCGGTAATGCATGCAATTGAATTTTATTATGAATTGATAAAAACCGGAAAAATTAAAATTTCCAAAAAATTTAGTGAACCGGTAACTCTCCACGATCCATGCAACGTCGTCCGGGGCCGAGGCTTGCATGAGAAAGCCCGCTATGTGATCAATGCCATTTGCGATAACTTGGTGGAGATGCATCCGAATCGAGAGCATAATTATTGTTGTTGCGCCGGTGGGGGGGTGATCAACTGCGGCCCGCCCTTTAAGCAAAAGAGAATGACAGGCAATCGAATCAAAGCGGAACAACTTGCGGACACGGGCGTGAAAATCCTGGTCGCTCCCTGCCACAATTGCCACAGTGGGCTCGAAGACATCGTCCATCACTATCATCTGGACATGGATGTAAAGTTTATCAGCGACATTCTTTATCAGGTAATGGAAAAGCCTGTCTCGGTTCAAGGAGGTCACAATGGGTAAATATGGGTTCGCGCTATCGACAGTGCCATGCTTGCTAATGCTGTCCGTAATGGTTGCATCCTCCCAGGAAGATATGAAACATATCGATAACGAAGTGTTTGAAAGCCCTCAACGACCGGCGGTTGCATTTGCCCATGACGCCCACAACGAAAAGGCCGGTATCGAGGAATGCAATCGGTGCCACCATGTCGTTCGAGACGGCATCCCGGTTGACGATGAGTCTTCCGAAGATCAGCGTTGTGCGGACTGCCACCTGGAAACGCAAGACAATCCCTTGCCGTTGATGAAAGCCTTCCACTTGAATTGCAAGGGCTGTCATGAGGAACGAAAAGCCGGGCCGGTGATGTGCGGTGAATGCCATCGCAAGCCCTGATGGCGGCGGTATGAAAGACGAAGGATCGGAGAAAGAGCGCCCCCTTTGATCACCCATTCAAAAAAGAGAGGTATTTCATGGCCAAAAAAATCTTAATTATTGATGATGACCCTGTGATCGTACAATACCTTGTAAATATATTGAACGATAATGGATATGAAACCCTGAGCGCGTCAAGCGGCCCGGAAGGGCTGGAAACCATCAAAAATGAAAAGCCCGATATGATTACCCTGGACCTGCAGATGCCCGAGGAATGGGGACCCCGGTTCTACCGCAAGCTGACGAAAAACAAAGCGTTTACAGATATTCCGGTCCTCGTGATCAGTGGTTTGTCGAGTATCAACTACTCCATACCCAAGGCGGTGGGATATTTGAACAAACCGTTCAATCCGGACGAACTGCTGCGCATTGTTCGCAAAACAATCGGCAACGCCGATACCGACGATCCCCGGTAGATGAAAATGGAGCGCCGCCTTTTCCATAACGGTCCGCTATGCGATGCATGGAAGACCTTGCGAAAGAGAAGCCGAAACATACGGTATAGCCTGGTATTAAAAATCATCCTTTCTGTCGGCATTGTACTCCTGTTGTCCATCTGCGCATGGGCCTTTTTCAATGTCCGCCACTATCAAACCAAAATGATGGCGGATATCGTTTCCGATTGCGACCAGTTGAGCGAAGCCATTCGGTTGGGAACGCATTATGCCATGATGTTCAATGCCAGAGAGGACATCAATCAAATCATCCACAACATGGGCAAGCTGAAAGGAATTGAACATATCCGAATTTACAACAAGAGCGGACAAATCAAGTTTTCAAACATTCCCCCGGAGGTCGGCAGCGCAACCGATATTCAAAAAGAAGCTTGCATCATCTGCCATCACACATCCCCCCCGCTGCAAATGATTACACTGGATGAACGGAAGCGTTTTTTTCCGTCCGTTCGCGGCAATCGGGTGTTGGGTCTGATCAGTCCGATTTATAATGAACCCGGCTGCGACACAGCCGCATGCCATGCTCATCCGAAGGGGAAAAAAGTATTGGGCGCCCTGGACGTCGTGATTTCCCTTGAAAAAACCGATATGGCGCTCAACACATATAAGAACTGGCTGTTTATACTGGCCGTTTTTGTCTTTTTCGCTACCTCCGCCATTCTCCTGTTGATCATGACGCGTTTTTTCATTGCGCCCATCAAAAAACTCATCCAGGGAACACGCAAAATCGGCAACGGTGAATACACGGCTCTGGAGCCCCTCCGGCGACGGGATGAAATCGGCCGCTTGGCGGAAGCCATTCATCGAATGGGGCTCGATATCGGTCGCAAGCAGCGAGAACTCAATCGACAAAAAAATGAATATGAACGTCTTTTCGAACTCGTTCCCTGCATTATTACCGTGCAGGATCGGGACTACAAACTCATCGGTTACAATCAGGAGTTTTCCAACCGTTTTGGTCCCCGTCCGGGTGATTATTGCTATTCCGCCTATAAAGGACGAACGGAAAAATGTGAGTTCTGCCCGGTTGAAAAAACCTTCCAGGATGGAAACCCCCACTACAGCGAGGAAACCGGCCTCAACAAAGACGGTTCCCTGACCCATTGGATTGTCAAAACAGCACCGATGAAGAACAATCGCGGCGAAATCATCGGCGCCATGGAAGTCAATCTGGACATCACCCATAAAAAGCAACTGGAAGACAAACTGCGGCAATCCGAACAGAAGTACTATGCCATTTTCAACAATATCCCCAATTCGATTTTCGTGCTGGACGCGGATTCCCTGGAAATTATCGACTGTAATGACAGTATTAAAACAGCGTATGGATATCGAAAGAACGAGATCGTCGGCCAATCCTTTCTCCTGTTTTTTCTGGAGGAGGAAAGAGAGCGATACCATGCCGTGATAAGGACTTCAAAGGAAATCAACCAGGTCCGCCAGGTAGATCATAAAGGGGAAATCCGCTTCGTCAACATCCGCATCTCTCCTTCCGAATTTTCGGGACGGAAGGCGCTCCTGGTCACCACCAGCGATATCACCGAACGCTTGGAAGTCGAAATGCAGCTGATACAGGCCGGTAAAATGGCCACCCTGGGCGAAATGGCCACCGGTGTGGCCCATGAACTCAACCAACCTCTTTCGGTCATCAAAACCGCCAGCAGTTATTTTATGAAAAAAGTTCGCAAAAACGAACCGATCCCGGCGGATATTCTCTTGACCATGGCGACCGAAATCGACGGCCATGTGGACCGTGCATCCAATATCATAAACCATCTCAGGCAGTTCGGACGAAAATCCGATCTTCGTTTGGAAAAAGTGCAGGTAAACGATGTCTTAAAAAGCGCCTTTGAAATCTTCAGTCAGCAGCTCAAACTAAGAGAAATCAATGTGCGGTGGGTGCTTACCGAAAACCTTCCGTTGGTTCAAGCAGAGGCCGGACGGCTGGAACAGGTGTTCGTCAACCTGCTGATCAACGCCCGCGACGCCATTGATGAGAAATGGAAAACCCGGAGCGCCTCTGAAGCGGAAACAAAACAAATCGAGCTTCATACTGCCACCCATGAAAATTTTGTAGTGATAACCATTTCCGATACGGGAATCGGTATTCCCAAGCAAATAATCGGAAAAATATTCGAACCGTTCTTCACCACGAAAAAAGTCGGAGAAGGCACCGGTATCGGACTATCCATCAGCTACGGCATCATTCAGGATTTCAAAGGGACCATCCTGGTTTCATCCGGAAGCGACGGCACCCGTTTTACCATTCGATTGCCCAGGTCGGAGGAGCCATGAAGCCGGAAAACCAACCGATACGAATTCTATTGGTCGATGATGAAGAAGGTATCCGTCGGGTTCTCGGTATTACCCTTGCCGACCAAGGATATATCGTTTCGACGGCGTCCAATGGCTCGGAGGCACTCCAGCTGTTTCAGCAGGTTCACCCCCCGATCGTGATTACCGATATTAAAATGCCGGGAAAAGACGGAATTTCTCTGCTGCGCGAAATCAAACGTGAAGATCCGGATACGGAAGTCATCATGATAACAGGTCATGGAGAACTGGATCTGGCCGTTAAAAGCCTCAAATTCGAGGCAACGGATTATATCACCAAACCGGTTCACGCCGATGCGCTGGAAATCGCACTCAAACGAGCCCGGGAACGTATTGTCATGCGTCTCCAGCTTCGGGCCTACACGGAAAGACTCGAACATCTGGTGGAAGAAAAATCCAAACAGCTGATCGAAGCGGAAAGATTGGCTGCCATCGGCCAGACAGTCGCCGGACTGTCCCATGCCATCAAGAACATCGCTGGAGGACTGACGGGCGGTGCTTTTGTGTTAGAAAAATGGATGGAACAAACCGACAACGCCTATCTGCTCCAAGGCTGGAAGATGCTGAGCAGTAATGTGGAAAAAATCGTCAAATTATCCATGGACCTGTTAAACTACGCTAAAACCGGAGAAATCCATTACGAACACTGCGACCCCAATCAACCGGCAAGAGAGGTGTTCGATTTGATGGCGCCAAAAGCGGAAGCTCTCGGCATCGTGCTGGAGATGGATCTTACCGGTGACGATGCCCCGGCCTATCTGGACCCGGACGGTATTCATCGCGCATTGCTGAATCTGGTGACCAACGCCCTGGATGCCTGTGATGCCCGGAAAATGACTGCGGAAAAAAAAGTCACCATCCGATCTCGATCTCCTTCCGGATGGGCAGTGGAATACCAAGTGGAAGACAATGGTCCGGGAATGACGAAGGAAATCCGGGAAAAGCTATTCCAGTTCTTTTTCTCCACCAAAGGCTCCAAAGGGAATGGTATCGGACTGATGATGACCAAAAATATAATCGATAAGCATAAGGGTCAAATTGAAGTGCATTCCGCACCCGGGAAAGGGTCGATCTTTATTGTCCGGCTCCCAAAACAAGACCGGCAAAACGGAAAGCCTTGACAGTTACGTCTATCTTGACTAAATTTCTCAAGAAAAGCCGCCATGGATCAAATCCTTCTCAAAACAACCGGCGATATGGTGTACGGCCGAAACCAGATCTCTCAAAAACCACAGCTGTTTCTCGGCTATCGGGTTTCCCTTGACCCGGCTTACACCCTGAGAAATTTTTTTCAACTCCTGGAAAACTATCCGGTCCTTGCCGACATGAACCCTTTTTGCTCCTCCTTTTTGGAACAATATCGCGCCTGCCCAAAAAGCGGTTGCCGTTGTGACGGCATTGATTGGATCGAGTTCAGTCGCACGGTTGAAATGATCGGTTTTCCCGGCCGTCCCAGCATGACGATCTATGTATCCCTTCAGGGTATGCAACGGAATAAGCCATATGATATCAAACCATTTGGTCTCGACAACCTTCTTGACCTTCCACTGAAACTCGGGAAATTGCGACATGTGGTTTTCGGTGATCGCCTGGATACATTTGAATTTGAAACCGTATTTAATTTGTTCGAAATCATTGACGGCATTGCCTGGGAACTCAGTTTTCATAATATGCCCAAGGAATGCCGAATCCGTCTATAGCACCCGTCCGCAAAAGACGTTTTGGGGGATCTCACAAGGGACGATGGTATGACCGCTGCCTCACAAACCAAGACGGTCTTGATCGTGGAAGACGAAATGGATATGCGCTTCTTCCTGACCACCCTGTTGCAAACCGGAGGATTCAAATCGATTGCGGCTCGCAACGGAAAAGAGGGCCTTCAAAAAGCCAAAACACGTCAACCCGATGTCATTCTCCTCGATGTCATGATGCCGGAAGAAGGGGGCGCGCTGATGTACCAGCAATTGAAATCCGATCCGTTGTTGGCCCGCATACCGGTGATTGTCTTGTCCGGCGTATCCAAAAGATCTTTTTACCACTATCTGAATATGCTCGGCACCCAAACCGCCGTCACGATTCCCTTGCCCAACGCTTATGTGGAGAAGCCGCCGGAACCGCAATCGTTACTACGCGTCTTGAACGGATTGTTCGAATCCGAATGATAAAGGATGGATGAGATTGCCTTCAACAGCGTCTTCGGCGCCACCCAATTGGGTACCAAATGAAAAAAGAAACGACTGAAAAAATTCTGCTGGTTGACGACGAAGAAAGCATTCGCAAGGTTTTGTCCATTTCCCTCCGTGACAGCGGTTATCAGGTATTGACCGCCGCCAACGGTCAGGACGCGTTGCGCCTGTTTGAATCAGAGCATCCCGCGATCGTATTGACCGACATTAAAATGCCGGGCATGACCGGCATCGAATTGTTGGACCATATCAAAAAAACGAGCAAGGAAACCGAAGTCATTATGATATCAGGCCATGGTGATATGAGTCTGGCCATTGAAAGCCTGAAACGAGATGCCGTCGATTTTATCACAAAACCAATCAATGATGACATCCTGGAAATTGCGCTGAAAAGAGCCCTGGAGCGTATCGAAATGCGTCGAACCTTGCGCGCGTATACGGAAAATCTTGAGAAACGCGTGCAGGAGCAGGCGGCCAAACTGGTCAAGGCGGAAAAGATACTCGCCGTCAGCAAGGCTTTCGAGGGACTTTCCGCCGCCATTTGGAATATGGCCGGTGATCTGGAAGGGGGAATCCGCTATTTCAATGAAATGCCCTGCCTGGTTTCCATTCACAATGCCAAGCTTCAGGTCATCGCTGCCAATCAGTTATACAAAGAACGATTCGGCGATCGCATCGGCGCCGGCAGTTGGCAGGTTTATAAAGGCGCGTCAAAGGAAAAATCCCGGTGTCCCGTTGCCCGAACCCTGAGAACGGGGGTTGGCCAGCGAAGCCGAGAGATTGTCGAATACAGCGACGGCAATGAAGCTCCCGTTATCGTCCACACCGCCCCGATTAAAAACGAAGAAGAAGCCGTTGAGTTTGTACTTGAAATTTCGGCAGATGTTGCCGAAGTAAAGCAGCTCCAGGAGCATCTCTCCGCCCTTGGATTGAAAATCAGTATGATCTCCCATAGTATCAAGGGGTTGTTGACCGGATTGGATGGGGGGATGTATATGATCGATTCGGGTTTCACAAAGGAGAACCAGGAACGAATCAAGGAAGGCTGGGCTGTTGTCAAGATCATGATCACCCGCATTCGCAACCTGGTTCTGGATATTCTGTATTTCGCCAAGGAGCGGGACCTTCAATGGGAAATGGTGGATGTTTTTACGTTTACAACAGATGTCGCCGCCGCTGTTTCAACCAGAATCAAAACCCTTCAAATCGGGTTCACTCATAATGTTGATCCGTCCATCGGGCGGCTGAAAATCGATCCCGGAGTCGTTCGGGCGGCGCTGATCAATGTCATCGAAAACGCCATGGACGCTTGTGTGGAAGACACCTCCCAAAAGGAGAAAAAAATCACCTTTACCGTGGGGCAGGATCTCAATGGGATATTCTTTGATATTACCGATAACGGCATCGGGATGGATCCGGAAACCAAGGCAAAGATATTCACACTTTTCTTTTCATCAAAAGGCGGTCAGGGAACCGGGCTCGGCCTCTATATTTCCCAAAGAATGATCGAACAGCATGGCGGATCCATCGAGGTTGAATCCACCAAAGGAGAGGGATCCCGATTCCGAATTTCCCTTCCCAAGGGACTGTTGGCCAATGATTATTAAATAACCTGTTCATATTATTGAAAAATTCTATCAATATTGACTTTTTTTAACGGATCAATTAATAATACGACTTTTCGTTTCTCGAAGGAGACCGGATTGATTGCGATGAACGGCTTTGAAAAAATCGTTGAAGAACGCATCCGCCAGGCAATTCGAAAAGGGGTTTTCGATAAGCTGCCGGGGGCTGGTAAACCTTTGGAATTTAAAGATAGCAATATTCCAGAAGATTTGCGGCTTGCGTACAAAATTCTGAAAAACGCCGATTTTATTCCACCGGAACTTGAGCTTCGCAAAGAAATTCGGCAGACCGAGGACCTTTTGGACGGCATGAAAGACGAGTCGGAAAAATACCGCGTGCTGAAAAAGTTGAATTTTTTAATCATGAAATTAAACAGTATGCGCAATGGAACGGCTGAATTCGACGTGCCACAACAATATCAAGCCAAACTAGTGGACAGCATCCAAGAAAAGAAAAGCAACCTACTGAAATAAACAGTTCATTGGGGGCGTCGCCCACAAGCAAAAATATCGACGGACAGCGAATGAAAATGACCAAAACCAAAGAGTTGCCGGGCTTGTTCAAAAGTATCTTCATGGCCCATTTCATCCTATTTTTACATATTTTTCTCATTGCCGGACTGGGATTTCTGGTGCTGTTTTTCAGAGGCATTGTTTTCTATCTGCCCTGGATCTTTTTCGGCGGAGCCGCCGCCTTGGGCGCCGCGGGATATCTGATTTACTCGCGTATGAAAAATGAAGGCAAAACACTGACGGAAATTCTGTCTTTACCCGTTTTTCGCGGCCGGAGTGTGGAAGTCAGCCTCTTGGGGGGCCTTGCCTCTCTGAAAGTGAGCGCTCCTCAAAGCCCCATGGCGATTGATACGGAAATCATCGACCCCAAGCGGCAACTGGAGGATCCTGCAACGATTCATATTCGCGAACTGACCGAACTGGTGACGCTTCTCGATAAAAAACTGATCACCCTGGATGAATACAACATCGCCAAACGGAAACTCTTGGGTTTATGAAAAAACTTACGATCGCCCTGCTTTCAGGTGGTAAATCGTCGGAACGGGAGGTCTCCTTGAAAGGAGGCGCGAAGGTATTCGAAGCATTGGATAAGCAGCGCTATACCGTACTGCGCTATGACCCCCGGGATGATCTTCCCCGACTGATCGCCGACGCCCCGCGAATTGATGCCGCACTGATCATCATGCACGGCCCCTATGGAGAAGATGGAACCATCCAGGGACTTCTCGACCTGCTGAATATTCCCTATCAGGGCGCCGGTGTGCTGGGAAGCGCCTTGGCGATGAACAAACTGGCTGCCAAGCAACTCTATGAAAAGTCCGAAATTCCCGTTCCTCCCCATATGGTTTTTACCAAAGGCGATCCCATCGTTCCGGCCGATATCGCGATGAAACTCGGCCTCCCGCTGGTGGTCAAGCCGGTTGTCGGCGGATCCAGTATCGGGATGTCCATTGTCCAAGAAGAAAGCCAAATACCCGATGCCTGTAAGCGCGCATTTGAATGGGATGAGGCCGCCATGATCGAAACCTTTATCGACGGACTGGAGTTGACCGGCAGCGTGATCGGTAATCAAACCCTCACCGCCCTCCCCATCGTGGAAATCATTCCTGGAAAAGGATACGACTTTTTTAATTATGAAGCCAAATACACCCCCGGCGCGACCCAGGAAATCTGCCCTGCCCGCCTGGATCCGGATATCACCGAAAAAGCCCAGCGGCTCGCCATCAGGGCACATCGAGCGCTCTTCTGTCGGGATTACAGTCGCACGGATATGATTCTAAAGGATCGGGATATTTATGTGCTCGAAACCAACACCATACCCGGCATGACGCCGACCAGTCTGTTGCCATTGGCTGCGCAAGCGTCGGGCATTTCTTTCAGCCAACTCCTTGACAAACTGATTCATCTTTGTCTGAATCGGAGGTTCCCATGAAAATTCTGGTTATCGGCGCCGGCGGTAGAGAACACGCCCTGGTCTGGAAAATTTCACAAAGTCCAAAGGTCACCAAAATATTTTGTGCGCCCGGCAATGTCGGCATCGCTCAACTGGCAACCTGTGTATCCATTGCAGCGGATGATCTGACCGAACTGCTCCGATTCGCCCGAAAAGAACGGATCGACCTTACCGTCGTGGGTCCGGAAGCGCCCCTTGTGAAAGGAATTGTGGATCTTTTCGAGAAACATGGACTGAAGATTTTCGGCGCTTACAAAAAAGCGGCGGAGATCGAGGCCAGCAAGTCCTTTGCCAAGAAGTTGATGAATAAATATGGTATTCCCACAGCTAACGGAAAGACTTTCACCCGTTTTGATTCCGCCCAAAAATATGTGCGTCAAATCGGGGCTCCGCTTGTGGTCAAAGCCGATGGGTTGGCTGCCGGAAAAGGCGTGTATGTCTGCATGACCGAGGAAGAGGCGCTTCTATCCCTTCATGGAATCATGAATGATCGGTTATTCGGAACCGCCGGAAATAAAGTGCTGATCGAGGAATACCTTAAAGGCGAGGAAGCCTCCTTCCTGGCCCTGACCGATGGAAAAACCGTTCTGCCGTTACCCACCGCCCAGGATCACAAAGCGATCTTCGATGGCGATAAAGGACCGAACACGGGAGGAATGGGCGCCTATTCGCCCGCGCCCATCGTGACTGCTTCCCTGCAGGCGAAAATCATGCAGGAGGTCATGATTCCGGCGGTCAAGGGAATGGCTGCGGAGGGCCGCCCGTATAAAGGCGTACTGTACGCCGGCCTCATGATTGATAAGGATCGCCTCAACGTTCTCGAATTCAATGCCCGCTTCGGAGATCCGGAAGCACAGCCATTATTGATGCGGATTAAAAACGATATTGTTCCCTTGATGGAAGCGGTCGTGGAAGAGCGGTTGGGTGAATGCACCCTGGATATCGACCCTCGAGCATCGGTTTGTGTTGTCATGGCTTCCGGCGGATACCCGGAAACCTATAAAAAGAACATGCCGATCCATGGATTGACCGGCGCCGCTCGTATGCGGGATGTCATGGTGTTTCATGCCGGAACGACCCAAAAAGGCCAACAAGTGGTCGCCACCGGTGGACGAGTGTTGGGTGTAACCGCGCTGGGTGATACAGTGGAAGAGGCGATTCAAACCGCCTATCGGGCAGTCGCCAAAATCAGTTGGGATACGGTATATTTCCGTAAAGATATCGGACAGAAAGCACTTCGTCGCCTCCGCCGTCCACCGCTGGTCGGCATCGTAATGGGTAGTGATTCCGATGCCGGGATTATGGAAGAAGCAACCGCCATCCTGAAAAAATTCGACATTCCGTATCAAATGACCGTTGCGTCCGCTCACCGAAGTCCACGACGGGCATCCGAATTCGCAACAACCGCCCGGGATCGCGGTATCAAAGTAATTATCGCCGGCGCCGGCCTGGCGGCCCATTTAGCCGGCAGTATCGCCGCCCACACCACCCTGCCGGTCATCGGCGTACCAATCGATGCCGGACCCCTTCAAGGTTTGGACGCCTTGCTTTCCACCGTCCAGATGCCTCCCGGAATTCCGGTCGCCACGGTGGCCATCGGTAAAGTCGGCGCCCGCAACGCTGGACTGTTGGCTGTTCAAATCATGGCGGTTTCCGATCCAGACCTGGCCGATCTGTTGGCGATCTTTAAACAGGAAATGGCAATGGAAGTTGAAAAAAAAGCCGCGATCATCGAACGCCGGTGATCGGAAAAGCCATGCGACCTGAAATCGTCACAGTGGACGCCCGGTTGCCCGATCCGCCTATCATCACTGCAGCAGCGGCAATTCTGGAATCCCATGGTGTCGTTATTTTCCCCACAAGATGCCTGTATGGTCTTGCGGTGGATGCGTTTCATCCCGAAGCGATCCACAACCTTTTTCGGATAAAAAAACGCTCCCCCGACAATCCGATTCTCGTTCTGATACCCCATCCCTCTTTTTTAGAGAAAATGGTTCAAGACATCCCGGAAACGGCGATCAAGATCATGGAACAATTCTGGCCCGGTCAAGTGACCATCGTATTTCACGCGCGAAGGAACGTGATACCCGGTCTGACAGCCGGCAGCGGTAAAATCGGCATCCGCTTGCCGGACCATCCGGTGGCCGCGGCCCTGGTGAAAAAAATGGGCAGCCCCATCACCGGCACCAGCGCCAATCTCTCCAACCGGGGAGGATGCGCCGTTGTGAAAGATATAGACCCGACCTTAACAGCCCAGGTGGATCTGATCCTGGATGCGGGTCGGCTTGCCGGCGGCGTCGGTTCCACAGTCATCGACGTAACCGCATACCCGCCCATAATGCTTCGAGAAGGGGTCATTCCCGCTCAAAAGATTTTCAATTCAATTTGACATAATTTTATTGACTATCCAATTCAATTTTCATGTATAAATGGCATCATCCGGCATTTGACCGTTACGGAGATTTCTAAGGAGGAAAGAAATGAAAAATATAGACAGAATCTCCCTTATGGTGATCGCAGGTGTCGTCCTCGCCATGCTGCTGGCGGCACCCGCCTGCACCAAAAAAACGGCCAAGCGCGCCGGCGAAGGCGCTGTACTCGGAGGCGTAATCGGAGGTGTCGGCGGATTGGTCACCGGTCTGGTATAAGGAACAGCTGGATGAGGAAATGAAAAAACTGCGGGAGCGCATCGGTGAAGACGCTTTCAACAGAAAATATAATGACTCTTGGACATAAAAAGCTGGATGTGCACCGTCTTTCAATAGGCTATGTCGATTGGGTTTACGAGAAAGCCGCCAATCTGAACGGCATCCACCGACCCGCGCGGGATCAATGGCTTCGGGCCAGCAAGTCGATAGCATTGAACATCGCCGAAGGCAACGGAAAGACGGCTGAAGCTGATCGAAGGCATTACTTCGAAATCGCTCGTGGTTCGGCCTTGTAATCCGGAAGCCCCGGCAGCCCTTCCCGGATTTTTCGGGAAAATTCCGGATCATCGCCGACAGCGCGGGCCTTCGGGTTGATCAGACTCAGCTGTCTGAGTTTCTCGAACGGCAGACCCGTGTCCAGTCCGCCCAGCTCGTAGATATAGAGCGGCGTGTAGCCGCTCAGGAGTATTTTCCAGTTGTAGCGCAGACGGTCGGTAAACGTTCTGACGTGCATGACCACGTTGGTGGTGCAGTTGGTGGTGAAGGTATTGTACCAGACGGGCTGGGTCCGCATGGCATTGATCTGGCGGATGTACTCCAGGAAGAGTTTGCGCACTCGCTCTGGGGGCGTTTTCGCCCGGTACAGATAGACGTCTTCCGGCGGGCGGCGATAGTCGGTCCGCACCCGGATGAAATCCCGCTCGTCGCCGGCGATATAGATGAGCTCGTACTGCTTGAAGAATCCCTTGAGGGTGGAGTAGCCCTCGCCCTGCTCCTTGCGCGTCTCGATGGAAAAGGCCAGGTAGTCCTGACCCATATCCTTATCCAGAAACCCGAAGCTGATCATGATGTGGGCGATGGCGTCCCCCATCCAGTAAACGGCGATCAAATCCACGGAATCAAGGGTGGTCAGATCGAAGGTCTTGTCGTAATAGCGGACATCGTAATCGGTTTCGGTGCGATACCGGATATTCCGAATGTTGTGGACGGTCACCTGCGATCCCTGGACATCGGCGTAGGGAAGAACGGCCACATCCGCCTGCCAGTCCCGGGCGTTTGACGGTTTGATGGCGATCCACCACGCTACAATCAAGGCGAACACGACGAAGAATCCGATCAGCGTACGTAATCTGTTCTTTAAGCCGGCAAAGGCGGCCAGTGTGCCGACGGCGAAACCCACCGCCGCCGTCGTTCTGAGGAAGGTTTCGGGCAGGTCCGAATAGTAGATCGCCAGACATACCCACAGGCTCATCAACGTGACCAGCCCCCCCAGGAGGATGCACAGCAGCCATACGATCGTTTTTTTCATTGGGCGCCTTCCTTTGATGCGGCGAGATGTTCCAGCAGGATGCGCCGGACTTCTTCAATGGTGGCCGGATTGTCCTGGGTGGAGTGACCGGAATGGACGATGAGCTCCGAGGCGACGCCCGGAAGATGGGCGCTACGGTATTGGACGACCCCGTCCGTCCATTCCGCCTGGGGGTCATCCGTATTGTTTACGGCGATAATGGAATGGGCGGTGATCCCGGGGTCAATGGGCATGGCGGAGAGAACTTTCACGAAAGGACCGTCCGGGTCCATATCGTCCGTGCTGCGGGGGATTTCATCCAGGGAATGCATGGCCTCGATTTTGGGATTGCGGATGACGACTTCCTTGGCTGTGTCCACCAGTTGTCTGGGCAGGCTGATGAACTTCCGCATGAAGCGGCTGACCCATCCGCCCACGAGATAGCTGCCTCCATGGGGGGTCGCGAGAAAGACCAGCCGTTTCACCTCAGGGACTGGTTTGAAAAACAGGCTCCGCCGGAGAATTTCCTTTGCCTTCATCGAGACCGAAAGTGCGTCGAAAGGCATTTGGAACACATTGTCCCAGAAAATATTGCCGGAATCCACGGCGGCCAGTTTCACTAGCAACCCCCCCTGGCTGTGGCCGATGACCACCATATTCCGCAGGGCCGGGTCGTTCCCATGGGGATCCAGCTCCTGCGCGATGCTGCGCAACCCTTCGCTGAGAATACCGGCCGAGTAGACCACCGGGTTGCCCGTATTGTAGGTGAATAACCAGAACTGATAGCGGCCCCAGAGCTGGGGGTCGTTGGAAAGTTCGTTGAACATTTCCGCCCAGCGCACCGGGCTGGAAGCCGTGCCATGGACGAACACCACAGGGATGAGTCCCGGGCGGTAGGGCGCCATGAGAAAAAGATTGTCCCGATAACGCGCCTGATCCTTGAACAGGGCCAAGTCACCAGATAGCAGCCCTTCCAGTTCAAGGCTGTAGACCCGAGAACCTTCGAGTGTATAAGCCAGGGCGGAACTCAGTTCGTATTCGAGGGGTACGTTGCGGCCCTGGATATTCACCGCAGTGGCCTCAACCGGGGTATACAGCTCCAGCTCCCCCCTGATTTTGTCGGTCTTGAGAACCTCCCCGGCGTTATCCAGTCGCAGAAAGGCCGTGACTGGCACCTTGAGATTGGGCGGGATCCGCTCATATTCCGGCACGGTAACGCCTTGCAAGGGTCTGGTGGCGGCGATCAGAGGGGCGCCGATACCGGGCCAGCGGTAGCGGTTGCGCAACCCGCGCACGTCAAATACGGCCGCCCTGACAAAATCCGTCAATCGGAAGGTTCCCCATTGAAACTCCTGGCGTTTGATCTTCACAGTCAGTTCGCCGAAGGGTAACGAATATTTTCCGTCACCGACTTCGGTCTCGCCGGAATCACCGACGGAAAAGGCGGCAGCAAGGCTGAGGTTGTACAGATCAAAGGCAATGCGCTCCCGGGGATCGGATGGCTGCGGAGCCTCAAGGTCGTTGTCGGGAAAGAGAAAAGCATAGGCATAAACAGCAGCGGCGTAATAATACGCTTTTGGCCCGCCGTCGGCGGCATGGGCGTAACTCAGCTCGGCCAGGGCGAAAAGGCGATCGGACTCGCTAGCGGTGGGCAGCCCCTTGTGAAGAAGGGCCAGAACCTCTTCGGGATGCTCCTGAAACCGCTCGCCGAGATCGGCGCGGTTGATGATATGCCGGGTGGGGGCGCTCAGTTGGTCGCTGGAAAGGATGCTGGCGGTGAGGTTGCGTTGAACCTGTTTCGGGTCGATCCGGCGCACCCCCACCGGGGTGGCGCAACTGGCGATCATCAGCAAGACCATCATTCCCAGAACACTGGTCGGCAGCAGGGTGTAAATTCGAAGGATGCACATAACCGAGATCTCCTGTTTCGCTGTAATATGGAACGCCTCTATGGAGCCTTTCGGCGATTACCTTATATGATTATTGGTGGTCTAGCCAACAACGTCTATTGTAAAAACATACTGTTGACTTTTAAAATCAATTTTTATATAAAACCAAAGTTCAACGCCGGAGTGGTGAAACTGGTAGACGCAGAGGACTCAAAATCCTCCGGGCGCAAGTCCATGCGAGTTCGATTCTCGCCTCCGGCACCATTTCCTTTTTCCCAGGAACTATTGATAATGTATCAAAGCCCGCCAACTATATTTGGATTGCGGGCTTTTTTTGTTCATCCATCGTGGGTGTTTTCCGATATCCACTTCTTGCGATATTCATTATAACCCATACTGTGGTTCGGAATGAAAACCGGAGCCATCGTTCATCACGCTATTGGGAGGAGGATACCATGAGCCGGTCTTTTATTGATCGATTTTTTGTTTTGTCTTTTTTTTATTTACTTATATTCCTATTAACGATTGAAAGTTCAGCGCAGGCAACCACATTACCGCCACGTGAACAACTTTTCGCCTCGGCGGAAGAAACAATGCTATCCGCTATGAAGAACAAAGCGGAAATTTATTCTCCCAACAGCTTTTCCAACGCTATGGAATATTATAACGACGCCAAAAAGGCTTATCAGAATGGCGATGATCTTTCCGATATTGAAGAATCACTCGGCAAATCGCTTTCCTATTTTGAAAAAGCCGCCAAACAGGCAATATTGGCCTCTGATTATTTTTCCCAAACCATTTCGGCGAGAGAGGATTGTTTGCGGGTCGACGGACCGACCTACGAAATTGAAAAATGGAATAATGCTGAACAACTCTTCCAGAAGGCTGCAGGTGATTTGGAAGATGGCGACAAGGAAGATGCCAAGGAAAAATCGGAAGAAACGGAAAAGCTGTATCGGGAAATTGAATTGTTTTCCATTCAAAGCCGTTATCTTCAAAATGTATGGTCCCTGCTGGAAAAAGCAGATGATATGGGTGTGAAAAAATATGCTCCAGCAACCTATGAGAAAGCCCGTAAGCTTGCCGAACAAGCCGCCTCATTATTCCGCAAGAACCGCTATGATAAAAAGGAAGCACCAGACCTTGCGGATCAGGCGACCTATGAAATAAAACATGCGATTCATCTGTATCAAAAAATAAAGCAAATGGAAGAAAAAGACCAACCCATAGAGACGGTTATTTTAAGTATGGAGGATTCCATACGAAAAATTGCTTCGGAAGTGGATATCCATCCGCGTTTCGATCAGGGAGTGGGCCCTCCGACAGAAATAATAATAGATACTATTGGTAAGTTGAAAAAAACCAACCATGTTTTGTCACAAGAAATTGAAGATGTAAAAAATGAATATTTTAAAAATTTAGCACAAAAAGATACAGAAATATACAACTTCCAAAACCAAATTTTAAAAATGAACGACCAATTAACCCGCTTATCCAGCACAAAAAACAAATTACAATCCAAGGTGGAAAAAGAACGTTCAAGGCAAAAAAAACTGACCCGGATCGGTTTGTTGTTTTCACCCGCCGAAGCCAAGGTTCTCCTGGATGGAGAAAAGGTCATCATCCGGCTTCACGGCCTTTCCTTTCCAATTGGGAAGGCCGTCATCGAACCACAATATTTTAACCTGCTTTCAAGGACAATCAGCGCCATCGATGAATTCCCGGGTTGTGTTATTACAATAGAAGGTCATACGGATAGCCGCGGCAGTGATCAAGTCAATCAAACACTATCGGAGGAACGGGCAAAAGCCGTTACGGAATATATTGTTTCCAACTCAACAATATCGGCGGAACGGATTCAGGATGTCGGTTATGGAGAGGCACGCCCCATCGCCAGCAATGAAAATAGCGAGGGGCAGGCCATGAATCGACGCATCGATGTTATTATTCAACCGTCGAAATAATATTCCTTCAACCCCTCATTGTTTCTGTTGAAAACGTGGAAGATGATTTGTTGATAACTATGGATTTGTAAACAACCGGAAAAGCCCCTGTTGATAAACCGCCAATCATTGACAATATGTAACCAGTGATATATATATTAAAATTATTTTTATTTAAGCATGTTACAATACTTTTTAATATATTGACGACCTCTCTTTATATGTATTGTATTAAATAAAAAAAATAGACGAATAATAATAAGATCCGCAATAGGATGGTGTCACTTTTTGTATTGATCTTTTGCCGGTAAGTTACTATTCATAAACTCCGATAAATTGAATAGACACTTCCTTCTTACCATTAACGTTGGGACTTTTTATGAAATTTACAATCAGAAAAAGCGATATTGTCGAAGTGTTATCCAAGATCCAGGGGATCACCAGCCGAAAAAGCAATCTTGGTATGACGGAAAATGTTTTGATAAAATCCTTTGATTCTCAAATAGCGGTGGCGGCGACGGATCTTGAAACCGGTTTTGAAGGTTTTTATCCGGCTGAAATCGAAATTGACGGTATAATCGCCATTAACGCAAAAAAAATATTTGAAATTGTGAAGAATTTTCCAAAGGATGAAATCATCCTGAATGAAGTGGAAAACAGGTGGTTAAAGATTGGTAACGATAAAGTTGAATATAATATTGTCGGTTCCAATCCGGATGATTTTCCGGAAATACCCCATGTGGGCGAAGTATCATTTTTTGAAATCAATTCGTTGGATTTTAAAAAAATGATCGAAAAAACAGTGATGATAGGCGCGGCATCGGATGAAAAAAGAGCCCATATACTCGGTATCCATTTTCAATGCACCGCCCATGACAATGAAACTATAATCCGAATGGTGTCAACGGACGGTAAACGATTATCGAAAGTAGACTATGTATTTTCCGGAACACTAAAAGCCGAAGATTTCGGAGAGAGCATCATCATACCGAAAAAAGGTCTCAACGAAGTCGGTAAATTTCTTGACCTGGAAGGAGTGGTCCAGGTGGGAATCAAGGACAATCATTTTATCGTTAAAAAACAGAATGAGACCCTTATCATCAGTCTCTTGGAGGGAGAGTTTCCCAAATACGAAGGACTGTTGGAAATTGGTGAAAAAAATGCGGTTGAGGTGGGGAAACAGGATTTCAGAATGATGCTGAAACGAATGTCCATTCTCACTTCCGACGATTATAAAGGGGTTATTTTCAAACTCGCCGATGATACGTTAACCATCACCACTGCAAACCCTGAACTTGGTGAATCCAAGGAAGATATGCCCATCGCGTATCCATACAATGAAGAGGAAATCGCTTTCAACCCCAACTTTTTCATTGATGCACTTTCCCATATCACCAGCGATACCATCACGCTATATATAAAGAATAAGGAAAATCCTTGTATTGTGGTGGGAAAAGATGACCAAACCTTTTTAAGTGTTATTATGCCGATGAAAATATGATGAACGATAATAATTATAACGAAAATAGTATTGATGTGCTGGAGGGATTGGACCCTGTTCGGTTGCGACCCTCCATGTATATCGGCAATGTCGACGTCGAAGGGCTTCATCATCTGGTTTATGAAGTCGTTGATAATAGTATTGATGAAGCCATGGCGGGATTTTGCGATACCATCCAGGTAACCATCCATACTGACAACAGTATTACCGTCGAAGACAATGGTAGAGGAATCCCCGTTGGCATCCATGAAAAAGAACACGTTCCGGCCCTTGAAGTGGTAATGACCAAACTCCATGCCGGAGGAAAATTCGATAATGATTCCTACAAAGTATCCGGCGGATTACACGGCGTCGGCATATCGGTGGTGAATGCGCTTTCCGAATTTTTGGAGGTCGAGGTATATTCCAAGGGGAAAATTTACTATCAGACTTATGAAAAAGGTAATAAAACCCGTGAACTCGAGGTGATCGGAGAAACGGAAAAAAGGGGAACCAAAATTCATTTTCATCCCGATATGGGGATCATGAATCAGAATGATTACAGCTTTGAAATTCTGAACAGAAGATGCCGGGAACTTGCCTTCTTGAACAAAGGAATCAGAATTATCATCGAAGATGAGAGAACCGATGAAAAGAATGATTTCCGCTATGAAGGCGGTCTGTTATCCTATGTGGAATTCATCAATAAATCCCATACCAGTCTTCACGAACCGATTTTTATCGCCGGTGAAAAAAACGACGTCCAGATTGAAGTGGCGATTCAGTATAACGACACCTATACCGAGCGGTTATTCTCTTTCGCCAATAATATCAACACGGTTGAAGGTGGTTTTCATCTGATCGGCTTCAAGGCCGCCTTAACCCGCACCATTAATCAATACGCCAGCAACGGCAACATGCCGAAAAACGCGAAGGTTAAGATCGGCGGTGATGATATCCGGGAAGGATTGACGGCCGTCATCAGTATCAAAATAAAAAACCCCCAATTCGAAGGTCAGACCAAGACGAAATTGGGCAACAGCGAGGTCAAAGGACTGGTCGAATCGTTAATCAACGATCATTTGAGCCGTTATTTGGAAGAAAATCCGGTGGTGGCCAAAAAAATCATCGCCAAGGCGGCGGAAGCGGCCAGAGCGAGAGATGCTGCCAAGCGTGCAAGGGATTTGGCCAGAAGCCAAGGATCCCTGATCGATGCCAGCTTGCCGGGAAAATTGGCGGAATGCCAATACTCCGATCCGGCCGAACGAGAGCTGTTCCTGGTCGAGGGAGATTCGGCCGGTGGTTCCGCCAAACAGGGTCGAGACCGTAGATTTCAGGCTATCCTACCCCTGAAAGGGAAAATTTTAAACGTTGAAAAAGCCCGTTTTGATAAGATTCTGCGTAGCGATGAAATTAAAAACATCATCACTGCCTTAGGGATGGGGATTGGTACGGAAGAATACGATGTTGATAAAATCAGATATTATAAAATCATTATTATGACCGACGCCGATGTGGACGGCTCACATATCAGAACCTTGTTGCTTACTTTTTTCTATCGACAGATGCCGGAGATGATCGAAAAGGGGTTTTTATATATTGCTCAACCACCCCTATACCGTGTTGGGAAAGGTAAAAGCGGCATATATCTGAAAGACGAAACAGAATATAATGAGTATATTTTCAAAAGGGTTTGTGAAAAGAAAAAAATTCTCATCGGAGAGGAGCGTAAGGAAATTTCCGATTTCGAAATGTACCTCTTTTTAGCGGATCTGGCCGAATATCTCAACGTTCTGGCGGCTCAAAAACGTAGGGGTTTTGATGAAAGCATGATTGAATTGTTGATTCGTGAAGGTGTCAACGACAAAACCTTTCTGCAGGATCGGGATCGTATGTCGGCATTACGGAATATATTGAGAGAACACAGTTATCAAGTGGATGAGTTGGATTGGAATGAAGAGCGCGGTGTTTTTGAACTCAATGTCGTCCCACCTTCCCGTCAAAAACTCGTTGAGGATATGGTGGATTTGAGCCAAAAAGGTCAATCCGGGCCAATCAAGATCGGGCGGGGAATGATTCATTCCAATTTGTTTCAAAATGCGCTGGTATTGAATGAAAAAATTTTAAAATTCAACCATCCTCCGTTTACCATATTGGATCGCGAAACGGACAAGGAAATCATTGTATTGAAAGATACCCTTTCCTTTTTCAACATGATGATTGAGGAGGGAAAAAAAGGTCTGAATATTCAGCGTTATAAAGGTTTGGGAGAGATGAATCCGGATCAGTTATGGGAGACTACCATGGATCCTTCCAAACGACATCTTCTTCAAGTAAAAATTGAAGACGCCGCTGAAACCGATGCGATTTTTACACTGCTCATGGGCGATGAGGTCGAACCGAGACGAAATTTTATTCATAATAATGCATTGGAAGTGAGCACCCTCGATATTTAATATAGTGGGATTTCCGATAAACGCTTCGCAATGAATCATAAGCGAAGCGTTTGTTATTTTTTATCTTACGGGTTTAACGTATAAATGGCATATACCCTATCCATCAACGGTTATGGCCGGATCGGCCGCTGTATCCTGCGAGCGTTATATTCATCGACCCATCGGAAAAACTGTAAGATCGTCGCCATCAATGAACTTACCGACATTGAAACCATTGCCCATTTAACCAGATATGACACCACACACGGACGGTTTCCAGGTAACATTTCCATCCTACCGGAAAACCGACTGTCGATCGATGGCGATATTATTCCGGTCATGCGGCAACCACTGATCGACAAACTGCCTTGGGGGGATTTGGGTGTGGACGTCGTGATGGAATGCACCGGATCGTTTTCCAGTCGGAAGACGGCTGAAATCCATTTGCAAAACGGAGCGAAAAAAGTCCTCTTTTCCCAACCGGCCGACAGTGATGTTGATGCGACGATTGTTTATGGAGTGAATGATCATATCCTTTCCAGCGATCACCGGATCATCTCCAATGCCTCCTGCACCAGCAATTGCTTGATACCGATATTGAAGATTCTGGACGATGCCTTGGGTATTCGACGCGGCAGCACGACGACGATTCATTCCATGATGAACGATCAGCCGGTGATCGATGCCTACCATCACAATGACCTCCGTCGGACGAGGGCCGCCGGACAGTCGATTATTCCCGTGAATACGGAACTTGCGGACGGCATCGGCCGCATATTACCCAATCTTGACGGAAAATTTCAATCCATTGCATTGCGGGTGCCGACGATCAATGTTTCGGCAATGAATATAACACTGATGGTTGAAAAAGAAACGGATTCGTCAACAGTGAATAAAATCCTCGCGCGTTCGGCCGAAGGTCCCATGGCGCGAATTTTGGCATACACGGAAGATCCACTGACTTCCTGGGATTTTAATCATGACAGCCATTCGGCGATTGTCGATGGCACCCAGACACGGGTTTCCGGTGGACGAATGATAACCCTTCTGTCCTGGTTCGATAACGAATGGGGTTATGCCAATCGCATGCTGGATACTGCCGCAGCAATGTTTCGGGAATAAATTCCAATAAAATCGAATCACGGGAAAGGCAGATCACGGGTCAGGAGTGTATCGTCCGATCGAGAACGCGACGAACAATGCTCACCAACTCCTGGCGATTTACCGGTTTGTAAAAAAAGTCCTTGAAACCGATTGAATACGCTTCCTGGGGAGAAATCAGATCGCTATATCCGGTGCAGAGAATAATGGGGATATCGGCGCGAATGGCGGTCAACCGATGAAACACGTCAATTCCGTTCAAATTGGGCATGGTCATGTCGGTAATCACCAGATCGAAACGATTGGATTCTTCTCGAAACAATTCCACCGCATCCTCGCTACTGGTCAGTGCCTCCACTTCATAACCGAAGCGTCCCAGAATCCGTTCACAGGCATCGACAATGGCCGGCTCATCGTCGATAAACAGAATCCGTTCCTTGCCTTTCGACATGGGTTCATCCAACGGAACATCTGATTCGACCAATTCTTCTTTCAGACAAGGCAAAAAGACATGAACGCTTTTTCCTTTCTCCCTGTGGTTTTGGATGTTGATCAACCCATTATGATGTTTAACGATTCCATAAACCACCAAAAGTCCTTTACGGGTTTCATTCTGATTCGATTCAATCGAAGAACCCGAATCCGTCACGGAAAGGGCGATATAACGACCCGGCGTTTGATTTTCATACTGCTTGATATCCTGTTCATTAATGTCGATATTCACCAGACTGACTTCCAATTGTCCACCCGTTTTGCGCATGGCATAGGCCGCATTGGTGCATAGGTTCATCAACAGTTGGTGAATTTGAGATAGGTCGGCGAGCACCGTGTCGTGTTCCGCTGAAAGATGCTGTTCTATTTGAATAGTGGAAGGAATCGAACCCCGCAGCAGTTTTAAAAATTCATTAACGACGATGCTGATCTTTAACGGTTCTAAATACCGTTCGGTCTGGCTCGTAAAACCGATGAGTTGCATTACCAAATCTTTTGCACGGGTGCAGGCGTCTTCAATTTGCTCCAAATGGTATCGGGCCGCATTCCCGGGTTGAATGGTTTGAAGAGCCAGATCGATGTTGCCGTTGATAATCCAAAGAATATTATTGAATTCGTGAGCGATACCGGAAGCGAGGGTGCCGACGGCTTCGAGTTTTTGTTGCTGGCGGTGTCTAAAGTTCTTTTGTTTCGGTTTGTGTTCCGCTTTCTGATCCGTGGGGTTGTTCGATTTATTCATAGAGCGGATATGCTTTCGATCCTTATTGTTTCAACATTGTTGGCGACTGTTCCATTTTGTTATTATGCATCCAGTACCATTTGATCATTCCATCGGCCATTTTGGATTTCAAATACCCGGAGGAAATAATTCCGCGTATGATGGGTTCGACGATATTCGGCTCCATATTCAATATAGTGGCGATCATATCGGAGAGTTGTTGTTGAGAATGGCCGTTATTGCCGGAAAAAGGAAAAATCCCCCGGGTTTCGATGATATCGCGGCGAAAGAGCTGGTGGACGATCTCATTTTTTTGTTTTCCGATAAACAGCAACCGTTCCCAGTCCGTGCCCAACCCTGCCTGGCATCTTTTCAGGGTTTCCGCTTCCTCCGCCAGTACCTGGGAAAAATAATACTCATGAACAAACCGTTCAATATCGTCCGATGAGAGTTCAGATGTTCTCACAATGGCCCGATTGGCATCAAAACAGGACCAATCCTCGGTCAACAGTTCAAGATCATATTCCTGGATATTTTCTTTTACCGTTGTTCCGGGAAACGGCGCCAGAAAATGATATCCATATTCAATACCCAATTCCTGGGCAAAACGATGGCTGTCCATCAGGGTTTCCGAGGATTCACCGGGAAGGCCGACAATAAAGGTGCCCAGAACGCGCATGCCCACGGCCCGGCAATCCGCCACGGCTTCACGGATACGATCGAGGTTGACGCGTTTCCGAATCCGGTCGAGCATTTCCTGATTTCCGGATTCAATCCCGAAAAGGACCGAGTCGCAGCCGGCCTCCAGCATGGTTTTCAGAATTTCCTGATTGACCGAATCCGCCCTGGCAAAAGCGCTCCAACCGAATTTCAGGTTTCGCTTATGGATTTCCTCACAAAAAGCGATTACCCGTTCGCGATTGGATGTAAAAAAGTCATCGGCGATGTTCAGCCGGGTAAACCCATACTCCAGAATGGATTCAATTTCATCGAAAATACCCGAAATGCTCCGATTACGGACTTTGGCGCCCACCATCCGTCTTCCCTGACAAAAAATGCATTGATTGGGGCATCCCCGGCTGGTGATGATACTGACCGGAAAACCAAGGGCCTGGTATCGGGAAAGGGGTATCAAATGCCGGGCAGGTAATGGTAATATATCTAAATTCTGGATAAAATCACGCTTCTCGGTACAAACGACTTCTCCACTTTGCACATATGCGATTCCCTTGATGGCGGACCAGTGTTGACGATCGCCGTCCGTTTGCACCAGTTCCCGAATGGTTTCCTCCCCTTCCCCCACGACAATCAGGTCGATTTCCGGATATTGTGCGAGGGTATTGTGATAATCGAACGATACATGCGGTCCGCCCATGACAGTGATGATATTGGGAAATCGCTGTTTGACGGTCCGTAGAATGCCGGCCGCTTCATAAAAGTTCAGGGTTACCGAATTGGTGCCCACCATATCCGGTTGAAATTGCGCCAATTCGGAATACAGTTTTTCAGGGGTATACTGCCGAACCAGATAGTCGAACACGCAGACTTGAGCGCCGGCGGCTTCAAAAGCCGCTGCGGCATAACACAAACCCAACGGGGGCGCCGGGGACTCTTCCAGGGGATACGGAGAAACGATCAATGCGACTTTCATAAGACTTTGATTATCCAATTCATTCAGCGTAATTGTTTAATCCCTTACTGCATATCCTTCAAACGGTAATTGCAGCGGGTTTCTGTTTATAAATTTAGCCGTTCCATACTGTCAAACAATATTTGTAAAGCCTTCGGATAGGTGGCGTATCGAACGGTCATTTCAAATACAAAATTGGTGTTTTGAAACGAATCCAAAAAAGATGTTTTCTATTCTGTTTCGATGCCGCTATCGCATGAGATCACCGGTCCCGGGCAATGCTGGTAAGGAAGCACGAGCCCCCTCCCCCGCCATTCCCGCCGGAGAGCGCCACGGTTGTCGTTTTTGGGGAGAAGCCTCCGGTATGCGAGATGGAGCCGTTCGACACGCCATCATCATCACCGTCGCCCCCATCTTGTATGGTAAGGGATATTTTAGAGGATTGCTCATCGATCGTCGCTGCTTCATATGGACGCCAACCACTGGCGGGATCTAAATAATACCACGTTGGTTGATCCATCTGAATTTTTGAAATATAGATGGTAAAAACCATGTTTGATCCAGGCGGTTGCAAACCGGTTTTGACAGAGATACCCGCGATGGTCTGGTTGGGGAGGATCGCGGAGAGGCTTTCATTGGTCGGCGTGTCTATGGATCGCAGAACCAGAATTTCAACATCCGGCACGTCGATACCATTCACCGATAGACCGATATACCCGCCGCCAACGGCTGGTTTAATCACCCATATGTCATTTTGTAGGATATCCGCGCGCCCATCGGCATCCACATCAATGGAATCGTCAAGCCCGGCGACGATTTCTTGATCATCCGGTATTCCATTCAGATTCTTATCATCCCAATCGGATTCGACGGAAGTTGTGAAGGACGACGGAATCGACCAAGGCGAATTCGATCGGTAATGGTCAAAATGCCGCACACGCCAATAATAGACGGTTCCTCGTTCCAGGATAAGATCGGGTAAGGTAAGATTGTTGAGATAGACGTTCGTTCTGGTTTCAAACACCATTGTTTCTGGAGCAAAATCGGATGATGTGCTGATTTGCCATTGTGTGGCGGCATGGATGGCTGCATAACGACCGTCGGAAAGGGTAAGCGCCCCCATATCAGGGCTGAGGAAAACGCCGGTTTGGCCTTCCGCGGGGAAAGATAAGAGCGGACGATAGTTACAAACCTCGTTGGAGTCGACGGATTCATTGGCGTCACTATCAACGGTGCGGACCACAAAAAAAGAGGTTCGATCGTCGGCTACATCCGCTATTGTGCAGGTGGTTTCCATTCCCGTCCAGAGGGGAGCTCCATACGCATACGGCTGATTCTCCGCACGCATATACACGCTGTAACCAATGACGCTCGGATCTTCGGCTGCGTCCCAGGAGAGCGTCACTTGGCCGGCATGAACGGTACCGGGAGCGGTCAACAAAAGCAGGATGATGGAGAGTATGGGCAATCGTTTCCGTAATAAAACCGAATGCCGGTTCCACTTACGGTATATTGGGGTAAGCACGTCTTCCATGGTAGCACCGACGGATGAGTCGTTAAAAACGATCTGTAACCTGATTTCAAAAAGAGTATATGTAATGGGTGCTGATATGTCAATAAGTATTGTTGATACAATATGTTAAAGCTGACTTTGTTGCAAAACGAAAAGGAAATCGGTTTTATGTTTCAAAATTTACGAAAGTTGCTTGAAAGCAACTCGGATTCCGCTTATATATTCCGTACTCCAAAAGCCCCCGTAGCTCAGTGGATAAAGCAATGGATTCCTAAACCCAAACATGCGCCGGCGTGATTTTCTGAATTTTTAACGATTTGAATCCATTATCGTTTTGAAAGCCATGTTTGGCAATGTTTGAAAAAATTCAAAAAAAGTTGACCTTGACGGGCACAATTTGGGCACAGGCGTTTTGGCTGTGCCCGCTTCACCCAAAACAGGGTGGGTTTTCGGAATTTATATTTGATTCATTATCGTTTCAATCCGCCGGCGGATTTGATCGGATCGCGCTTGGCTGGCCTTGTCCGGCGGCAGATGTCCCGGCAAGGATTCGTAGAAATCGGGGGTATTCCACATGTGGGATAAATGCAGCTTCAAATAGGTTTTCAGCTCCTCTTCCGATCTGCCTATTTCTTCGAGGAGTTCGGATCGCCCATCAATCAGAACGATGATGTCTTCCATGTCGGTGCTCAGGATATAGTCGTTGTTACCGCGATGCAGAAAGGCCTCCATTTTTGTTGCCAGAAAGTAAGGTGCCGGCAGCAATTTGATTTCTTGTCCCGAGGGCAGACGATAGGGTATCGCCGAAGAAAATGCCTTTGCAAACCAGCGGTTTCCGAATCCCAGAATACTCGGATCTGTCGGCATAACGTCCAGAATGATGGGTTTTTTTGCCATCTGCAAATGGGCGCCGCCGGACTCATGTCTTCAGCAAAACCAAGATTCCGGAGTTTTTCGCTGAAACGGTGATAGGCCGCCAGCGAGCTGACCTCGATGATCACATCGATATCCCGGGTAATCCGTAATGGTGGCGCGGCCGGGTCCGTGAGCAGCAAACCGGTGGCCGCGCCGCCCAAAAATACGGTTTCAGGGAGAAGCGGCCCCAACTCCCGGGCGGCTGTTTCAAGCATTTCAATGTTCGGGTTCGCCGGTATCATGATAGGCTTGCAATCTTTTTTGGATTTCAGTTGATGCTATTTTTCGCTCTCTAGTATTGCCACCGCGAATCGCATCTACCAAAGCAAGCAGTTCATACAGCTTTTCATCTTTTCGAGCCGCTTTGGGTACGGATTTGTATAAGGGCGAGAACGATTGACCGCGCGTTTCACCCTCCGGATCAGGCCAGACCGGTGGCGGATCCCCGGAGGAAACCATTTCGTTTGTTAAAGGCGCGGCCGCAGAAATCGTCGCCAGCCCTCGCGTTATTTCGCCGCGCTCCGGAAGGAACACATACCGGATTCCATGAACAAGAAATTCTTCCAGATTTTTTGTGTTGGGGACTGTTTTCGAATTGGTTTGCACAGCCAGCTGGGCGCGTAACGATCTTTTGATGGCGGCATGGACTTCAGAGGGGCTCATCTCCAAATCCACGCCTATTTTTGCATAGGACCAGTCGGATTTTCCAATGGCAATTAATTTCAGGAGGATAAATATGTCCTGGGGCTTTAAGATCATGGCGTATCCTTTATTCGCAAATCGCGAATTAAGAATAACGCAACGAGATATATTGTCAAGGGTTTTTAGTCGAGGAGGAAACGCCAGGCCGGAACCACCTGGATCGTCCCGCCATCGGTCTCGATGGATTCTTCTTCGTTCCGGGTAACGATGGATCCGGTTTTCAGGTCCAGCTCCTTCATGGCTTCGCTTAATGCAGCTGCTTCCCGTTTCCGCGTTTGGGGTTCGGCCAGGGTGGCGCACACCTGGACCAGCAGGGGCGGCTCCCCTTGCATGGGGACGACGAAGTCCACTTCCCTGCCGGTCTTTGTCTTGTAATAGTAGATCTCCGTGTGCTTCCGCCGCAGGGATGTGAACACCAGGTTCTCCAGGAGGTGCCCGGAGTTGACCAGAATTCCGGAGGACACCGAGGTCACCAAGGCGTGATCGATGCAATAGATTTTTTTGGGATTGGTATTGCTGCGGGCCTGGGATGGGTCGAAGATGCGCACGGTGAACAGGAAATAGGCATCCTCGAACCAGTCCAGGTATTCCGACACCGCGGGCTTCGGCGCCTTGTGACCCAAAGACTTCAGATACCCCGTGAGACTGTTGACGGAGTAAAGCGAGGCGATATTGTCCACCAACCGGTGGGCCAGATCGGTCAGGGCCTTTGGGTGGGAGATGTCGTGGCGCTCGATCAAATCCCGAAACAGGAGGGTATGAAAATATTCCTGGTGAATCTTGATCCGCAGGTTCCGGTCAAGACCGGCGGTCTCCGGGAAGCCGCCGGTTTCCCAGTATTCCCCGAAGGCCTTTTGAACGGTCAGGCGTTGCTTCGTGGACAGGGTTCCCACAGAGTCGATTTCTTTGTAGTCCAGGAATTCCCGGAAGGAGAATGGAAACATCTCCCAGGCAAGCGCCCTCCCCCGCATCTGGGTGGCGATCTCCTTTGACAGCATCTTGGCCGATGAGCCTGTCAGATAGATTTCGCATTTTTCCGTGCGCATCAACCGGTCGATGAAGGGTTCCCAACCGGAAACAGCCTGAACCTCGTCGAAAAAACAATAAACCGTCTCGGTGCCTTTCTTCTCCGGATAGATGGAATAATAAGCTTCGGTGATCAGGCCGAGGTTGTCCTGCCGCAGGTGGTAAAGGCGGTCATCGAAAAAGTTCAAATACAGGATGTTCTGCCGGGACACCCCGCTGTCCAACAGCCCCTGGATCACCTGGAACAGATACGTCGACTTGCCGCTCCGTCGCACCCCGATACACACGGCGGCCTTACCGGGAACGGTCTCGATCCGCAACCGCCGGGGTACTCCGGCTTGAAGATTGGTTTCTTGAAAATCCAATAGGATGGATTTAATTGTTTCAATCACTATTTGTAATCCGGAAATGAAAATTTCCGATTTAAATTTAAACTGGAAATATTTATAGCCGGTTTATTATAAAAGTGTCAATGAAAGTTTCTGGATTCGGTTTTTTGAAAAACGGCAGACACTGTCTGCCGTTTTGGGACAAGAAGGATATTTTATTGATAATGTGGGTTTTTGAGCGAAACCGCCATCCGATTGTTTGGGCCAGCGGGCTTTTGCCCGTTCCACAGAAAGGGTGGCTCGACATATCTGGGGGTACCGGAAACGATTGTAAATTCACCTTGGCATGTTGTTATCGGGAAAAAAGAAATGGAACAATATGAAAGTTCAACTTGCAATTTGTACCATATTGCAATAATGATTTGGTATGGCGCTGATCAATCGAACAATTGAAACCGTATTGCTGTCATTATCCAGCAAATATCCGGTCATCACCATAACCGGTCCGCGGCAAAGCGGGAAAACGACGCTATGCCGAAAGGTTTTTGCGCACAAGCCATATGCCAATCTTGAATCACCTGATATCCGCCAGTTCGCCATCGACGACCCAAGGGGGTTTTTGGCGCAGTATCCGGATGGTGCGGTATTGGACGAAATTCAGCGGGCGCCGGATCTCGTCTCCTATATCCAGCCGTTGGTCGATGAGGATCAACGCGAGGGGCTTTTCATTCTGACCGGCAGCCAGCATTTTGAAGTCAGCAACACCATCAACCAATCCCTGGCCGGCCGGACGGCGCTTGTAAAACTGCTCCCTTTCTCCATAGAAGAATTACAATCCACAGGTTCCCTGCCCGAAATTGACAGTATGATATACCATGGCTTTTATCCTCGTATCTGGGATAAACAACTCAACCCAAGCCAGGCCCTGGGCGATTATTTTGAAACCTATATCGAACGGGATTTGCGACAACTGATTTCCATCAAGGATTTAAATCTGTTTCAGCGGTTTATCAAGTTATGCGCCGGACGCACCGGGCAACTGTTGAATATCAACAGCCTGGCCAACGACACGGGTATTTCCCACACAACCGCCGGCAACTGGATTTCGATTCTTGAGGCAAGCTATATTGTTTTTCTGTTGCCGCCATATCACAGAAACATCTCCAAACGCCTGGTCAAATCTCACAAGCTCTATTTCTACGATGTGGGATTGGCCGCTTTTCTGCTGGGCATCGAGAATGCGCTGCAGGTATCTCGTGATCCATTGCGGGGGAATCTTTTTGAAAATATGGTGATCGTCGAGGCCTTGAAATACCGGTTTCATCAAGGCAAAAGAAGCAATCTCTATTTTTACAGGGACAGCAAAGGCAGCGAGGTCGACCTCCTTCTCGTCAATGGCACGGACATCTTTCCCATAGAGATTAAGGCCGGTATGACGATAACCCGAGAATACTTCAAAGGACTGCGTCACATTGCAAAGGTATTTCCGAATGATATTTCAAAAGGCAGCGGCCTTGTTTATGCCGGAGATACAAAACAACACCGTACGGATGTGTTGGTTGTTCCGATTCTTCACCTGCAAGAACTTTTCGGTGCAAGCCAGGAATAAAATCATTCAGCTCATAAACGCTGGCCCAAAAGCCCGGCCAGGGAATGCGCCATATTGTCCAGAAACGAATCGTCCGGGATGGAAATGGACATTTTCAACCCACCGTCTTCATCTTTTTCCTGGCAATCCATGAGCTTGCTTTTGAAAGCGCTCGCCAGCGCATCGGTTTTTTCCGATTGCTCCTGTTCGGAAAACATCTCGCCGATAAAGGCGAAGGCCGCCCCGATCAACTGGCCCCCGGCTTGAGCGACTTTCTTGCGCCTGGCAAGGGCGGCCGCTTCCGTCTCGATCCGGATTTTTTGGCTCTCATCCTCGGGGGCGTCCGGTTTTTGGCCCAGCAGAACCTCCAGTCGTTTCTTGAGCGCTTCCATGCCGGCCTGCAGCGACACCGTGTCCAACTCCGAATCCGGATCCAGCGCCGCCAGGGCCAGTTCATGCTTGGCGGAGAGGGTCGCCAGGAGGTTTTCCTCGATGGTCTCCTCCGTTACCAACAGATACACCTGCACCGGCCGGCGCTGCCCCATCCGGTGGGCCCGTCCGATGCGCTGCTCCAACACCGCGGGGTTCCAGGGCAGATCCACATTGATCACCGTGTTGGCGGCCTGGAGGTTCAATCCGGTGGAGCCCGCATTGGTGGTAATGAAGAGTTTGCATTCGGGGTCGTCTTTGAATTGATGGATCAAGGCCTGGCGCTTTTTCTGCGGAACCGAACCGTCCAGACGGACGTACTTCAGGCCGTGCTCGGCCAGAATGGCTTCGATCAGGTCCAGCATGGTGGTCCATTCGGAAAAAAGGACGATCTTGCGGTCTTCCTCCTCTTTGAGCTGTCCCAGCAGTTCCGAGAGTTCTTTCAGCTTGCTGGAATGACCCGGCGCCTGCTTGTCTACGAGAAAGGTGCTGTCGGCGGCCATGCGGCACATGAGCAGGGCTTTTTGAAGTCGGAGCAGGTCCATTTCGGTCAGGTATTTTTTATTCAGAATGGTGCTCACGATCATCCGGTGGGTATTTTCGAGTTCACGCTGCTCGTCCGTGGGCCGGATCCGCACCACGGTGGTGGTGCGGGGCGGGAGCTGCTTGATCACCTGGTTGCGCGTCCTGCGGAGCAGCACGGGCGCAAGACGCTGGCGCAAGGCGTCCAGGTTTTTGTATCCCAAAAGCTTGCCGGATTCATCCAGGACCCGGTGGGTGTTGAAAAAACGGAAGGCCGGCCCCAGACGCCGGTCGTCGATGAATTCCACCACCGAGTAGAGATCATCCAGCCGGTTTTCCAACGGCGTGCCGGACAACACCAGGGCAAAAGGCGATTGCAGCGACTTGATGATCCGGCTGGTTTTCGTCTCCCAGTTCTTGATCCGCTGCCCTTCATCCAGAAGGATCAGGTCCCAGCGCACTTTCTCAATGAACAGGATATCCCGCAGGACCTGCTCGTAATTGCAGATGGTAAAGAAGCAGTCATTGTCGTACTGGGCGGCCCGGTCCTTTTTCGCGCCCAGAATCAACTGGCACGGCCGGTCGCTGAAACGCCGGATCTCGATGCGCCATTGGGATTTCAAGGAGGCCGGGCAGATCACCAGCACTTTGGCGGCGCCGGTCTCGCGGGCCAGCAGTTCGGCCACGCCGACGCCCTGAATGGTTTTTCCCAGCCCCATATCGTCTGCCAGGACGGCCCGCCCGGCCCCCACGGAAAAGGCGATCCCGTCCAACTGATAGGGCAGCAACTCTGTTTTCAGAAGACTTTTCCGCAGGGGATGGGTTTCCGGGGCCTGCCGGATTTCCGCCACCAGCCCGGCGATCCTGTCCTGAAAAAGCCACTGCTGGATATAGGCCTCGGCATCCGGATAGATGGTTACTTCCTGCCCGCATTTTTCAACAGCCCGAATCCCGTTCAGGAGGCCCTTGACATCGGTGATCCGCCGGTCCATGAACGGCTGCAGGCATTTTTTCACCCCGGCGTCGAGGTTGTCCGGCGAAAGCAGACGCAATTCCAGGGATTGGCCGTACCGGAGGTAGACGCAGATTTCCGTCGGCCGAAAGGGGGTGGTTTTGATGGTGCTGCTGAATTTGCGCGCGACTTTCCGCTGGACGTGCAGGAGGTGCTTGCAAGTTCCCAGGGTGTTTTTCTTGAAGTCCGGACAGGAACAATACGATTCTCCCCGGTTCCACCCGCGCAGGGCGATGCGGTAGCATTTACCTGATGCCTTGCTGGAAACGATATAATCGGTCCATAACTGATCCGGTTGCAGGGATCGCACGGTCATTTTCTCTTTCGCGGCCCGTTCGGCGCGTTCGGAAATGGCCTGTTCCACCAGTTCCTCATCGCTCAGACCGGCCGCGGCTGCCATTTCCGGCGGCGGCGCCGAAAGACCCAGGGACATTTTCTCTTCCAGTATCAGGGAAATCGCGGCCCCCTGGTGCTGGCAGGGCACCGTGCAAGCCGAACAGCGCAAGCTGAGGCGGTTCTTTTTCGATGGATCGATTGCAATGGTGACGACGGCTTCAAACAGGTTCAGCTCGAAGCGTTGTTCGTTGAAGGTCACCTGCTGGTCGATATCGATTTCGTACTTGCCGCCTTCCATGATCAGGCGTTTCCCGTCCGCGCCCAGCAGCTTGCAGCCTTCGCTATACGAAAGGTGCGAAAGGATATCCTTGAGGGTTATCATTTGCGCCGGCCTCACTTTCCCTTAATGATTGTCATGGTTTTCCACAAAAAGCACGTTGTCATGTACTCCTGCCGATCGGCTGATAACCAATAGAAAATCGATTGGTTCCAGCGACCCATACATCAAGGCCCGTTCTGGATCAAGCCAATATTGTCGTTTGTTCTAAAAACACAACTCGTCATCATTATTGACATATTCCTGAACCAAGCCTCCATCTCGACAATTATCCATCTGCCGATAAACGGTTTAAGTTTTGGGTTCATATAGTTTCACATGGACTTCCGGAATTTCAGATAGTGCCGCCTCGATCATCGGTTTAACCCTGCCCCACTCCAGCCCACCCAAATAGGAGAGGATGTTGCCATGGGTTCGTTCGATCATGTTCTTCTCCCATCCAGTTAGTATTATCAAAACAAAACCGCCGGCAACAATTATTTCGAACCGCACAAATATGCAGGTCATTGGCCTTTGACCCACATTGTGGCTTTCCTGTATTCCAGCATAAGTGCTTTGAAATGAAATCTATTTTAACAGAGTTTTACCAACATGGTAGAAAACTGAGATGATTTGTATGGTAAAAGCGTCGGAGAAAGCGCCGGTGTAAATGTCGGTGAAAATTCAGCGGCTGATTGTAATCAGGTTCCCTTCACCAACGCAACCCACTGGATATTTTCGTAAGTTGATGATACAGCCATAAAACTGAACCTTTTCAAGTCGGAGATATCTGCGCGGGGAATTTCCCGGCATCTCCGGATTTTCTGCATCCAATTTGTGGCGCGCGCTTTTTTACAAGACCTACGCTGGGGACAAAAAACTCGCACCAATGGTGCGAGAAAGCAGTTGGAGCCATGATGTCATGGTAAACGAAATAAAGCCCGAATACGTGGGCAAAACGCAAAAGGAGTAAAAGTCAGCGCACACCGTCTATACACGAAAGCCTAAAATCTATACACGCGTGCTTTGAATCCTGAACACGGTGTATAGGCTCGTGTATTGAGCGAGGATCTCGGCCAGTATCCTGATGCTATGGACTATAAAGAACTCCTTGAAAAATATACTGTTTTATTGGAAGCGGTCGCGCGCCTAACCGAAGAAAACCAGCGGTTGAAAGACCGGCTTGGAATCTCATCGCCGGTTTCTTTTCCAGAGTGCAGCCCGACCATCCTACCGGATGAAGATGTACCTTGCGGTGAGGCTCCGGACCAGGCCCCGCTGCCGGATATCCATCATGCCTCGGATTCGATCTCCAAAATCCGATTGTTCATGTCACTCTTCAAGGGCCGGGAGGATGTGTATGCCAGGCGGTGGGAGAACAAAACCAAAGGCACTTCCGGGTATGCGCCGGTTTGTTTGAACCAGTGGCGTGACGGGGTCTGCGCCAAGCCCAAGATTCCCTGCGCGAAATGCAGCCACAAAGCCTATGCCGTGTTGGATGAGAATGTCATCGAGCATCATCTGCGCGGCAACCTCATCGCCGGCATATTTCCCATGCTGGCGGATGAAACCTGCTGGTTTCTGGCCATGGATTTTGACGAAGGGGATTGGCGCGGGGATATCGCCACGGTGTGCAGCGTCTGCGATGAATTTGCCATTCCGCTGGCAGTGGAGCGGTCGCGGTCCGGCCAAGGCGGGCATGTGTGGTTTTTCTTCGAGGAACAAATACCGGCTGCGCTGGCGCGAAAATTCGGCACCGCCCTGCTGACCTGTTCCATGAATAGGCGGCATGAAATCCAGTTCAAATCCTATGACCGGCTGTTTCCCAGTCAGGACATCCTGCCCAAGGAGGGAATTGGGAATTTGATCGCCTTGCCGCTGCAGAAAGCGGCCAGGGAAAAAGGCAACAGCGAATTCATCGATGAAAATTTTGAATCCTATACGGATCAATGGGCGTTTTTATCCGGCTTGAAGAAGCTTTCCGAAGATCGGGTGCACCATCTCATCTCAGAGCTGGCCCCCGGACACGAGCTGGGGGTTTTGACCATTGCGGAAGAAGACACGGAAGGTCCGAAACCCTGGGAACCCCCGCCCCCCAAGATTGGACTGCAGAAAACCGATTTTCCGGAACACATGGAGATCGTGCGGGCCAATATGCTGTTCATCCCCAAGGCCCACATTTCCCAGCGGGCGCTGAACCGGCTGAAGCGATTGGCGTCTTTCAAGAACCCGATGTTTTACAAGCAGCAAGCCATGCGCCTGCCCACCTATGCCTTTCCACGGGTGATCACCTGTGCGGAGGAGACGGAGGATTTCTTGTGTCTGCCGCGGGGATGCGAGCCGGAACTGTCCGATGAACTTTTGCAAATCGGCATCGCCGTGCGGTTGATCGATAAAACCAATTCCGGCAAACATATCAATGTGGCGTTCAATGGGGAGTTGCGAGAGGAGCAGGACCTGGCCCTCGAACACCTGTTGCCACATGAGATCGGGATTCTGTCCGGGACAACCGCCTTTGGCAAAACCGTCGTAGCCATCCGTGTGATTGCCGAAAGAAAGGTGAACACTCTTATTCTGGTGGATAAAGTCGCTTTATTGTCCCAATGGAAGGAAAAGCTGGCGCAATTTCTGACCATCCATGAACGCCTGCCGGAACCGGATCCAGCAACGGCCAAAAGGCGCGGACGAAAGAAACAGATCAGCCCAGTGGGTCAAATGGGGGCGGGAAAAAACGCGCCGAGCGGAATTGTGGATATCGCGGTGATGCAATCCCTCAGCCGGCATGGCGAGGTCAAGGACTATGTCCGGAATTACGGGATGATCATTGCCGATGAATGTCACCATGCTTCGGCTTTCAGCTATGAAAACATTTTAAAGACCGCCACGGCCAAATACATTTACGGTCTCACGGCCACACCGACACGGAAAGACGGCCACCATCCCATTCTGTTCATGCATTGCGGCCCGATCCGGTATCGCGATGATGCCAAAAAGCAGGCGGAAAAAAGGCCGTTTGACCACTACATCCTGCCGCGTTTCACCGCCCTGCGGATTCCCCTGGATCGGGATGAAAAAGAGGTCTCCATCCAGGATCTCTATGGGGAGATCGTGAATAACGAGATGCGCAATCAGCAGATTGTCGACGACGTCGTGGACAATTATCGGCGGGGCCGGAACTGCCTTGTCTTGTCCCTGCGGACCGCCCATGTGGCGCTGCTGGCCGGGAAAATCAGGCAGGAGATTCCGAATGTCGTGATGCTGACCGGCGGCCTGGGTGTGAAAGCAACCCGGGAACTGTTTCAACGCATTGCCGAAACGCCGGAAGACAAGCACCTCATCTTGGTGGCCACGGGGCATTTCATCGGCGAAGGATTCGACGAGCCCCGCCTGGACACCCTGTTTCTCACCATGCCCATATCCTGGAAAGGCACCCTGCAACAGTATGCCGGCCGGCTCCACCGCTTGTTCCAGAATAAAAAGGAAGTGCGGATCTATGATTATGTGGATATCCAGGTGAAGATGCTGGAACGCATGTACCAGAAACGGCTGAACGGGTATGCTTCCATGGGCTATAAAGCCAAGGGTGAGGACATCCTGTCGGCGCCGGTGGATATCATTTTTGACAAAAACAATTTTTTACCGGTGTTCCAGCAAGATCTCGTCGGGGCGAAAAAGGAGATCATCATTGTCAGTCCCTTTATCCGGAAACGGCGGGCCGCCCAGATGATCCAGCATCTGCAGCCGGCTCTGGAGCAACAGGTTCGCGTGATCGTCGTGACTCGTCCGGTTGCGGATTTCAAACCAGAAGACCAACCAGCCTTGGAAAACGCCCTGGATCTGTTGAAAGCCCATCAGATCCATGTGGTTTTCAAATTCAATATCCATCAAAAGTTTGCCATCATGGATCAAAAAATTGTGTGGTACGGCAGTATCAATCTTTTCAGCTACGGCAACGCCCAGGAAAGTATGATGCGCATTGAAAGCGCCAATATCGCGCATGAGTTGACCAAGAGTATCTGATAAACGGCTTGATAGGCATGGAAAACGCTTGCAAAGTTGTCAAGATTGACCTAAAAAGTTTCCACGATTTTCGAAGTACCACCATAAAGCCCCCGTAGCTCAGTGGATAGAGCAATGGATTCCTAATCCATGCGCCGCGTGTTCGATTCACGCCGGGGGCACCATTCGAATCGTTACCATTCATTATCCCTCTTCGGTCCATTTTCTGAAAACATGACAAACGTATCAAATTGAACCGAAAGCAAACATTTTATTAATGAGCATCGTGTTTACTGTCATCAACCTGACGCGTTGAGTATTTGTCACAATATTCAAGGATGGTGTACCACAAATCGTTTTTGAAATTGAAACCGAATTTGTTTGAAAACCGCTCCATATTTCATTCTGTCCTCCTTCCGGCATCCCGTTGAGAAATTTGATTGATTCAAATGGTGATTGGCAGCCGATATAAATCGGTCCCGGTCCTCAAAAACCGATTGTTGACGGTGTTATTGGAATGTATCCCAGGGCAATCGCACATCTTTTTTCAAGACTAAAGTTTCGCAGTAACAAGGCTGCCTGAATCGAACAGGCTATCTTCTGCGATATCAAGTAGATGCAGAACGATATCCGGCTCAATTTTATAGCAAAGTATGTGACTTGACC
>JBGSLR010000075.1:0-43045 GCA_041740615.1 Desulfobacterales bacterium
GGCGGATCGATATGATGGCGTCTTTCTCGATGATTCTGGCCAGATCGTCGGCAGTGGTATCCGGATTGTCCACAGCGCTTTGGATTTCCTGAATGATATTGGGCAAAACCGGCAATTCGATTTTGCCCAGTTTGAACCGCTCGACAATCTCCTTGGCGACATCCTGGGGTTTCAGCTGGGCCTTCGGCGCCGGAGTCGATGGGGATGCGCTCATTTGATGATCCATGTATTGCAGAAACGCGTCCACGAGATGCCCGTCAAAACGGATACCTCTATTCTTGTCCAACTCCTCCAGTACCAGAGAAAGGGCTTTCGCCGGACGATACGGTCGGGGAGTCGCCATCACGAAATAGCTTTCGACAATGGAGAGGAGCCTGGCCCCCTGGGGAATCCGGTCCCCGGCCAGACCATCCGGGTACCCGCTGCCGTCGAAAGATTCATGATGATGACGGATGATCGGCAGGGTGGCCTGCAGCGGCGTCAGGTTGGCAAGAATTTTTGCCGCCATGACCGGGTGCTGTTGCACAATACGTATTTCGTCTACCGTCAATTCTCCGTTCTTATGAATGATATCCGCTGGAACATAGACCATGCCGATATCGTGCAGCAGCGCTGCCAGGTTGACGGCTGCGACATCGTTCTCCGGGAGACCGATTTTCTTCGCGAATTTGACGCAGGACGCAGCCATTCTTTTATAATGCCCGCGAAAATACATATCCGTACCGTCCACGACGGCCAGCAATGTCTGAATGATTTCCGAAAATAACGGGTTACCTTGAAATTCCATGTTCATTTGCATGGTTGCTGCTTTCGGTCGATGACGATTTCCTGCGGTGGGTTACGGCGATTGGTCTCATCAAGAAACAGTATAACAAATACCCATTGAACATGTCTATACTATTATTGGGTTCCCGGGTGACGGGAGGGCCGGATACAATGCTTTCCGAAAGGATGATGAACGGTTCCTTCTCATCATCCATGATTCCGATCCCATCCCTCGTTTGTCATTTGTGTTTTTTACAGAGATCGGATATAGAAACCTCACACCATCCATTTTGCGTCCGCTTTCGACGAGACGCCGACTCATGAAAACAGGACAGTCGTCCCATGTCGACCGATCATACGAATGATATCAAGATACTGGTTATCGATGACGAACCACTCGTGCTGGATGTGGTGCAGGAATCGTTGCAGCATGCGGGCTTCGATGTGCTGACGGCCCCGAACGGTGAACTCGGGATCAAGCTTTTTGAACGGGAACAGCCGGTGCTTGTCCTGACGGACATCAACATGCCCGGCATGACCGGTTTCGATATTCTGAAAATCATTAAAAAAGCTTCTCCGGCCACCCAGATTCTCGTTTTTTCCGGCATGGGAACCACCGGCGATGTGATCGAAGCGCTACGATTGGGGGCCTGTGATTATCTGTATAAACCGCTGGCCATCGAGTTTTTGATCCACACCGTACAGCGCTGCATTGAACGCTACGAACTGATCCAGGAAAGAATCAGTCGCAACATCCTACTGGAGATGCAGGTGGTGGAAAGAACGGCCGCCCTTGCGGATACCTTTTACGCCACTGTTCAATCCCTGGGACGCCTGATCGAAATGCGCGACCCCTATACCTCGGGCCATCAACAGCGGGTATCGATGCTGGCCGTGGCCATCGGTGTCGAGCTCGGCATGACGCGGCGGGAACTCGACACAGTGCATGTTGCCGGTCTACTCCACGACATCGGGAAGGCGGCTGTTCCGGCGGAACTACTGGTGAAACCTTCCCAGCTGAACGCCATCGAGTTTCAGCTGATCAAATGCCACCCCCAGGCCGGATATGACGTATTGAAAGACATCCCCTTTCTGAATTCCCTGGGGAAAGACGTGGCGGTTATCGTTCAACAGCACCATGAACACATGGACGGCAGCGGTTATCCGGGGAGTTTGAGCGGAGATCGAATCGAACCGGAAGCAAAAATTTTAAGTGTCGCCGATGTTCTGGAAGCCATGAGCTCCCATCGCCCCTATCGACCCGCCTTGACCATGGATAACGCCAAAAACGAACTTCTCGAACAAAGCGGCTTTTTCTATGCCCCGGAATGTGTCGCGGCCGCGATCGGCCTGATCGAAAAGAACGGCAATGACATCGGTCGTTTGCTGAAAACCGTGACCCACCGGCTCGGCAAGACACTTCCGGGTTCGGTTACCGACTGACCCGTCCGACGGGCGAACCCATCGAGGACATTGATCCGTTGCTGAACTTCCGGCGGAATTGTTCGTCATGAAAATAATCTCCCGGTGTTGAAAAAAAAGATGGAAACAGCGATAATGCTACGAACTTGGCAAAGAAGTGATTGGAGCACACGCCGTTCCTGATTGGGGTTTTACATTGTCGGAGAAAGGATTTTCGTATGAGCACGAATCTAGCATGGATGGTCTTGGGAGGTGTTTTCGTGGGCATTGGAGCCTCCTTCACGGGGCTCGGGGGAGGCTTCCTGATGATCCCCCTGCTGTTGTATCTCGGTTTGTCCGCTCAGAAGGCGGTGGGCACCTCATTTCTCGGGATTCTGATCATTTCCGTTTCCGCCCTGATCGCGCATAACAAACTGGCCAATGTGGATTACAAACTGGGCATGATGCTGGGCGTCGGCGGGATCATCGGTGCCCAGATCGGCGCAAGGCTGGTGGAGCATGTTTCCACCGCGAATTTCAAAAAAATCTTTGCACTGATTCTCGTGGGTTTGGCTGTTTACCTATTCGTAAAGAAATAAAACAAGGAGACGACACAATGGCGCTGCTCAAAACGATTTTACCCGAACAAGCGCAAGGCCCATCCCGGCATGAATATGGGTATTGGGGTCGACATCGCTGTCGGGGTCGGCAGAGTTAAAACGGTATTTGGTTTCGATACCGATTCCGGTAGCGACCCCGACCCTGAACAAATACGGATCGCACCTCATTTTCTTCCGGGGTCAAAAAGGCCACCATCCACCATACAAACCACGACAAGGCACTCCAAACCGAAGGGCAGGTAACCGCCGTACCCCAACAGCGGCATTTCAAAAACATGAAAACGATCCACAAAGGGAATGGCGTACTCCCATTTCGCCAGGCTCCTGATGTTCCACATCTCCCAAAAAAAACCGCATAGCAGAGCGGAAAAAGCCGGTACGACGAGATTGCGAAAATCCCCGCGGGACAGGGACGAAAAGATCGTCGCCTCGCCCAGCAGTACCTGCAGGGAAGTAACGATCAGCAGGGGTGAGATCCACACCAGGGGGAAGAGGTAGTCCGGAAAGACGCCGATCAAGGCAAGTCCCCAGGCGGATGCGAAAAGAACGACAGCGGCCATGCGCTTCGGATTTGTCACGCGAATCGGCCGAAGTGCCGAAAGGCCGCCATTCAGCGACGGAAAGGTAAGCAGGAAACGGCAGGTGCCAAGGACCGCCGGGAGGACGGTGGAAAACGAAAGTGAAGCGAATACGAAATAGCCGAAGGGATCGAAGGTGACGGTCGAAAGATAATGCCAATTTTGAACAAACCGATTCAGATATTCGAAAAACCACCAGAACGAGGCGCTGACCGGAAACAACAGCAGGTATTTCGCCGGCTGCTCGGTTAGCGGAGAACGGCCGATCCGTTTTTGGCAAAGCCCGTTCACTACCAGAATATATCCAATCCAGGGAATCGTGAAGGTGTGCCGCTGGAATGGCGCGAACCAGGGAAATCGTGTCCAGGCCAGAACCCAGCCGACCAGGCAGACAATGAGCCCAATCCAGCCCCACCAAGGGAAAGCGGCCAGGCGTACCGGAAGCGGATGCGTCGAAGCCGCATCACCCATCCGGATCAACCGGAGCAGAATCGAACAGGCAAGGACGTCGGCAAAAGCGATCAGAAGGAATATGTCCCATGAAAAATCAGCGTGGACTACATAACGGGTGATGGGCGGAAATTCGAGAAACGGTCCAATGGATTTCCCGGAGACCTTCACACCGATCATCGGAAGACCGACCAATATAAAGGCTATCATCAAAAACAGTCCGATACCCTTTTTCATCCCTGTGTTTCTCGCACCAGGACTCGCCGTCATTTGAACAACCACCCCTTCGGCTCACATGGCATTGTCCTGCTCCACGGCTTCCTGCAGGCGGTCCTGGAAGTCCGGAATCGCCGCTCGGATTCGAACCCAGGCGCTCAACATGGGAATCCCCACCGGATCGGAAGCGAATTTGTGACTGGCCTTTTTCAGGCAGGCCACAAAGGCCTCGGTGGCCTCGATTTCACTGTGCCGGTCATAAAACAGTCCGTTCAGGAGAGACAGGGCATGATATTTCTCGATGGCGATCCGGGATTCCTCGCTGTACGCCATCGCCAGGGTCCTGAAAAAGGCTTCACTCAGCACGATACCATCCTGGCTCAGCACCCGAAGCATGGCTTCGCCGATATCGGTAGCCATCCGCATCAGACCGGAATCGGGATCGTTTTGGTCGATGGTCTGGTGCTTATGCTCGTAAGCTTCGGCAATCTCCACCTGACAGATGCGCCGCGGGGAAGTTCGCTGATAGACCTCGTTCAGTAAAGAGACTTCGAGCCCCCAGGTGGGGGATATCCGGATGCTGCGTGCCAATGAGCCGAGTATGGCGAATTCTCCGGAAAGTGCGTAACGGAATGACCCCAGGTAGTTCAAAAAACGATTCATCCCGGTGATCCGTTTGAGGGCATCGATCAGCGGCTGGTAGAAAAGCCGGGTGACCCGGCCGTAAAGCCGGTCCGTCACACGGGCATAATATCCTTTGCTGAATTCAAAATCCAGCGCCGGATGCACGACGGGATAAAAAAGCCGGGCAAGCATTTCCCGCCTATAATTTACAATGTCGGTATCTTGCAGGGCGATGGCCTCCACTTCCTGATCGGCGAGAATGTAGCCGATGGTCATCCACACCGAACGTCCTTTTCCGGGTGAATCCAATTGAAACGCCGCGTCGCGCAAATCCTGGTACAATTTCTGCAGCCGGGGGCCGTCATGCCAGACGATTTTCACCGGAAGCGGCAACACCGACAGCCGGCTTCGGACTTCCCGAAACCGGTCGAAAGAGGCCCTGTCCAGGGACACGACGATTTGGTCCAGATAGCTGACTTCCATGAGTTCATCGATGATCCCGGTCATGGATGGAGAATCAAATTCCGTTTCCAGGGCCGGCAACAGGAGAACCATCTTGCATTTTAGGCCGATGTGCCGCAACTCGTCTTCGATCTGCGCCACCGGACGACTTCCGATTTTCTGCAACGTTGCGATCACACCCTGTTGATGGAAATCCGCCATGGTGTCCTCCTATTTCCAGATCGCGATAAGATAGTCTTTCAGGTCCTCGAACACCTGCGCCTGGGCTTGAAAAATTTTCTCGGCCTCCTCGGTGCTCTTTTCGCCGAGTTCGTTGACCAGGGAGGCCACCCGGGCATAGTATAGCGGAATCATGGTATTGAGCACCTTCATCCGTTGCCGGTTCGTGGAATGAAAGGCATTGGCGTAACGATATACGATGCGCACCCAGGTATCGATGGGCATCAACAACTCGTGCGGCGCTTTTCCTTCAAGCTCTTTGATCATCGTCATGTCCTGCTCATCGATGATCTGAGCCCATAAGCTACCGAAGTTAGAATACCCCACCTTGAAGTAGTCGATGAGATCTTCCTGGTTGATGGTGAATGCGGCCGGTTCTTCCTGGGGGTATTCTCCAATGATCGGTATATCCTGCGAGCCCTTGATCTCTTTCCAGTAGGAAGCATGCATCTCCATCAACTGGAAAATAGTCCCGACCACCTGCCGGTACATGGGACCGAGATCGGCGGCCGGATCCTTCTCCCCGTGGATTTTCACTCCGAGAGGCGCCTGGCAAATCCCGAATCCGCCCACAATGGCCGTCGTCGTCATCCAGATATCCACCCCGAACCGAGCGACATCGGTCTCCCAGATATCTTCCTGATTGAGATAATGCCGGGCCAGCTTCAGGGAAACCCCGAAGTCACCCCCTATGGGTTGACGAATTCGACATCCGTAAAGTGACCGCGTTAGATTGTAGGCGATGGAATTGGTGATGGTGGCGTCATATTTGTATCTCCGATAATCGGGGGACACGAAGTCATAGCCCTGAACAACCGGATCCAGGAGATTCTTGATCCACTGGGGTGAAATGGAAATCAGATCCGAGTCGAAAACCGCAAGGGCGTCAGGCTTTAGGAAATTCGCCGTTTCGAAGATCGCCCGCAGGGCGGAACCTTTGCCGGGAAGCCCCCGATAGATAGTGATCACTTTTTCGATGTCGAACGATTTCAGATCATAGGAATTGGCCACATCCCGAGTATCGTCCGTCGACCCGCCGTCGGAGATCATGATAAGGGCCTTTGCGCCATGATAATGGGTGTCGAGGCCCTTGCGGATGGTCTTGATTACATGCAGAATGGACTGATCACAATGATAGGCCGGAATCCCGATCAACAGGTCGGCATGGCCGAGGCGTTCGATCTTTTCCCTGGCATACCCCCGCAGAGCGGTGGAAAACCGTTGATGTGCCGCCATAATACCTCCTTTGCATCAAATCGCAGGGTTGCTGTTTTGGAGAATATGGGTGACCGCCGCATTCCATCCCCTGCTGCCGGGGTATGGTGCACGAATCAGGTTTCGGAGTGCGAATGCCTCCTCGTTACCGCCATCGTGGGGAATCAGCACCGGAATGTCCACCTGCGCCAGCATGGAAAAATCGTTGGGACTGTCGCCAAGGCCCACAGACCTCGGCGGGAACCCCCATTTTCTGGAAAACAGATGGCTAACGATCGTCACCGCCCGGCCCTTATCACTGCCGCAGGCCGAAAGGTGATAAAATCGCCCCCCTTTCGTGATCCGGTAGTCGCTGTTGCGGGCAACCTCCAGAAGGGCGTCCAGTTCATCCTCGTTTCCCAGGAGAAAGGGCTCGGTGAAATCGCGGGTCTTCGCCATGGCGGCCTTTTCCATGGAAAGGTTCGTCCATTTTCCGACCTCCTCGGTGGTCATATCTCCGAATCCTCTAATGGAAAAATATCGCTGCAACTCCTTAAAAAAGCCTCGAATGCGATCGTAGGGTTTCCCAAGATCGATGCATGGGCAGCCACGCCGGAAGGACACGGGTATGTCGGAGAATTCTTTGAAATCGCCGGGGAAAAAAACGCCGCCGCCGTTTTCGACAATGAATGGCCCCGTCAACCCGATTTCCTGCTGAATCAGCGCAACTTCCGGAAATGTCTTGCTGGTGCAAATAATTACGGGAATGTCCCGGTCCCGTATAATGGAAAGAGCAGGCCGCGCATGGGCCCAGGAATAATTCCCATGATCCAGCAGCGACCCGTCCAGGTCCGTAAAAATAATCATCCGCCGCACCGCATGCATCATCATCGGGGTGCCCTCGGTTGATGGACATTACTGATTCGATTGAATTGGAACTGATTTATTTGTAAAGCCTCGAGGAAATATTGTCAATCATTTGGGAAATTATTTACAGCATGAATTTTCTTGGAGCGGAAAAGATATTTGTTGATTTCCATGGCGAATTCCGTTAAAATTTAGTGGTAAACAGGTAGGTTTTCAAGAAAATATACCTGCCCGGTCACCTATATGCATCGCGGAAACTTTCAGCCGTCGAGCACGCAAGATCGGGTGTCTGTTCGTTTTTCGCATCGGTTTTACTCTGTATCGCTCCCTTCCTCCCATTTCGGAACGGTTGTAGAAGCTGATCCGGTCGTTCCGAATTGCACATGGTATGACAGGATCGAAAAATCCCATGTTTCCGGAGGACAGAATCCATTACCCCTCATCATCGACCGCCGATTTCCATTCGACGGCACGGATGGCATCGTCAATCCGAAAAAATGGAGGAAAATGCACGTTCATCGAATACGGTCCACCGTATCAACCAACGGGAAAATTGATCCCAATCATCCCAACAGGGGAAGGAGCTTGTATGGATATGGGCGGTAAAAATGAAACCGGCGTTGTATACCTGGATCTCGCCGAAGCCCTGGATCGAGCCATGGGGGACGCCCCTTTTCTGCAAATGCTGTTAAACGAGTATTTTCAAAATCTTCCCAAAATTATCGACTCCCTGCGTGCAGCGGTAACGACACAAGACACGGCTCGGATTCAAAACATTGCGCATACACTGAAAGGCATGTCGGCGAATTTGGGCTGCTCGGCCATCTCGCGAATCGCCGCCCGTTTGGAAAAAGCGGGCGAAAAAACGGAATCGGCGACCAGCAGGGAAATCCTCGCGGAACTGGAACAGGCCATTCAACAAACAAAAAACCATGTCGTTCAGATCGACTGGGCCGCTTTCGCGTGAAGATCACTGACGCCCATCACCGGGCGACATACAGAACACCCCGCCAGCATGCGAAAGGAGAACCGGCGTATGAACAAAAAACCGGGTTATCAAAAATATTTCCAACGTGAACCCCAGAAAAGGAACCGGCGATGGCCACATCATGGACGGCAACTCCATTCGGCAAAGTTCTCAAACTTTCCGTTCTTTTGTGCATGACGACACCCGCTCTTTTGCAGGCCCAAAGCATCACGATCTGCACGGACCGGAATTACTGGTACCCGTATACATACGAGGAACAAAACATCGCCAAAGGAATGCATGTCGATATCGTGGCCAAGGCCCTCTCCCGTCTGGGTTACCAGCCGATCTTCACCCCCCTGCCCTGGAAACGCTGTCTGCAATCTATTGAAGTCGGGTTGTACAATGCCATATTATCGGCATCCTATAAGCCGGAACGCGCCCGGTATATCCATTATCCTCCGGATGGGGGGATTTCCAAGCAATCGGAATGGCGGGTCATGCAGGTGGAATACGTGGTGGTGGTTTCCCGGCGGGATCCGTACGAGTTTGACGGCAACCCCGCGACCTTGCCGCGGCCGGTCATGGTGCCGCTGGGCTATTCCATTGCCGATGATCTCCGGGAACTGGGGATCGAGGCGAAAACCGATCCCAGCACCATCCGGATCATGAAGGAATTGATGCAAACGCAAAAAGGCGTCGTGATTACACCGCCCATGAACGCAAAGGCATTGATGGACGACCCGATCATCAGCGGCAGCCTGCGGATCAACCACCTACCTTTCACATCCAAATCCTATTTTTTGGGGTTTTCCAAAACCAAATCGAATTTGAATTTGCCGGAAATGAAACGAATCTGGGATGAAATCGCCGCCGTCCGCAATGACCAAGCCTTCATGGCGCAACTATTCCAGCGGTATGCCGTGAAGGCCGACCCCAACGATGAGCCGTAACCGAAACATGGATATCAAATTCCGAAATCGACTTTCTTACCAGCAGGCCAAGCAGACGGTCTTTGTCGCGTTCCTTCTCGGATTGATACTCGGCGCCGTTCAGATCGGAATGGATCTTGTCAAAGAACGCCGGCAGATGGATTCCACCATTGTACAGATCGTGGGAATGCAGCAGGACTCGGCTGCAAGGGCCGCATATGAAATCGACCATGTTCAGGCCGCCAATGTCGCCACCGGTTTGTTCCAGTATCATGCCATCTGCGAAGTGTTGATATTGGACGATTTCAATGGCGTCCTGGCATCCAAAAAACGGACACTCCCGGAGTCCTGGGTGAGCAAACTGCTCGAGTTGTTTTTCCAGAAACGCAAAAGCTACGATTTCCCGCTCATCATGGAAAAGAAAGAACCGATCGGCCTGTTGAAAGTGACGGTGGACAGTTACCATGTGGCTGAAAATTTTTTCAGTCGGGCGGGGCTGATTCTGGTGAGCGGCATGATTCGCAATATCGTCCTGGCCTTCATTCTGACCCTGTTCTTTTACTACTCTCTCACCCTTCCCCTGCTGAGAATGATCAAAAAGTTGGCGGGTACCGACCCCGCCAGACCCGCCGAGGAAATCCTCGAGGAACCCCGCGGCCATGAGCGGAACGAAATGGGTCTCCTGGTTCAAACCATCAACAGACTCTTGAGAGGATTCGAAAAGAGCCTGGTCACCCGTGAGAGGGCCGAAAAAGCGCTGCGGGAGTCCGAGGAAAAATATCGCAGCATCATCGAAAACGCCACCGAGGGAATTTTCCAGGCCGACAACCGTCGTTTCTTGACGGCCAACACGGCCTTGGCGCAGCTCTTGGGGTATGACGCCATCCAAACCCTACTGGATGAAGTCGACCATATCGCCAAGCTGTTTGCCGACATCAAGGCGGCCAAAAACCTGTATCGCCGCCTGCGCAGAAACAACAAAGTCGCCAATTTCGAATTTCAGGCTGTCCGACAGGACGACCACCTGATCGATCTGTCCATCAATGTCCATGCAGTCTGCGATGAAAACGGCCATGTGAAATATTATGAAGGTCTGGTGGAAGATATCACCCAACGAAAACAGGCCGAAAAACTGAAAATCGAAAAAGATGCGGCCGAGGCTGCCAATACCGCCAAAAGTGAATTTCTGGCCAACATGAGCCATGAAATCCGCACTCCGATGAACGGGATCATCGGTATGACAAGCCTGATATTGGACAGCGAATTGAGTCCCGAGCAGCGGAGTTATGCGGAGGCCGTGCAAATCAGCGCCGACGGCCTGTTGTCGATCATCAACGATATCCTCGATTTTTCAAAGATCGAAGCCGGCAAGATGGATTTTGAAACCTACGATTTCGATCTGCGACCCGCCGTGGAGGAAATGTCGGAAATGATCGCGCTGAAAGCGTTTGAAAAAGGGCTTGAATTCGCCTGCCTGATTCAACCGGACGTACCGTCCAGAATCAGGGGAGATGCGGGGAGGTTGCGCCAAATCCTGACCAACCTGGCCGGGAATGCGGTCAAATTCACGGAAAAAGGCGATGTCGTCGTCCGCGTTTCCCTTCTTCAAAAAACGGAACAGTCAGCCACCATCCGATTTGCCGTAAGCGATACCGGAATCGGCATTCCCACCGACCGTCTGGACCGCCTGTTCAAATCCTTTTCCCAGATCGATATCTCCACTACCCGAAAATACGGGGGTACCGGGTTGGGACTGGCGATCTCAAAACGTCTGGTGGAGATGATGGGCGGTAAGATCGGCGTGGAAAGCCATGAAGGCAAAGGCTCCACCTTCTGGTTTACGCTGGTTACCGAGAACCTGCCCCCGGATCATGCCCCAAAATCGGAACTGCCGCAAACCGTCAGAGGAAAGCGGATTCTGGCCGTTGACGACAGCGCCATCAACCTGGAGGTCGTCTCCAGTTTTTTGAAAGTCTGGGAATGCGAATTTCAGGTGGCTTCCAGCGCCAAAACAGCGTTTCCCCTACTCTCCAAGGCCGCCCAAATCGGCAACCCCTTTCAACTGGCCATCATAGATTACATGATGCCGGACATCGATGGAGAAATGCTGGGTCGGATGATCAAGGCGGATCCCCAGCTCAAGGAAACGGTTCTGGTCATGCTGACATCCCGTGGTATGCGGGGGGACGCCGCAAATATGAAACAGATCGGATTCTCGGCTTATTTGACGAAACCGGTTCGCAAGCAGCAGCTTTTCGAATGCCTGGTCAAGGCCTTGAGCGGTCGGAAGACTGCGATCGGGCAGCAGGCGCGCCCGGACTTGATCACCCGCTTTTCCCTCAGCCGTGGAAAAAAAGTGCCGGTTCGGATTTTATTGGTTGAGGATAACGAAATCAACCGCAGGTTGGCGCTGCACATGTTGAACAAAGCAGGTTATCCAGCCGATTTCGCGACCGACGGCCTCGAAGCGATCCGCATGCTGACAGGCAATACCTACCATCTGGTGCTGATGGATGTAAATATGCCGGAAATGGACGGTTATGAAACCACCCGGATCATCCGCGATCCAAATTCCGGGGTTATGGATCATGATATCCCCATCATCGCCATGACGGCCTATGCCATGCGGGGAGATCGGGAACGCTGCCTGAAGGAAGGCATGAATGATTATGTCTCCAAACCGATCAAACCCGCCATTCTGTTCGATACGATCCTGAAATACCTGCCGGATCAAAACAACATTCTGAAACCTTCGCCTGATCTGGAGACCTAATGGAAAATATCCACTTCCCGGCCCACAAAATTTACAAGCCCCGCCATGTGCAAGCGGACAACCGCCGTCTTTGTCGGATACCGGTCCGGGAGAATGAGGGCGTCAACGCAACGGCGATTCTTTCCGCCGGAACCCCGTCGGTCCTGTTCAATGTCACCGACATGTCCTCCTTGGGTCTCTGCATCGAATCCGAGGAACCGATGCTCCATTCCGTGGAACCGGGCGACGGCGTCGAGTTGGCGTTGTCGTGCCGCGATGAACGCTTTCAACTGGAATGCGTCATACGCCACCTGTCACCGATGGAAAACAGCCGGATAAGACTGGGGCTGGTACGGAGAAATCACTCCCCCGCCAAGCCGCCGCCCGACTTTCCGTTCGATAAAATTTCGTTGAACGCCAGTTGTCGTCATCCGTATTATTACAATGAAAATGTTGTGCTGCGAATAACGGGCATTTCCCGGAATGATCTTATAGTGGAATGCGACGACCCGGAATTCCTTCTTTTCCCTTCCATGCCCATCTCCATTTCCTTGCATCTACCGACCCCGAAAAAAGACGTCGTGGTCGGACGCGTAACCTGGATGGAGATACCGGAAAAAGGCAAAACAAGATTCGGAGTGGCTATCCGGCAATTATCGCAAGGCATACAAAACAGCATTGCGCGCTATCTGTTTCATCTCTATGATTGGAAGCCTGTCCAACTCAGGGAAATCGGTCTTGACTTCAAAGGCTATCGTCCGCTGATTAAGTTCAGGTCCCTGCGCACCCACGACGAATATCTGGAAGTGCTGAAATTGCGGCGTCTTGCCTATACGAGCGTGGGGAAAATCGATAAAAACTGTACCGCCGCAGACCTGGCTTCCGACCTGGATCATAAAAGCCGCATCATCACGGCCTACCATCACGATACCCTGGTGGGTACGGTGGGGCTGCTGTTTCCGGATCATGAAAAAATGATTCTGGATACGGAAAGAACCTTTGCGAGCGGTTTTCCCGTCAAACTACCCCCCAAAAAAACAATGATCGAAATCGCCAGGCTCTGCATTACACCCGACTACCGCGCGACGGATATCCTCTTCGGTATGTTCGAGCAGATCTACCTGATCCTGATAACCTCAGGCCGCGAATATATACTTTCCTCAACGGATGACCATATGTGGACTCTGTACAAACGATTGGGATTCAGGAAAACAGGTCTGGTGTATGAACATCCGCTGCTGAACGGGTTAGCCCATCATGTCATGATCCTCCATAAAAACAGTCTCCTTTTCGGGATGGGGGTCTCCCCTTTCGTCTGGATGAAACTCTACGGGAGCATGACGGAGCATTTGCGCTCCATCGGGGCTGTTCGACTCAACCCCTATCAAAAAATCAGAATCATGCTCAATAGATGTCTGGCGGTCGCAGCGCGTACATGTGCAATCGTCAAATACTGACGATTTCGGAAAAGGAGTGACATGGCGAACGGATTGTTGATCAATTATGCCGGCGTACCCCATGAGATGTCATCGCTGTTCCCGGATAACGGCCTGGCGATGCTCGCGGCGGCATTGGAAGAAGCCAAACAAGCAGTGACGATTTTGGATTTTTCCACAACCGACACCATCCAGAAAGTGTATGACGCGGACATTCGAGCTTCCCTGAACTCCCTTGCGCCGAAAGTGTTCGGGAAAGGACAACTATCCCGGGAGGAAATCGATGTCTTACATAATCTGGATGACCGCATCACGCACAGCGAGAATCGATTTCTGAATCAAACCATCGACTTCCTGGATCGCCATATCCGGAAACACAAGACCACCTGGATCGGATGGAAACTTTGGATGGGGGCCATCCGACAATCCATGACCATGGCCGCCGCTCTGAAAAAGGCCCACCCCCACCTTCGGATTTTCGGCGGCGGTCCCGGGGTCGACCTTTTCCAGGAAGCGATTCTCAACAAATATCCCTTCATCGACGCATTGGTTCTCGCCGAAGGCGAACAATCGCTCCCCTTGCTGGTCGCCTGGGTGGAAGGGAACGGAAAGCGGGAAACAATCCCGGGCATTATTTACGGCAACGGGAATGGAATTCGGCGGAATCCGGTGGAACGGATTACGGATCTGAATCAGCTGCCGTATCCGATTTATGACCCGGAGATCTATCCGGCCATGACCGGTGACCGTAAGATGAAAATTCTGTGTTTCGATGACAGCCGGGGATGTCCCATGGGATGCGCCTTTTGTCCGGGAACGATCAAATTCGGCACTACCAGAATCGAAAAAACAGCCGCCCGTTGCGTTGGGGAACTGGCCTTTCTAAAATCGAGATACGGTGTGAGCTATTACCGATTCTCCGGTTCCAACACATCCACAAGACTGCTCTCGGAAGTCGCCGACGAGCTTCTTTCCCAAAACACGGGGATCACCTTCGCCGTGTTTTCATCCACCGTCGGTTTGACCGCTGCGGACATCCGCAAATTGGCCCGGGCGGGTTTGTACTCGATTTTTGTGGGAATCGAATCCGCCGATGATGACCAGCGGAAAAACCACTTGGGAAAATCCCAATCCTTTCAACACCTGAAATCCATTTTCGAAGCCTGTCGCCAATCCCGGGTCTTCGTATCCACCAGCATGATCTATCCGGCGCCTTTTTCAAGCGAAGCCATCCTGGAAAAAAACGTGAACTTCCTGGTCGATTGTTTTAAGGGATATGAGCATTGTTCCGTGGCGCTCTATCCGGCAGGCCTGTATCCGCATACGAAATGGTTCGCCCATTTGGAGGATTTCGGATTTTCCCTTCAAAGCGCTTCCCCAGAAGAGTACATCGAGACCCTGCTGGATTATCGGTATAACATCGTGCTTCCGCGCTATTTATGGAAAGACCTGCCCTATTCGCTGAACGGGAAATCGTTCCGACAATTGCTCTTGGAAACCAGCGAACTGGCGACTCGATTGCAGCAACACGGTATCCTGACCTACCTGGTGGAAGCCAACTTGATGATGGCACCGACCCTCGGCTATCGAAAGTACGGCTCCTTCGCCCATAAGTCCAGTATCGCCTTTTTCAGCGGAGATGCTCCGCAACTGGAACAATGGAATCGTGAATTCAACCGGATTCAAATGGAACGCCATGAGGAATAACAACAAATACCCCGAAACGGACAATCCGTTGCTGGATCCGCACCTCACCCGCCAGCATTTCAGCACCAAGATTTTCAAGGTCTATCTCCGGTGTATTGAAATCAATTACCCGCACGTCGATGTCCACAAGATCTGTGAAAAAGCCGGTCTCCCCTATGAGTATCTCACAGATGAAAACAACTGGGTTTCGACGATCTTCGATAACCGGTTTACCAAGGAGTGCATCGCAGCGACCAATGATCCGGACCTTCCTTACAAATCCGGGCAAATGAGTCTGACAATCGACGGCACGGGCAGTCTCCTTTATTATGTGCTGCGATATACGCTGTCGACGACCCGTATCTACAAAACCTTGTCCGCTCAGATACTGAATTTCACCAAAGTATTGACCATGCAGATTCTGTCCAAGGAAGCCAATGTCATCCGGATCAAATATTGCCCGGTCAATCTTCCGGAGTTGAGCGCAGCGGAACGGGATGCGCTGATCGACAATCTGGAAAACATCTACCGGAACGCCGTGGGCTATCTGACATTCGTACCGGTGATCCATGACAATCCGGAGGCGGATATCGATCACCATACGGAATTGTCCTCGGAAGGATTTCCGGAACTCTACATGAAAGTGACCTATCGTGACAGAAACCCCATGTTGCGGATGGTAAAACCGATTCTATCAGCGATACTTTTTCTGCTCTGCGCCAATGTCATCCGTAAAATCGATCTTCCCCCTCTGCTCCTGGAACCGGTTACCGTAAAATGGCTGCTATTGTCCGGTCTGTTTACCGGCACCCTGTTCGCGCTGCTGACGGGCGCCTTTCTGAAACAGAGAAAAATCCCCATCGAGACCCAAAAAACCATTGCCAAGCTGGACGCCCAGTACCGCGATCTGCAAAAGGCCAAGGAAAAAATCGAGGACATGAACATCGCCCTGCAACAGGCGGACAAACTGAAAGACGACTTCCTGTCCAATACCTCACATGAATTACGGACACCGCTAAATGGGATCATCGGCATCGCCGAATCACTTCTGGACGGCGCCACCGGGGGCCTTTCGGATGAAACCAACCAAAATCTGCAACTGATTGTCAGCAGCGGCAAGCGATTGGCCGACCTGGTAAACGATATCCTGGACTTTTCAAAGCTGAAAAACAAAGACATCATTCTCAAAAAAGGTCCGGTGGACATCCGGCAGTTGGCCGATGTCGTTCTGACCATTTCCGCGCCCCTGACGGCCGGGAAAGCCCTGGATCTGACAAATAACATCCCCGAAGATTTCCCCTTTCTATACGGTGACGAAAACAGACTCCATCAGATTTTGTTGAACCTGGTGGGCAACGCCGTCAAATTCTCGGAACAGGGTGTCATTTCGGTGAGGGCGACGGTGGAAGGGGAACTGGCCCGGATCAGTGTTTCCGATAATGGAATCGGGATTCCGGTTGACAAACAAGCGGACATTTTCAAATCCTTTGAGCAGGCGGACAGCTCCATCGAACGGGAATACGGAGGTACCGGACTCGGTCTATCGGTGACCAAGAGTCTCGTGGAAATACATGGTGGCCGGATATGGGTGACGTCCGACCCGGGACAGGGTGCAACCTTTTTCTTCACAATTCCCATTGCGGGTCAGGCAGTCGAAAACCGTCGACCTCCCCAAGAACAACGGCGGTCGCTGCGCATCGACGAATTGCCGGAAGATGACGATACAAAAAAGTCTCCGGTACGGTTAGGCGATTTGGAAAAAAGGAATTGGAGCGACGACCGACGCTTGGTTGACGCCGGCCCGCCGGAGGGGCTCCCTGATAATAGATCGGGTTTCCATGACAGAAGAGAACCGATGATTGTCAACGATCTTTCCGGTATCCACGTGCTCGCAGTAGATGACGAGCCGGTCAATCTGCAGGTGATCCGCAACAACCTGAAGATGGCCGGAGCCTCGGTTTATGCGGTCCATTCCGGGACGGAAGCCATCGACACGCTTCGGCAGATGCGGCCGGACATCATTCTGCTGGACATCATGATGCCGAAAATGAACGGCTATGAGACCGCCAAACATATCCGCTCCCTTTTTTCAAAAGAAGAATTACCGATTCTGTATTTGACCGCCAAAAACCAGGTGCGTGATCTGGTGGACGGTTTTACCAGCGGCGGCAACGACTACATCACCAAACCGTTGTCCAAAAACGAGTTGATGGCGAGAATCCGATTTCATGTCGGCCTGACAAGGTCGCGCATCAAACTGGCGGAAACCGAAAAAAAATATCGAACGATTCTTTCAAACATCGAAGAAGGCTATTTCGAGACCGATCTCAACGGCAATTTCACTTTCTGGAATGAGTCGTTGATTCATATGGTGAAATATGGAGCGAATGAGTTGCCGGACATGAATTACGGCATGCTGGCGGATAAAAGCACTCGTGAAGTTGTTTTTCAGGTGGTCAACCGCGTTTACCGGACCGGAGAGCCCTCAAAAGGATTTGAATTCGAGCTTCTCCAAAAAACAGGCATGACACTTTCCGTGGAAGTATCCATATCCCTGATCCGGAATGCCGAAGGCCGCCCCGTCGGTTTCAGGGGTCTTGCACGGGATATCACCGACCGCAGGGAAAAGGAAAAAGCGGAAAAAGATCGCAAGACCGCCGAAGCCGCAACCCAAGCCAAAAGCGAATTTCTTGCCAATATGAGCCATGAAATCAGAACCCCGATGAATGCCATCATCGGATTCAGCAATCTGGCGCTGGAGACGGATTTCTCCGAAAAACAGCGGGAATATCTGAAAAAAATCAGGTCTTCGGCCGGTTCGCTCCTGGGCATCATCAACGACATCCTTGACTTTTCAAAAATCGAAGCCGGTAAAATGACCCTGGAAAGCGTCGCATTCCAGTTGCACGATGTGCTGGAAACCGTCACCGATATGGTTGCGGCGAAAGTCGCCGAAAAGCATCTTGAAATGATCGTAGCGGTTGACCGGGATATCCCATCGGCGCTGATCGGCGATCCCCTGCGACTTGGCCAGATCCTGCTCAATCTGATCGGGAATGCCCTCAAGTTCACCGAAAAAGGTGACATCACCCTCCATATCTCCCGGGAAAAACAGACGTCCGAGGGTCTGACCTTACGCTTTTCCATTACGGACACGGGGATCGGCATCAGCGCGGATCAAAAGGCGAGATTATTCTCGGCCTTCACCCAGGCGGACAGCTCGACCACCCGAAATTACGGCGGCACCGGACTGGGGTTGACCATCAGCAAACGCATGGTCGAGATGATGAACGGCGCCATCGATTTTACGAGTGAAGTAGGCCGCGGAAGCACTTTTTTCTTTACAGCGGTTTTCCAACGCCAGGCCGAGGTCGAGCAGTTCCCCTTGCTGCTTCCCGAGGATATACGGGGGCTGAGAACGCTGGTGATCGATGATATCGCCGTCAGTCGCGATCATGTCGTTCAAGTCTTGAACGAATTCGGCTGTCGAGCCGTTGGGGTGGAAACCGGCCAAAGGGCCGTTATGACAATGCAAGAGGCGGCGCGTTCAAAAGACCCCGTCGGGCTGGTGGTCACCGACTGGCGGCCGCCGCCCGGTATGGATGCGCTTGCCTTCGCAATACAGCTTCAAAAAGATCCAGTTTTCATGCGGATCCCGGTCATTGTCAAAACCATTTTTTGCCGGCGCAGCGATATGGAACAAGCCGCGGCCGCCGGAATAAAAGCGGTGATCAACAAACCGATAACGAAACACCGGCTTTTTGAAACGATATTGGAAGCCTTTGGGAAAAAAGACGCCCGAAATGACGATTCAGATATTCCACCTTCCCTGGTGGATGATCAAAAGCAGGCAGTTTTAAACGGAAAGCGCATCCTGCTGGTGGATGATAATCCCCTGAATCAACAGGTCGTTGCGGAAATCCTGGGCAATGGCGGTCTGATCGTGGAAATCGCCTGCAATGGCCGGGAAGCGCTGGAGCGCATCGACAGCAATGGGTTTGACGCCGTGCTCATGGATGTCCAGATGCCCATTATGGACGGATATGAAGCCACACGCAGAATCCGCAGCGATCCCCGCCACCGGGATTTACCCATTATCGCCATGACGGCGCGCACCGAGAAAGAGGACGCCGGAAAATGTATTGCCGCAGGTATGAACGGTTACGTGGACAAAACCATTGATGCGGCCCAACTGCTTACCACGCTTGCCGATTGGATTCGCATGCCGGATGATTCGTTCATCCCGGTCACAGAGCCGGCGCCTCCGATCGACCGGCAGCAGGATTGGCCGGACAATCCTCCCGGAATCGATATTACCGCCGCCCTGAGAAGACTCGGCGGCAACCGAAAAATGTTGTCCGATCTGCTATTCGGCTTTGCCAGGGACTATGCCGATAGCGCCCTTCGGATTCAGGAGGCATACCAAAACGGCGATACGGAAGCATGTCTGTTGTCCGCTCATACCCTGAAAGGGGTGTCCGGCCAAATCTCGGCAATTGATCTACAGGCCTCGGCCGACGAGCTGGAAAAGGCAATTCGGGCGGGAAGTCCATCGGATGTGGAAGCCGGCATGAACCGGTTTGAAAAAAAGCTGAACCAGGTCATGACCTCCATCGAACAGCTGCTCCCTGTCGCCGATCCCCCCACGGCAGATCCGACATTGCGATCCGGAAACGGCGATTCCCACAAGACAGCCTCGTTGGTGCTGGAACTCAACCAATTTCTTCTGGAAAACAATTTCAAGGCCCTGGAGAGCCTTGAGGCCCTGAAAACAACCATGGACACCGCGAGATGGGGCATTCTCCTGCAGACACTGGAAGATCAGATCAACCGATTCGAATTCAAGCAAGTCCAACAGACCCTTGCCCGGATCACCGACGATGACGGCGACACCGGCGTGTGAATCGGTAACCATCAGAAACAGTGATTCGATGAATGTCTCGGGTTTTTGTATTGCCAATTTTGTTTCACCGGTGGATAATCGGTTGCAGGAAAAAATGGATCGCAGGGACCAGTCGGATGGCGCTCGGGAAAAAGATTCTCTTCATTATTGCAGTCGTTTTCATCACCATCGCCGGGGTTCTGTATGTCATTGCCGATCGAATGGTTTTGGAAAGCTTTCGCCGCCTGGAGCGTCACAATAGCGAAAAAAATGTCATGCGGGCGGTGAACGCGATCACCAGTGAATTGGACAATCTGAACGCCGTCGGCGGTGACTGGGGGCCGTGGAATGACACCCGCGACTTCCTGCTGCAACCCAACGACGACTATATTAAAAACAACTTATCCCAAGAGACGCTTGAAAACCTGCGGGTGGATTTTATGGTTTTCGTGGGCGGCAACGGACGCATTGTCTACATTCGGGGCATCGATCCGGCTGCCGGAACGGATGATGCGAAACCGGTATCCCTTACCAGCCTCCTCGCGGATCATCCGGCCCTCTTAGTGCACCGAAACCCCAAAGACAGCAAAAAAGGCCTGCTCCGGCTGCCGGAGGGACCGGCACTCATTACCTCCTGGCCGATTACCGACAGCAATTTTCAAAAACCGATACGGGGTTCCCTGATATTGGGCCGCTTTCTGTCCCAATCGGAAATCAATCGGCTGATGGAAAAAACGGCATTGTCGATCCGACTGGTCTGCGTCCTTGAGGGAAACCTGCCGGCGGATTTTGAAACGATCCAGACGCAACTATCGGAATCCGTGCCCATCGTGGTTCGGGAAATGACGCAAGGCACCATTTCGGGTTACACCAGCATCCATGATATCGACGGCAATCCCTGCATATTGCTGCGAGTGGATACCCCCCGCGAGATCTTCGCATATGGAAAGGAAAGCGTTCGATATTTTACCATCGCGACCGTTTTCGCGGGCGCCCTCATCCTATTGATTCTGTATATCCTGCTCCAGCGAATCGTGATCCATCCAATCGCCCAACTCAAGCAACACATCCTCTCCATAAAAGAAACGGGCAATCTGTCCACAATGCACCTCCCCCGCCGCAGGGACGAGATCGGGATTCTGGCCTACGAACTCAATCAGATGGTGGTGCAACTGAAGGAGAAAAGGGAGGAACTGTCGGAAAGCAACAGCAACCTGCAAATCGACATCGCCAAGCGAAATCAAGTCGAAGAAGAGCTGCGGGCGATGAATCAGATTCTGCAACAATCTCTGTCTGAACTCAAAGAAACCCAGAATCAACTGGTCCAATCGGAAAAAATGGCGTCCCTGGGCGGTCTGGTGGCTGGAGTTGCTCACGAAATCAATACCCCCCTCGGCGTTGCCCTGACCGCTTCTTCTTTTCTCCAGGATCGAACCCGGGAACTGACCGATGGACGGAAGACCAATCCGCCGGTAGCGTCTGATATTCGGAAATACATGACCCTCGCGACCGAGGCGTCGAATCTGATCGTCAACAATTTGGAACGGGTTGCGGAACTGGTGAACAGTTTCAAGCAGGTTTCGGTGAACCAGTCCGGCGACCAGCACAAGTGGTTCCTTGCCAAAAAGTATCTGGATCAACTGCTGGTGACGCTACGGCCCAACTTCCTTCAATCGAATCATTCCGTAACGGTTGAATGTCCCGAAAAGTTGGAGATCGACAGTTACCCGGGAATTTTCGCGCAAATCATCACCAACCTGGTCATGAATTCCCTGATTCATGGTTTTCAAAACCGGGAAACCGGAAAGATTGAAATTCAGATCCGGCCGGAGAAGGGGGGACTCCTCCTGAGATATCGGGATGATGGGAATGGAATGGACAAGGAGACCCTTGACAAAATGTTCGAGCCATTTTTTACGACCAAACGCGGTCAAGGCGGGACCGGCTTGGGAATGCACATTCTGTATAATCTCATCACCCAATCCCTGCACGGAAAAGTGGAATGCACCAGCGCGCCCCGGGAAGGGGTTCTTTTTCTAATCCGCATTCCCCTGGACTCCCAGAAAATCCGCTATCGATAACGCCGTCCGATTTACCTTACACGAGTCCGGCTTTTTTTAAGGCCCGGTCGATCTGTTCGATCCGCTGGGAAAGACTACCGGTATAGCCCACCGCCAGACGGACCAGTCCCTGTGAAATACCGATTTTATCCTGATCTTCCGGTGGTATTTCAGAAGAAGTGGAGGATCCGGAGCAACTCATCAGCGTATCGTAATACCCGAGGGATACGGCGATCAACCCGAAACGCTCCTCGTTTTGAAGTCCGGCCATCAGGCTTTCCGCTTTTTTTCTATTGTTGCAGTCGATGGTCAGCATACCGCCGAATCCATATCCGCTGTTCACCATGGAAGCGAACAAGTCGTGCTGGGGATGGGACGGCAAGCCGGGATAGGAAACGGGAGCGCCCAGCTTTTCCAGGTGTTCGGCGATGGCCATGGCCCGACGGCTGTGCTCACGCATACGAACGGCCAAGTGCGGCAAGCGTTGCAAGATATCAAAGGCGACGCGCGGATCCATGGTGGGACCGAAGAGCATGACGCGTCCCGTATGGAGATCCATGAGTCGATAGACAAAGGCCTTGTCGGCACAAATCACTCCGGCAATCAAATCGCCGGCCCCGTTGATGAATTTTGTAAGGGAATGAACCACGATATCCGCCCCGAGTTTGGCGGGAGATACCAGCATGGGTGTAAACGTATTATCCACGACCAGGGTGAGGTAATATGCACGGGCCAATTTCGACAGAGCCGGAATGTCGGCCACCTTCAGGGTCGGGTTACCCATAGTTTCCGTATAAATGACCTTTGTCGCGGGTGTAATGGCCGACCGAAAGGCCTCCAGACAAGTCGTATCGACAAAAGTGGTGGTGATTCCCATTTCCGGAAGGAGTTCCCGGAGCAGCGCGTGGGTGCCGCCATAAATGGTATTACTGGCGACGATATGATCACCTGCCCTGCAGATCTGAAGCAGGGCGCAGGAAATGGCCGACATGCCACTTGCGGTGCATACGGCGGCTTCGGTTCCCTCCATGGCGGCCATATATCGATCCAACACATGGATGGTGGGATTGAAATGCCGGCTGTACAAAAAACACCCGCCTTTATCCGGACCGCGTAAACCCTGAAAAATCTCCGGCATGGTTGTCGGATCGATGACGGTAAACGTGGCGGATCGAGAAATGGAAGGGCATACACCGCCGTGTTCGCCGAATTCCCGGCGGACAGTAAAAAGAGCGTGCTCCGGATCAAATTCTGGACGCATCGGTCGCCTCCTTCATTCGTTTCTTACGAATCGCTGTGGGGGAATTCTTCCTTGGATTTTTTGCAGCAGGCGCAATCCGTTCCGCCGCATGTGGGCATACTTTCAGACGGTTCTTTTCGGCGATCCCGGATCGCCAATACGATCAGGAAAAACCCGAAAATCACCGACGTCGGCAGCAGGATCAGTAGGAATTCTGTCACCATATTGTACCCTCATTTGTTGCGGAGGAGCAAGGCCCGTGTAATGAAGCGCCTGGTTCGGATGGAGGAATCTGAAACGGCTTCTACCAGTTTTTTAACTCCAGACCGTTAAAATGCAGATAAGGCCCCAATCGATCATAATGCTCTTTTGAACAGAAATCAGCCTCCACACACAGGTCATGGATGTGGGTTGCAATGATCTCCTTATCGACCTGGGATCGCGGCTTATCATCCAGATTGAATTCGACATGAAGTTTCTGTCCCACGGCAAATTGGGGGTGCTTATTCAATTTCATCTGCAGGCACGGGATCGACAGGTGGGTTACGGTCATTTCCCCGCTAAAATGGTGATCCATGGATGTGAATCGGCCTGCAAGATTCAGTTCCGCTTTGGCCGCCAAAACCTCTTCCTTCACTGGGGCAACGGGTTTTTTATCCGCCACGCGCGCCGCCTTTTCAAGCAATTCCTTCAGCGGCATCGCCTGATGTTTGGCGATCTTTTTTTTCGGAAGCGGCCGAAATGAAAACTGGGCCCGCTTGCGGGACACAAAGGAGAGCGCCGCCGCCTCGCCCTTCAGTCCCTTGCTGACGGCATTGCATAGAATCCCGTTTTCGAAATAAAACAAACCTTTATTACCACTGGGCAGACTGACTTCCAGGATGCAGGTCTTTTTTTCCATCTCGATCATCATCATGAAACTGCTGACGGATATGCCGTGAATGAATCCCTGCGGCGTATCCTGTCCAATAACCTCCAATATCTCCGGACCGAGTTTTTCCGGCGGGAATGGTTTCCGGAAGAAACGCCGGATGTCCTTGGGGAGACTTTCCCGCAGCTCGGGAGTCTCATAGGCCGTCATCACAAAACAGGGGATGAGGGGGTAGTTGCCGTTGACATGCGCCAGAAGTTGCAACCCATCCACCTCCGGCATCATCACATCCGTGATGAGAAGGCTCACCTGGATCTGCTCCAGGATGTCGATCGCCTCCTTCCCGTTACAAGCACTGACGACTTCGAATTTATCCCGGAATTTCGCCAATGCCGACGTCAACAAACTTAAATATATCGGGTCATCTTCGGCGATCAATATTTTTTTCATGTTGGCTCCCGAACGCTGGATGTGGGATAAAGGTGATGCAGGACAAGGCATCTGCATGGATTATAACACAAATTCCAACCCAATGTAAACAGTGGCTGAAAAAAGCGGGTGTCCATCCACGAATGGCATCTTTTGGCCCGGGCCTGTGTTCTCGATCTTGTAAAAACCTCGACAGTGCCACACTACAATGTCGCCAGGGAAGCATCGACTTGTTTCAGAGCGCCTTCAATCTGTTGAATCAGTCGATTGATTTCAGGAATGTCTTTCTCGACCACGGCGATTTCCAGACTGCCGGCAGCAGTCCCGAGTTCCGTTGCGGCGATATTGTTTGCGGCCCCTTTCAAAGAATGTGCTTGGAGTTTGGCGTTTTCGAAATCGCTCCGCTGGATCAGGCTCCGAAAATCCGCACAAAAATTCCCATAGGCCTTGCAGTACTGACGGGCGATGGCGATATAGGTCTCCATGGTCAACCCCAGACGCTCCAGACCTTCCGCTACCGCCAGCCCCGGCAGTACCGGCAATATCGGCGGAGGGCTGTCGGACTTCTTTTCCGGCGCCATGGGCGACTTCGAATTTTCCCAGACGTTTCCGCGACTCTTGATATTTTTCCGCAGGGCTGCGAAAAGTTCCTTGCGATCGATGGGTTTGGGCACATAGTCGTTCATGCCGGCATCGATGCATTTCTCGCGATCTCCGTGCATGGCGTGGGCGGTCATGGCGACAATGGGCAAATCGGCCATCTTCAATTCGCCACGAATGGCACGCGTGGCCTGAAGGCCGTCCATGATCGGCATCTGAACATCCATTAAAACCAAATCATACTTCTTTTCCCGGACCATTTCCACTGCTTCCCGGCCGTTGCCGGCCTTATCCGGAACAATGCCGGCGGTTTTTAAAATCTCCACGGCAACCGCCTGATTAATGGGGTTGTCTTCCACAAGCAACACATTGAGACCGGCCATTTCCCGGGGACTGACAAGGCCGCTGGTGGCTTCCCTGGCAATGCTGGACTGGAATCCGAAAAGTTCCATGGCCGTATCGAACAATGCCGACTGCTTAACGGGTTTAATCAAAAAGCTTTCAACACCGGCGTCCCTGGCCCGCTGCATTTCTTTCTCATGCCCGGAAGTACTGATGATGATCACGAGCGGTGGCTTGATGCGCCCGTCTGTCTTGATCTTTTCCGCCAACCGAAGTCCATCCACATCCGGCAGGCCCGCATCAATCATCACCAGCCCGAAAGGATCCTTGGATATCGCATTTGTATATGCCTGGAGAGCGGCCTTCCCGGTTTGGCACACATCAACCCGGCATCCCATGGATCGGACCATTCGCTTGAGGACCTGCAGGGTTGCCGGATTATCGTCGACGACCAGGACCCTGACGTTTTTCAATTCCACGGGCAGTACCGGATCACGGGCCGCTTCCGCATCCGAGGACTGCAACCGAGCCGTAAAATAGAAAGCGGCGCCGGCGCCCGGCTCGCTTTCTACCCAGATATCCCCCTGCATCATGTTGACGATCTTTTTACAGATGGTCAGTCCAAGTCCGGTGCCGCCGTACTTCCGGGTGATGGAACCGTCCGCCTGGGAGAATGCCGTGAAAAGCTTCTCCGCGGCCTGGGCTTGAATGCCGATGCCGGTGTCGCGGACACAGAAGAGCAGTTCGACCTGTTCAGACGTTTGGGCCTGCTTCCTTACGCGAATGCAGATTTCACCCTGATCGGTGAATTTCAGGGCGTTGGAAACGAGATTGATCAGCACCTGCCGAAGGCGGAAAGGATCCGCGATCAGCCTTCGGGGGATGTCGGGGGCAATGTCGACAATGAACTCCAGATCTTTCTCCTGCATTTTCACGAGAAACATGTCCGAAACTTCTTCCACGACTTCCCGTAGCAGGAAGGGTATGGTTTCGAATTCCAGTTTGCCGGCCTCGATTTTGGAAAAATCAAGGATATCGTTGATCAGGGTTAACAACGACCTGGCCGAGGAACGGACGATGTTGAGATATTCTCTCTGCTTGAAATTCAAATCCGTACTCATGACCAGATCGGTCATGCCGATCACGGCGTTCATGGGGGTTCGAATTTCATGGCTCATATTGGCCAGAAAATCGCTCTTGGCCCGGGTGGCGTCTTCGGCGGTTTCCTTGGCTTGTCGAAGCGCATCATTGGTATTCCGCAACGCGGCGGTGCGTTTCTTGACGATCCGCTCGAGTTGTTCCGAATGAATTTTCAGGGCCCGGTGGGCCTTGTTGAGCGCCACCTGCTGCTTTTTCAATTTAATGTTCAGTTGACGCGTCTGGTTGATTTCGCGGGACAGGTTCTCCTGGAGTTTTCCCACCACGGCACCGGCCAGCACCAGAAACCCGCTCCAGGCCATGAGATAAACATACAAATCCAGGCTCGAAGAGGGCATGGAAAAATGTTGCGGTTTGATGATGGTGTAAACGATGACGAGCAGGATGCACAGAATGGCCCCCAGCACGGATTGGCGCACTCCCAGATAATAACCGGCAAGAATGATGGGTAGAAAATAAAAATTGAAAAAGGCGATTTTATGGGGAATGAAATAACTGATCACGACTACGGCGGTAAGAATCGTGAAAACAAAAATCTGCTCAAATCGCCGGAAAAAGAATGCTTTGAAACGATTCACGGAAAGGCTCCTGTTTTCCTCCGGCGCCGCTCGACCATCGGGATGCCGGTCGATCGGAGCAGCGCCTTCCGTAGGGATGACAGGCTATTGATAGGGTAGTCCCCTACCCGAGCCAATCTCAATTTGCCTTATTTGCCTCTGGCCGCCTGCCGCTTTTGAGCGGAAAGGATCGTCTTGCGCAGACGAATGGACAGGGGCGTCACCTCCACCAGTTCATCATCGCGGATAAAATTCAACCCCCGTTCAATGGTCATGGGCCGGATCGGGGACAGCACTACGGCGTCATCCTTGTTGGCGGCGCGGATATTGGTCAGCTTTTTTTCTTTGGTCTGATTCACATTGAGATCGTTATCACGATTATGTTCGCCGATGATCATCCCTTCATATCCGGGATCACCGGGAACGACGAACAGATGCCCGCGCGGTTCCAGATTGAACAGCGCGTAAGCCACGGCCTTGCCGTTCCGATCGGCGACAAGTGAACCGGTGGAACGGGATCTGAACTCGCCACGAAACGCCTCATAACCGGACAAGTAGGAATTCATGATGCCCGTTCCCTTGGTGTCGGTGAGGAATTCATCGCGGTATCCGATCAGCGAGCGGGAGGGAACCGAGAATTCGATCCGGACGCGTCCCGAGCCTTTGTTGACCAAATTGGTCATTTTGCCCTTGCGAATGGAAATCTTCTCCGTGACGATCCCTAGGAATTGCTCATCGCAGTCCACAAAAAAACGTTCAATGGGTTCCTGTTTCTCCCCGTCCTTGTATCGGAATATGACCTGGGGACGCCCGACACCGAATTCATAGCCTTCGCGTCGCATGGTCTCGATCAGGATGGCCATCTGAAATTCCCCCCGGCCCTTGACGATAAAACTCTCCTTATCGTCGGTCTCCTCCACCTGGATGGCGACATTGATCAAGGTCTCCTTCATCAGTCGCTCCCGAATCTTTGCGGATTGGACATATTTGCCTTCCAGACCGCAGAAAGGAGACGTGTTGATGGTAAACTTCATGGCGATGGTGGGATCTTCGACCCGGATCCGTTTCAGGGCCTTGGGTTGTTCCCGGGTGCAAATGGTGTCACCGATATTGACATCTTCGATTCCGGAAAGGACGACGATATCCCCCGGATCGGCATTCTCCACCGCCTTCAATGTCAACCCCTCATAGGTTTGCAGTTGGGAGACCTTCAGCGAAATCGGTTCGTTTTCCTTATTGATGCAAATCAGACGGTCTTTCGCATGCACCGTGCCGTGAACGATTTTGCCGATGGCCAGACGACCGACATAGTCGGAATACCCCAGGTCCGACACCAGCATCTGAAAGGGTTCATCGGCGGTATACCGAGGCGGAGGGATCTCCTTCAGAATCGTATCGAACAGGATGTCCAGATTGTCGGACGTATCCGCCAGTGTACGTTTGGCCATGCCGTCACGGCCGATGGCATACAGGTAGGGAAAATCGAGTTGGTCTTCGTTGGCGTCCAGATCGATGAACAGGTCATAAATTTCGTCCAGCACCTCAGCGGGCCTGGCGTCCTTGCGATCGATTTTGTTGATCACCACGATGACCTTCAATCCAGCTTCCAGGGTTTTGCGCAAGACGAACCGGGTCTGCGGCAAGGGGCCTTCGGAAGCATCCACCAGCAACAAGGCGCCATCGGCCATGGAAAGCGCCCGTTCCACTTCACCGCCGAAATCGGCATGCCCCGGTGTGTCGATGATGTTGATCTTGATTCCCTTCCAGATGACGGCGCAATTCTTGGCCGCAATGGTGATCCCCCGCTCGCGTTCCAGGTCCATGCGGTCCATGATGCGGTCATCCACATTCTGGTTTTCCCGGAAAACGCCGCTCTGCCGGAACATGGCGTCGACCAGGGTGGTCTTGCCATGGTCGACATGGGCGATGATGGCAATGTTTCTAAGCTGTTGATTGGTTTCCATACCTTCTCCTGCGTGTTTCAATCTTCCCGGCAAGACGGCGCGCCGTCTTGCCGGACTGGTAACGGAGGCGCACTCTATCCCAGATCTCTTGAAAAGAAAACCGGTATTTTGGACCCACCCCGCGAATTCAAACCGGATGTTCGGTCGATGGACGCCAGGTGATCCGGAGACGGGTCAACTCTTTCCGGTCGCTTTGGCGAATAATCCGGTGCAGAAACGCCGGTCCCGAACCGTCCGGAACCGCCCGGGCCTGGGAGACGACCAGGTCGCCGTAACCGGCGTCGCTTATATAATGGACATCGATTTCGGTCGGCTGGTGGTTCAGGAGGATCGCTTCCGGTCCGGTTTCCAAGGCCCATTCAATATAAACCGTATTGTTGACATGGGCGTTATAGTCCAGGTCACATCTACGGATCCGAAAAATCGATTCAACCTCGCTCTCCGGGCAGGACGGGATATCCATCAGGTCGTTTTCGATGGGCCTTGGCGGCGCCATCAGTTCTCCTGGCATTTGGCGGCTCAAACGAACCGGTTTCTTGTTCTCATGATGAATCATCACCCAGACGCATTTGCCCGTGATGAGCAGTTTCTGTTCCTGGTTCCGGATTTCAAACGCCCGCAGTTCATACAAATTTTTGTGGGGCCAGCGCCAGGTTTTCAACTGAATGGTTTCATTCCACGCCGGGTAGGTCAGAATGGTCGCATGGTAGCGCAGAATGACCCAGGCAAGGCCCAGGGTGCGAAGGTGAAGAGCCGAAATGCCTTGCAAATAAGCATGTTCACTGGCGGCATCCTGGAAATACTTGAAAATATTGATCGGTTTCAGATGACCGTCCGTTCCGGTCTCCGAATACCGCACCCGGAAATTCCTTTCATATTGATCCAAGAGTCGGTCCTGTCTTTATAATTAAAAGGTATACCCGATGGAAAAATGGAACCGCCCGGGACTTTCATCGGGACGTTTGTTCAGTTTGTGCCCGTACATCAATCCAATGGGGCCGATGGGGGTGATATAGGCCAGACCCATTCCCGCGGAGGAACGCCAACCATCGTCGCCTTCCGCCGACAACGCGCTTTGAATCCTGCCGGTATCATAGAACACGGAGAGTTCAAAATTCAACCCCAGATCCCAGCGCGCCTCGACGCTCCCCAGCATTTCGCTGCGTCCGCCAACCGCCTGCCCGGAAACATCATAGCGGAGTTTGTTTTCATCAAAGCCGCGCACATCCGACAGGCCGCCCAGATAGAACAACTGATCGTCCGGGATGACGCTCCGCGCGTTGTGGGGTTCGATATAGCCCGTTCGGCCGCGCAGGGCTATTGTCAGTTTTTTAACAGGGGTATAATAATACTGCAACCGAAAACCATATTTGTTAAAGTCGTCCAGGGAGTTGAGCAGCCCCCTGGAGACATCCAGGGACAACGTGGCGATCAGCCCTTTGCGGGGCCTGATGAAGGAATCGGAGGAGTCGTAGGTGACGGCCGGCGATGCGACCAGAATGCTGCGCGGTTCGAACAATTCCAGCTCATCCGCGGGGATGGGTTCCGCCGTCCGCTGGAATTGATCCCGCAGTTCGTAACGCAATCCGAAACTGGCGGTAATCGTTTCCAGCAACTTGCGATTGAACAGCAGCGACGCGCCCTGGGTCCTTGTACCGTAATTCTTGTTGAGTTCCCTTTTCTCCTCTCCGTACAAATTCAGGGTCGCCTGGATCCGGGACCATAAAAAGCGCGGTTCGACGAGCCCCGCCTCCAACCGATAACCGATCATGCTCAGCTCACCGCCCACAAAGGCGTCCTTGTTCGACCCGAGAAGGTTATGGTCGCCGATCCTGCTGTTGACATAAAATTCCTTCTGGGTGTTGTAGCCGGTTCCCATCTGAAAGAAATAGGGTTTCTTCTCTTCCACTTCCACCATCAGATCGATCTCTTTACTCTTTTCCTGCAACCCCAACGGTCGCAGGCGGGCCTTGTCAAAGGCCCCGATATCCTGAACATTTCGTTGGGACGCCAACATCTTGGTGAAGGAGAAAGGCTCCCCCGGCCGCTGCTCGATTTCATCCCGAATAATCCGTTCGCGGGTGCGGAAATTGCCCACGGGATAAATGCGGCCCATCTCCGCGTAAGGCCCCTTTTCCACTGAAAATAAAACCGATGCGACGGCACCGTCGGCGCTGAAATCAACCGTGCTGCCGGCGGTCACGTGGGGATATCCCTTTTCCGATATTCCCGCCGCCAGGGTGTTCTCATCGCTCTGCACCATATATTCCCGAAAGGGTTCACCGCTTTTCAGGGCCAACAGTTGAATCAGTTCCGCCCGTTCCGCGGTGCTTACCCCCGCAATGTCGATGGCGTTGACCATGGTACGGATGCCTTCAACGATATCAATCCGGACCACGGCATGGCGAATCTGTGTTGACGGATCGTCGCGCCAATCAATATTCTTTTGAACCGCGACCTCTCGGTACCCGGCTTTCAGGTAAAGCGACAGGATGGCGCGCACATCGGCGTCCAAGATTTCCGGCACGAATCGCCCGTCGTGGATCAGACCCGGCGGGCGAGTCAACATCTGTTTTTCGATTTTGCCGTCATCAAACGAATCATTCCCCTGGATTCGAATTTCTTCCACGACCGATGGCGGCCCTTCTTCAATGTTCAATCGGATGGTGCGCAACGGCATGCCGTCTTCATCCGCCATGACCGAAACCGGGTTGATCCGGGCCTGCAGATATCCGGCCTGATGGTATCGTTCCTGAATTTTCCGCACGCTTTTTTTCAGCCCCAGCTCCCCGCGATTGCCCTGCCGGAAAAGAACGAGATCCTTTTTCAGGGTCCAGTCCCAGAATCTCCGGTTGCCTTGAAATTCGATATGGTAACGAGGCCCCTCGTGGATTTCGAACCGGATCATTTTATCGCATGAACAGGGTTGCTCTTGGATCACCGGCGTGACCGCGATATCCGCGAATTGTTTCTCGCGATAGAACGCCAGCAGATTTTTCCCGTCGGCATCGACATCCTTTTTGTTGAATCGCTGCATTTCATCGAACAACTGCGAGGTTTTCCAGGTGCTCAACCGCAATTTCAACCGAAAGTCCGAAAACGTCCGGTTACCGGTGACGGCGACGTCCCGGAGGACAAAGTAAGGCCCCTTGCGGACCCGGACCGTCACCACATAATCCCCGTCACGGGGGTCCTCCGCGGCGGATACGTCGACTTTCGGATCGATATAGCCTTCTCTTTTGTAAAGCTGCATCAGCAGATCCGCCTGGGCAGACAACTTTTCAGCGACAAACACATCGCCGGTGTAGATGGTCATGGCGTTCAGGATTTCCCGTTCGAACATCGGAAACGCGTTGATCAGGCGAATATCCTTGATCCGCCGAAACGGGGTCAATTGAAACCGAATGCGCACGCCTTCCGCCGTCGTCTCCGGATCGGGCGCCGTGATCTCTTCAAACAGGTTGGAAGCCCTCAGGGTTTCGATGTCCGCCGCCAATTGATCCGGGGAAAACGGTCCGCCCAGCCGCAGCCCGATCAAATCCGCGGCCCGGGATTCCCAGTACGCGCCGTCGCCGTAGTCGCTCCGAATATCGAAGACGATTCCGGCCACCGTTGTCGTGGACGAACCCGGCGAATCCTCGCAGCGCGCCGTCGTAACGGCCATCCCCGCCGACAGGCCGAGCATCAACCAGGCAATTTGTATCCATCCCATACGCATGTGCAACCCAATCTACCGAAATTCGATCCGATAATTCAATTCGGCGCCGTAATCGCCTTTGTTGTCCTGGGTGATACTCATCATCAATCTCTCCAGGAATTTATACTCGGCCGTAGTGCTCTGCACGAACTCACCATTACGGCTTTCCACACCGTAGCGCAACCCGACTCTGCGGGAAAGATCCTTGCCGACGGTCACTTTCACCTGGGGGGAATCCTGTTCGTTCTGGCGCGCCTGATATTCCACACTTACGGTATCCAGACCGGTGGCGCCCTTGACATTATCCTGGAGTTCTTTTGCAATGTAATCCGCCAAAATTTGGGAGGGTCGGGAGGATTGACCGGATTCGTTGGCGACCAGCTCCCGCGTCGTCTTACCGAAAACTATCAACGATAGAATGTCGGAGCGCGATTCCGCCGGCTCCGACCGCAGGCTGTATTTCAGGTTGTCAGGCGTTCCGGAAATATGCAGAAAAATGGTCCAATCGCGCACCACGGCGCTGCCGTCGATGTCAACGGTGGGTTCGATCTGATATGGATTGACGAAATCGACCACCCCCTTATGAACTTGGAATTCTCTTTTCTGGTAGGTGATGGTGCCGGATTCGACTTCGGCCCGGCCGCTGATGAGTGGATGGGTTATCGACCCATACAGCCGCAAATCCGGCTTCAGCGCCATCAAGGCCAGATTGTTGTCGATCATGAAAGGATTGCGGTAGCGCAACGCCACATCGAAGGTCAGATTGTTGAGATACGGCAGTGAAATCGGTTCCGGCAAAACCTTCTCCTGCCGGGTCGGTTCGATGATGTCCAGCAGATTCAAATCCACATCCTTTGTGTATTGTCCTTCCAGCAGCACAATCTCGCCCGTGAGGCTGGAGGCTTCCGGCGTGCCGCTGAAGACCAGTTCCGCGTTGACAAGCGTCTCCAACATATCCGGGATGGCCAGGGGCAATGCATGTCCGCTGCCCTTGATCTCGAATCGGGATGGCGATAGATTCGCCAGCTCGATTTTCCCGTCCAGTTGGATATTGCCGGTGTCCAGACGCCCCCGAATGTTTTCCAGCACCACGGCCGCCGGGGTGATGTCAATCTTCCCGGAAACATCGTGCAGCTTCTGCATCGAATCCGGGATCGTCAGGGCGAGGTCTGTGAGTCCGATGGCGATCCGGAAATCCGGTCGATCGATTCCCCCCTGCCACATGGCCTGCACCCGAAGCGTTCCCGCCACATCGTCCGGCGCTTCGGAAGTGAACACCTTGACGATGGCGACGGGAATTTCTCCGGTTGCCGACAGGTTCATGGAACCCGTCAGGTTTCCCCCGCCCTTGACATCCAAATATCCGTTTTCCGCCAGCAGCAGATGGAAACCGGGAATCGTGAAATTGCCGTCCTGAAATCCGGCCTTGACATTCTCCGCCGTCAGCAGCACGGTCCCCGCGCGTCCCAGCGTCACCTTGTCCAGGGCGGCCGAAGCCTCGATTCGCTCCGGAACCGTGATATTCCCCTGACAGGTGAGCACGCCGTGAATCGACGCTTCCAGGTCGTCCCGACCCACCAGACGCAAAAACGGCGCGAGATCGGTCCGGTCCAGCTGAAGCGCGGCGGAAAAATCGTTTGTCGATAGATTGAGTCGTCCTTCCAGATGGACCAGATCATCGGTGATCAGGTTGAGGATTCGGTTCTGAAGCGTTACCCCAAGACGGATGTCCTGAATCCGGTTATCGTTGATCGCCAGGTCCCGCAACCCCACCGTACCGCTGATTTCCGGGTTGTCGAGGCTGCCGGCGCCGGACAGGTCGCAATACAGGGTCTCGCCGTTTTTGATCCCCTTGGTGCGCAGGATATCCAGACGTCCGAGTCGGATGCCATTGGACTGGACCTGGAGGGAGTAGGTGTGATCGACGGACACCCGGCCATCGACCTGCAGCTCTTCTCCGGGGGCCATCACCACCGATAAGGGGGAAATCCGAATCGTACCCTCCGACAATTGCGCCGTCAGGTGGACGGCTTCGATTTTCTGCACCCCCACCAGGTCCAATTCCAACCCTTCAACGGACAGTTCGCCTTCCGGGTGTGCGATACTGCCGAAGAATCGCCCGGTCGCCGTCAGCTCTCCGCATATCCCCGGTACAAAATCTTCTAGAAACACCGGTTGTCCCGACAAGCTCACGTCAAAAAGGGGATCTGACAAGAACGCACCCGTTCGGGAATTCGCCAGGGTCATCGACCCGGAGGCGACCATTTCGGAGCGGTGATTTCGCAAGACCGCCTTGTCCAACCGGAAAATGCCGTCCGTCAGCCGGAAGGAAGCCTCCAGAGCTCCCAGGGAGTAGGCCGCATATTGCAGGTCGCTCCCCTGCAGCCGGCCCACGATCGCCGGACGGTCCACGACTCCCGACATCTGCACCTGTAAGTCCAGTGCGCCTTTGGGTACGGAACCCGCCGCTTTCGGCAGCATGTCGCCAAGATCCGTCGCCGACAAATGCAACCGCGCCGCAAGTTGCCGGGAAGCCAGATCCAGGTCGCCCGACAAGTCCAGCTGATTCAGGCCAGATTGTATCCGGCTCTGATGAATCTGCACGCTCCCATGATCCAACGATGCCCGGGCGGTCAAGCGGGCATCCACAGGCGTTGTGACGCCCGTGACCGTCAGCTGTTTCCCCCGGGCTTCCAGATCGGCCGAAATCGACATTTTTTCCGGGAGAATCCCGGTGCCTGTAAAGGCCAGCGTCGAAGATAGAATCCCGCGGAGCCCCGGTTCCTTGCCCAGGATGGTCACCAGGTCCGTTTCGGGCTGCGCCAGGGAACCGTCGTAGGAAAGGTTGTCCCAACTCCCGGGGGCGGTAAAAAAGTCCCGGTCGAACACCTTGCGTAAGTCCAGATGCCCTTCCAAGGTAACATCTCCCCGGGGAATGGATAAATCCAGGCGCTTGACGCTCAGGTAGCGTTCCGTGAGACCGCAGACCAGCTTCATGCGGTCGATGGGATAGCCGGCCACATCCCCGGATGTCGCCGTCAGGGTCAGATCCGCCTTCGGGTCCGCCGGCCGCCCTTTTATGGTTCCCCGGGCCGTCAGGCTTCCGGCCAGCTTCATGTCCAGGCCCAAGGCCTCCCGAATATCGACGAGTTCAAGCCCCAGATCAATCTCCACATCCAGCAGGGGATCCGTCCAGAGACGGCTGAGCGCGCCGGTCGCCTGCAGAACGCTCGCGCCGACCTTCGCAGACAACTTGATGGGGAAAAACCGGTTCTCGCCGAGGGTCGTCGAAAGCTGCAGGGAGTCAAGCCGCTTCCGAATGCCGACCATGTCGACGGCGCCGCCGCCGATGGCAAGCCGGAGCCTTCCCCGTTGAGCCAGGAAGTCACCGTCCGTCAGGTTCAGATCGATATGCTCGAGAAACGCGCTTCCCCGCCCTCCTGCCCCATTCGGATCGGGCATTTCAAATTGGTAAAATCCATCCGAGAGCTGCAAGGTCTTGACACAGATATTGAAGGGCAGGAGGTCGCCGTTGGTCTCGACGGGTTCCGTTTCGATCGTCGTAGATGGGCCGGGAGCGACAAATGCGTCGACCAGATCAAGGTTGTTTTCCGCATCCAGACGCATCCAAACCCGGGGTTTCTCCAAGACCAGTCGCTCGGCGAAAATCCGGCCGTGAAGCAAGTCCCTCCAGGACAATTCCAATATCAGGTGATCCAGCCGGATCAAATCCTCTCCCGAGGCGCCTTGCAGGTAAATGTCCCGCAGCTCGATCCGCCCGTCCAGCAGTCCCAGCGAACAGTCGCTCCAGGAAAAACGTCCCGGGATCAGTTGATTCAGTTGTGATTGAATCAGGCGCTGGGCATTCTCCGTGGTCACATACAGGCGCGCCGACAACAACAATCCAAAGGCCAGCAACCCGACGGCGGTGATCGCACCGATACAGACATTCCTGATGTTGGGCCACCTAAATCCCATATGCTTTCCAAACCCCATTCCGAATTTTAAACAGATGAAAACGAACTAATCGGAGGAACGTGGATACGCGCGCGCCATGGCGGCCTCCATCAACCCTTCCGAAAGCGTCGGGTGGGGATGAATCGTTTCCGCCAGATCCCGGACCGTACATCCGGTTTTCAGCGCCAGAACTCCTTCGGAGATCAAATCCGTAGCGTGGGCTCCGACAATATGGACGCCGAGAATCCGCCCCCCGGATTTTTCCGAGACGAGTTTGACCTCTCCCGCGATCTGACCGATGACATGGGCCTTGCCCAATTGTCGAAACAGAAACCGATCGATGCAGACTTCCCGGCCGGAAGCCGTTGCCTGGTCTTCTGTCAGTCCGACGTCGGCGACTTCCGGCATGGTGAAAATCGCCGAAGGTATAAGATCGTACTGCATGCGTTTGGTGTTCCCCATGGCGTTTTCCGCGGCGACAATCCCTTCCGCCGCGGCCGCATGGGCCAGCATGATTTTGGAAGGGCCAAGGATATCGCCGATGGCGTACACCCCCGGAACCCCGGTGGCCATGGTTTCGTCGGCGATGATCCAACCGGCTTCATCCGTCGCCACGCCGATATTGGCAAGCCCCAAACCGTTCGTCGAAGGAGCGCGTCCGATACAGGTCAAGAGCATGTCGGCCTCTATACCCTTTAGATCTTGCTGCGACCCGGAGGACGAGACGCTCGTCGGCGCAATCCATATCCGGATGGTATCGCTACGGTCCTCCACCTTGTGAGCGCGATGTTGGACGAATACGTCGATCTTCCGTTTCTTCATTTCCCGCTGAATGATTCCGGCGCAGCTTTCATCCACGGCCGGAATGGGCAACAGACGCGCCAGCTCCTCCACCACCGTGACCTGTGCGCCCAACGCCGATAGAATAAAGGCGAATTCACATCCGATAACGCCCCCGCCGATAATCACGACGGACCCCGGCACATGATCCAGATCGAGGATATGATCGCTTGACAACATGCGCTTGCCGTCAAAGGGCGCAAACGGCAAGGACCGGGGCCGGCTGCCCACGGCAATGATCAGTCGGTCCCATGCAAGCGTCGTGACGACGTCGTCCCCCTGCCGGACCTCCAGACGACCACCGGAATGGATCTCGGCTTGCCCCTGTAGAAACGCTATCCTACGGCGTTTCAGCAGGGCCAGCATGCCGGTTGCCTGGGATTGGACCACGTTGTTTTTCCTCGCCACCAACCCCGGCATGTCTGCTTCCGGCCGATCCCCGACATGGATGCCGAATTCACGGCCGCGACGGAACAAGTCCAGCATTTCCGCCGTTGTTTTCATCACCTTGGAGGGAATACAGCCCCGGTTGAGGCAGGTGCCGCCGATCCGATCACTGTCTACGACAGTCACCTCCCCTCCCATTTCAGCTGCGCGCACGGCAGCTGCGTATCCGCCGGGTCCCGCGCCGATGATGACGATTTTCAAGGCCATAAGGTCGCTTCCTGATGATGATTTCGTAATAGCCGCCTTGGCTATACCCCAAAACCGCAACACCATCAAGTTCGTTGTCATTTGTATAGGGGGCTTTTGACGCTCAGGTGGTTTTTGCGGGCCACATGGCCACTATCTGATTTTCAAATGTGTTTATTTTACTTATCTTTTTGTTGATATTTTGCATCGTTTTGAAAGTCTGATTCCATATGGAAGCGTCGACCTTGCCCACAATCGTCGAGCGCGTTAGAAATATTTCAATTTCTTTTGAATCCATTTCACCCGAATGGCGCTTGTTGTGGAATAGTATAAGTATTTTATTCCATTATATATACATCCGTTCTGTACAGATTGAGCGGCTTTTCATGCGAATGACATTTCGCACTTGATCCAGCGACTTGATCGGTTGAGAACTTATAATTTCCTCCTTGATTTTTAGTATATTATGAAATATAAAAAGCCAATGCTTTTTAAAAGGGCGGGGCAAGCCAAGGACGATTCTTATGGGCATCATAAAAATATTATATAATGGAACATTTTTGCTTTATAAAATAGCGCAATGTTAACACAAATCGTTGTTTATTGCTCATTTCCCAGTAACATTGGCGCCGACAAGTGATATTTGCTCAACATTACGACTCGCTAATGTTTATATATATGAGCCAATTTCAAAATGCCCCAGACCTTCGTGTTCAAAGATAGGGCGGTTACAAATTTTTATCAGAAACGCGGTAGTGAATGCCAAAAATCCTTTGATAGGTTTACATCGGCCCCCAAATACAAATTTTTGGCAATACCTCACCATGTTTTTATTTAAAGAACTGTTTTTTATAAATTAATATGCTCTTTGTCATAATAGCAGCCGGAATATCTGCATCGCTGTAATTGATACAATCCCAAACATCAGGTGGGCCATTACTTTTGAGGCACCCTTCACTCTGATGCTACGCCCGCCATAATTGTCCTTAAGATTGGAATTGACTCTCTCGGCACTACTTCTTTCTGCAAAACGAGATTTCGTTGCGGGATCCATCTGGATCTTTTCTCCGCGCCTTGGGTTATTATCAATGATCGGCTTGTTTCCCAGCGATTTACTGAAAGAGTAAATCTCCGGTGAATCATATGCGGCGTCCATCAGATCATAAAGATTGATGACCCGTTTAGAACTCATCTGCGCAAGAGGAATCGCCACTTGGGAATCATGCAATGATGCCGATGAGAGAATGGCGCTGATCGGGATATCTCCATCAATGCAATCAAGGTGAAGTTTATAGCCGATCCATGTCTCCTTATACCCTTTGCTGTTCTTCTTGGTACCGGCGTTACAGTGGCTCGGCAAGTCTTTTAAATTTTCTTCCAAACCTCTTGTGCCTTGGAGTTCTACGCGCTTCGGTGGTTTGGGAGGAAGAACTTCACCTTTGCGGGGACGTCCGCGCTTTCCTTTAGGCTTGGATACTGCTTCGGATGTTTTTGCTTTCACTGGTTTCTCACGCGCCTCTATAGCGGTAGCGTCACGGCTTATGTGGCCGGCAAGCTTTTGGCCGCAATGCTTTATAACCATTGCTTCGTGAATTTTTTGCGGCAGGCTGTGTGTTGCGAAGTCTGTAAAAGCCCTTGAGAATGTTGCTTTGGATGGTATTTCGCGAGCGAGTTCCCATCCGCATAGACGTCTTATATCTCGACATTTTTTAAGATATTCGATAAGAATATCAGTGGTTTCAAACTTATAAATGGACTTTGCGACAAAGGCTTTTGCCATGTTGATGCGGCTTTTTTTCTTTCGTCCGAACCCTCTCCAGCGGAATTGTTTCATGTGGCTCGGTAAATCAAGCAAGGAGACAACTTGTACGAATTCTCGCTCTTTATCTGATAACGGATCAAGTTCTTGCTCTAACCATGGAAAAAGTTGCGTTTGTATGGTATTCCAAATGACAAAGAGAGTGCTCATATTACCGTCCTTTTCTTGAATTGGGAGATTCAAGTAGGTAATAGAGCGCTTTCTTAATTTATTCAATATGATATTCATCTTTTCCGGCTGTTTTTAAACAATTACCGCTGATTTCCTGACTTTTGAAATTGGCTCATTTAATTGTTGATTATCTCAAGACGCGTAAAATCAAGAAAACAACCAAGCGAACCATTCTTACCTTTATCAAAAGCTTTATTGATTTTCTGGAAGAAAACGAAATCGTGTTGGACAATGTGGCGGTTTCTATCAAGGCTCCCAGAGTCCCAAAGACTGAGCCCGATCACCTGACCCTTGTTGAAAGTATGCGATTGATCGAGACGGAAGAGCAGCAGGGGCCAGCACATGTGGTTGATAGGAATATCTTGATTTATTCTTTATTATTAAGTATTTTGATCCGTGAATCCGAACTTGTAAATATCCGAATTGGCGATGTACGATTGGCCATCCTTCAGTTGCGAATTACGCGAAAAGGGGGAAATGTTCAGTTTTTACCCCTCAACGAGGGCTTGAAAAAACGGTTCGAGAACTGGTTTATAATGCGAGACCAGTTCAAGGACGCGGACAAGACCGATTGGGTGTTTATCTCCGAGCGGGGCTTGAAACTGGCTACAAGATCGGTACGAGCGCTTGTAGCCACAGGACTTGAGCGGGCTGGCATTCAAAAAGAAAAAATGGGGCCGCATCTGCTGCGGCATTCAGGGGCGACGCATTTAAGCGAAAGAGGGGAGGACCCGCGCATAATCCAGATGCTTCTCGGGCACGCGAACATCCAGACAACAAGCAGATATTTGCATTTTGATAAAGAGCGGGTGAGGGGGCTCATCGAAAGAAGCCCGATGAACCAGAATGGTTAAAATTTAATTTTGTCAAATTACTCTATCGACAGGAGGAAATCGACATGTGTTTGCGAAGTAAATATGCAATAATTAATAAAGTTAGAATAGGAACAATTTGTATATTAGCAGCATGTTGTCCTTTCATAATTGGATGGCCCTCTGTGAATTTTGGAGTGAACGATGATACACTCAAAAGTCTTCAAGAGGATATCATTTTAATCCAAAAAGCTATTATTACACTTGGTGATCAGATAGAAATATATGTCACGGCTCACGTTAAGGGGGAGCCAGAAAAAATAATTGGTCCGAGTAAAACAAGCACTAGAATTTTAAAATCTGATTTTACGAACACAATAGCGTATAATAAGCAAGGCTATAAAACGCTATCATATTTTTATTTTAACGTAGGTCAAGTAGATTTAAAAATTGAGCGACAGATCCAATATTTAACAGAAGTTGAAGCAGCTTTAGCTAAGTGGAAAAAAAATTTCGCAGAACAACCGGCAAGCAAAAACTAGCATATTCTATTCATTTTGGTTCCTCGTACGGAATTCAGTAAGGGGTTTGAATTCGACAAGTGCGTCCGACTGACGTTAACGGATAAGAATCCGTCCGACAGCTTGCTCGGTTTCCACTTCGAGAGGCCAAGGAAATGAAAGCATGTTGAGGTCACAACAGCTAACCGTTTAGGTAAGCACCTTCGTACGCAGGGAGCAACTGTGACAGTTACAGATATATGATTTGTTTCACCGGATGGTAGTGGGATATTGGTCTTTGTATAACATTTTACACTGAAATTGGTGAGGGGAAATGAAAAATTTTAAAGGTATTATTGTTGGTATTATTATCGGTGTTGTAAGTGGAATTTTGGTTTTTCACTATACGGATTTGTATACAAGATATGTAAAATTCTTCTTCTCAAAAACTGAGTATAAAATTAATGATTTTAATAAAAGTGGCAGGAAATTAAATTCGTACTTTAATGATATAAATGATAAAGGATCATTTTCATCATTTAATGGTTTTTTTAAGTTAGATGAAGATGATGGTTTTTTTATTACAGAAACAACTGTTTATGATTTATTGAATAATGATGGCACTCAAAAAGAAATGACATGGATTATATTTGGGTATAAGAACGACAATAATCTATATATGGTATATAAAACAGGCATTGCCTATCTAAAGCGAAAGAATAATATTGAATATGTAGGTTATTGGATTGGTAATAGTAATGGAAAAGTTGTGAAATGCCCCTATGTCCTTTCGTCTCAGGATAAGAAAACCAAAGAGGATTCGAAAAAAAATTGGCCAATACTTTGCAAAGAATGTGAAGAATATGACATTGAAAAAGATAAAGGTGTACCAATACCTTTTCAATAATTAGAGTAGTTTTGTCTACTCTTTTATTTTATTGCTCGATTTCCCAGAATATGGGTTCTAGGAAAATTAAAGGAGAGGGAGGAGTTGTTCATTACAAAAGCGTTTTAAAAGGAAAGGACGAAGAACAAATTATGAAGAACTGTAAAATGCCGTTGATTATGATTATTATTGGGATTGTGTGTATGTATTCGAATATTGTTTTGGCCTCAGGAACAACAAAAGAAGTGGTGACTTTGGAAAAAGAAATAAGCAGTGCAGAGAATTTGATTGAGCAAATTGATAATCAGATAAAAGAAAAAATCACTGCTGTCCAAAATAAACAGAAATTAAGAATCGCTCTTTGAAAATTCAGCCGTTTAGCTATTTTAAATTGCTAAATTCAAAATCAGGTTCCCATTTTCATTTTATGCTGTCCAAGACCTTTGAATGGAAGAAGA
>JBGSLR010000076.1:0-19769 GCA_041740615.1 Desulfobacterales bacterium
GGGACCGTAAACAGCTCCATGGGCATCTCTTGTGAAAGCCACCCCAGAGTTGATATTCCAGGTTCCTGAGTTCGGATTAATTGTAAAACCGGGTGTGCCACTCAAAAAATTGCCGTTTGCACCGACAATGCTGGCCGTAGATCCCGGAATGTCATTCATGGCCAGGTTGAAATTGGTAATCTGGCCGTTTTGAAAGGCGACTTCCGCATTGAAACTGCCGGTTATATTTGAGCCGCCGCTGGACGTCCAAAGCGTTGCGTATGCATTCCCACTGTAAGTAGCCGTAATATTATTGAGGCCCAATTGACTCATTTGTGAATTGGTGGTTGGGTCGCCTTGAACGAAATATCCGTGAGAGCTGATCGTGTAATCGTTGTCCACCCCATTGGTCATGGGAGTTTGATCGTTCCCCAGCCAATATCCCCATTCCAAATAGTTGTTAAAACCCATGGATGTAAAAATAACATCATAGGGCAATGAGGTTGGCAACGCGGAGCCAGATTGTGATTGATAATCAGTTACTTGGCTTGTATTGCCGTTCAGGGTTACCTGGCCGTCCGAAATTCCATTGAATATCACGCTCTGACTGAGATCCTGAATCGATGGGTTGCGGTAAATGCCTGATAGTAGCGTTTCGTAAGTCGGTAATCCATCAGGGCCTTGAAATGTAGCCGTTTGGTCTACCATGGCAATGGCAAAACCCAAATTTGCAGTCGGAGGCGTGGGTTCGGGAGTGGGTCCCGGAGTAGGTTCAGGAGAAGGTTCGGGAGAAGGTTCGGGAGTGGGTTCCGGAGTGGGTTCAGGAATGGGTTCCGGTTGTTGCGTTTGCGATTGTATCTGTTTTATATGAGAAATACGGGCGATCTCCGCAGCATGCTGAATCGAATCAACGTATGATACGTATCGGATTTTTTCCGGTAAATCATTCGGCATTTCGCTGCCGACAATGGAAGCTTCAGCGGTTTCAGCGGTTGGTTCCCGCAAGTCCAATGCGACCGGTCCAGAAACAATTCGGCTGTCGCGGATGAGGTCATGTGCAGACAATCGCGTCTTCGGCGTTGATCGAAATGCCTCAACAGCCAAATCAAAGTGAGGATCGATTTGAATGGCTTTTTCAAATGCGGCCCCGGCTTGGTCGAACTCTTTGTTGTCAAGGTGTATCAGACCTTCTCCATAATACGTCAATGCGTCCATGTCTTTTGTATGCACCTTGCGGATCTGCACGACCACTTTCGGGTCGAGCATTTTTTCGGAGAGATGGAGAATCTTCAAAATTCCGAGAACCACCTCCTTCTCAAGTTCAAAAAATTTTTGGGGGCTTCCCTTGATTTTTGTATCTCCCATGGACTTGGCAAGCTCGACATCGCTGATCATCGCCACAACGGACAAATCCATTTTGTTGTCGACATCCATGCTTCCTGAGGTGATTTTGCGGGCCATCAGCAATCGTCCCATGGTTGCGGTTGTTTTCGGATCGACGACACGATCTTTAGAGAGCTGCATTTCCTGCATGATGGCATTGATTTTTTCGCGTTCAACAATTTTTAGTTGTGGCACTTTCGACAAATCCGTCATGATCATTGCGGTCATCCCCTTGACAAACGGGGAGTATGACGGGCCGCTTTTGTTTTTAAAATCAATAACGGCCATGCTGTTTTCAGGCGCTTTGAGGGTTGTGGACAGCGCTCCTTTTCGGCTGACGGCTTTTTTCGCAAATGCCTCGGCGGATGCGATTTTGAGTACAGTCAATCGTTCCTTTACGGCGATCGCTTTGCTGTCTTCAGGAGCCATGGTCAGATATTTTTCCCATTCGGCGATTGCCGGATCCACTTCGCCAAGCTGGAGATATAACTGGCCGAGGTAAAACGGAATCGCAAAATTGGACGGTTCTTTTATCCGTGCTTTTTTCAAGCAGTCGATGGTGCCTGAACCGTTTGAACCAAACATTGCTTCCACTCCCGCCCATGTGTTCCCGACATGCAGTCCAAGCAGTAGAAGCGTTGCCCACATCAGCATCGTTCTTCCGTTATTTTTTGGGGGCCGCAGCGGTTGCTTTTTCCTTTGTTTTCTATCGGCAAGCATGTTGTTCGTCTCCAACAAATACAATTTATTTACAATTCGTCATCTAGTAAATAAAACCGACGTTCATGGCAAACAGGTTTTTTCTGTAACGGAAAAGGTCCGCATTGGATCGGTTATCGATGGAGCTGAATTCGATCGAGGCAAACAAATATCGCATGAATCGCTGATTCAGCGCGAAAGTGATGATGCTTCGTTGATCTCGCCGGGCCTCATCGTACAGCGGCGTCTCTTTCTCATACCTTCGTTGGATCCAATTATAGATCATTTTGGCCTCCGTACCGGTCTGGAAAGTGAATAAATAGGACAAGGTCAGGCCGACGGCATCATATGTCAGATAATCCGAATCGGCTCCATGCTTCTCATAGCTGAAATATCCCGAAGCCATGTGTTTTTGTTTGTCCACATAATAATTCGGGCCGACCGAGAACCGGTGTTGCTGATGGTCGCTGCTATGATAAGGCGGCGGCGCAAACTTTTCATTTGCGAAGGAATAGATTCCGAGAATGCTGAATCGAGGCGAAAGAAAGTGCTCAATGCTTGGATCCATATGCAGGCTGTTGGACAGGCGTTCGTTGCCGTAGTACTTGTCGTTGAATCCCACGGGAACTTTAATGACATTCCTGCCGGTCATCCAACACGGGCCGGTAAAAATATCAACCGTCAAATAATTATATTCGGGGTAGTCATCCAGATTGTGGCTGTTATACAAAGAAATCCCGCTGTTCCACATGAATTCCTTTGGATGGCCCGGATCATAAGAGGTGTTCAACGAAAAACTGGTTAGCCAGTTTTTGCCGCTCACTTTTCGGTTACGTTCGTCAAGCATGATGGGAAACAAGGCGTCGTCGATATATATCGAACTAGGGCCGCTGCTGATATTGTCATCAAATTGAAGACCCTGGGTCATCAAAGCCGCAACCTTGAATCGGTTGGATGTTCGCTCCAAAATCTTCACGCGATTCTCGATTTTGTCCAGTACCGGCTTCGGAGGGGATGTTTTTTTAACGATATCGAGTTCAATCATGGCTGCATCCGTATCACCGGATTTGATTAAGGCATCCGCCAGATCCAGGCGCACACGATGAAGTTCCGGGTTTTGCGATAGCATCTTTCGATAATGCCGGACGGCCAGATCGTATTCTTGCTCCTGAACGGCGCACGTAGCGATCCAGAAGGAGATATCCAGGTTGTCCATTTGCTCGGCAACGATTTTAAATAGCGTCAAAGCGCGCTGGTAGTCTTCCTGGTAATAATAGGTCAGCGCCTCCGCCAGCTGTGCCTCCACCGCAGAATCGGCCGAAGGGTTTTTGGGGGAACTTTGGGGTACATCCGCCGTCACGACGCTTGTCCCCGAAATTGATAGCAGCAGGCATGCCATTAGAAATGTTCCGATTGTCCAGTGCCTCAAACGCATAGACCTCTCTCCACAGGTTTCACTCCGGTGTCGCCTGAAAGTTAACATATCACGAATTTTGGTGATTCAACCTCTCCATATCCAAATTGCGATAACTTGCCAAGTGATTTTTCGCGGCTTCGCCGCTTTTCACAAACTTGTCGGTCTGATAAATGCGTTTGATGGTATTGTTTCCGTCATTCCGATCAAAACGCGGTTTTTTAACCAAGTAAGACAGGAACAGACTTGGATGACCCGTTTATGTTGAAAAATTTCGGAGGGAACGAAACCGCACATGCGGCGGAAGGTGCGGCTGAATTAGCCGAATCCGCGAAATCGGCATCATGACGGCCTCTGTCAGGGACATATCATCCGGCTGGAAAATCAATTGCGAACAAGGGGCGATCAAATTTCATAACACATCAGAATTTCACCAAAGTAGAGCGTATGGTAATCTTTTTTCGGATACAGGGATTCATAATCCGGCGTCAGCTGCGTTGCGTCCATGGGGGTCTTATAGACGATGCGGCATTCCAAATGGAGGCCCGGGATTTGAATAATGGGGGATGCAACCGTCCGCGCGTTTGAGGTTTCGAGCCGGCAGGCTTGGAATTTGTTCACATCCCGGCCGGACTTGGTGCCGCAGAACATGACGGTGTCATGCATGTCCGTGGATGGAATGGAAACCGTATAATCGTTCGATTTTTCCATGAGGGAATAGGTGTGACGGGAATCCCGCACCGCCACCATCATGATCGGTTTGTTCCAAAGAAAACCAATGGTTGCCCAGCCGATGGTCATGGTGTTGACTTCCTCTGTCGCTTTTACGGTCAGGAAGGCGCCTTTTTGAATCCGCTGCAACGCGATCTCGGCAACCGACAGACAATCCACTTCTTTCATATAGTCCTCCAATCCGATTCGTTCAATGCGCTGATTTTATCCGTGCAGCCGTCACGGATATTCACATATGGCGATTGATTCATTCCGATCCGTCCGGATTATCGGCCCATTCGATCAGTCGTTGGCGGAGCCGTTCGCTGACAAAAAGCATGGACTCGATATCCAGATGTTCGACCACCGTATCGTCGAACAGAAGTTTCGTTTTGGCGTCGAATCCGTCCATTGTATCCTCATCCCAGAAAAGCAGCAGAAGGGGTATTCGGGGCAGGGGGCGGAAAAGGAAAGCGGCATCAGCGGATTCGCCGCCTTCGATGGCTGATGTTCCGCCGAGAGCCTGGGCGGCTTTTCGGAGGTCTTCGATCCTACCTTTGAACCGTTCCACCAGTGGGGCTTCCACATGTTCCCGCATGGATTTGATTTTGGACACGGTATTGGGGAACTGCTCCAGGCCCTTCCAGTTTTTACCCGGAAGAACGCTGCCGCCCTGGGCGATATGATTGAAAAGAAAAACCTGCTCCCAACGGTTCAGCTCGATGCCGTCGCTTTTCCGGATCCGTTCTTCGCCGATCCAAAGGGTGTCGGTAAAATAGGGTAACTCCAGAACGGTTTGACCTTCCTGCTCCACCAGGCGCCCGCCGATTCGATCCGGCAAGTCCTGGAGCCGAATCGAAGCCGAACGCTCCTTGGCCCATTGGAGGGCTTCCTGGGCCATATCTTTTTTGGTCCATTTACCCGCGGCATGCTGGGCGTCCAATTCGGGCTGGCATCGGGCGATTGTCGCCGCATCCAGATGGGGACAGCCGGCCAGAGGCAGTTTCTCCGAAACCACCATGCTGGCAAACGCCAGGCAGGTGGAAAATCCGCAGTCCTTGCAATTGGTTTTGGGAAGCACCTTTTGATATAAATCGACCACCGACAGGGGCATGGAATTTCCTTACTTTTGTGGATTACAGTTTTTGAGTCGATACCCGCATTTCCCACTCCTCTTCCTTATCGGGATTCATGATCCTGGTTTCCTTAATTTGCACGCTTTTGCGGGATTCTCTCAAGATAATCGATGCATGGGGGCCGAAAACAGCGGTCCCTTCTGCGATGACCCCACGTGCTTTTACTGCGGGCGTTCCTTTTTGTTTTCCGGCCCATTGCAGCATGTCTTCCCGTTCGCTGATACGAATCTTGATTTTATTTTCAATTTCGATTATTTGTGTTTTAATTTCACTGCTGCGAACCGCAAAAGCATCCTGTTTTTCGAACAGTGCGTTGATGGATGTCTCTGCGTTGCGCGCTCTTTCTTCAAGGGTTTTGATGGAATCCGTCATTTCGGTCCGGGTCTTCGCGTTTTCCTCACCGGAAAGGGAAGATATATTGTTTTTCAAGGATCGAATCTCCACTTGCGCCCGATCCTGTTCTTGGGCGAGCAGGGCAATCCGGCTTTCGAAACTTTTTTCTTCTTCCGCCATTCGCGCATTCTCATCTTCCAGCGCCGATTTTTGTTCCTGCAACGCAGTGACGGCCTCTTTGATGATCCGGAGCTCGTTTTCCAGATGTTTGTCCACATCTATTTTCAGCTTGCAGGGAGTGGAGATGTCCGTACCGATATCCTGCGCTTCGATTCCTTTTTTGGCGCAGATCTCCGATGAAATGATTTTTCCGCTCCGGACAATGCAGGCTCCGCTGGTTTCAATCGTTGAATCGAGGATTTCCTTCTGGGTGATGATATCCCCAAAGGCCGAAATGTCGGCGTTCTTGATGTATTTCGCCTGGACCCCCCCTTGGGTCTTGATTTTCGCTCCGGTGATCCCGCCGGAAACAACCACGTCTCCGGTCGCATGAATTTCCGCCGAAAGGATTTCCTTGGCGGAAATGCTGGCGGCCTGAACGCGGAAACCGCTTTGGATGGTCTCGCCTACCCGGACATTGCCTTCAAATTCCACATGGCCCGTTTCCAGGCCGATGTCTTCCTTGATATGGATTTCGGAGAGCACCGCCACTTTCCCGCCAAAGGAAGCATCGGGCTGACCATCTGTTTTTGCAAAGGCGCGCATCCCGTCTTCGGACAAGGTTACACCGGCGCCTTCCCGCAATCGTATATCGGAAACCGGCGCAACGGGCATCACCTCCCCGAATACATCGAAGCCCTGTTCGCCGGCGATCATGGGGATTTTTTCCGCGATCAGGTCGCCCTTTGCCACATGGGGAATCTCACCCCTGTCTTTGAAATCGATATATCCGTCTTCTTTCACGGCGCCGACCGTCAAGTGTTCCGTGTTAAAATAGTATTTGATGCTGCCGGCACGTCCAGCGCGACTCGGTCTGCCGGATGCGACGGCAACGGGTTGCTCCATGGTCCCTTCCTTTTTCAGAAAAGCCTCGATACGGCTGTCGTCCACAATCCCGTGGGTGATTTTTTGATCGGCCAGAAAGGATCGGATATCCGCTGCGGAAACCGGTAAAGGGCCTTCGCCCACTTTTCGGATCAAGGCCGTGAGGCGATCGTCACTGATCCGGAATTCGAATGGGTGGCCGCCGATCGTGACGTTTTCCCGCAAGAGGCCTTGGGACTCCGTGCCTGTGGTTGAACTTGGCTCGAAATCCGTTTGCTCGGCCAGGATCGCTTCCATTTGTTCAGTTGTCAATACCCCCATTTTGATCAGAATTTCACCGACCGGAATCTTGCTCCGCTTCTCTTGTAAATGTCTGGTTTGTATTGTCATCGCTTTTTCAGCGGTGCCTTTTACAACCATGCCTTTTGCAATGGCGATTTCACAGAAACGGCTGTCCGATTGTGCAACGCGTTGCTGCGCCTCCAGAAGCTGATCCCGGATAGCCGCTGTAAGAACTCCGTCTGCAACCAGCAGATCCCCCACCAGGACTCTTTTCTTTGCAGACTCATACAGGTGTAATTGTTCCGCCAGGGCGCGATCCGCTTCTTTGCGGGTCAAGAGGTTCCCCGCGATGGCGGTTCCGACCAATTCCTTGTCCATTTTCCGGATGTTGAAAAATTTTTTATCCTTGAAGATTTCCTTTTTGATTTCTATTTTCTCGGATGCCGTTTCATTGAAGTCAGGTGATTCCGGCTGCCTTTCTTCCGAAGTCGATGCCGATGGTTCCGGCGTCGATTTCTGCGGGGATGGCATCGGCTCCGTCGCCCCCCGTTCTTCCGTGGATGTCTCTTGCGGTGGTGGTTTCGGTTCCGGTTTGTTTGGCTGGGGTGTTGGTGTCCTCCGCAGCGTCTCAATGGGTTTCAACTCTTCGGAACGCAGCAATGAACAAAGTCGCCCGGTTCGTTGCTGGGTGGCCATGATGGCGTCTTTGTTTTCAGGAGACAGCTGACCGGACGCGACCAGGATATCGCCGATCAGGATACAATTTTCGGTCGCCTTGAAGTGGGCGGCCTGCTCCGATAGCGCCTGTTGAATTTGATCGGCCGGAACTTGGTATTTCTGTTCGGCGATTCGGGCGAAGGTCTTGTCCAGTTGACGAACGGTCGCGACGATCAGGCGTCGCATGTTTTCCCGGGAGATCATTTCCTTCTTGATCAAAATGTCTTCCAGCGGCATATCTCGCCCGGCTTTCTTTACCGCTGCCTGAATCCCTAAAGCGACTTTCAACTTTTCTTCCGTGAGCAATTTGTTTTCCAGGGCAATCTTGACCAGAAGCTGAGACGGTAGCTGAGACGGTTTCGGTTCCGTCAAGTTTTGAACCGTAAATTTTGTACCGCATTGTTTGCAGGCCAGCAGCTTACCGACAATTGCTTCCGGCAGCTTGTATTTGGACTTGCATTCGGGACAGATTGCAATGATCAACCGATTATCCGATTCCGTCATATCCTTCTTTCCTGCTGGGAGCGCGTTTTGGTTCGTTTTTCATCAGGCGGGGACAAAATGGATATCCTTTTCACTCATGTTGGATTTTTCGACGCCGGAAAAAACCGAGGAGCCTCATTTGATGTGAAGCAGCCGATTTCAATGTATTGATGTTGATCCGGTGGTAATGGGTGCCGGTCGCATCACCATGGTAATGAGACCGGCAGCGTTTGGTTTATCGATCGTCCAACCTATTCACTGTGCCGAGTATACGGAAAAAACGCTTCAAAGTCAATCATTTGCTTGGATGTGCGATGGCACCATGGTCGTCATGCCACCGGTTCGGAATTTCTCAGAACTTCGTGCAGGGTTTCGGCAAGTTCGTGTCTGCTGACGGGTTTGAGCAGCAGCTTGCGGATACCGACTTGCCGGATTTTTTCCGCTGCCATGGATTCACTGAAACCGGTGCATAAGATGACGGGGATATCGTTTCGAATTTGCAGGAACTGACGGGCCAATTCGTACCCATTGGTTCCGGGCATGCTGTAATCGGTGATGATCAGATCGAATTGGTCGGGAGCACGGCGGAAGGTCTCGAGCGCCCGTTCGCTCTCGTTCACGGTGGTGACCCGGTATGTCAGGGTTTCCAGAATGTTTTTTCCCATGTTCAGGATCATGGTTTCATCGTCTATCAGCAGGATGTGCTCATTTTTTCCTTTGGGAACCGGTAGATTGACGGGCAGATCGATTACTTCTTCGAACTCCACTTTGGGTAGCAGGATTTCGAACGTCGTTCCTCGTCCCACCTCACTTTGCACACCGATGTGTCCTCCCTGCCTTTTGACGATTCCATGCACCATGGCCAGTCCCATTCCGGTGCCTTTGCCGGATGCCTTGGTGGTGAAAAACGGTTCGAAGATCTGTTCTTGGAGTTCGGCTGGTATGCCCTCGCCGGTGTCTTTGACGAGCAGTCGCACATAGGGGCCGGTCTGGAGTCCCGGATAGTCGGCGGCTTGATCCGGGGAAAGATAGACGGGCACCAAGGACACGGACAGGAGACCACCCTTTTCCTGCATGGCGTCGGCGGCATTGGCGCATAGATTGAGCATCACCTGGTGAATTTGAGTGGGGTCCGCAACGATAATACCCCCATTGCGGGCGATGTTTTCTTGGATATCAACGGACTTGGGAATGGAAGCCCGCAGGAATCGAAGGGACTCTCTGACGATGTCGGCAATGTTGATGGGCTTTTGGATCTGATCCGTCTTGCGACTGAAACGGAGCAACTGCTGGATCAGGTCTTTGGCCCGAAAGCTGGCGGTTTTGGCTTGATCCAGATATCTCATGGTATCGTCCTCCGGGTTCAGTTCCAAGGCGACCAATTCGATATTTCCCAGAATGATGGAAAGAATGTTGTTGAAATCATGTGAGATGCCGCCGGCAAGGGTGCCGATGGCTTCCATTTTATGGGCCTGATGAAGTTGTTTTTCCAGTTGTATTTTTTCCGTCTCGGCTTTTTTCCGTTCCGTGATGTCCTGGGCGGTTCCATACATCCGGGTGATGGTTCCGATATCGTTTTTCTCCGCAGCGCCGATGGAATGGATGACGCGGGTATCGCCGTTGGGCAGGATGATCCGATACTCGATATTGAATGGAAATCCCAGATGGCGGGTCTGGTCCAACGCTACGTCGACCATCCCACGGTCCTCCGGGTGGATGGAATCCAGGGCGAAGGTAAGTGATCGTCCGATGGTGTCCGGAACGCGCCCGTAAATCCGGAAAAGTTCATCCGAACAATGAAACGTATTGGAGCCCAGATCCCATTCCCAGTTTCCCAGGCTGGCGATTCGTTGTGCCTCCGCCAGTGCCGCCTCGCTTTTGCGAAGGGACTCTTCGGATTCTTTTCTGTCTGTGATATCCCGGATAACGGCCAGCAGGGTTTCCTTGTCCTCCATCCAAAAAGGCGTGATGGTCATATTGGCGGTATAGACATCGCCGTTTTTTCGTTTCATCTCGACTTCGGCATTTTGGAACACCATGTTGTTCCTGATATTATTCAGGATACTGTCCCGATCCTGGGCGCGATGATAGAGTTGAACCTCGTTGATGTGTCGCAATTCCTCGCTGGTGTAGCCGTACATGTCCCGATAGGCGTCGTTACATGTCAGAATGGTGCCGTCCGGCCGGGAGACGCTGATTCCCACGGGAACATTTTCGTATAACGTCCGGAAGCACATTTCGCTTTCCCGCAAGGCGGCATTGGCCTTGGCCAATTCTTCGGTTTTGATCTCCAGTTCTTCGTTCACGGTGATCAATTCTTCATTGGCGGCCTGCAGTTCCTCATTGGACGTTTCCAGCTCTTCGTTGGTGGCTTTCAGTTCTTCATTGGTGGACTGCAGCTCTTCATTCAGGGAAAGCAGATCCTGGTTGGTATTTTCCAGTTCCTCGATGGTGGTCTGGAGATATTCCTTGGTGGCGGTGAGTTCCTTCTGCAGGTCAACCAGGCGGGATTCCTCTTCCATCGGGAATATACCCGGAAGGCCCCCTATGGGAATCTCGGTGATTTTTTCAAAGGTCACCAATGTCAGCATTTCTTCCGCGACGGTTCGACAGACCGGAGAGGCGCAAATTCGGAGCTGTCGATCCGTCGGTCCGTCGTGGAGCAGGACCGGTTTGCCGTGAACGGTCCGGTTTTCCCGCATGGATTTGTTAATGACGATGCGCAGATCGATTTTCAGATCCCCTTTGGCCAGGGATAAAATATTGAGATCGGCGTTTCCTTGGGGAAAGCTCAGATAAGGGCTTATATCCCCATGAATATAGACGATATCCATGCGATCGTTCACCAGGACGCTGGTATGGCCGTAAACGGCCAGCAGGGTTTCTTCCAGGGCCTCTTTGGGTGAAATGTCCCGCTGGTTTTCCGGATCGGATCGGGGCAGAGGAGCATGGGCGCTGGTGCGGCTGAATTGGAGATGAATGGGCGGCCGGCGGTATGCGCCGCGTCTTTGGAACATTTTCTGTCGGTTGTCCACCGGGACGAAGAGATCGGAAATCTGGTTGCCGGATTCGGATTTGCCGAGAAAGAGGTAGCCGTTATCGTGCAGGGCGTAGTGAAAAATGGACATGATCCGTTTTTGCAGATGCGTGTTGAAATAGATCAGTACGTTGCGGCAGCTGATCAAGTCGATGCGGGAAAAGGGCGGGTCCTTGAGCAGGTCGTGCTGGGAAAAGACGATCATGTTCCGGATGGCTTCCGATAGCTGGAACATTCCGTTCGTTTGAAGGAAATACTGTTGGAGGGTCTGTTTGTCGATGCCGGATACCGATGCTTCGCTGTAAATACCCTTGCGGGCGATGGCGACGGCCGCGGAGTCGATATCCGTCGCAAAGATTTGAATTGTATATCGTGTGATCCGTTCCCCCAGAACTTTTGCCAGGGTGATGGCGATGGAATAGACTTCTTCGCCGGTGGCGCATCCCGGCACCCAGATGCGCATCTCCTTTTCCACACCGCGCCGTTCGGCAACACTCCGGAATACGTTTTCCAGAGAGACAAACGCGTCCGGGTCGCGAAAGAAACTGGTTACGGAGATCAGCAAGTCCTTGAACAGCAGAGTGGCTTCATCCTCGGAGCGCGCCAGATGATCGGCATAGCGTTTCAGATCGACCAGTTTGTTGATGGACATCCGGCGGCCGATGCGGCGGTTGATGGTAGTGAGTTTATAGTCCGAAAAATCGCAACCGGTTTTTTCGAACAGCACGCGCAGAATGCGGTCGATTTCATCGGATGAGGATTCCACATTATTTTCAGGGCGCGTCAAGGAACCGGAGTCGGTCAGGTGGATCAGCTCCTCCCCGATTTGTTCCGACGCCAGCACCAAGTCCACACATCCGGTGGCCAAGGCGGCCCGGGGCATATCCGGATGTTTGGCATTTTCCGGAGTCTGGGCGATGATGATGCCGCTGGCGGCTTTGAGGCCCTGGATTCCGCAAGCTCCGTCCGATCCGGTTCCCGAAAGAATCACGCCGATTCTGGTATGATGGTTGCTGCGGGCCAGGGATAGAAAAAAGAAATCGATGGAAGGAGTCGGCGTCTGGGGATCGGTTGCGGGATGGAGTTGAAACATGTTGTTTTCAAGGGAGACGTTGCAGCGGGGCGGTGCCAGATAAATTCTGTCCGCGTCGATGGTCATCCCATGGTCGATGGTGGTGACGGGCATGGTAGCGGTTTCGGACAGGATCTTCGTAAACAATTGGTGATGATCCAAAGCGTGGTGCTGCAGGATAACCACCGCAAGATTGTTGCCGGCGGCCAAGGTCGGAAGGATGACCCGGAGGGCGTCCAATCCGCCTGCGGAGGAGCCGATTCCCACGATTTTCATTACGGGGCGGGGTTCCGCATTGGGTGGGTTCGAAACATTCATGCCGTAAGAACCTTTCGAAGTCTATGGGGCAACGGTCAACAGTCGCTGGCGAGCGAATGCGCAAACGCATAGTCAAGTTCTGGAAATTGTGCCGAAAACAGTTCTATCCCTACTGAATGTCGATCCAAAATGCAAGTCAAAATGGAACGCCGGAATGACCGCTTGAAACCTTCGATGAATCTGGTTTGTTCAGCATGACCCGGTATCCGAGCTGTTGGTCCGGGTGGTCACTTGATAACCGAGCCTGCTGAGGATGGCGCCGAATATTTCGGCAACATTCGGATCGTCATCCACCAACAGGATTTTTTCGCTTCCATCCGCAATGGGAAATGGTTCCATCGTTCTTTTCTCCTTGCGGCGATAGCCGCATTGGATCGGATCACATTTGGGCAAGGCCTTGGGCCTTATCGCCGATGAAACGGATCCTATCTCCAGCGTGTCGTTTCATCGACAGGTTGGCGTGAAAAACAGCCACGCCGAAAGGTTCAATGTGTTTCAGACCCTGGGTGTCGACAACGACTTTCGGGTGCAGATCCAAATCCCGATGGATTTCGTTCAGGAGTTCCCAAGCGGAAGAACCGTCAAAATCCCCGGACAGCTGCAATCTGATCCTTTTATTGGTGCGATGGCGATATATGGTAAAATTCGATCCCATGCGGCCTCCTTCAATGGTCTGGAAAAACGGGTACGGCCTGGTATCGGCTGTGGAACGGAACATGCCGTTTTGACGGTGCATACGGATGTCGGTCCTACATGTCGATGGAGTGGAAGGCGAATAGGAACACTTGAAGTCATTTCCCCCTGCGCAAAGCGGCTTTTTTTGTAAAGAGAGCGTTGCGCGCGTCAGTGGGGGACATTATAAGCAGTTCAGCAAGATATCGGAGTGCGCTTGCACGGTACCTCGGATTGCGGAATGGGCGCGTTTGCGTATGATCGCCTTCAGGATGTCGTTTTTTTCGGCGTTCCCGGCGATTGATACAATTCGTCAAATTTTTTATAGGCGTCGAATACTATTTTTTGGAGATCAGCCTGGTTTTTCTGAAGGAACTTGTTCCATTGGGCATATGCCTTCTTTGAGAAACTGATAACCAATGAAATCGGAGTTGTCTATCAGGAGTATCCTGATTTTCGTTGGGAATAATTTGGAAAGCCGCAAGCTCTTACTGCAGGATAATCGGAAACGCAAACCCCGAACAACTAACGGGAAACCATTTTCAGGAAGCCCTCAGGACATTCCTTACAATTCCTTCCTCACTTTGAATCGTTATAACTTTATCATTCTCTTACGGAGGGCGATTTTGGTCAACTCGGTGGTGTTCTGGACACGCAGTTTTTCCATGATGTTGTATTTATGAGATTCCACGGTTTTTTTACTGATAAACAACATGGCGGCGATTTTTTTTATGGAAATCCCATCGGCCAACAGACAAAAGACTTCCCGTTCCCGGCGGCTCAGTTTATCGAACTCATCGCTATTCGATTGGACTCTCTCCAGGTGTTTCATGTGGTTCGATAAAATATCGGGGGCCCATTCTCCGAAATAGGTTCCCCCTGCCTTGACGGTTTTCAAGGCGAGAATCAGATTGGAGATGGGCTCCTGTTTCAATACATACGCAGATATGCCCGTTTTCATCAGTTCGATGAAAAATTCTTTTTCGGAATGCATGGTAAAAATGACAACACGCACCGCCCGCAATTTTTTTTTGAGCTGTGCGGTTACTTCCATACCATCCAGCAGCGGCATGGAAATATCCAGGATGATGATTTCCGGTTTCAGGGATTCCGCGAGCGACAAAACCTGTCTTCCTTCCAGTGCCTCGCCGACGACTTCGAAATCCACTTCTTTCTGCAGCGCACTCTTGATCCCTTCGATAACGACGCGGTGATCATCGCCGATGAGAATCTTTGTCTTTCCCATACGGATGTTCCTTTTCTCGCCCCTATAGGGGAAATTTTACGAGTATGTGGGTTCCTCTGCCGGGTTGGGTATCGACGATAAATTCGCCTTTGAGCTGGGCGGCCCTTTCCTCCATGATCAAAAGTCCCAGATGTTCCTTTTGATGATCCCCTCCCGTTGCTTTATCCAATTCAAAACCAATGCCGTCGTCCTCGATGCTCAAGAAAAGTGATTTTTGGTGCTGAGAGAGGTTTAGATGAACCTCTTCCGCTTGTGCATGTTTGATGATGTTGGTTAATGCTTCCTGGGCAATGCGAAAGCAGGCTATTTTTTTCTCCATGTCCAGCTCTTCCCGAAAATTGGCGGAATGGAAATGGATCTTCAGATGGCGACAGCGATTTTCAATTTCGCGGGAAAGTTGATCCAGGGATGATTTCAGCCCGATTTTATCCAGGGTGCTGGGCCTCAGCCAATGGGAAAAATTCCGGATGCGGCTCATCAACTGAATGGTGCGGTCTCTGATGATGGATAGCTCCGCGCCGATGTCGCGGTTGACACTCCTTCGATCCAGAAGATCCTCCGCGATAATTTTGATGCTGGCCAGGTGTTGACCGATATCGTCATGCAGGTCACAAGCCAGTTGTTGCCGTTCCTGTTCCAGCAGATCGATCAGCCTTTTGGAAAGCAATTCGCGTTTGTCTTTTTCGTGATGACATTGTTCAGTAGCCCGGATATTTTTTCGTTCCAGGGCGGCGATGAATTTCCGTAACGATTTTTCGACTTCTTTCTGTTCGGATATTTCCTCGATGCTGGTGATACAGACCGTATCCTCGCCGCTTCCTTCTTGAACCGCAATCCCGATCAGTCGGGCCGGAAAGACGGCCCCGGGTTCTGATGTGAAATTCAATTCACACAGTTGCCGAAGCCCGTTGGTGAACAGGTTTTGCTTGTAGTGAAAAAAAACCTCCCGGTCGTCCGGATGGACAAATCGAGAGAAGAGGGTGCCCATCGCACGATCGGGGCTCATTTTCAATAGTTCGCCGGCAGCCACGTTGATATCCAGAATTCGGTCTTCCCTGTCAAATGTCAGAAGGCCGATGGGCGCAAGCTTGTAGAGGTTGGCGTATGTCTGTTGCATCTCGAAGTTCTCGAAGCCGGTATCATTCAGCCTGTATCCGTGTTTCCATTATATTGACCGCACGGAAGCGTATTCCGGTAATGGTCGGGTATGCCTCCCTGAATGGAGGCAAGTTCAGATGATGACGCCATGCTTGTATGCACCGCCAGGGTCGGCGGGAATTATTTCGATAACCGGCGTTGGCCGCTGAACTTTTGCTAAGCTGATTTGTTGTTGTGATTATGATGAGTTATCTTTTACCTTAGCATATCGGAAAAGCGGAAACAATGGTTTTTCCAGATCCCATGTACGGCGTGTTTCCATGTCGGGTTACAGAAACAAATGGCACAGGCGGCGATCTCTTGAAAATGAAAGTTACTGATTTCCGATACGCTTCGATAATTCCCGCGCCAACTCCCGGCTGAAGGTTGCCAGGATCCTGCTTTGGGCCTGAACCATTTCGTCATAGGAGTCCGAGGTCAACGGTTCTTGAAAAAATGACTTTCGCACCAGAAGTGCTCGCCCTGTCTTGGCTTCCTTGATGCTCCAGGTGGCGTCCAGCCGGATTTCTTCCGACATTTTGATGTCAAGATGGTTGATGCTGATGGCAAGGCGATAATCCGGCTGAAAAACATTTTCCCGGCTATAGGGGATGATCCGATCGCTGCCGGACAGAGCGCTGATATTTTCAGCCAGAATCGCGGCGATTTCATTTTGCAGTTGTCCTGTCCATCGTTCGTATTGGGAAACCTGGACGCCGTTTCGCGAATGTAAGGTGACGATTTGCGGCCGGCTAAGGATTTCCGGAATGGACACGGGGCCGACGACGATGCCGATTTCCTGGGGCAAACCGACCTCGGCAGTTGAAACCGAAAGGGGTAGGAGACTGTAGTAGCGCACCGGCGGCGTTCTTCCAAAACAACCGCCAAACAACAACCAGCTGACGATCGCGAAAGGGCAGATGACGTGAAAGGCCGGATTTTTTTTCATTATTGCTCCTGTCCTTTCCCCTGAAGAAATGCTTCCGGATGCTGCTCCAGGTAATCCATCAGCAACCGCACGGACTTGGCGGAAGAGGAAATTTCGTCAAGGGCTTCTTTTAATGCAACCGGTAATTGTGAATTCGACTGAAGGATATCTTCGGCGGCCTTGAGAGACAGTTGGGCCTGCCGGAGAGTCTTTTCGATTTCCGGCGAGACCTGGGTGCGCAAATCCGCAATCAGCGAACGGGATTCCGCAAGGGACGCATTCAAGTTGTGAATGGCGGCCATGGTCTCGGGTGATCGGGTGATTTCCTTGGCTCCCTGAATCGCATCTTTCAGATCATCGACGATCTGTTCCAGAGGCATGCCTTCGATCCTTGCGATGATGCGGCTCATTTTATTGCCGATGTTTACCATCGGAGAAGGTGTTGTGGGCATTTCCGGGTAGAGTCCTTCCTGGTTCAGGGTCGCCGGCGGTGCGTCCGGATAAAAATCCAGGGAGATGAGTTTCTGGCCGGTCACCAGGTTGCCCGTATCGATCCGGGCGCGGAGTCCTTTTTCGATGAGATGCTGAATCCGCTGCTGGCGTTCTTCGGGTTTTGCCAGGCGCTTCTTTTTCTGCATGGCCCGATCCGGTTCCAGCTCGATGACGACCGACGCGCGGTACTCCTTTTTTTTCTCGCCGGCTTCCAACCATATCTCCGTTACCTGGCCGATCTGAATGCCGTAGAATTCAACCGGCGATCCAGGCATCAGACCGCGAACCGACTCATGAAAATGCAACAGCCAACTGTCTTTCTGTTCGTAGGTTTTGCGAGTCGCTTCTTCCATGTTTTTATATAACTGGAAAACCGTCTGCTTTGCCGCCGGCCGGGTCGGGTCGGTTTTCGGGGGCAGGCCGAAGACCACACTGCCGATGGCGAGGCTTACAAGGGATTCCGTGTCTAATCGCACGCCTTCGGTGTCCAGCGTGATGTCGAAGCCGCTGGATTCCCAGAAACGGGAATTCTCGTATACGTATTGATCATAGGGCGCGTCGATGAACACTTCAATGTCGACGCTTTCGCCGTCTTCCGTCAGGCGATGGGCCACCACCTGTCCGACCTGTATTTTACGGTAGTACACAGGCGACCCGATTTCGAGGGATCCGCGATCCGACGCTTTCAGGAGAAAATGGCTGCCGCGCTGATCCGTCGTAACGATGGGTGGTTCCGAAAGGCCGATGAAATCCCGGAGCGGATTACCCTTTTCTCCCGGATCCAAGGCAATGTAGACACCGGAAAAAAGGGTGCCCAGGCCGGAAACGCCGGTAGCGGCCACCCGGGCCCGGACGACCCAGAAACGGGTATTCGCGGATATGAATTCTTCAGCGGATTTCACCAAGTCGGCGGTGACAATGACTTGGGCGAGATCGTCACTGAGGTCGATGGCGCTGACCTGGCCGAGATCCACATCCTTGAAGCGGATTTTCGTTTTGCCGGCTTCCAGCCCTTCGGCCGATTCAAATGCAATGGTGATGGTGGGTCCTTTTTCGGAAACGGTTTTATAAACAAGCCAGGTGCCCACGATAATCGCTACGATAGGGACAATCCAGACAATCGAAATGGGAAAATGGCGTGTCTGGATATCCGCAGTGGGCAGATCGTTCAGCTCCGGAAGGCTGTCTTGGGTTTCATTCATGTTCTGACACCTCCACATCCCAGATAAGACGGGGATCGAAACCCATGGCCGCAAACATGGTGATGACTACGACGGCGGAAAAATAGAATGCCGCCGGCCCGGCGTGGATGGTTGCCAGGGAGCCCAGGTTGACCAGTGCTACCAGGATGGTGACCACAAAGATATCCACCATCGACCAGCGGCCGACAATCTCGGTAATTCGGTATAGACGCGCCCGATCCTTGGGTCGCCAGGTGGATTTACATTGGACGCTGATCAACAGAAAGACCAGGATGCATAATTTCAACAGGGGTACGAAAATGCTGGCGACAAAAATAATCAGCGCAATGGGCCACATTCCGGTCAGGATAAAATAGATGACACCGCTTATGATGGTGTCCGACTGGATATGGCCAAGGGAGATTACGGTGGTGATGGGAAGCACATTGGCCGGGATATACAAAACGAGGGCTGCCAAAACAAGCGCCCAGGTTCGCTGGATGCTGTTTGGTTTGCGGGAATGCACGCGGGAACCGCAACGGGGGCATGTCATTCCAGTCGCTTCCTTTCGTCTTCTCAGCAACAAATGACAGCTGTGGCAGCTGATCAGTCCACGGCTCAAGGCTGTTTGGTGGTTTGTTTTCATCGGAGTTTTTCCCATTTTTCCCAGATGGCATGGTGGTCGAGAGAGGCAGTCATGGCCGTGATAACAAAAATAAGCCCCAGGAAAGAAAAAACCGCCACGCCGGGAATGATGATCGCCATTTTTTTCAGTTTCACCATGGCCACCAGGATTCCCAACATAAATACTTCCATCATGCTCCAGGGCTGCAGCCAGCGAATAAAACGGAACATCAGGGGAAGGCCGAATGGAATGCGTTCCAATTTCAAGGGCAGTATCAGGTAGAGCAATCCCGTCATCTGAATCAGCGGAACGATGATGATATTGAACAGCACCAGCGCGGCCACGGCTTTCATATCCTGGTCGAAAAGCGTTTTGACTCCGGTAAGGAGAACGGTTTCCTGGACGGTGGATTCTATTTTGAAGGCCAGAAACGGGAACGTATTGGAAAGGATGAACAACACCAAACCGGTTATGGCAAAGGCCAGTGTCCGGTCCAAACTGTCGACTTTTTTTCGGTACAAGACGGCTCCGCAACGGATGCAATTGGCAGCGGAGCCCGGGGGCAGTGGGCCTATTCTGTGGATTAGATCGCATTCGTGACAGGCGATGTACGCGCTCATGTTTCATCCGGACGGTTGGTATTATGCTGTTGAGAATCCGTTTTTAATTCCATCGGCATCGTGTCATTTCAATGTAAATACAAACATTATGGGAAAGTGTCAATCAGACTGTTGCCGGACCAGCAATTCTAACTGAACAGCCAAATGGCCTAAGGCGGGACTGATAGGCAGGGGATGAAGCCTTGGACTGACGGATGGTACTCTGTTTTTCATCGTTCGGCGAACGAATTTTGGAAAAATGCAACAAAGATAGGGCGCGG
>JBGSLR010000077.1:0-59546 GCA_041740615.1 Desulfobacterales bacterium
ACTCGCATGTCGTACCATTGTTTTGCCTCCTTGTTTTGGGCTAACGGTTTCTTTTCGCGATTAAACCATGCCTTACAAGGAGGCTTTTTTTCAAGCCCAATAAACTATTTTATTTCAAAACCGTTTTTGGACAAGAGTGAGTCGCCGCCCTGGCTGACATGCAATTCCTCGGCGCGTCCCAATCCTTCCGAACTCGCGATGATGTTCGCAAGGCTGTCCACCAAATAGAGATCCAGGTCGTTGGCGCTGAAATCCTGGCTCAACCAGTCCGCGATTTGCAGGTAAATGCTCTGGCCTGCCGCCAGGGTGACCCGAAACACGTCATCTTGATCCGCTGTGGCCGCAAAGCGGTCATCCCCATTCGACCCGCCACCGGTAGCGGATTCCGTTAAAAAACCGAGAACGGTTGCCGGATTTGAAAGAATCTGGGCATCCGCCAGGGTATTGTTTGGTGAATCGGTTTCCCTGGGATCGTTGGTGTCTCCGTCGGCTGCGTTGCGGGAGGCGGTTGAAATGGTTCCGGACAGACTGAAACCGGTTGCCGGGGCCTGGGGGCTCGGCGCAGATGATGATGAGGATGATTTGCTGCTGTTGCAGCCCTGCCATGAAATCGCCATCATGGCGATGGCGATTGTCGCGGCCATCGGCATGCCCGTATGAAACAAGAATCTCTTCCAGCGGGGCAATGGGTTCATTGGTCTTGCGAATGTTATCGACATGACATTTTCCCTTTGATCCTGATCGGTTGGACTCGTCATAGGGATTGATGCTACAAATTGTGGTAACCGTTTTATTTTGTTCGGATGCCGGGTGATAATTGGGACGCCTGCATGTTACAAGTGGAAAAGTGTTCCGACAAGGTCCATTTGTATGATAACCGATCAAATTTATATACATATTTTATAGACTGAAATCGATGCCATGTCAATCGAATCAAATGGCGAATCAAATGGCAGAAGCCGAGTCGGGGGGAACCGACAGCCTGATAACCGTTTTCACGGGAAGCGGACGGCCGCAATCAGGTGATTTTCCGAAATCCAGCCATGGAACCGTGTGACCGGCCGGCATCCCCTTCCCTATCGGATCGGTGATGTCCCATCAATTCAAATAAATGTCAGTAGGTTGTGTTTGCATAACACTTGACATGCGCGCCTTCCCTCGCGTATAGTGATCACTCATAACCATAAACGAAAATGATACCCGACCAACGGGCAAGCAGGCCGAACGGGGCGCCGAGCAATCCCGATCGATCCGCTTCACCGTTTTCCCCGGTTAATGATCGACCTGACAAATCGGCTGGTTATGCTTTGAGACGGACGAACCGTTTTGAAGACAAACCCGCCGGAGTTGAACTCGTTATTAATGTAACAGCAACCGTCCGACAATCATTTTACTATCGCGCTGCTATCGTTCGGATTGATTATCCATTCCAATCCAATTGATTCCGTTTTGTTCCGGATGTCCTCCGCGTGGAGAAGATGCATGAACTGGATGTTCCCCTCCATTGTCGCCACCTTGATCGGAACCGTCATTCTCGCGTTGACCTATGCGTATCTGTACCATATCGATCGGGAACGATTTATTTTTATCTGGACCATCAGTTGGTGGATTTACGCCCTTCGATTTCTATTGATGCTGCCCCTCATTTCGGAAGGCTTCGAAACGTACAAAACCTTTTTTCTGATCGGCAATCAATTGGCCTCCCTGGCAAGCGGACTCATCCTGCTCTGGGGAACGCACCTGTTTCTTCGGAAGAAAATGCCGCGCGCCTGGTTGTATGCCGGTGTGGCGTTCGTTCCGTGGATTGCGTTTGCGACCGGTTTTCACGCCTCGCTGATGATTGTCAGCCTGCCGACGTATTTCTTTCTGGGTTTTGTGTATGTTTGGACCGGTGTGGTTCTGATACAGCATATGGAAGCACAAAGCCTCGGGCGAAAAATAGTGGGTGTCACCTTCATTGTGTGGGGTCTGCACAAGGCGGATTATCCGTTTGTCAGACCGATCCTGTGGCTGGCCCCATGGGGGTATCTCTTGGGGGCGAGTCTCGAAATCGTCATCGCCGTCGGAATGCTGCTGATCTATTTTGAGTCGACCCGCCAGGCTCTTCGACGGGAAAAAGAATTTACGGACATGGTCCTGAACACCCAGATGGACACTTTTTTCGTATTCGAACCGGCCACCGGAAAAGCGGTCCGCTGGAATCGCGCCTTCCGGGAGATTTCCGGCTATTCGGATGACGAAATACGGTCCATGAAGGCGCCGGACGGGTATTATGGTCCGGCGGATCTTCAGAAAGCCCGGCTTGCCTTGAAAACGCTTGCGATAAAAGGTGTCCAGACAATTGAGATGTCGTTGCGCACCAAGGACAACCAACTGATTCCCACGGAATACTCCGGCTCCATCATTAAGGATGACGGTGGCGCACCCCGATATGTCGTCAGTGTCGGCCGGGATATCCGGGAACGGAAAAAAGCGGCGTCTTCCCTTCAGAAGAGTGAGGAGCGGTTGCGTTATCTGGTGGACAACATGCCGATTATCGTGAATGCATTCAATGAGCGCGGCAACATCGTTTTCTGGAACAAGGAATGTGAGCGGATTACCGGTTATACCGCGGAAGAAATCGTGGACAATCCGGATGCCATGAAAATGTTGTATCCTGACGAAAACTATCGGCGCAGCATGATGAAGGAGTTGTTGGAAAAAGGCTTTGATTTCCGGGATTGGGAATGGGAGTTGACCTGCAAGGATCACTCGACGAAGACCATTTCGCTTACCAATATTTCCAGACAGGTACCGCTGCCCGGCTGGTATACCTGGTCAGTGGGTGTGGACGTAACCCGGCGGAAGCAGATTGAAACGGAAAAGGAGGCGCTTTTCAGCCACGTTCAACAAGCCCAGAAAATGGAAGCCATCGGCACCCTTGCCGGTGGGATCGCGCATGATTTTAACAATATCCTCGCCGCCATTATCGGTTATACCGAACTGGCCATGGATGTGGATAGTCAGGAAGACGAGAGGTGGCAAGGCCATTTGCAACAGGTGCTCAAGGCCGGAAATCGAGCCAAAGAGTTGGTGCAACAGATTCTTACCTTCAGCAGACAGACCAAAATCGAGAAAATGCCGATTCAGTTGAAACTGATTATCAATGAGGTGCTGAAACTCATGCGCGCCACTCTCCCGGCGACGATTGAAATCCGTCAGAAGATCCACAGCAACCCACTGATTTTCGCCGATGCTTCTCAGGTCCATCAGGTGTTGATGAACCTCTGCACCAATGCCTGGCATGCCATGGGAAATGGGAACGGACAACTGACCGTGAGTCTAGAGACCGTGGATCTGTCGGCGGAAGACCGCCCGGATCATCCGGAGGCGACATCCGGCCCCTATGCGCAACTATCGGTAGCGGACACGGGTCACGGCATTCCACCTGAAATCCGGGATCGCATATTCGATCCGTTTTTTACGACCAAAAGCCTTGGGGAGGGAACCGGTATGGGGTTGTCCCAAGTGCACGGCATCGTGGAGAGCCATGGCGGCAAGATTCTGGTTGAGAGTACCGTGGGCAAGGGAACCATTTTCAGGATCCTGTTCCCGGTGGTGAATACACGCACGGATTCACGAGAAGAAACGAAATCCGACATCCCAGGCGGCGTGGAAAGGATCCTGTTGGTGGACGACGAAGCGTCCCTTGCGAATATGGGTAAAAATATGCTGGAGTCCCTCGGATATGATGTCACCGTAAGAAACAACGGCCGCGAAGCCTTGGAATTGTACCAGGAGAAAGCGGGACAATTCGATTTGGTCATCACGGATATGACCATGCCGGCCATGACCGGTGAGGCCCTGGCACGGGAGATATTGAAAATCAGCCCCCACATTCCCATCATTCTATGTACCGGATTCAGCGCGGCCCTGGATGAAGAAAAAGCCCGCCTGATGGGTGTTTGCGAAGTGGTGTACAAGCCGCTCTTGAGAAAAGATCTTGCCCTGGCCATCCGCAGGGCACTGGATCGGAACCCGGAGAAAGGGCGACGGAGATTGGAGAACAGAGAATGAACAAGGGGATCAAGCGGATTACGGCAATCAGCGTTCTGTTGCGTCCGATTTTATATCCTCCCTCATGGCAACGGATCCATTTCTGCGGGACTGGGTGTTTTCCCGGAGCGCATGAAAAGACACCATCCGGGGTTTGTCAAACATGGCGGTCATGAATAAGCGGGAAACGCTTCGGTGCGTTCCTCCCGACCGTTGTGAATGGACCCGTTCTAAATCCGTTTGCCGTTCAACCGGATCGCCCAACTCGCCTTGTCGAAAACCGGCGGACGGAATTTCTTGAATTGTTCAAGGAGCGATTGCGGGTCATCGTCGATCAGCACCATATCACGGTGCGCCTTTACCAGGAATTCCTGATCGGTCATATGATCCAGGAATGTCATCAGATGGTGAAAATATCCGCAGACGTCGAGGAGACCGCAGGGTTTTTGGTGGATCCCCAGTTGGGTCCAGGTCAGGGATTCCACAAATTCCTCGATGGTTCCCAGGCCTCCGGGCAGCGCGATGAAGCCGTCGGATAGTTCGGCCATCAGGGCCTTGCGCTCGTGCATGGAGTTTACTACCCGCAAATCATTCAGTTCCGAAAACGCGACCTCCTTTTCCACCAGGGCTTTGGGGATAACGCCAATTACCTCGCCGCCTTTTTCCAGCGTCGCCTTGGCGAGCATCCCCATGGTTCCGACATTGGCGCCCCCGTAGACAAGCCCGATCCCATTGCCGGCAAGGGTATGACCCAGCGCAACGGCGGCCTGTCCGTATTCATTCCGGGAACCTGGACTGGAACCGCAAAATACGCAAATACGCCTCATGGATCAATCCGCTACTTTCGTTCGCACAGCTCAACGAGCACGCCGCTGGTGGATTTGGGATGCAGAAAGGCGATTTTGGCGCCGCCGGCTCCTTTGCGGGGTGTTTCATCGATCAAACGGATCCCTTTTTCCTTGAGTTCGGCCAAGGCGGCTTCGATATTATCCACGCGGAAGGCGATATGCTGAATTCCTTCGCCTTTTTTTTCCAGATACTTGGCGATAGGGCCGTCGGGAGCGGTGGATTCCAGCAGTTCCACTTCGCTTTCGCCCACCGGAAAAAAAGCGGTGGTCACTTTTTGCTCGGCGACGGTTTCCGTGCCTTCGAAATGGAGGCCCAGGATGTCGGTCCAGAATTTTTTACCATCACCGATGCTGTTGACGGCAATTCCCAGATGGTCGATTTTCAGTATTTTCATTCCATGCTCCTACTTGTTAGGTGGTTAGTCGGAAGACGGGAGGTTTTACCGCATCTCCCTTTTCTTTGCTCGTTTCCCTTTCCGCTTCAAGCCTGCTGCAATGCGGCCGCTTTCTCAAAGGCCCGTCGAAAGCCGGGCATGGCCTTGACAATGGTGTTGTCATCCACGCAGAAGGCAATTCGAAAATGTCCGGGACCTCCGAAACCGCTGCCGGGGACCGTTAAAATCAATTCTTCCTGAAGCAGCTGGACAAAGCGGACGTCATCTTCCACAGGCGATTTGGGGAATAGATAAAATGCGCCCGATGGTTTGGTGAATTCGTACCCGCAATCCGCAAGTCCGTCACAAAGCAGTTCCCGTTTGCGGGCATATTCCGAAATTTCCACGCTGACGCCCTGCAGGGAGGCGATCACCCGCTGCATGAGGGCCGGCGCATTGACGAAGCCCAGAATACGGTTCGCCATGGCCAGGCCGGCCAGCAGGCTTTTTTTGTGGGGCGCCTGGGGGTGGACGGCGATGTAGCCGAGGCGTTCACCCGGAATGGAGATGTCCTTGGAATACGACGTGACGACCATGCTGTCGGGATAGTGGGTAAACACACTGGGCACCTGGACACCGTCGTAGATAATTTTCCGATAGGGTTCGTCGGCGATTAAATAAATGGTTCGTCCCGATTCACGGCTCTTTTCCGTCAGCAGTCGGCTCAGGTTTCGGATCGTATCGGCATCGTAGACCTGTCCCGTGGGATTATTGGGCGAGTTGATCAACACCGCTTTGGTTTTGGGCGTAATGGCCGCTGCCATGGCGTCGAGGTCCAGGTTGAAATCCGGTTTGGTGGGGGCGGTGACCAGCTTGCCTCCGTGGTTGTCCACGTAAAAGCGATATTCGACAAAGAAGGGAGCCGGTGTAACCACTTCATCCTCCGGATCCAGAATCGTTTTCAGGATGACATTGAGGCCGCCCGCCGCTCCGCAGGTCATGATGATTTCTTCAGCGGAGAGTGGGATTTTTTGTTCTTTGGCGATGAAATCGGCAATGGATCGGCAGACCTGGGGGTAACCGGTATTGGGCATGTAACAATGATCGCCCAGTCCGCAGGAGTCGACCGTATCTCTCAGTACATCCCGGAACTGATCCGGAGGCGGGATATTGGGGTTCCCCAGGCTGAAATCAAACACGTTATCAGCGCCGTGTTGGGCCTTTAAACGGCCGCCTTCTTCAAACATTTTTCGAATCCAGGAGGCCCTGGACAGGAAGGATTCCATCTTGGCTGCGATGGTCATGAATGCTCCTCTGCGTTATAACGGTTGTCCATTCATCCGGTTTCCGAATAGGCGGGCATGAAGGACGATTTTGATTGGACCCACCAACTCTTTTGGCTCAGGCGACATTCTCAACGGTTTTAATTTCCGGAACAGCTTGCTTCAGCATCCGTTCAATACCGTTTTTAAGGGTCATCTGCGACATGGGGCAGCCGGCGCAGGCACCCTGCAGTTTAACGGTTACCACCCCATCCTTGACGTCTATGAATTCCACATCGCCGCCGTCCGCTTGCAACATGGGGCGTATTTTATCGAGGGCTGCCTGAATCTTTTCTCTCATGTTTTCAATCTCCTTGCCGTCATATTGATTTCATTGATAAATGATTTGAATTGATATCGGTTTAGCATATTTTCCATATTTGGGACATAAAAAAGCGCTGCCGGAATGGAAGCGCTTTTCACTTGATCCTGGCCCCAGGGGGGCGCCTATTCGTCGTTCTCCGCCTGCGACGCCTCCCGCCGGCGGTAAAAATCCATCTTGAAGTGCTGGAAGGCTTCGTTCGCAATCGCGTCGCGCATGGTTTCCATGAGATGGAGATAATAATACAGATTATGGATGGTATTGAGTCGGTACGCCAGCAGTTCTCTGGCCAGATACAGATGGCGGAGATAGGCCCGGGAATAGTTGCGACAGGTGTAACAACCGCATTCCGCATCCGCCGGTCGGGTGTCGTACCGGTGCCGGGCATTACTGATATTGATCGTTCCGAATGAGGTGAACAACTGCCCGTTTCTGGCGTTACGGGTCGGCATGACGCAGTCGAACATATCCGCGCCCAGAGAAACCAGCTCGACCATATCTTCGGGTGTTCCAACGCCCATGATATATTTGGGCCGGTCATCGGGGAGCAGCGGGAGGGTTTCCGCCGCCATTTCCAGCATCTGATTCTTGGGTTCACCGACGCTGAGGCCCCCGATGGCGTATCCCGGCAGATCAAGCTCGCCCATTTCTTCGGCCGAGCGCCTGCGAAGGTCCGCATACATGCCGCCCTGAACGATTCCAAAAAGGGCGTTTCGGGGGGCTTCCCGTTCGGTCCAGGCCTGCTTGCAGCGATACGCCCAGCGTGTGGTCAGCGCAAGGGCTTTTTCGGCCTCGTTTTTTTCCGCCGGGTAAGCGATGCACTGATCCAGGCACATGATGATATCCGATCCAAGGCAGCATTGAATGTCGATGGCTTTTTCAGGGGTCAGCAGATGGCTGGAGCCATCGATATGGGATTGAAAGGCATACCCGGATTCATCGATTTTGGAGAGACGCGCCAGTGAAAAGACCTGAAAGCCGCCGCTGTCCGTCAGAATCGGTTTCTTCCAGTTCATGAACGCATGCAGTCCGTGAAATTTTTCAATCACATCGCAGCCCGGACGCAGATAGAGATGATAGGTATTGCCGAGAATGATCCGGGCGCCGCAGGAAACCAGCTCCTCCGGTGACAGGGATTTGACTGTTCCCAGGGTTCCCACCGGCATGAATATGGGGGTTTCAATACGGCCTTTGGCGGTATGAATGATGCCGATTCTCGGGCCGCGTGTTCCGGGTTGTGACAGGCGTTGAAACCTGAAAGCATGTTCGGTCATATGCTTGTCTTCCGATCTTCAATGGTTCATGCGATGAACATGGCGTCGCCGTAGCTGTAAAAACGGTATCGTTGCCGAACTGCTTCCGCGTATGCCTGCAGGATGGATTCCCGGCCGGCGAATGCGGAAACCAACATCAGCAGGGTCGATTTGGGCAGATGGAAATTGGTGATCATTGCCTGGACAACGCGAAAACGATATCCCGGATAAATGAACAGATCGCAGGTGCCGGCACCGGGCGACAGATTTCCGGTTGGATCCGAAAGGTGCTCCAGTGTCCTTACGGCCGTGGTGCCGACGGCGATCACGCGTCCGCCCTGCTTGCGGGCCGCGTTGACAGACTCGGCCGTCCGGGAAGAAACCTCATATCTTTCCGGATGCATGCGATGTCTTCGAATATCCTCTTCGCGCACCGGCAGGAAGGTGCCGTACCCCACATGAAGCGTAATGACGGCGACTTCCACACCCATGGATTTGATTCTTTCCAATAGGTCGTTGCTGAAATGCAGTCCGGCGGTGGGAGCGGCGATGGCTCCGTTCCGGGAAGCGTAGACTGTTTGATAGGTATTGCGGTCCCGGGCGTCTTCGGTGTCCGGTTTTCTTTTGATATACGGCGGAAGTGGCGTATGACCGATACGATCCAGCAGTTGATGGAAATTTTCCGCCGCGGAAAAACACAGGGTGTACCGGTTGTCCGAACAGTCCGTCACAACGGCGCTCAGGCCTTCATCGAAGAGGATGCGACTGCCGATTTTCGCTCTTTTGGATGACCGCAGCAAACACTGGCATTCAAACGCGCCTTGGTCCCTGAGTTTTTCCAGTCCGCCGGTATAGTCGATAATCAGCGTCTCGATGAATCCGCCGGACTCCTTGCGGCCGAAAAGCCGTCCGGGAACGACGCGGGTGTCGTTGACCACGAGTATGTCGCCGGTTTTTAGGAAATGGGTGATTTCATAAAAGTGATGGTGCGTCGTCCCGCCGGTGGATCTGTCCAGGATAAGCAGTCTGGAATCGTCCCGTTTTGCGGAGGGTGCCTGGGCGATGCATTCTTCCGGCAGATGATAGTCGTAATCAGAGAGTGTGAACATATCAACGCTCCCCTTACTGATGCCGGCCGATATAGATCAGACCGAGCCCTGCCAGCATCAATACGAACCCGAAACGACGAAGGGCGCTTTCCGGCATCTCCCCGATTCGTCGGATCCAGACCTTGATTTTCTCCGGAAACGCAAAATAGGGCAACCCTTCCACGATCATTACCATCCCGACGACACACAGAAAAAATTCCATTACAGGCCTCATGGTTGTCAAAAAAAATGAACCATAGTATCAAAGATGGAATAATGTCAAAAGTAAAATTCCGACTCATGGTCACCGTTTCCAGGAGGTTGTGATCCATGCGCATCATTCTGCATTACCTGTTTACGGCAGTGGTTAAACTTGCTTGTTCAACAGACCGCTTTGGTGCATAATGACTGGGCAATCCGAAATGTCGCTGAGGCGCTCTTTACTTCCACGCGTCCAACCGAGGGGGCTGTCTGCATGAAAAAAAAGGAATCTCCCGTAACCGAAAGATCGCTGATATCGTGGGCATTCTCCTCGAACATGAAATTGCAGTTGTTGCTGATTCTGATCATCATGATCACGGTGGTCGCCAGGGTGATTCCCCTGGAAATGCAGAAGCGCATTGTCAACGAAGCCATCAAATTACGCCAGATGGACCTGCTGACGTTGTACTGCGGGATTTACCTGGCGGCCATTGTCATTGCCAACGGTCTGAAATATCTAATTAATATGCTTCAGGCAATCATCGGGGAGCGGGTCTTGACGGAAATGCGGCTTGTCTTGTTTGAGCACATCCTGGTTCTTCCGCTCTCGTATTTCCGCAAGACCCAACCTGGAACGGTGGTGTCCTTTCTGCTCACGGAACTGAGCACTTCCGGTAATTTTGCGGGGATGGCCCTGGCGACGCCCCTTGTCAATGTCCTGACCTTGCTGGCGTTTGCCGGATACCTGGTGTGGCTGAACCCGCTACTGGGAGCCATTTCACTCTCCATTTATCCCATCGTGCTGGTGTTGGTGCCCCTCCTGCAGAAGGGCGCCAACCGTGAGAACAAGCGTCGCGTGGATGTTTCAAGGGAACTTTCCGGAAAAATAGCCGAATCGGTCAGCGGTATGCAAGAGATTCAGGCAAGTGGCGCTTTTGTCATCGAAAACGAAAAATATCGGGGGTTGGTGGTCCGTCTCCAGAAAATCAGAATCGTCTGGAATGCGTTTTTATTCGGTGTGAAAAGCATCAACAATCTGTTCAATAGCATGGGGCCTTTGATCGTATTTATCATCGGCGGATACCTGACCATGAATGGACGTCTGGAGTTGGGCGCTCTGGTTGCCTTCCTGTCCGCCCAGGAAAAATTGTATGATCCCTGGAAGGAAATGATCGAGTATTATCAGGTGTACCAGGATGCCTCCGTGCGATACCGGCGGACCATGGAATATTTCAAGGGGGAGCCGGATTTTCAGATGCTGCCTGCGGATCGCCCGCCTTATACGTTCGAAGGGCACCTGAAGGTCGACCAGCTTTCCTTTGCAACGGAAGACGGCGTTAAACTGCTGGACAACGTTTCCTTGTCGCTTCAACCCGGGGAACATCTTGCGCTGATCGGTTTTTCCGGCAGCGGTAAAAGTACGCTGGTTCAATGCATCGGCCAGCTTTTCAAATATTCCAGTGGCCATGCCTTGCTGGATGATCACGAAGTCACCGGCCTTTCGAAAAAGGATATTATCGATAATGTCGGGATCATCTCCCAGGCGCCGTTTATTTTTGATGGGACCATCGAGGAAAGCCTGCTGTATGCCTGCATGGCCAAGAACGCCGGTGGGACGACGACAGTCCCGCCGCCCAGTCTGGATCGGATGATCGCGCTGCTGCAGCAGGTCGGCTTATTCGTGGATGTGTTGAATTTCGGTCTGAACGCCATGCTGGATCAGGAGCAATATGGCGACATGGTGCCCTTGCTGATCCGGATGCGGAAGAGTTTTCAGGAGGATTTTGGGGAAAACTTGTCCGAATATGTGGAATTTTTTCAGGAGGACAATTATCTGCACTATTCCAGCGTCGCCGAAAATTTGATTTTCGGCACTTCCCATATTCCTGTTTTCGATCCATCGAGACTGGAAGAAAATCGGGATTTCGTTGTTTTTTTGGAAAATGCGGGTTTGTTCCATCCCTTGTTGACGTTGGGGTTCAGTCTCGCGTTACAAACAGTCGACATATTAGGAAATCTTCCATTGGGGGGTGCGTTTTTCGAACAGAGTCCCCTTGCAGTGGATGAATTGGGTGCATATAAGGCGCTGGTGTTGCGTTTAAAAGAGACACCACCCCGACAGGCCGCGGAACCGGACAAACGATTGTTGCTGGCGTTGGGACTTCGCTTTTGCCCGGGAAAACACAAGATGGTTGCATTGCCAAATGCCTTGAAGCAGCTGATTCTGGATGGACGGATTTTGTTCAGAAAGCTGGCGATGGAAAAATATCCCGAGGAATTCTCTTCCTATCAACGATCGGAGTATATTCCTTCCCAGACGATTCTCAGTAATATTCTGTTCGGCAAACCCAAAAGCAGTGCGCCTGGCGCGCAGGAAAAAATCAGTCAAAGTATCGTGCATTTGTTGATCGAAGAAGATATGCTTGAACGGATAATGGCAATCGGCATGCAGTTCCGAGTGGGAAGCAAGGGAGAGAATCTTTCCGGTGGGCAGCGGCAAAAGCTGGCGGTGGCTCGTGTGCTGCTGAAATCACCGAAGGTATTGCTTATGGATGAGGCGACGGCGGCCTTGGACAATAAATCCCAGGCCAGAATTCAACATCTGATCGAGACCCGTCTGCGCGGGAACACGACGGTAATATCCGTGGCCCATCGACTCGACATTGTGAAGAATTATGATAAAATAGCCGTCATGAAGGCAGGGAAAATCGTCGAAATGGGGACGTACAACCAACTTCTTGATCAGCGCGGGGTGCTGTATGAACTCGTTCATGGAAAAAAATGACGTCTGCGAAGCCTGTGAGTTCCAGGAAAATTTGACCGTTTTGCGGGAAATCAACTTTTTCGCCCAAATGCCGATGGAGATGATCAAGGTGTTCGCGTATCTGTGCATTCGGGAACGGTTTAAGACAGGGGAGGTTCTTTTCCATGAACATGAGGATATCGATCGGGCACTCTATATCATTCATGGAAAGGCGGCGCTTTCCCGAATTCTTGACGGGAAGGAAAAACCGGCGCGTGAATACGAACAAGGTGTTTTTCTGGGGGGGCTGGCGCTGTTGGGAAAAGTGAGACAGCTTTACACGTTGAAAGCAACGTCGGATCTTGTCTGTCTGATGATTACCCGGGAAAAATTTACCTTGGCCCTGGAGCAGTTTCCCGAATTGAAACCGAAAGTCCTGCAAGCGATGATTGATCGAATACGCGGGTGGGAAGAACGGTTTCTCCTGGAACATGGAGACGCCTGCGAGAATTGTCTCGCGCACTTAGGGGCCATTCTTTTATAAGGGGAAATGATGGACAATTCCCTGACATTTAAGCTGAAATGCCAAATGACCGAGTTGGAGAACTTGCGGGGGAAACTCAGTCTTTTTGGTCAGCGGGCAGGATTGCCGCCCAAAGCGATCTGGATAATCAATCTGGTGCTGGATGAGCTCTTTACCAATATCGTCTCATATGGCTGTGAGGATCGCGGGAATGATACCGTTCGGTTTACCATATCCCGTATAGGAGATGACCTGTTTATCAAAATGGAAGACACCTGTATCCCCTTTAATCCGCTGACATCAGAGCCGCCTGACATGACCTGCGGGTTGGCGGAACGGTGCATCGGCGGCATTGGACTTCATCTGGTCCGGCAGATGATGGACCATCTGCAATATCGTCGTCACCGGAACACCAACATTCTGGAAATGAAAAAATCCCTTTCAGACAAATGCGCCGGAAGGGAGACGGAAATGGATGTCGTCAAACCGGACCAAAAAACAAAGGGGAAAAAAGGGAAAGCGGATTGATGGGAAAAGGAGAGAACATGGAGATTCACCAGACCAAGCAGGGCGACATCATTATTTTTCAGGTTACCGGGCGGCTGGATTCCAATTCATCGGCGGATTTCGAAGAAGCGGTTTTTGGCGTCATCCGGACCGGCACGAAAAAAGTGATCATCGATTTCGGCGAGCTGGACTACATTTCCAGTGCGGGGTTGCGAATCATTTTAAAGGCCACCAAAGACCTGAAACGCAAGGAAGGCCATATGGTTCTTTGCGCCATGCAGGACTATGTGAAAGAAGTGTTTGAAATTTCCGGTTTTGACACCTTCCTTCCCATCGCCGCTTCCGTCGGCGAAGGGATCACATCCTTCGAACGTCTTGTCTCCTCCTGAGCGGGAATCGCAATCAGCCGATTCCGATGAGGCCGCGTCTGCCCAATTCGCGGAGAAATCGGGTGACGGCGATTTCCGCTTCACGGGGTTGCAGGTGTTGCTGAAGGGCAAAATGGTCAACAATATCCCGGACCGACCGCTTTCCGTCCATCAGGTCCCATACAACTGTACCCAATGTATCCAGTTGCAGTTTTCCGGAACGATTCAACCCGGCTGAACCCTTGAGCAGGCGCTCCAAGGATGCGATCCATGGACGAATCCGAATGGGATAGGTCAACAGAACCGTGCCGGAGTCCAGGCGCGAGGCCCTGACTTCCGCGTTTTTGATCGGACGGCAGTCAAGCGCTTGTCGGCGCGTCATGGGAGTGGCTGGTTTTTTGTTACGAAATAAGCTCATATGCGAGTGCAAGTTGCCTGAATTCATTCCGATCGATTGGTTTTTTCCCGGTCATGCGGACACCGAGGATGCGGTCTCGATTCTCAATGTATCGAACCTGGCAATACTGAAAGGGCGTTTGGGATTTCAAGCGTGACCACCAGGATGGGGAGGACGATTCCCATTCCACGCACACTGCGGATGCGGTGCAAGCCTCGGGGCGAATCGGTTCCGCACCGGCAAAGATCTCTCTACCAAAATGGAACAGATCTTTCCCTGCCAGTCTCATCCCGGCCAACCCCCATCGGTATAGGGAGACGCTTTTACCTTTACATCGAAAATGCAGCTCGAATACACCGGCATCGAAACGATAGTCGTACAATTGAAATGCCTCCGGAAGCAGCGCGCGGATGTCGTACAATGCAAACAGGCTCCGTCCGTCCGCGGAGTGATCCCGAAAAGAGGATAGTACTTCCGTGGAAACGTCGTCGGTAGAAATTTCCGAAAGGTCGCTTTTTGTTTGTCTGTGAATAAACTGAATCAAACCAGCCTGGCGGCAATGGGGACAATAGAGAATCACCCCGTTACCGGTGACTGTTTCATCGCGCCATGTAAATCCTGATATGTGAAAGCCTTGGAGCGCCTGCTCCCATCCGGTTGAAACCGGGATAGGGGAAAAGGTGAGGCAACGATGATTCCGTCGCTCCCGCGCAATTCGTTTCAACTGGGCATGATGGGAGAAAACGCCGGTTACCGGCCCCCATTTCATCTCCAGGACCGGTCCTTCTTCGTCCGCCAGTACAATGTACCGTTTGCCGATGCGTGCGATTTCCCAATGGGTTGGTCTCCCAAAGCGGATACCGTTCCAGGCGGTTTCAATCCAGTCGGGGGGTATTGTCTGAAAGTTCAAAGTTGAAAGGTGGGACGCAAAGCCGTTGTGCTGGTTTGTCTTCCGGGAGGTTTCGATCATTCGGGGAGGAGTAGGCGCCAGTCGATGGGGCCGGATATGGCAGGGGGCGCCTTCTCTTTGATGTTCGATTCCTTCTGCTGCTGGCATTTTTGTTCCTGTTGAATCTGGCTGGTCAGCGTCAATTTGATGGAATTGCCCAGTTTTTGCTCGGTGTCCTTGCTATTGTGTTGCAGGATCAGGCTGACCGTATTGTTTCGGTTGTCTTTGAAGGACCATTTCCAGGCCAGAACGGTCTGAAATGGATCACCCCGCCAGTCATCAGGATCCCCAAAGCGCTTTTCCATTCGTTCCAACAGCTGATCGTAAAACTGTCGGCCGCCGTCCCGATACTTCAGCCGGATACGGACGATTTTTCCGGATTTGTCGCAATTTCCATACGTAATCAAGCCGCTTTTAAAATTTTGATCCGGACGGATCTCGATTTCCGATAGGTATTCCTGGTAGCGTATGGGCATGGCCGTGGAGGCGATGAGGCGGGTTTGGTACTGGTTGATGTCGGCGCCCAGGCAGAATCCGCCTACTTGCTGGGGTGCATCGTTGCAGAGGCCGATGCCGGTTATCAGGACGAGGAAGAACGGCAAGATCGAAAATGCCTTTTTCATGGATCGTTCCCTCCTTGTGATGGCCATATCAATAGGCCAGACGGGTCAAGGATTTCAAAATCAAGGCAAACCCCATGGCGAACATGCCGGTAAGTCCCATACCGCAAGAGAAACCGGCCAGCAGAACCGGGGCATATTGGCGCCACATGGTGCCATAGCGTTTCAGGAAAAAGAAGCGTCCCAGGAAGGCGCCGATGATTTCGAGCAGCATGCCGTGGGGCGTGGTTTGCCCCAGGCCGCGGACAACCCCGTAAATCAGCAGCACCGGAAGGCCGATTATGTTCAGGAGCAGATATGCCAATAAACCGAAACTAAGCCCGGCCAGGACGTAATTTCCTGTAAGAGCCTGTAAAAATAGAGAGTTGCCTTCCAGGGTGGCGGTTTGCATCAACAACGTGTTAAGCGCCTGTAAATGCCATAATTCCTGGGCGTAGGGATAGGCGGCCGAGGGAATCGGCGCCAGGCGCCAGATGAACTGGGAGAACAGCAGACTGGCGATAATCACTACCGGAAAGACCACCAGTTCGGCTTTGATGACACCGCGAATGCTGGTGCCGGTCAGTTCGATCTGCCGGAAGTGGACCGTGGCTTCGCCGTAGTTATGAATGGGAATTGGAGCGTACCATATTTCGATACCCTGGTATCCGAAATATTTGGCGCCGGCGATAAAACTGATTTCGCGCACCATGGGTAGACTGACAAATTGGCCGGCGATGCCTTCCATGCGGGCGGTGATATAGGAAAGAACGGGCGTATAGATAAAACCGTAGGCGAGGAAAAAGATCCAGGGAAAATTCGGCACGAGAAGGCGGCACAAGGCAATATACGCCATTGTCGATAAAAAATAGATGGCGATGGAGATCCAGATGCTGAAATCACCGCGGCCGGGAGGCGGTCGGAAGAGGTCTTTGAGGGATCCTCTGGGGGCGCCGTGGTCCTGCCGGAAGGATTTTACGACATGCCAGATGCCGACGAAGGCGATGGCCAGGCCCAGACCGATGCCGAAGCTCATGTAAAAGTCGAAATTGTTGGCGAAGACCGTTTCCACGGTTCCCATGCCTTGGTGCCACCTTCGCAATATTCCGTGATGGTAGAGGATGGGATTCAGAAGGAAGGTGATGAAGAGTCCGATCAACCCGCCGATCACCGCCCAAAAAGGAAGCACCATCCCGATGAAAACCAGTCCCAGGTCGAGTTGTATCCCGGTGGCGACCGCCGGGAGTATTTCCTCGGTATGTCGGGTCAACTCCACCCATGGTATGGGGATCAGACGAACGGGCTCGTTCAACAAAAGCCCGGAGACCGCCGGCAAGAGAACATAGATGCCACCGAATGCCAGACCGATCATGCCGCCGATGGAAAACACCCGCCATTTCCAGCTTTTTTGTTTTTCCTCTGTGGATTCGGCCAGGGCCATGGTGCCGAGGGCGCCCACCGGAGCCATTGGGAAGGGTAATTTTTCCACATCCGAAGTCAACCGGTACAATGCATACCCGAGTCCGAAATGATCGACCCGCTGAATCACCTGGGAACCGATCAGCAGCAGGATCGGAATGAACCAGTCGCGATGGAAAAAGGTTCTTTCCAGGAGCGACTCGGCTTCCGGCGGGGGGGCTACCCAGGCGGGAATGAGTTCCACCAGTCCGAGCATGCGGGCCGCATCCGATTGCACCAGGTACTGATTCCATAAAAGGCCCTGGAAGGGCGAGGCCATGGCTGCCCCGGCCATATAATACAGCAGGAATATTTCCTGTTGCTTGATTTCCGTGTATGCACGTTTTGCGATTTCAGCGAACAGAATGATCGTGACCCAGCGCGCCGCGGGGCCGATTCCGGTTCCGATCACCAGTTGCAGATACATGCTTCCGGGCATCATCAGAAAGCCGATAAAAATGGCGCCGATGACCGTTTTCCAGTCGAAGCCTTCCTCAAAATGATCCGGAACCGTCAGTAGGTCGCGGTATTCTTGAAGTTCTCGATCCATAACTTCAATTCATAATTGCTTTTCAAGTCGGCAGGACAGCATAGCTCACGTCGCTCAAAAGACCAACGACAGCCCAGATTCCGGCCATCAGGAAGTCACCCATGATGAGCCCCACGAAAAAAAGACTCAGGCGTTTGAACAGCCGAACGCCTCCATAGCGAAGACAGAGAGAGTTGCACAGCCATCCCACAAAGAAGCTGAACCAGAGGATTCGCATGGCGGAGCTGTAGGCAGTCAAGTATCCGATGGGATGAATGGGCCACCAGTAGGCACTGTGGTAGCAGATCACCAGGACCAGCATGATCAAAGCACCGATGGTGGAAAAAAGCGGCACCCAGTACCCGGCTTTCAAGGGAGATTCGATGACGGTTTTTACGTTTTCATACACGGTGATGGTGGTGCGGGTGGCCCATTCGAGTTCCATTTCACGGGCGCCGAATTTGTAACAAAGAGCCAGCATGGAAATAAAGGAGAAGACAACCCCGACGATCAGGGTGGCGGCGATGCCGAAAAAGAGCATTTTCCGGTTTCGTTCCCGATGGGTGACTTCACTGGCATGCAACAAAGAGGGCATCAGGGATTCGCGCAGATCCACAAACAAAACCTTTTGGGTTACGGCGGCAATCAGGATCCCGACATGGGAAAAGGTCCGCGGTCCCCAAAAGGCCAGGATGCCGTCCAACGGCGAGGCCGTCACGGTAAAGTAGGCCACGCCACCTTGGCAGATAATCCGGGTGGCAACGAGCATGACCATGAAAAACGTGCTGACCACCAGTATGGACAACCATACGCTGAGACCGAAATAGCAACACCAGGCGACAATGGCTGAAAAACCGAACAGCATGCCCCAGAAGGAAATTCGAGTGGAAAACCATTCGGTTCGGGAAAGCTCCGGGGTGCTGAAGCGGAAGGCGTCACGAATGGTTTCCATAAAATGATGCCGCCCCAACCAGAGAATGAACATGAAAAAGACAAAATAAGCGCCGATCATCTGGGTTTCTTCCGGTCTGGCGAGAGTCGGTCCGAAGGTAACGCCCAGGGCCGAAGCCGGGATATTATATCCCAGAAGGAGCAATATACCGCTCAGCAATCCACCTGCCAGGAAAAAAAACCAGAAGGAAAACGAGATCTGGCGGGAGGTCAGAAAAGCGAACCCGATAAAGGCAGGATAGATATAAATATTCATTTTTTGAAATCCCGCAAAAATTCCCGAGGGCGGGAAATATGGGCCGGCGAGGATCAGGGTGGGGATTTGCGGTACGGAGGGATAATATACATGCAGTCCGTTCATCAGATGAAGTCCGGCGGCAGTAAATATCCCCAATAGAAGAAAGCGATCGCCCAAAAAACGTCCAAGGTCTCTTTTGTCGAAGGCCTCCTCCAGCAATTGGGGAAGCCGCAACAGGGGGAGGTTCATCCGTTCATTATGGAGCCATTGGCGGCTGATGAGATTGATCACGCAGATCATGACCCAATAGCAGGTCAGAATAAAGCCTCCCCAGACCAGAAGCGGCGTCAACCAGGCACGCCAGGGGATGTTTTGACAAACGGTAAGCCAGCTCATTCCCCGCCCACCCGCAAGTCCTTCGTAAAACGGTTTGATGGCCGTCGGTTGCGGATACCAGGCGCCGGGCAATAAGGGTTGCACAACTTCCCCCCAACGGTTCTCGAGGGTGGCATAGTAATAGGGAGCGGTGAGGTTGATGAAGAAGGTGCGTGCCAAACCGGTATAGGCGATTCCGGAAACCAGCACCGTCAGGATCCAGATGATCATCAGTTCCTTGCCGTTCAGCCATTCATGCCGGCGCGTCAGCTTCTTCACAACAGCGGCCAGCAGCGTGAGCCAGAAAAGCAGGATAAAGGGGGCCAGTGGGAAATGACCGCCCCCCAAAGGCGTTCCCTGCCGGTAGATATTGTTGAAGGGTGTGACCAGGCAAATGATTGCGGCAAACAGAACGCCCATAATCACTGCGCGAAGACGAACCGCCGGGATTGTGGAGCTGTTGCATTCGGTGGTGGTTTGTGGATCAAACATAATGGGAACGAGCATCCTTGTTCAGGGAACGCCAAATCAAAAGTCGTTTACGCAGGCGGTTCAGGAAAACTTTGTTGACCCGCCACCAGGCGTTGGTTTCGCCGGATTTGCGTTCCAATCGGACCTGAATCTCCAAAAGATTGCTGCCGGTGCTTGCCGGACGAAACGAAAGCGTCACCAGTTGCATGATGCCGAAATCAAACGGGGCCAGCCAGACTTTCTGCCGCAGCTGGATGTCGACGGGTGAAGTTCGGTGCTGCGGAAAGTCGGGATTCATATTCGGAAGCGCATCGGACAGAATCGTCGTTATCTCTCCTGTGGAAAACAGCCCGTGGGAAACATCCTGATGGGCTTTGAAGTAATCTTGCAGATACGTGCATACGCCCATGAGTTCATCGTGTTGGATCATGAACGGCAGAGACAGTTCAATGGCGTTGTCTTTTGATTTCGGAAGGGTCCAGGAACGGTTGACGTCGGGGATGGCGATATCCGCCGCGGTTTTGGCCGGATAGATAACGGAGACCAACACCACCAGTACGACCAACATCATGGCCGCGACGCCGGAAAGGGAAGAGTAATTCACCGTGATTCCGGACCAGAAGGATACGCCGGCAAAGAGTGTGGCGCTGACCTGGGCGATAATGTAGCCGATGATGACGCTGATGACGGCAAAGGCCAAGGCTTCTGCGATGAACAGGAAGGCGACATGGGAAGGCGCCAGGCCAATGGAAGTATAGATGCCGATTTCTCGTTTTCGCTCATACACACTGCCGATCATGGTGTTCAGCACGATCAGAATCGAAAGGATCAGGGGAATGACAATATTCGGTGTGCCGCTGTATCGGAGAGAATCGCCGCCCTGATACAGATAGGCGTCCTGACCCTCGCCGCTGAACAGGGATAATCCGAAGCGGTCCACCATCCTCCGGGCGGTTTCATGAATCTCGGCTGCGGGGATCATCCCCACGGCGATGCTTTTCAATGCGCCGCCCGCGGCGGACACTGTCCGGAACGGCATGATGATGGTGAGATCGCCGTCTACATGCTCATAGCGGCTCTGAAAACTTCTGACGTCTTCACCGGATTCCACGGCTTCCATTTCCACTTCGCTCATCTCGGTGAAGACCTCATCGGGAAAGGTGACCGGTGTGAGGGATTCACCATCTAAATCCTTGTACTGCCCGAATTGTTTTCCGGAATACACGCCTACCACATCGAAGGTGAGGCCCCAGATTTCCACGGCGGCGCCATCCGGGTTTTGGGGATTGATTCCGAGATGGGTTGCCATCCGGTCGGGGATCATCACTGCCTGGCGTTCATTTTCCCGGAACCATCGACCGCCTATGAGCAGGCGGTCCATCCCGGAGACACGGATTTCATTTCTCCCGAGACCGATGATGCCCCGGGCATCGAAGGATTGCCCCCGGTATCCGATCGGTACCCGGATCGTTCGGGTCTGGTCGTCGGCTTCCAGCCATACCCGGGGAGCGACAACCCCGCTGCCGGCAAACTCTCCGATCAGGGCGGTTTCGGTTTCCGGCGGCATACTTTGCCAGTTGCCTTTTTTAAACAGCAACCCCTGATAGGCGGCGCCTTCCTGAAACCGGATCCGGGCATGGTGCCGGGCGGTTTTGACAGTTGTGAAACTCATGATGGTGAAGGTCAGGATAATGAGGGTAACGCAGGTCAAAGCGGTTCGCAGGGGCCTGCGTCTCAGGTTGTCCACGCCGAGAAAAAAGGCCGCCATAAAGGCTTTTCCTCGACTGATTTCGGTAATGGCCATGGGGCTTGCATGGCGTTGGAGGAGGGTCATTTCGGCCTCGAACCGGAAAAAAATGATCAAGGTGACGAGCAGGGAAAGGCCGATGATGAAGAACGCCAGGACGACCACGAGGGGACTATAGGCCAGCTGGAAAGCGGGATGAACCCAGTAGATTACGGCGATCAGTACCGCCAGAATCGCGCAGAAGGCCAGGATTCTTTTGTGAATATCGGTGCAGGCGAAAAGCAGCCTCTCCGTGCAGAACGCAAAGGGAACAAAGAGGGCGATGTAGAAAAGAACCCCGAACAGAACGTCTTTCTGGGTTCGATCCACCTGGTCGTATACACGGCTTGCAAGGGCCAGGGCTTTCGCGGCGGCGCCGTAAAAGCGATCATACAGGCCTTCTGCGAGATATCGGCGGGCTTCCGACAGATTTTTCCCTCCTTGGGCCTGAAGTTGCCGGATGCTGTCGTCGACGATGCCATGGGTTTCGAGACTGTCGATGCGGGGGGAGAGCAGTGTCCACATATCCGATGCGGCCCGGAATGAACCGTAGGTCAAGGAGGGCCATTCTTCCGGCCGATAACCGACACCCATGGGATGATCCGGCGTCGCACCGGTCAGCAACATTTTTTTCGAAAGCAGGTTGTCGGAGAGGATCAGCTTCAAGCGGGAGTGGGGCTCCAGAAAAACCGAAGCAAGGGAGGAGGCGCGTGTATCGATGCGACTGTAACTGTAGGTGAGCGGTGGTGCATCACGATATCCGTCAAGTAACTCGATTTTTGTTAAATAGTTGAAATTGCGGGGTTCAAGAAGATCGAACAATGTGGTTTGACGACAGGCAAACAGGATCAGATCCGTCTGCATATACGTCCGTTGCATTTTCAGACGATAGGCCGGTTTTCCGGTCAGGCGTTTATCGATGGCCCCCACGATTTCACCGGTTTCGGGATCGAATTGAAATGCCTCGATAATCAGTTTGTCGAGAACATGTTTTTTATCACAAACGCCTTTTAGAAAAAAATCACCCCGTGCGTCCGTCATGGCGTAATATCGCTGAGATCCCTGAAAGGTCATGACCAGGGCTTCGGAAGCGGGCTGATCCGCAAACAACTCGCCATGGCGCATGAACAGGGACCTGCCGCTGACGGTGCTGAAACCATCGGAGGGGACAGTATCGGTTTGCAGAACAGGCTCCGCGCTGAGGCGGCCGATCATGGTGCAAACAAAGTCGGCTTGTTTCCGGGCATATTCCCAGTCAACAGTATCGGTTCGATCGTGGGGAGTCCCCCAGTAAAGACGACCGTCATGGACCGTCGCCAGACTCACTCCCGGATATCCGGCCAGGGAAGTCACTTCACCACCCAGCGCCGGCCGGTCTACCAGATAGCTTTTCCAGTCTCTCAAGCGGGTAGGGCGCAACGTATCGTTCAGCAAAGACGGATGACCGGTCGTTTCCTCCTCCGAACGGGCGTAGCGTTTCATGGCCTGATCCAAAGCGCCGTAAGCGTTGGTACGGTTGACCGTCGGTTTAAGAGGGTACAGCCATCCCTGATTGAAGGCGCCGACCCCGTCTCCTTGGCTGGAAAGGTGCAAGGAAATGACGGCGGACAAGTCCTTGTCCTTCACGATTGTTCGAAAGGCCCGAGCGCTTTTCAGTAAATCCAGTTGTCGGCGGGTCGCTTCCTGATACCGGCGCTGGTTTTCGGTCGCAGCCGGCAGGAGATCCCGCAGATATTTCAACTCTTCCACGGAGAGCATGGACAAGTCATCCTGCCAGTCCAGTCGTTGGAGCGATCGGCGCCGCTGAACGAGAGCTTGTATCCGCCCCTTGTCCACAGCGTCCGGCCGCTCCATGCGGAGCCGGATCAGGTCCCGTGAAATGGAATCGATTTGGGTTTTCAACTGGTTCGTCACGGCCGCCTTGATCGCTTGATGCGACAAATCGGCCGGGGGATTTGGCAGCGCCAGTTGTGACAGGGTGGCCAGACAGTTGTCGGTATTTTTTTGGTCCGCCCGCAGCGATTTTTTCAGCTTGTTCAGGAATTGCGATCGTACCCGGAAGCTCCAGACAAGTTCCCGCAATCCGGCGAGGGTTTGGGCATGTCCGGCAGTGGCGATGAGCAGGACCGATCTTGGTGGCGGATGACTCTTCAGGAATTCGGCAAGGGAAATGAGCGTTGCGGCGCCGAGCGCCTCATCGGCGCCGGGGGATAAACCGGCTACCATCGATGTGCTGTCGTAAAAGGCCTCGACGATCAGAAGTTCTTTCCGCAGATTCGGGTCGCTGCCTTGGATCAGGGTGTACACGTTTTCGGCAGTGACCGCTTCCCAGAAAATACGGGCGGAGAGTCCGACCCTGGGTAGCGGGTGTTCCGATCCCGCCGTCACATCACGCTGAAGCCAGGCATTGAATGCCGATCGGGATACCCAGAAACGGGGAAACCGGATGGGGGTCAGTTCGGTTTTTTCTTTGAAAAAGAGGTTGGGGGTCGGAGATACGGTCCCTCCCCGTTCGATCCCGCCATCCAGGAAGATCAGGGCTTTGGCGCCTAAGGCGGCGGCGTTCTGCCAGTTCTTGCCGGAATCCATATCCATCAGAACAATGGCGTCTTGGGTGGGCTGATGATTGAAATCCGACAATTCGCCGCGCCCCACATAAACAAGGGGGGCGGCTGCATCCATCGCCGCCATCGTTTCCGGGCTCGTTGCATTCAGCAAAAGCGGGTGAACCCTGAGCCGCCGTCCGTCCGCATCGGTGAGCAGGCTTTGATGCCAGCGCCGAACAGGGACGGTAAAACGATGGATGCCCACCGGTCCGGCGGCGATGGCCTGGAATTCCGTTTTGATGAACGCCGCGGCCTGCTTGCATCCCGGCGTGCCGGTACTGCGATCTTCCACCGACGAAAGTTGTCCGACGAGGTCCTGCAAATCATGGCCGCCTCCGGCACTGCATTCCGACGATAGGAGGCAACCCAGGGACAGCATAATTACCGGGACCCATATAACGTTCAAATTCATTCGGGTCATTGTATCCTTCGACCTTCGAATTCTTTTCGGTTTTCGGATTTCGATACGCGAATTCGGCAGGCACTTCGTCCTTGGCCCGGATGGGTTTTATCTGCTGTCATGTCGCGAATCGATTTGACCGACGGAGATGGACAGTTCGTCACGGTTTTCGATTTTTTCGATGCGACCGTCGCGAATCCAGACAACTTGGTCCGACACGTTCAACATCTTGAAATCATGGGTGGCGGATATGACGGTTACGTTGCGTTCCATGCTGAGGCGCTTGAGCAGATCGATGATTTCTTCTCCGGTGATCAAATCGAGATTCCCGGTGGGTTCATCCGCCAGGATAATCGCCGGGTCGTTGGCCAGGGCGCGGGCCACTGCCACGCGCTGTTGCTGGCCGCCGGACAATTCGTTGGGTTTGTGACGAAAGCGGTTTGCCAGTCCCACCATTTCCAATAACGCGAGCCCTTTCTCCGCCGCCTTGTCATTGGCCATCCCGGAAAAGATCATCGGCAGGGTGACGTTTTCCAGTGCGGTCATTACCTGGATAAGGTTAAACGTCTGAAATATATATCCGATCTTTCGGCAGCGCAGCCAGGCGAGTTCGTAGGCGTCCAATTGCGCGATATCGACTTCGTCGATGTACACTTTTCCGGCAGTGGGCTTGTCAAGACCGCCGATCATGTTAAAAAGAGTGCTTTTACCGGAACCGGATGGGCCCATAATGGAGATGTACCGGCCCGTGCCGATTTCCAGGTCTACACCACGCAGGGCCGGAAGTTCGATGTTGCCCAGCTTGAAATTTTTGGTGACGCCGGTCAGGCGTACGATGACTTGTTGATCAGGCATGATGTTCAATGCTCCCTGCGCATGGCGTCGACGGGCTGCATGCGGGCGGCTTTGGCGGCCGGGTAAACAACCCCCAGAAGACTCAGGGCCAGCCCGACGCCGATGGAAATCAAAACGGACTCCATTGCTTTGTGAATGGGAAGCGCCCGGATTGCAGTAGGACCGAATCGAAGCAGGCCGTTCAGCAGGGCCGCCAGAGCTCCGATGCCGGCTCCCAATGCAGCGCCGGCCAAGCCTTGCATGCCGGCCTCGAAAAGGAAGAGACGCAGAATAAAGCGATCGAGAGCCCCCAGACATTTCATGGTGCCGATTTCACGGATGCGTTCGCTGACCGCCATCAATTGGGCGTTGACAATGCCGACGACGCAGACCAGGAGAGATAGAAACATGATCCACTTTTGTTTGGGCGTATTGTCAATGGCAACGGCATCCGGCGGGATATCGTAACCGGCTCGAATCAGGGCTTGGTGCAGTCCGTAATCCCCGGTATTCAGAATCCCCCCGGCCAGGTCCGCACTGACATGCAGAAAGCAGAAAAAGGCGATGGCCAGCATGAGGCTCAACACCGTGATGAAGGAGCGCAAAAAGCGAACCCGGATACTTTGATAGGCGATTTCGATGGATTTCCCCAAGGGCAGGACCAGCAGGCGTTTCGCGTTGGCATGTGTTTGCCGGGCGTTTTTCGTTTTCATCGTTGGTCAGCCTGTTCGTTTAATTGGGTTGGATCCGTTGTCGGTTGCCGGTAGGGAGCGCGCCGCAGCTCGTCAAAGCGCACCACCCGGATGTCGGGTATGGATGTAAATCGCTGCAACAGCATTTCCAGAAATTGGAAGGCATTGGCGTTCATGCGTTGATGGTGGATGACGATTCCACAGCGGCTTTGGGAAAGGGCGCATTTCAGCTCGACAAACAGCTTCTCCCAGTCCAGGGTCTTCCGGGTTTCCTTACGGGTGTGCAGATCGACTTGTACCGGGAGGATGGCCGGATGTTCGGCAAACAGTGCTGACCGGACACCGCCTGGGCTGATGGAAAGGGCTGTAAAACCGAGTTCCCAAAGAACATCGACGGTTTCCTTGCTGCAACGATTCCAAGGGGGTGTAAAAACCGGTGTGAAATCCGATCCCAGCAGCTGTTCCAGACGCAGGTGACCGCGGACCAGATCCTTCCGGATCGAGCGCCGGGACCTGGCCGGGCCGAATTCCTGTTTTTTCCCGTCCGGTTCATGATTGACATGCCGCCATCCATGTTGATGCCAGCACCAGAGATGTGGCTGGGAAGCGCCTGCCTCCCGGAGTTTCCGCCATCTGGTTGCGGTCAGCCATGCCGGCACCACCGCCAGGTTCAGGGGGGTATTATATTTCAGGAACAACCCCATCAGCCGCTCAATGTGCGCACCGGGGACGGCGATATCGTCGGCTCGAAAGAAAACCTCGATGGTACGATTGTTGCCGGTTCCCTGCCGCACCTCTGCCAAACAGGCATCCATACGCTTATGAAGATCCTCGGGGAGGACATTGCGCCAGAGGGCCGAAATTTCAGGTGTCATGGGTCAGGCCTGTGAGCGTTGAACTGGTTTTCGATCCAGCTTCGGGTTTCCTCCGCCCCCGAGATTCGGAAGTTCGTCTGGGGGGAACGACTTTGGGATAGTGCCCGCCGGATCCGATCCATCAGGCGATCGACCGCGAGATCGCTTTCGGAGAGAACGCCGAGAACGCTATGGCGTTCAAGGGCGTCTGCCCGCAATCCCTGTTCCCGGTTCTGCGGAAAGGGCCAGACCAGGGCGGGAACCCCTGCTGCCAGGATATTCATGCAGGTGTTATAGCCTGCCATGCTGATGGAAAGATCGGCTGCGGTCAGGAAAGCTGGAAATTGGTCCGTAAATCGTTCGATTTGTATGCGTTCATTTCTTCCGGATAACAGGCGACCATATTCCTTCTGTTCCAGGAAGGGACCGGTAAACACCTGCAACCGGATCGGCATTTCGTCTTGCATGTTCCGGACGGCCGTGATCACGGCCGTGAGCAAGGAACCGCCGACTTTCCCGCCGCCGGCGCTGGCGACGATGAATTTTTCCCGGGGCGCGATTCCAAGCCGTTGCCTGGTTTCACAGGTGGTTCCCGCTGGTTTCGGGCAGACGAAGCCGGTATAGACAATGGGAACGGAAATTTCGTCAACCAGGGAAAAGGTCTTATCCAAGGTAATCAAGGTCGGGTCCGCATGTACCATTATGCCGTCGAACAACCGGTTGAGGGTCGAAACGGTCCGTCGCTCCTGTTTCAGCGGGTCGTCCTTTTCGACCAGGATGTCACGCACGCTGCAATAAACCCGGCAGCGATTGTGTCGAGCCGTGCGGATTTCCTCCAGCAGAGGGTCAAGCTCGAAGCGAAAGGCCTTGCGTCCGAAGGGGTATAGTTCCACCAGAAAAACATCCGGTTTTTCCATCCGAAAAATGTCGGCCAAACGGTTTTTCCGCAGGTCTTTGATGGATTCGATGGGCCGTTCTTGTTCAACGCTTTTCAGGCCGCTGAATTCGGCGTCCATCATCAATGGCGGCAACCGGAGTTCGCGCACATGTCCTGGAAGAGCCGTCGGGACCTCCGGACCTCCGGTGACCAGAATCACCTCGTGACCTGCAAAGGCGCGGCTGATCTCCAGGCTGCGGTATAGGTGGCCTATTCCGAGAACGTGTTGACAGTATTGAAGGATTTTCATGTCTGCCGGAATGTCCGCCTATGGGGCATCCGAACCACCTGTTTTCAGCCGGATGGCGTTGATTTTCCGGATGCCGAGTTCCCGCCCGTCATGTTGCAGCAAGTGCAGATGGAGCGGCTGAATCAACGGGTTTTCCCCCGGCAGGAAGCGTCTGTTGCAAAGTCGATACAGCAGGGCCTTGATGACCCCTTCATGGGTAACCACCAGAATCGTCTGGCCGGGATAGCGTCCGGCGGCGTCGGAAAGCGCCTGCCGAGTTCGTTCCCACAGTTGAATCCGGTTTTCCCCCTCCGGTGGGCAAAAATGCCAACCGGCACGTACTTGCCGGTCCAGTTCTTCCGGCCATTCGGTTTTAATCTGTTCCAGGGTCCTGCCGACCCAATGCCCCCAATCTTGTTCCCGCAGGCGTTGATCCACCATGATGGTGGTCCCCAGGGACTGATTGACCAGGTCGGCGGTTTGCCGGGCGCGCCCCAAATCGCTGACGATGATTCGATTCCATGGCGTCTTCAACAGCCTCCGGCCCCACGCAAGCGCCTGTTTTTTGCCCTGGTCGGTAAGCGGGGAGTCTCCATGCCCCTGAATCCGTCCTTCACGGTTCCAGCTGGTTTGTCCATGCCGTAGCAGTCCGAAAGTCGTTACCGCAGGAATATCCATCACGTTATCTTTCGGCTTTCCGCTTTTCTCCCATTGCCCGTCGATACAGGTCCGCCAGTCCATTGATCAGGGTATGGCTATCGAAATGTTGCCGAACGTTTTGTTGGGCGTTTACGATGATTTTTTTTCTCAGATCGGCATCCGTCAGCAGGGTGATGATGGCCTGAACCATGGCGTCCGGGTCGCCGGGGGGGACGAGCAGTCCCGTACGCCCATGTTCCACCAGTTCAGGAATGGCCGACACATTTGTGGTCACCACCGGCACTCCCATGGCCATGCTCTCGATCAGCACATTGGGAATGCCGTCCCGGTCGCCGTTGGGAGCGATTTCGCATCCCAGGATGAACAGGTCGGCGCGGCGATAGTATTCACGCACTTGATGGTGAGGGAGGGTTCCATGCAAGCGGGTGATGGGGTGAAGATTCAACTGATGGATCAGCGCCTGAATGGCAGCGCGGTCTTCACCGTCGCCGATCAGGTCGTGTTCAAAGGCGATCCCTTGATCGCGAAGGCGTTTCAGGGCCAGAAAAACGGTCGGTAATCCTTTTTTCGAGATCAAGCGGGCCACGGTGAGAATTCGGTAGGGTCGACCGGAGATGGAAGCCGGAGACGTCGCTTGTGAAAACCGGTGCATATCGATGCCGTGGTAGCTGCGGCGGATCGGCGTCCGGGCACCTGGTGAAAGGGCGGTTAAATGACGGCGGTTGTATTCGGTGCAGGTGACCACGAGATTTGCCCGGATGATTTTTTCCCGCAATTGATCCGGATCCGATGTATAGATGTCCTTTGCATGGGCGGTAAAACTGAAGGGAAGCCCGCTCAGCAGGGAGGCGAACATGGCTACGGAAGTGGGCGAATGAGCGAAATGCGCATGCAGATGGGAAACACCGGTGCCCGGCAGGAAATGTTTCACCAGATATCCGGCCTGCAGGAGGTGTTTCCATGTGGCGCTTTTGCGGGTCCGACGATAGCGCCGGAAGGCCAATCGAAGCGCGGCCGCATAGCATTTTGGTTTTTGGACCGCTAGAATTGCATTTTCGGTGAAGAATGACAGGGGGGCGGCTGTCAGGGTTTCCGGCAGATAATCCGCCCGGGCGCGAATGTGATGGACACTGTTGTGGCTGAAATGTTCCCGGGGTTTGCGCATGGAGAAAATGTGAATTCGAAAACCAAGCCGTTCCAGACCGAGAATTTCATTGGAAATAAAGGTTTCGGAAATCCGCGGGTAACCTTTCAGAATCAACCCGAGGACCGGAGCGTCGGAACGGTTTTGTTGCAAATTATCTCTTTCCATTTCGAAAGATCGCCAAACGCCGGCGCATGACATGGAAACCGGTCATGTCGAATTGTGAAATCGCCTTGCGGATCGTGTCCGGATGTTCGAGAAGAGTCATGACCTTTTGTTTTAAGGCGGTCGGTGTGATTGATCCCCAGGGAATGTAGTCCACCAGGTTGTGATGCTGAAATACCTGGGCACGGATCAGTTGTTCCTTGCGGGGTTCCTCCCGGGGGATCAGCAGGGAGACGGCCGCCTGGGATAAAATTTCGCAGGAGGTGTTGTAGCCGCCCATACTGACGACCAGGTCAGCGGCCGCCATGAGGTCGACCATGCTGCGGTAAAACCGGTGGGATTGAATACCGTAACGCCGGGCGCGTTGGTCGATGCATTTGCGTTGTCGTTTGGGCATGAACGGACCGGTTACCAGGATACTTTTGATGGTGGCGGGGATGGCTTCGGTCTCAATCATGGAAAGGTAGGCGTCCATGAGCGTGTAGCCATCTCCGCCCCCGCCGGTGGTGACGACGATGAGTTTGTCCGCCGGCCGGATCTGGTGTTCTTTTTTGATTTTCAGCACGCTGGCTGGGTCGGCCTTGCGCCGGGGAATGTAACCGGTAAAATGGATTTTTTTTCTGATCGAATCCGGGATGGCATATTCCGTGATGGGATCATAGTAGTGCTGCAGACCGTAAACCCAGATTTCGTCGTAGAGGGAATCGAGGATGCGATAAATATCTTTTTTTTCCCAGTCATGCCGGACGGTGGCGGCGTCGTCCATAATGTCGCGCAGGCCGAGAATGGTGCGGCTGCCGGGCAAGTATTCCCGCATCCATTCGAGAGTGGGTAGAATTTCACGTTTCAGTCCAAGCGGTTCCTTATCGACGATGAACAAATGCGGACGGAACGTCTGGGCCGTTGCGGTGATGATGTTGGTGCGAATGTCGAGAGCCTGCTTTGCATCGATTTTGATGGCCAGAGGCAGGTACTCATCGTTGGTTTTTTTGATCATTCCGGGGATGCGCACAAAATCCACCCGATCCGGAAAGGCGAAGCGGCCGGCGATGGGAGAGCCGGTCAGAATCAGAATGTTGACATTTGGACCGCGCAAATGATCGGCAATCGCCATGGTTCGGCGGATATGGCCGAGCCCGTAGGTGTCGTGAGAGTACATCAGAATGTTAAAGGTCGCCTCAGTCGACATATTGTTTGTTCCCCTTGATGAATGGGAATTGACTGTTTTGCATGAATTGTCGAATTTCCGGTTCTTCCATGGGTTCGCGCTGTCCGACCTTGGTTGCCGGATTACCGGCCCAAATTTCATAAGCTCCCGGATTTTTGGTTAATACTGCCCCCGCTCCGACAACGACACCGTCGGGAATATGGGTTACCTGGTGGAGAATGATGGCGCCGTCATGAATCCATACATCGGCGCCGATATGTTTGTCACGCCAGATAACGCCGTATTCCTCCTCCAACAACAGCAATGGGTTTCTGCCGACATGGAAATGGTCATGGGTATAAATTCGACAGCGGGCGGAAATGTTGCACCAGGGTCCCACATGAATGGAGCCGGTGCAATCCAGAATGGCGAAACGGCTGATCAACACATTGGTTTCGCGCCCCGGTGTCTGAAACACCTCCGGAGCGAAAATCAGCTCGCCCTGGTGGATGTGCTTATGGGGATATCGCCTGGCCTGCTGAACGGCTGTTTCCAGTTGGTCTTTGGTGAGGGTGGTCGATCGAAACTCCGGAACCTTCATTTTTGTTGGACCCGTCATCTCTGTGCGTTATAATGAATTCCTCTGTTCATCCGTTGCCCGTTTCGCAGTAAAATTTGAAAAAGTGATTCATGATGAAGCCTACGGTTTCCCGGTTTACATGAAAATTTTCTTTTCCTTCCTCAAAATAGGTCCTCCCCAATAGGGTGGTGTAGATAGTCGCCATTTCAAATGCGGGGAAATAAGTGACATTGTCGTGGCGGTCGGCGAACTCATCGGCCGCAGCGCGCAGGGTCGATTTGGAATTGCAGCTGGCGCTGATCACGTCAGTGTCTTTGCGGAAGGTTGCCCAGAGATGAACCGGGGATACCGTGATCATCAGACGGCATTTTGGATTTTCCCGGGCCATGATTTGATGAATTCCTTCGAGGTTTTCCAATATCTCCGAATAACGGCTGACCCGAAAACGATAACGACTCATGTCTCCTTCCTCCTGGACGTAAGGACCGGAAGGAAGGCAGATCACGGTGCCGTCGATTTGATCTTGCCAGATCTCGGTCAGTCCGAGAGTCAGGATCAACACCTTTGCCGTCGTCAGGGCACGTCGAGAATGGATGATATGCCGTGCAAAATCCGCTTCCGCGTTTTCAAGGGTGTCGTATAGAATGACCCGACGATAGGGATCTTGGATTTGGCCGGATTGGGGGCAGCGCCACCAGCGTAATTGCGGACGCCACTTTTCGAAGGTATACTGAAAAATCTGCAGCATGGAATGCGTATTGTAAAGCCGTTCCCAGGCGGCGCTGGCGTGAACTGCTGCCGGGTGGTGACTTTCTTCGGTTATGTAATGATACCCTGCCGCAAGAAGTGCTTTTCGGATTTCGCGTGCAAAACAGGAGCCCATGGAGGCGATGGGGGTTTCCGTTGTGATGGAAACTGTCCGATTGCCGGGAAACGGGAATTTGCCGTCGGCGGGTGGATTCCGATACGATCCCGGCCAGACTTGCCAGGATTCGAAATGATGAGTCGGGTGAACCTTGGATTGCGCCATTTCCTTCTTCCTTCAAGAGACCGGATCGCTCCTGTTTCTGCGTGACAGGCGGAGGCCATGGAATATAGCTCCGCTCTCTGGCTTACGTGGGAACGAGCGTTCCGCAACTCCATTGTCAACCCGATCCCCGCGCGGAAAGAAAAGTTTTAATGGGCTGAAATATCTTTATTAATAATGTCTATGGTGTCAAGTGCACGCACTGGTCAGCCCTATAACGGGGAGTGGTTTGCGGATTGTTTGTTCATCATGCCCGGTATGTCAATGCAATCGAACGCCAAAATTGTCAAGGATGGCGAATAGGTACCATATCCACTGTGAAATGAAAAGATTATTTCGTATAATGAAACAATCCTGCCCGTGTATCTGCGTCACCTGCGGTAATTGTTCAACCGCGGATGTCACGTATTGCACGGATGTTTTCATTTCGGGCAGCTTTTTACCGAATTGACCCGTTGCCGGGAAACGCCGAAAATCGCTTGACTAATGGTGGTTTATCGTTCACCATTAACTCCTCATTTCCAATGATCCGGTTAGCGCCAAGGGGGATGATTTTCAATATAAGATGTTGTTTTTAAAATTGATTACATTGTGACTACCGATAGGGCTTAGCATGGATTTCGAACCTGTCATCGGGCTGGAAGTACACGCCCAACTCAAGACCAATACCAAGATTTTTTGCGGTTGTTCCACTGCCTTCGGTGCGGCTCCGAATACGCATGTTTGTCCGGTTTGTTTGGGGATGCCCGGTGTTTTGCCGGTATTGAACAAACAAGTCGTGGAATTCACCCTGATGATGGCGGTCGCCACCGGATGCCGGATATCACGTAGGAGCCGTTTTGCCCGCAAGAACTATTTCTATCCGGATCTGCCCAAAGGATATCAGATTTCCCAGTATGAACTTCCCATCGCCGAGCACGGTCACATCGAAATCGATGTCGCCGGAAACGGAAAAACAATCGGTATTACCCGTATCCACATGGAAGAGGATGCCGGCAAACTGAATCATGATCCGGGCCGGCCGGTCAGTCTGGTGGATTTTAACCGTACCGGCGTGCCGCTGATGGAAATCGTGAGCGAGCCGGATATGCGTTCTCCGGAAGAAGCGGGCGCGTATCTGAGAAAGCTGCATTCCATTTTGCGATATATCGGTGTCTGCGATGGCAATATGGAAGAGGGCAGTTTCCGCTGCGACGCCAACGTGTCGTTGCGTCCCCGGGGAGTAGATGCGTTCGGTACTCGAACGGAGTTGAAGAATTTGAATTCATTCAAACATGTCGAAAAGGCGCTGCATTATGAAATCCGTCGTCAGCAGGCCCTCCTGGAAGACGGCGGGGAGGTGGTCCAGGAAACCCGCTTGTGGAGTCCGGAAAAAAATCAGACATTTTCCATGCGCGGTAAGGAAGATGCCCATGATTATCGGTATTTTCCGGATCCGGATCTGTTGCCGCTGGTGATTGACGAGGACTGGATAGCAGCGGTTGAAAAGAGGCTGCCGGAACTGCCGGATGACAAACAAGCGCGTTTCATCAAGGAATATGGATTGCCGGTTTATGACGCCGAAGTGCTCACCGCCGCGCGTGAATTGGCCGACTATTTTGAGGCATGTCTGAAAGACTATGACAAGCCGAAGATTGTCGCCAATTGGGTGATGGGAGAATTGCTGGCCTGGTTGAACGCTCAGGGAAAGACTATCCAAGAGGCCCCCATCACAAGTACGAACCTGGCCGGCCTGCTCAAGCTGATCGACGAAGGCGTGATCAGCGGTAAAATCGCAAAAACCGTTTTCGAAGAGATGGCCAACACCGGACAGCCCGCCGCATCTATCGTTGAAGCAAAAGGATTGGTGCAGGTAACCGACAGCGCCGCCATTGAAAGCGTGATCGACGGTGTTCTGGCGGCTTCCGTAGCGGAAGTCGACGCATATCGCGGCGGCAAGAAGAAATTAATCGGTTTTTTTGTGGGCCAGGTGATGAAGGAAACCCGTGGCAAAGCCAATCCGGCAATTGTCAATCAACTGCTGCAGCGGAAGCTGGATGGCTGATGGCCTGAAGCGGAAAGCGTGAAGAGACAAACGGACGGATTTCCGTTGTGGGTTGCAACGGCATGGCGTCACAATGTCATGATTTGGGTGCGGCAACGTATCCCACAACAATCAACCACGAACCATCAACCAATCACCGAGACGATTATGCTGAAGCGCTTGCTTTTTTTCAGTCTGTTGGGGACGCTGCTGGTCAGCTCACCTTGTATCGCCGGGGAGCAGGCCAGCGTCAAATTGGCCGTTCTGCCTTTTACAATAAATGCCGACCGCGATCTTTCCTATCTTCGGGACGGGGTCGTCGATATGTTCGTCGCGCAATTGGCCGCTGAAAAGGGGCTGATGGCGCTCAAACTACCGGCGGATGATACGGAAGGTCGCAGCGGCGTCAATGAGGATGGTGTTGCCCGGAGGATCGGGGGGCGACTGGGCGCCGACCATGTATTGTATGGCAGCCTGACCGTTTTCGGAAACAGTATCAGCCTCGATGCCAAGGTATTGGGGGTGGCGGACGACCGGGGACCGATCGTTTTTTCACGACAGGCGTCCTCCATGGACGGATTGATTCCGGCTGTTCACGGGATTGCCCGGGAAGTGGCGGCGCCCTATTCTTTGTCGCCGCCGCCGGTGGTAACGCCTTCACCGGTCGCCGCCGGGGACAACCGGACCTTCTGGAAAAGTCAGAATTTCGATCTGGAAATTTCGGGTATTTCGGCCGGCGATGTAAATGCCGACGGGAAAGCGGAGGTCGTGTTCATCACCGCCAAGACCCTGCAGGTATTTCGGATGGAAAACCGCCGGCTGGTGGAAATCACGTCCCGGAAAGCGGAGGGGGAGGTGACATTTTTATGCGTCGATATCGCCGATATCAACGGGAATGGTCGGGCGGAAGTATTTGTCACGGCCATCAATACCGCCGCCGACAGAATGGAGTCCCTGGTATTGGAATGGGATGGCACATCGCTCACCCCTGTTCCCAATGATCCGGCCTGGTTTTATCGCATCCTTCTCCGACCCGCTCAAAAACCGCTTCTGGTTGGACAGAAAAAAAGTCTCCGGGAACCCTTTTTGCCGGGAATTTATGAGATGACCTGGAAGGAGGGCGGCTACCAGGTAGGGAAAAAATGGAATCTTCCCCCGGATGCGACTTTGCTAGGTCTTACCACGGGCGATATCATGAACGACGGCCGGGAGATAGTGGCGTTTCTGGATCGGCAGGACAGACTGCGCTTGTTTCTCGCTACCGGCGAACTGGAATGGAAGAGCGAAGAAAAATATGGCGGCAGTGAGCGTTTTATCGATTATTCAACTAGCGGTATCGAAAGAGATGATGAAAAGGAGCGTTTCTATCTTTCCCAGCGGATCATGACAGTGGATGCGGATCAGAACGGCAGGAACGAAGTGCTAGTGGTGAAAAATGAATCCCTGACCGGGCGTTTTTTGGAGCGCTACCGTAGTTATGGCAGCAGTCGGTTCGAAATTCTGGCCTGGGATGGTCTGGGTCTGTCCGCAACGGGAAGTACGGCAAAAATATCAAATTATATCAGTGATTTTTATATTGCTGATTTAGATGGCGACGGCGCAACGGAACTACTCGCCGCGGTGGTGAGCGAACGGAACTCCTTGATCACAGGCGGAAAAAGCGCCGTCATTACTTATGCGCTCGGATCTTTGAAAAAATAAAAACGGGAAATAACTCACAAATCGCTTGACAATCGCAGGCGCATGTAGGAATATGGCGGTGTTTGTTAGCTAGTATTCACTCATAACCGCTTTGCATATATACTGAAACCGACAAAATGACCGCAACAATCGCTGCAAACTCTGCTTTTTAAGAGGGTCAGGCGGCCTTCAATTATGAAAGGGGGGATGCCTGTCAGACAATGGGGCTCGAAGTCCGGTTCATGCACACGTTTACAATCAATCGACAACTGACCATATAAATTCTGGAGGGAAACTAATGAAGAGATACATTTCAATCGCGCTGGCGTTATGCCTTGTCGCAGCCCTATCCGTTCCAGTCATGGCGCTGGAAATCGAAACCAAAGGAGGGTATAGGGTTCGCGGTTTCAGTTACAAGAATCCATCATTCGACGACCAGAACAAATACACGGACGCCAAATACGATCACCGTCTGCGGATGGACCATGTGCTCACCGTTGCGGACAATCTGAAGCTGAGTGTTCGCTGGACCGCTTTCGACAACACCTGGGGAACGGAAAACCTGGGCGCCTACAGCACCGTGGGCGACTATAACACGTTTTTCGTCAACCGCGCCTTTATGACCTACATCTCCCCCATCGGTAAATTTGACGTGGGTCGTATGCTCGGCGGCGCCTGGGCCCTTCCGTTCGGCGATTACGCCGGCGACTTCAACCGCATTAAGTACACCCTGCCCATCGGAGACAAGGTCGCTTTGCTTGGTATCATCCAGAAGGGTGCTGAGAGAGATTTCGGAGCTGCAAGATCCGATGCCGACTCGGATGTGTACTATCTGGTGGGCAATTACAAAGCAGAGAAGTTCTCCACCGGTTTGTTGACCGCCCATGTCCGGAACAATAACAACGAAGCGGGCGAGCAGGCGTACTATGCCGCCGTTCCCTATTTTGACGGCAAATTCGGTCCCATCGGCTTCATGCTGGAGTTCGCCTACGAGTTCGGCCGATACAATGACGAACGCACCGCCGCCGTTGCCGGCAACGACATGGAAATCGGCGCCTTCACCTTCGGTGCCGAACTGAACGGCCATCATGGGGCATTCGGCTGGGAAACCGGTTATGGGCATGTGCAGGGCCAGGACGCCAGAAGGCTTGCCGGAAGGGACAGAAAATTCACCTTCGCCAACTTTGCTTACGGCGGGTTGGGTCAGGACTGGGATAAATTTGTGTATCTGACCGATACGTCCGGTACGGCCATTCTGAACAACTATTGTTCCAACGACGCGGGCACCGTGACCGATGCAACCATGCCGGCTTACGGCGGTGTGCATATCTGGTGGCTGGGCATATCCTATGCACCAAAGGAGAACCTCAAATTATCCGTGCTGGGCGGCGCAGCCAGAGCGGCGGAATATGATTTCAACCCGAGAACCGGCCGGCCCTGGCAAGGCGCTGACTATGGCCAGGAACTTGATTTCAAGGCCTCTTGGGACATCACCCCCAACTTGAATTACGCATTTAACTTCGGCTGGCTGTTCGCCGGAGACGCCATGGCGGATGTAAAGGGCGTGAACAAAATTGACTTGCAGGACGGCTGCAAAATTTACCACAAACTGGAAATCTCCTTCTAGTTAGGACGCATCCACTGCCCCATTCTGCTACGCTACAAGCCCCTGGGAGGATTTCTCCCAGGGGCTTGTTTTATACAAGCGAACTTTTACCTTGCCCTGCCGTGAATCGTAGCAACGTCGTTGGTTGGAAATCTGCATACTACTCAGGATGTATTCAATTGTTTCACCCCGTATCGCATGGGAACCAGCACCATGACGATGCTGACGGCAGCCGCCGCTCCAAAAGAGATCCCGCCCCAGATCCAATCCAATGACGTCAGGGTTCTTCCCGCTATACCGGCCATGAAGATGCGATAGACCGGTCCGGCTTCCAGCAGGATGACGACCGCGATGTAAATTCCGGACACCAGCATGAACAGGAAACCGCCGTATCCGGTTACGGTTTGGACCGGGTTTTCCGCTTTGAAATCCGGATAGGCGGCGCCCAGGCCGATCCCCAGGGCCGTCACGCCGGGCGTGACGCAGAAAATCGTGATCACGGAAAGCCACATCATGAAAGGGGTCACCTGAAGGAGCAGGTTGGTGGCGATGATCAAGGTCTCTGTGAGCAGGAGCAGGGGGAAAAGGTAGATGAGGTATTTGATCCAGAGGAAACTTTTTTTGGAAATCGGGGCGGCCTGCACCAGCCAGACGGCGTCTTTTTCCTGACTGACCGCCGGGAAGGCGAAACGGGCGGTGATGGCCGTGAGTACGAAAGCCGCCAGGCCCATGTTGAGAAAAGCCAACAGGTTCTGCAGGTAAACGGTTTTGATGGGTGCTCGATCCAGCGGAAGCACGGAGAAGTTATACGTATAGACCGCTACGAGGCCGGCAATGAGAAAAATCTGGGACCATTGGGTTTGATCCCGAAAAAAGGTTTTGATTTCCTTGATGGTGAAGGCCCGGACAGGCCCGGACAATAGATGAATCCGGCGAGAACCGGAAAAATTATTCGGGCGGCGGCGACGGCTGACGCTGTCGGCCCGCGAGAGGCCTTTGAAATAAATTGCCTTGGCGGTCAGCACCGACAGGGAGGCCAGGAAGGCTGTCGCAGAAAAGAGCAGTGTGACATGAAAACAGGTTTGAGCCGTCCGGCCCAGCAGGGCGGCTTTGAGACCGTCAAACGCCCAGGTAGTCGGGTAAAATGGAGAATCCGGCGTTTTCAAGGCGGAAAGATATTGAAGCGTGGTGCTGAAAATTTCCGGGTCCACGAGCCGTTCCGGCCGCAGCATGCGAAAGGCGATAAAAAGAACCAAGAACAGCAGCAGGCCGAGGAAAACGAAGATAGCTCGCATGCGCCCGGCCGGAACCATCAGGGCTGCCAGCATGATCAGAATGGCGCTGAGGGATGATGACAGAAAAGAAAGCAGCGCCAGTACCAGGAAGGTGCCGCCGTAGTACTGCACTTCAGCTTTGAATACGATGCCGTAGGTGATAAAAACCGGCAGGGTGTAAATGATGACCATCCAGGAGCTGTCGATGGTGATTTCAACAAAGCGTGCGATATAAATCCCATAACTGGGTACCGGCAGGGAATGGACCAGGGGAAGGTCCCGCGACAGATACAATTTGGAAAGCGCCGTCAGGATGCTGCTGAAGACCAGTAACGAGAAAAGTGTGACCAGCATCATGGATAACAGCTTGAACGCCAAAATATCGCCAAGGGATTCAATGGATTTGAAATAGGTCAGAACCCGCAACGAGACGGCAAAGATCGCCCCCCAAAACAGCAGGCCGATGAGCCCGAGTAGGATCAGGGGATTGAACCGGCTTGTCGTTTTCACTTGCCGCCCTTTGGCCCTCAACGATTGTACGCGAGGGGTCAATAGGGTTATGATGGTGTGAATGAAGGGCATGGATTTGATATGAAACTGAAACATCCAGTTTGGTTACTGTCCGAGATTTTTTCTACCATGGATTCCCCCTTCGTGTCAAAATAGGGATCGGTTGTGAATTTTTCTTCCCGTAGGCAAGCGCACAGAGAGGTTCCCTTGACTTTGGCGACAAGCTCGGGTAACAATGCCCGGACAATTTTAATTATGGAAGGGATGTAGGATTCATGGAACCAAATGAACCAAAAGCCGTCATCGAACCCATCCGGCTGGGAAAAAAGAGTCGCTTTCGCTTTAAATGTCACAAGGATGTTTCCTGTTTCACCAAATGTTGCCGTGGGATCAACATTGTCCTGACCCCCTATGATATCATCCGGTTAAAGAATCGTCTGGGCATGACCTCGACGGAATTTCTGGCCGTGTATACGGTTCCCCAGCTTTTTGAAAAAACGGACCTGCCGGTGGTTACGCTGAAACTGTTGGATGATGAACTGTCGTCCTGTCCATTTGTGAAAGACGATGGATGCATGGTCTATCAGGATCGACCGACCACCTGCCGGTATTATCCGTTGGGTGTCGCTTCCTTGAGTCACAAGGAAGGCGCTGATGACGACGCGTTTTATTTTTTTGTAGACGAGCCCCATTGCAAGGGCTTCGAGGAAGAAAAAGAATGGGACGTGACCCAATGGCGTATTGACCAGGGTGTTGATATACATGACGATATAAACGCCGGTTGGACCGATCTGGTGGTGCGGAAACGTTCCTTCCCGCCCAACATCAAGATCACGGAAAAAACCAAGCAGATGTTTTTCACCACCTGCTACGATATCGATCAGTTCAAACGCTTCGTTTTTGAAACCTCTTTCCTGAAGCGGTATGAAGTGGATCCGGATTTGGTGGAAAAAATGCGGACAGATGAAAAAGTACTGCTGGAGTTCGGATGTAAATGGATGTTGTGGGTGCTGTTTAAGATCGGCGATTTTAAACTGAAAGAATCAGAAAGTGGAAAAATAAACGCGGAAAAATAAACGCGGCAAGTATATGCTTCGGTGGTTCCCAAGCGCTAGCTTGGGAACCATTTGCCGATGGCGCCTAATATTCCCTGTAATATAATCCTTCCCAGTATTTGCGGTCGTTCATACGGGCCGCCATGTCGATGTGAAAAAAATCCGCCGCAGGTGCGAAGATTTCCGGGTTTTTTTCCCAGACCTCGCGACAGGTCTGGAAAACGGTTTCAAGGCCGTTCCGGGTCATTTTTCCTAAGGGGCGCCGACATCCTCCAGCCGGCAGACCCAACGCGGCCATCAGCGTTTTGATGGCAAGGGGATTTCTGGCCCGGCAGACAACATCGCCGAAGGGTGTCTGCTCCTTTGTTTTCACGGTCACCAGCTGGAACAATGGGTCGAGGGTTGTTTTCAGCTGTAAGGCCTCGGCGGTTTTACCGCTCCGCAACAAGGCGACCATTTCCACAACGGCTCTGGGTGCGATGTTGGAAATGACGGAAATCACGCCTTCCGCGTGAATATCCGAATTCGTCATCATTTCAAACGTTAGCGCGTCATCCCCGGAAAGAATGGCGTAGTTTTTTCCACAACAGGCGCGGGTGCGTTTCATATTTTCCAGGTCCCCGGTGGCTTCCTTCACGGTTCTGACGTTGGGAAAATCGGCGGCGAGCAGGGCCAGATCTTCGGGTAACATCTGGGCTCCGGTTCGACCCGGTATGACATAGGGAATGATCGGCAGGTCCGGCATTTCCCGTGCGACCGGCTCGATGTATTCCTTGCGGATTTCAAGAGAGCTGGGCCCGTTGTAATAAGGATCCACCATCAATATGGCGTCCACGCCGGCCGCGGCGGCATGTCGGGCGGCCGATAGCGCTTCGGCGGTGTTGTTGCTGCCGGTGCCGGCAATGCAAAAACATTTATGGGCGCAAGCGGTTGCCACGTGTTCGATCACGTGGTGGTGTTCTTCCCAGGATAGCGTCGGGCTTTCGCCGGTGGTGCCGACAGCCAGAATACCGGAGATCCCGTTTGCGATTTGAAAATCCGTCAGCTTTTTAAGGCCGTCGTAATCAACGTCCTGTTCATTGAACGGTGTGATCAACGCCGTGAATGCCCCTTTGATCATGATACCCTCCTACGTAGACTTGGAAATGGTATGCGGCAGGCGCCGGGTCGTCGGCCGCTGATTGCCCCACGGAGCCTGTTTCGTCTGTTGTCCACCAACAGTTCGGTCTATCAAAATAAAAACAAGATTTTACAAATGTCAAGCGGTAACCGGCCAATTTCCATATTATCGGCAGTCAGGCGCTCAGGTTTACCCGTAGAATAGGGTAATGATAATTGACAAAGCAAAGAGCCACGAGCGCCGTACCGAAATTTTTTTCCGGGACGAAGCTCTCGGTGATAACGCGTCGGTCCTTGAGGTCGAAATCATCCGAGTACCCGTTGGTGTACAATTCCTCAAGACTGGCGTGCAGTCGATGCTCGATTTCCTGAACCGAATGATCACCGTAAAGCTCGCAAACGAGCCCCCCATATTTCCGGTGTGTTTTGTTGTCATACAGCCAACCGTAAATAATACCGGCGGTTGCTCGTTCCCCTTTGTCCACTGTGCAGACGGCGAAAATGGATTCCATGACGGAACCATGTACGAGACGATCCGGTCTTTTGATTTCGTTGGCGATACCCGGCAGGATGGAGGAATACGTCATGATGTTGCACATCTCGACCCCTGCCGCCTTGAGGGCTAAATGGTAGGAACCCGCATGAACGGTGAGATCGCTTTGTCCCGTACCCTTGGTGACAAAGTAGTCCTTCGGGATACGGTTGCCAATGATCAGTTCACCCAACCGGCCTTCCACGTGCAAGATATCTTCTCTTTCCACTCCCAGTATTCCCTTTCAGTCGCATAAAAAATCCTGTGTCGAGGTTTACCCCTGGATTCCGGATGCATCTCCCCAAAAGACGCACGGGCATCTTCGAATCCGCTTCTGCCGCTCGGCCGTTTGCTCTTGATGAAGAGATCACGGTCGTCAAAAGACCAGATAAAATAACATGAATTTTATTTTTTGCAATAATAATTTTATCGACATAATGTGATTTTGATATACTATACATCAAGAAGAGTGAGTGCGCATGAAATCAGTCGGCGGATGAGGATCGCAACCGAATCGGAGAAGCGAACGGATGTGGGTGCCGGATCATTATGAGATCGTTATTGTCGTCATTATCGGCTTGATTGAGCTGATCGGCGTGCTTTCATCCATTGATGCCATCATGAAGGACAGAACCGCGCAGGGCGCCATCGCCTGGGCGATCTCCCTCATTACCTTCCCTTATTTGTCGGTACCGCTGTATTGGATTTTTGGACGGTCCAAATTTCGCGGGTATATCAAACTGCGCTCTTCCCGTGAGCTGGAAATCCGAGCGGTGATCGAAAAACTGCGGCAAGCGTCCCGGGAGCAGGAAATCATCGATGATATTCGAAACAGCGATGAGCAGGTTCTTGCCCAACTGGCGGACATGCCCATGACATGCGGAAACAGTGCTCGTCTTCTGATCAACGGCGCCGACACGTTCGATCAGATTTTTGAGCGCATCGAGGCGGCCGTGAAGTATGTCCTTGTCCAGTTTTACCTTGTAAATGACGATACCCTAGGTCGACGATTCCAGGCGGCGCTGATGAAGAAAGCCGCGGCGGGCGTAGCCGTTTATTTCCTATACGATGAAATCGGATGTCACAGCTTACCCGGACGGTATCTGGATGAATTGAGAAAAGCCGGTGTCCGACTCAGTTCGTTTCAGACCACCAAAGGAAAAGCCAATCGGTTCCAGATCAATTTTCGCAATCACCGCAAGATCGTAGTGGTCGACGGGCGTACGGCTTTTATCGGCGGTCACAACGTGGGGGATGAATACTTGGGGTTGAATCCGCATCACGGTCACTGGCGTGACACCCATGTTTGTATCGACGGCCCGGCGGTCCAAGGGGTTCAGTGCTGCTTTTTGGAAGACTGGTATTGGGCTACCGGAACAGTACCGGAACTCGTTTGGGAGCCTGCCATGGCGGCCAACGGCAACATGCGCGCCCTGGTGTTCGCCACCGGTCCTGCGGACAAGCTGGATACCTGCGGTTTGATGTTCATTCATGCATTCAACTCGGCGCGTCGTCGGGTATGGATCGCAAGTCCGTATTTCGTCCCGGATCCGCCGGTCATAAGCGCCCTGCAGCTCGCTGCCATGCGAGGGGTTGAAGTTCGGATTCTGTTGCCGCAAAAACCAGACCACCGCATGGTATACATGGCTTCTTTTTCGTATTATGAGAAGACGCTTCCGTTGGGGATCAAGATTTACCGTTACCAGAAAGGTTTTCTGCATCAAAAAGTTTTCCTGGTGGATGATCACTTGGCGGCCGTTGGAACGGCCAATTTCGACAACCGATCCTTTCGACTGAATTTTGAAATCACCATGTTGTTTCATGACGACGGATTCGCCAAGGAAGTGGAAAAAATGTTGGAAGATGATTTTGCCGATAGTCGCCGCGTGGCCATGGTCGATCTGGAAAAACGCCCGTATTGGTTCCGATTCCTGGTGCGTTTTGCGCGCCTGTTGGCTCCGATTTTGTAGGCGGTTACCGGTATGAGTGAAAACGAAGTCCCACCCATCTCCCCTGAGGGCATGAGCGTTACCGATGAGACGGAGATTTGCATCGAGGCCGCCGTCGCCCTTCCGGTTCATCAGACGTTTACGTATCGAATGAGCGCCGCCATGTATTCAGACGGTGCGGCTGTCGGCAAACGTATCCTGGTTCCCTTCGGCCGCCGTCGCATAACGGGATATATCCTGGGTCCGGGGCAGGCCCAGGATCATTATCAAACAAAAAAGATCATTGACATCCTGGATGATGTCCCCTTGTTTCCGCCCACCATGATTCCGTTTTTTCGATGGGCGGCCAATTACTATCTGTATCCGTTGGGGGAGGTGATCAAATCGGCTCTTCCCAACGGCCTGACGCTGTTTGACGGCGCCAGGCTGACGGGAACGGAAAAGGGCAGACTGGCGCTTCAGGATCAAACCCTGACGCCTTTACAGCAAGCCATCATTGAAGGACTGAAGTCCGATACTTGTTCCCAAACCCTTTTATCCCGACGTTTGGGAAAAAAAATTCCCCATGCCCTGATCAACCGTATGGAGGCGGAAGGACTCATCCGAAAGGAAAGTCGACTTCGGGGGCGACGAACCCAGTCTCGCTCTGAAAAAATGTTATCGGTGGCGCACATGGATGTTCCGAAAGACCGGTTTTTCAAGCGGCGCCGAAAGATTCTCGATATGATTGCGGCTGAGGGAGAAATATCCGTGGCCCGGTTAACCGCATCTCTGCCGGGCACCGTCGGGTTGCTGAATTATTTGCAGACCAACGGATATGTGACCGCCACGGAGCGACGGGTCTATCGAGACCCATTCGGTGAGGAAATCGACCCGGATGACGCGCCGGTCCTGAATGCGGAACAGGCAGCCGCCGTGGATCAAATTTTACAGGAAATGGGAAAGGGCTTTAGAACGTTTCTGCTATCCGGCGTCACCGGCAGCGGGAAAACCGAAGTTTACATGCGGCTTGCCGCCGAAATGATTCGGATGGGATATACCGTTTTGGTGTTGGTGCCTGAAATTGCACTGATTTCACAGACCGGTCGTCGTTTTCGAGCCCGCTTTGGTGAATGTGTGGCCATTCTCCACAGCGGTCTCTCAACCGGTCAGCGCTACGATCAATGGACGCGCATTCAGGAAGGGCTTGTCAAAATCGTCATCGGGGCGCGGTCGGCTGTTTTTGCACCGCTTCGGAACATCGGTATCGTTATTGTCGATGAAGAACACGACGGATCCTACAAACAACAGGAAGGCGGCATGCGATATCATGCGCGCGATCTGGCCGTTGTCCGGGCCATGTTGGAGGGCGGGATCGCCTGTTTGGGATCGGCCACGCCGTCGCTTCAAACGACATTCAATGTCGAAGAGGGGAAATACGACGAGGTGCGGTTGACCCGGCGCATCAATCGACAGGCGCTGCCGGAAGTTTCCCTAGTGAATCTTTGTTCGCTCCGGGACCAGCGGGGGGTACGCCGCTATATTTCGCAGGAACTCCTGACGGCGATGACGGAGACCCTGGCGCGGGGTGAGCAGGTCCTGCTTTTTCTGAACCGTCGGGGTTATGCCAATTTTCCGGTCTGCTCTGCCTGCGGCGAGAGCTTGCGTTGCAAAAACTGTGATATCACGCTGACGCTCCATAAACAGTCCAATGCCTATCGCTGTCATTTTTGCGGGTATTCCCAGGCAGCGGTCTGCAACTGCCGTGCGTGCGGCCTGCCGGGTATCAAGGATCTGGGGCTCGGGACGGAAAAAGTCGAGGCGGCAGCCCGTGCGCTTTTTCCCACTGCCGCCGTATCCCGCCTCGACTATGATACCACCCGTCGAAAAGGCGCATTGCTGGCTGTTCTGAAAGATCTCAAGGAGCGGCGTATCGATATACTGATCGGCACCCAGATGGTGGCCAAGGGACACGATTTCCCGAACATTACGCTGGTGGGGATCATCTGCGCGGATTTGAGTTTGAACTTTCCGGATTTCCGCTCCAGCGAGCAAACGTTTCAGCTGTTGGCCCAGGTTTCCGGTCGCGCAGGGCGTGGAGACCAGCCCGGACGGGTGATCCTCCAAACATATAACCCGGAACACTTCAGCATCCAAGCCGCCAGACTGCAAGATTATCAGCGGTTTTACGAACATGAAATCCGTTTTCGTGAGGCGCTTCGTTATCCACCTTTTTCACGATTGATCCAGCTGGGAATTTCCGGGAAAGACAAGCAGATTGCCGCGCGGGTGGCCGGAGAACTTGGATCTATTTGCCGGGACCTGCGAACGACCGACCCCGATTTTCTCCGGCACCTGGAGGTGTTGGGGCCGATCGAAGCGCCGCTGGCGAAAATTGCCAACCAGTACCGTTGGCAGATTTTACTGAAGGGATCACTCATCGGGTCGTTGCACCGATTCGCCCGTCGGTTGATCTTCGGTGAGGCCGCCGGGATTATCCGGAACCGTGAAGTAAAAGTCGTGGTGGATGTGGACCCGTTGTATATGCTATAAGCATTGTGGCTCCATTTTCGCCTTGACTTTACCGAAGATGATATTACAATGTCGATTCGATAACAAATTGAAATCAGGAGGCTTATTCATGATGAAAGACAAGCGGGTTCCCGTGTTGCTGTTGGCATGCATCCTGCCGTTATTGTTCTGGAATGCGGCCATGGCGGAGGAAAAAGGAAAAGAAGGGCCATCGCCGGCAGCGCAGCTTTCGGAGCCGGTCTATAAGTTCGATTCCATTCTTGAAGGTAAGGAGATTCTGCATGATTTTATTGTGCAAAACAAAGGGACCGCTGAGCTTGATATCCTTAAAGTACAACCCGGCTGAGGGTGTACTGCCGTTTCTTTTACACGGCAGATTCCTCCCGGTGGCGAGGGAAAGATTACCATTAAAGTGAATACGGAAGGCATGGGGGGCAAAGAACTCCATAAATCCATCCTGGTGACGACCAACGATGTTAATATGGCGAACTTCCGACTGGAGGTTGTCGGACAGGTGGAGAAGTTTGTGACGATTTCACCCACTTCGGTCGTCAGATTGAATGGGAAAGTGGGGACACCGATCATCACTGAGATTCGTATCATCCAGGAAAAACAGCACCCTTTCAAGATAAAGGATATCAAGGCCAAGAAGGGGGAATTCATTCGCTGGAAAATCAAAGAGGAAAAAAACACCAAACCGGTGGAATACATATTGACGGTAGAAAATGTGAAAAAAGAGGCGGGTCGATATTTTGACACGCTTACCATCACTACGGACAGCGAGGAGCGTTCGGCATTTGATTTACGCGTGTTCGGCCAGATCAATGACTCGAAGGACGACCCCAAAGAGGCCATTCAATCCTCGCGGCGCTTCCGCAATGATAACAGCTGAAAATCGATTCAGAAAAGGATGCAGTGGTGAGGAATCGAAAATTGGCAACTTTTTCGATTCCGGAAGATAGAACATGAGTGAGATCAAAGTGATTGCCTTCGATTGTGACGGTGTCATGTTCGATACCGTCAAATCGAATCACATGTATTATAACAATATATTGACCCATTTCGATCGGCCGCTGTTAACTCCGGAGCAGTTCGCCTTCGTGCATATGCATACGGTGGATGCAGCCCTCGATCACCTGTTTCCGGATCCGGATTTGCGAAGAGCCGCCGAAGCGTATCGCAAACAGATGAATTATTTCGCACTGATTCCATACATGGAGATCGAGCCGGACCTGAAACCGCTGCTGAAAAAACTTCGGCCGCACTGGAAAACCGCCATCGCCACCAACCGTTCCGATACCATGGACCGGGTGCTCCAGGAGCATGGCCTGGAAGGTTGTTTTGATCTGGTCGTATCAGCCCGGGATGTTCCGAATCCCAAACCCCACCCGGACCCGTTGTTGAAGATTCTCGACCATTTCCATATATCCTCGCGCGAAATCGTTTATGTGGGGGATTCCCAGTTGGATGAGCAGGCAGCCCGGGCTGCCTGCATTCCGTTGATCGCTTATAAGAATCCGGCCCTTTCCGCGGCCTACCACATTGACCGGCTAAGGGAGATTGAAGGAATTGTCGGGGTGTAGGTTGAACCGGTTTCGTTGGTTACAAATCAAACCAACCAAATAAAATGAATGAAACCAAAAACCAACCGGCTAGAATGGGATATCATCCTCTGGCGGCGCCGACGACGAGCCCATGGGGCCGGACTTGAACGCGTTATCACGATGATAGCTGCTGCCCTGGCCGTGTTCTCCCGAACCGTTCTCGGATGCAGCTCCCCCTTGGGATCCACCATCGCGTCCGCCGATCATCTGCATGTCCGTGGCCACGATTTCGGTCGTATAACGGGTCACGCCGTCTTTTTCCCATGACCGTGTCTGCAGGCGACCTTCAATATACACCTGTTTCCCTTTTGACAAGTATTCGCCGCAAATTTCGCCCAGACGGTCGAAGGCGACGATGCGATGCCATTCCGTGCGCTCTTTCTTTTCTCCGGATGCTTTGTCTTTCCAGGTTTCCGATGTTGCAACGCTGAAGTTCGCAACCGCCTTGCCGTCCTGTGTATAACGGATTTCAGGATCTCTTCCCAAACGACCGATGATTATCGCCTTGTTGATGCCTGCCATAATGATCCTCCGAATAGTGATGCATTAAAAATCGTATGGTTCTTGATACAGAAAACCATTCGTGATGTCAATCCGTGGTAGGCGGGAAAAGCCGTAAATATGCGGTGTTGCCGACGCAGGTCATGGTAAATATATCTTGACAAACGATTGTCGCTCGATGTAAACGCGAATCGTTGCCCAGTACAATGTTATCCTCTGTGATATTAATTGTATAAATTTTGATGTGTCGTCCGACCGTTTCCGTAGGTATGGGGGCAATTCATGGAACCGAAACGCTCTCGAATACCGTATCCCCAACAAAACCGATCCGATAACAACAGGAGACAGATTATGGAAAAAGTATGGCATAAGGAATATGAGACGGGTGTGCCTGCCGAAGTGGATTACCGCAAGTACAACTCCATCGCGGAACTGTTGGAAGAGATTTTTCAGAAATTTCATCATCGACCTTCATTTCATAATATGGGCACGACGATCACGTACCGGGAATTGGATCATCACAGCAAACATTTTGCCTGCTATTTACAGGCCGATTTGAAATTGAAAAAAGGCGATCGCGTGGCGATCATGATGCCGAATATCCTTCAATACCCAGTTGTTTTTATGGGGATTTTGCGTGCCGGACTCGTCGTGGTGAATGTCAATCCCCTCTATACCGCCCGTGAGCTGGAACACCAGATGAAGGATTCAGGGGCGAAAGCCATCATTATTTTTGAAAACGCGGCGCATATTCTTGAAAAAGTGATCGGTAAAACCAAGATCCAGCATGTGATTACCACGAAAATTGGTGATATGTTGAAATTTCCGAAATCCATGATCGTGAACTTCGTAATCAAAAAGGTCAAGAAAATGGTGCCGGCCTGGAATATCCCCCAGGCGATCACGCTGACGGACGCTTTGAAGAAGGGCTCGCGTTCGACCCTGAAATCGGTGAAGACGAAGCGGGAAGATATTGCCTGTCTGCAATATACCGGGGGGACGACCGGGGTCGCAAAAGGAGCGGTCCTTTCCCATGGGAACATTCTTGCGAATATGATGCAAGCCAAGGCATGGGTGAAAAACAAAATCAAGGAAGGGGAAGAAATCATCATTACCCCGTTGCCGTTGTACCATATTTTTTCATTGACCGCGAATTGTCTGGCCTTTTCCTCGGTGGGGGGCTTGAATGTGTTAATTACCAATCCACGGGATATTCCCGGTTTTGTCAACGAGCTGAAAAAATGGAAATTTTCGGCGATTACCGGTGTCAATACCTTGTTTAACGCCTTGTTGAACAATCCAGAATTTAAAAAAGTCGATTTCTCGAATCTGAAAATTTCATTGGGTGGTGCCATGGCGGTCCAAAAGCCGGTTGCGGAAGCCTGGAAAGCACAAACCGGCGCGCCGTTGATCGAAGCCTATGGACTGACCGAAACCTCTCCGGCGGCCTGTATGAATCCCATGACCTTATCGGACTATAACGGGTTTATCGGGTTGCCGATTCCGTCAACGGAAATCCGCATCAAGGATGATGCGGAAAAGGATCTTCCATTTAATGAAATCGGTGAAATTTCGATTAAAGGCCCCCAGGTCATGAAAGGATATTGGCAGCGACCGGATGAGACCGCCAAGGTAATGACACGGGACGGATACCTGAAAACAGGCGATTTGGGTTTCATGACGGAAAAAGGTTATATCAAAATCGTGGATCGCAAAAAGGATATGATTCTGGTATCGGGCTTCAATGTCTATCCCAACGAAGTGGAAGAAGTGGTTGCCGGACATCCGGGGGTTCTGGAATGCGCCGCGGTTGGCGTCCCGGATTCCAAAAGCGGTGAAGTGGTTAAATTGTTTGTGGTGAAAAAAGACAGTGGGTTGACGGAGGATGAAGTAAGAAAATATTGCAAAGAAAATCTCACTGGATACAAGATTCCGAAAATGGTTGAGTTCAGAAATGAATTGCCCAAAAGCAACGTAGGTAAAATCTTACGGAAAGATCTGCGCGGTACCTGATCCGAATCGGATTGCGCCCCCCCCTGATTCGTTGTACGGTTTCCACGCCAACGAATCAGGGACTGACTGCAATGCGAGTCGGATCGTCATACCGCGATAGGGATGATGGTTGAATTTGGATTACGGAATCTTATCAAAGCGTATCAAACGGCATATCATCGCCCCTTCCCATGAATTTTTCGCGGCAACCTCCCCGGGTGTTGAGCGTCTCTGCCTGGCGGAACTCAGCGGGCCGATATTGGGGATTAAAGACGCGGAAGCCGTCGAAGGTGGTGTCGGTTTCACCGGAAAAGTGCATGACGGATACCGGGCGAACCTGCATCTTCGCACCGCGAATCGAATTCTGATGCGGCTGGGACAGGTAAAGGCCACCAATTTCCGTCAGCTTGCTCGGAAACTCAATGAAATCCCGTGGGAACTCTATATCCCATCCTCCATTCTCCTCGACGTGACCGTTCGTACGCAAGAATGCCGGTTGCATCATACCGATGCCGTTGCCGCATGCTTTCACGAGAGCATTCACGAGCGGATGGGCGCTCCGATGGCCGTAGCTTCTCCGGCAGAGGCGCGAAGTCGGGAAACCGGAATTTTTGTCCGGGGCCGGCAGGATTTCTTTCGGATCTCCATCGACAGCAGCGGGTCCTTGCTGTATAAACGGGGACTCAAACGGCATGGCGGCCGGGCCCCTCTGCGGGAGACGCTTGGTGCCGCGATTCTGATGCTGGCGGGATATGACGGACGACAGCGGCTGATAGATCCCATGTGCGGATCCGGCACGTTTGCTTATGAAGCAGCGATGATTTCCAGAAGGATACCGGCGGGATGGTTCCGGTCGTTTGCTTTTATGGATTGGCCGTGTTTCAGATCTCAACGGTGGCAGGATATCAGGCGGAAGGCCGAAAAGGAGTTCGTTTCCAATGACCGGCCCGGGATTTGGAGCGCGGATACGGATCCCGAGGCAGTCCGGGCGGTTGCAAACTCCCTTTCCGACACGACGTTGGCCGGCAGTGTGCAGGTACTTCAAAAAGATTTTTTCGACTGGGAACCTTCTGAACTAACTGAATGTCTTTTGGGTGGAGCGGACCTCGAACCGCGAGAGGGGCTGGTGGTGCTGAACCCTCCCTATGGCAGGCGGCTGGGTGAGGGAAAGCAAAGCCAAAAGCTGATTGCGGAAATACTGGAAAAACTGGCAGCCGATTTCCATGGCTGGCGATTTGCCGTGTTATCACCCAATCAACAGTTGCCCGGTCGCATAGGGCTTCCCCATACAAAGCACCCGCTGTTTCATGGCGGGTTGAAATTGACGCTTTTGGTGGGTCGGGTGCCGGAATAGCTGCTTGTCCGCAAGACCGAATGGCTCTCGATCCAATAGGAACCCCACGCTTCGTCCATGGGCGAAGCGTGAGGGCGGAGTACCATTAAAAAATGGTGTTGATGAAGCAGCTGTTGTCTATTGTGCCCGTATCGTTGTTACCGGAACCGCTGCCGGGTTGGGTATCGGTAAAGGAAAGAATAGTAAGCCCTCCTTTTCCGTCCGCGACCACGGTGCGGGTGCCGAGGTCATTGACGGCGATGTCAGAGGCGTTGCCAATGGTGTCATAGGACCAGCCGCTCACAGCCCGAGGGGAATCCGGCTGAGAAACATCGACGGTCAGGACGCCGCCGCTCCCGTCGGCGATGTAGGCATAGGTTTTTTGATCCGGATTGAGGATGGTGTCCGACGGCTTGTTGACCCAGACCGCTGTGGCGTCTGTGGTGGGGAAATTGGCTACGATAAATGGCTCTGCGGGTTTACGGATGTCGATGATTTGCAGGCCATAAGCGCCGTCTGCAACGTAGGCATAATTCTCCCAGATATCGACTCCCTTGGCGTCCCCGGGAGTATCGATGCTGCCGATAATGTTCATGTCTTTCGGATCCTTGAAATAGATAATCTGAAGTCCTCCGCTTCCATCAGCAACATAGATGTAGCTCTCCCCCTCTCTATTAAGTTTATGAACGAGGTCCTTGGCGGCTCCCGGAGTATCGACCGTGCTTTCAATGACGGGGGGGATCCTGATATAGATTTTGGTAGTTGTCTTTCCCTCGACCGTGATTTCGTCTTTTTTTGAGATGCGTACCGATCTTACTCCGTTGGTTCCGTCTGCTATGAAAAGGAAGGTGTTGGAGGGGTCATCCGAATCAATGGATTGGGCTTGGGTCAGCCCTGCGCCGGTCAGCGTATCGGTGTTAAGTGGCTCCCGATTTTCCAGGTTTTTATTATCGACGTTGTAAACCAGTAGACCATTGCTGCCGTCCGCAACAAAAGCGTAAACATGATATGCAAGGAAATCAATCCGACCGTCTATTAATTCTTGTTCCTTGAATTCCGTAACAAAAACATCCTGGGCCTCTCCCGGAGTAGTTGTGAAACTTTGCAGCTGGATATTGCTGTATTCGGAATCCGCCACACTTCCGGCTTTGGAGAATTTAAGAATCCGGAGCCCTTCCTCAGCACCGTTGGCATCCAGTGTATAGGCGTACAGATTTTTATCGTTGGTGTTGCTTTCCATATAGAGAAAGAAACGCTGGCAATTGGCAGGCGTGTCCGGTTGGGCCAGTAGCAGCGACGGCGCCGTCGGTGTCGTGACATCTATCTTTGTGAGACCGCTGGCACGATCAGCGAGGTAGACGGTTGAATCATTGTACAATACACTGTATGCATTGGCAAAATTGGAATTGAATACTCCAACTATCTGAGGAGCGGCTTTGTCTTGAATATTGATGATTCTGAGTCCGGAATCTACTTTCGCTAAGGTTTTGAGCGGATCCGGGTTGACTTCTATCAATTTTAGATACGATTCTATATCCACGCTTCCATCGGCTATGTAGGCATATTCGCCGGAAACCGAGATACTGCGCGCGTTGGCCGGATTTTGAACCGCCTGTGGCGGTGAGGCGTTATCCATCACGTCGGTTCCATCGGTGTATTTCATGGTACCGTTATACAGAAGCGCAGACTTTTTTGATGGAATATTGGGGTCGGCAAGCCAGGGTCCGAGGTTGCTGATAAATAAGCCCGATAGTCCGACGGCGGAATAGCCGTAGATGTCTTGAATTTCCATATCAAAAGCCGCTTGTGGGATGATCCATGTGTAATTATTCCAAAAAACACCAATCGGCGCAGCAGGATTGGTTATATTGAATCCAACCATGCCGTTCACGATATCCACGAGAAACGCGGTATTTTCCAATACGGCGATTCCGCGCGTATCCGTAAAGGTCACGACACTGCCGGGAATATCGGCGGCACTGATGCGGCTCATATCGCCGGTTCCGGAGACATTGATCAGTTCGATACCTGAAATCGCATTGCTGTTGAGAATGATTTTGGTATAGGGAACATAGGCTGTGCCGTTGGATACATAAACACCTCTGGATATGGGCATGGTCAGGGTTCTGGTGTTTTCATCGTCGCTGTATTCGCTGTAAGCGTTTCCTTTGACGACATAGTTCGCCGGGACGGCGTTCAGGTTGTTTACGTCGATTCGATATAGGCCGCTGTGGCCGCTGGTGACATACAGATAATCGGCGGTGGCGTCAAAATACAGACCGGTGATGCCTTCGCTGGTTCCGATGGCGATATCCCGATTTTTATACAGGGTTTCTTTGTCATAGACCCGCACGATGTTTCCCATGCCCAGAAAGACATGATCGGTATCGGCCGCTATGGACTTGGCGGCGTCGAAAGGCCAGCGGTTGGTAAGGCTGGTTTTCTGTTCCGCCAGAACGCCGGCGCAACATCCAAAAAAAATTACGGAAAAAAGCAGAATCGTTTTTGCTTTCATATCATTTCCCCATTTGGTTGTATGTTTACGATATTGGAGCAGAATAATGATTCGTCCAAAAAAAGTCAAACGGAATAGGCGATCCGTAAAAGCCTTGGCCCGGGGTTGCTTTTTCTTTTAAAATCCTGTAATTATTGTTTTACGAAGATTCAATGTGCCGTTTGACGATGTGAAAGGCGACGCATGACTTGCGGGAAATGAAACGAAAATATGTTGTATGTGATTTAAATTATGCGGTAATCATGTTTATGGCGCAGATTGCGATTTTACGGCGAATGGACGCGCAGGAATAAGCGCTTTTGCGGGGTAGCGTATGGATTGTCCAAAATGTGGTTATGAGCGTCAACCGGAAGATATCAATTGTGAGATGTGCGGCCTTGATTTCAAGTTGTGGGAACAACAGACCGCCGAGAAAAAAATACTGAAACAGAAATCTCGATCGAATGATTCATCAGGCGGCCTTCAATTGGAAGGCCCCGGCGTTGCAGCGTCGGCAAATGATTCCGATCGGAAGATCGTGGGGGAATGTCCGAAATGCAGTTTTCCGCGTCTTGCGGATGTCAGGGAGTGCCCTCAATGTGGCGTTATTTATGAAAAACACGAGCAACTGTTAGCCAAAAAAGCAGCGGAGGAACGCGCGAGAAAAGAAGCAGAAGAGCGTCGATTTGCGGAGGAACGGGCCAGAATCCAACGGGAAGCCGAAAAAGGGATTGCCGAAGAGCGCGCCAAGCGTCAAAAGGAGGCCTTGCGAAAGTCGGTGGAGATGAAGGTGCCGGTGGAACAGATCCCGGAGGCGGACACGACCCCTCCGGAAATGGAAGCGGCGCCCGAACCCACACCCATACCCGAAATGGAACGTCAACCCGAACCCAAACAAAGGGATTCTCTGGTTCAAAGTCCACGGAAGGCGTTAACAATATTCCTGATCGGGATAGCCTTGCTGGCAGCGATCGGTTGTACGATCAGCGTGATGCGTTACTGGCAAGCCAAGGTGGAGCGGGAACGTTTGGTTGCGGAACAAGCGGCTGCCCAGCGGCGACTTTCCGAGGAACAGCAAAAAATCGCATATAAATTCAGGGACAACAAAACGGAGATTATCGGCTATTTGCGGTCATTGATCGATGGAAGGAAATTCAGTCTGTTTGAGGAGGAGAGTCGCCGATATGCCATTCCAACGCTCAAGGGCGAGCTTGACGAGGTGAATGACTACCTGGAAGAGATCAAGCTCTTCGATACCACAAAAGAGATTCCGGCGGATGATTACCAGCGAAATTATGATACATTTTTTAGGCTCGGCCAGATGGATCCGGAGAACAAGGTATACGCCGAGAAATTGGGGTATTATCGGAAAAAATACGCCGAGGAGAATTTTCAGGTTGTTAAAAATTTTCTGAAAAAAAAGAATCCCAGCCGCGCGGAACTTGAAGTCGCCATGGCGTGCATTGAAAAAGTAATTGAATTGGAAGGCAATACCAAAGAATCTGCCAAGGCATTATCGGCATTGAAAACCGCCGAGTTGCTCTTTTTCGAGGGCAACGAAAAAGTTCGCATGGCGGTTCGAAATGACGGTGTAACGGGTGGCGCCACCGGAGGGCAGCGGAAAATCTATGTGTGGATAAAGAATGTCGGAAGCGAGTCGTTTTTTATCAATATTGATTTTTTTACCATGATCGGAAAGGATGAAAAAACATATAAGTACAACCATTTCAGCAGGGAATTGGTGGCCGAATTACAGTCGGGCGGTATCGCTCAGGGCTATATTTATTTTTATACCCGCGTGGAGCCCAAGGAGCTGATTTTCGACCACATCAATGCCGGAACAATCTCCAGGATCTTTCCCTGATTTGGATTAATCCACGAAAAGTTCCTGTCCTGGATAGATTTTACTGCGCGCGGTTAATTTGTTGAGAGATAAAAATTGCGAAAGAGACATTTTATGCTTCGAGGCAATTGCGAATGCGCTGTCCCCGGGTCTGACCTGGTAAACCTTTGCCTCTCTATTTTTCGAGGCGTTGTTCTGGCTGGCTGGAAGATTCAGAACCTGGCCGACGGATAGACTGGTATCCGGCAGTCGGTTCAGCTCCTTGATCGCATGGGTTGTCGTGCCGTATCGTTTTGCAATAATCCAAAGAGAATCGCCGCTTCTGACCGTATGCGTGGATGCGTGGTAGACGGTCGGCGAAGACGGTGCTTCTTGATAAGCCGTCGATCCGCGAACAGGTATTTTAATGAGTTTTCCCGCCACAAGCACGCTGCTTCTGTTGATGTTGTTTGCCTGGGCGATGGCCTTGACGCTGGTGTTGTATTTCAGGGCGAGACTGAACAAGGTCTGACCCCGCCGAATTTTGTGATATACAAACGCCTTCTGGGGTGGCTGGGAAATCTGTATGTCATTGATTTTAGATAGAACGATGTCTTTCGCCCCCACCGGTATGCGAAGATGATACGGATCTGGGGGTAATTTTTTATGGCGCAGTTCCGGGTTGAGCCGAACGAAGTTCGCGACATCCAGATTGGCTGCGGACGCGAGTTGGCTGAGGGACACCGACCGCGATACTTCAATGGTTTCAAAAGTCATGGCCGCTTCGAGGGGCAGGTCTTCCATTCCGTATTTCTTTGGGTTGCTGATAATATGCAGCGTGGCTAAAAATTTGGGAACATACCGGGCGGTCTCCGATGGAAGGCGCTCGTAAAGATCCCAGAAATTATCCAGGTAATTGACGTTTTGGCTGCGAATAATCTGAAGGACACGGCTTTCTCCGCAATTGTAGGCCGCCAGTACGGTTGTCCAATCCCCGAAAATCTGATGCAATTCTTTTAGATAGGCAATTGCGGCATCAGTGGATTTAATCGGGTCGAGCCGTTCATCCACATACGTGTCACGGTTGAGACCGAATTTATAACCTGTTGAGGGAATGAACTGCCATAACCCAAGAGCTCTTGCCTTGGAGAGAGCGCCGGTTTTATAACCGCTCTCGATAAGCGGCAGCCAGGATAGGCTTTCCGGGAGACCCGCGGCTTTCAGCTGTTGAATGATATACGGTCGATAGCGTCCGGAACGCCGATAGGATGCGATGAAGAAGTCACGAAGTTGCCCGTCAGCCGTGAAACGATCAATTTCGTCCTGTACATGTTTGTTGAGTGTCAGTGGTATCGCTTTATGGGAGCCGTTCACGACCACATGCCGGGAGGCGTATATTTCCAAAATTCGCTTTGAGATAAGGAACCGAAGATCCTCTTTTTGTTGAAATAATTTTGAGTTATGGCTTGTATCGACTTCGAGAATGGAGGCATACGCCTCATCAAGTGCGTGCAAGGCGTTGTCAAGCTCCCCTTTGTGCCAGAATTCCTGGGCGACCTGGCACAGGTCAAGGGCTTTGTCCAGAACGGGATTCGGTGTGTTACTGGCCTGCGATGATGATTCGGAGGTATCGGGTTCTTCATCCGCAATGGTTGATGACTCGCCTTCGCTTTCATCGATAAGGACAGCCTGTTCGTTTTCCGAAAGGGTTGCATCCTCCGTTTCGGAACGATCGGAAGAAAAAATCTCGGAGTGCTTTGCGATGGTTTGCGGGCGAGGGAATCCGCAAGCACAAACAAGGAAGAGAAACAGGCTTAGATAAATGATTTTTTGGGAAAAAAACGCGCGAAACAGAAAATTCCGTTTATTCGAAAATAAAAAAAATAAAAAGTTCATCATTAATAGGCTTAGGTTATGTTCGTCCGTGGGGTTGTCATTGAGATCGATCCGGGTCCGTTTGTGTGTCGTCATAATTTCCGAATAACGATAATGCATTGCGACGAATTTGGCAAGTATAGATTTGGAAATTGTTTGGAAATCGGAAAAAAATAGGGTAAAAGTGATTTTTTTATGGGGCGATAATAAAAAGATTCTTGACAACTTCGGCCGCGTTTGTCTATAAGAACTGATTTGTTGATTGTCTGTTGGTTGTTTGGGCCAACGTAGCTCAGCTAGGCAGAGCAACTGATTTGTAATCAGTAGGTCGGGGGTTCGATTCCCTCCGTTGGCTCCAGGCATTGAATAAGGGTGGGGTTCCCGAGTGGTCAAAGGGAACAGACTGTAAATCTGTCGGCAGTGCCTTCGGAGGTTCAAATCCTCCCCCCACCACCACCCTCATCGCAAGTCGAATGCAGGAGATTCCGGTTGCCGATCGGAATCATTGAAACTGCATGACTGCCTGCATGGGAGTTTCCGGAATCGGGAGCTGTCAAAATCCTGTTGCCCAGTGGCGAACGGTGACATGCGATGACCAAACAGGCGGGAGTAGCTCAGTTGGTAGAGCTCCAGCCTTCCAAGCTGGATGTCGCGAGTTCGAGTCTCGTCTCCCGCTCCAAATCTGTTGTGTTTCGCCCCGGCAGTTGAGTCGGCCGGGGGGTGTGGTTATGGAGAACGCCCACGTAGCTCAGACGGTAGAGCGCTTCCTTGGTAAGGAAGAGGTTCATCGGTTCGATTCCGATCGTGGGCTCCATCCATCGTCAGCTTGATATCGGGGAGAGCCCGAACAGAATTGTACATTAATTTTAATACATATTGATCTCGTTAATTTGTAACAGTTAATTCCATCAATAAGGGGAGGACGGGAAGATGGCGAAAGCGAAATTTGAGCGCACAAAGCCGCATGTAAATGTAGGTACGATCGGTCATATTGATCATGGCAAGACGACGTTGACAGCAGCGATCACGAAGCATGCCGCCTTGCGCGGGAATG
>JBGSLR010000078.1:0-4128 GCA_041740615.1 Desulfobacterales bacterium
GCATATCGTTATAAATATGATCAAACAGGAAAAAACGTTCAAGGGCAGTATCCAAACAAAAAGACTCAAAGCTGGCTGGGAAAACAACTACATGTTGAAAATCCTTAACTCTTGAAAAAAGATGTGCGATTGCCCTGACCTTTGACGCGGAGCGATTGCATATCTTTCTGAGATTGTCAGCTCAATTGGTTTTGAAAGAAATGCTGACGGATTTTCGATTATATTCTGATCCTTTCCCGTTGCAATCCCATCAGCGGTTCATTTTAACCCCCCCTAAACCATTGCCCAAAGATGGGTATGGTGCATTGGAAAAAACTTGTAAAATTAAAAAATTGTCGTAATATAGCTCTGTTTGGAGTCGATCGACGGCAGGATGGACCGGGAGCCACCGGAAAGATGTCTGGTTCCCGTCGGCTCGCTGAGGAGATCTATTGAGGACCATCGGCTTGGGTTTGATTGCTTCCGGTTTGACCGGAAGTCATGGGAACACGGAAAGTTGTGCCCTACTATATGAGTAGACAATCTTCTTTTAAAAAAAATGCGGCACTGGTGGCGGATTGGCCGGCCTTGCGCCGGATCTTCCTGCGACCGGAAGATGATGCCGCCCGGGCCACCCTTTTGAAATACATGGAGCAGATCCTTTTCGGACTGCACGATTTTTTGAAAGAACACGTCGGCATCACGGAAGAAGCCAGTTTAAAAAATCTGGCGGACCAATACAAAGAAACCCGCATTCGTAAAAACCCCGAAAAAAAGCTGGCCGAGGTCATTACCGATCTGGTCCAGAACATCGCCCCCCATGCGGTAAACGTGGCGTCGCCCTATTTCATCGGACACATGACATCGGCGATACCCTTTTTCATGGTCCATCTGAAAACCATCGTTGCCGCCCTGAATCAGAACGTCGTCAAACTGGAAACCTCCAAGGTACTTTCCATTGTCGAAAAGCAGGTTCTGGCCAAACTTCACCGCCTCGTCTATCGCCGCAGCGCATCCTTTTACAACACCCACGTCCAGAATACCGGCACGACGCTGGGCGCTTTTGTGGAAGGCGGCACCACTGCCAACCTCACCGCCTTGTGGGTAGCGCGCAACACCATGTTGGCCCCGAAGCAAGGATTCGACGGTATTGAAAAGGAAGGACTGGCGGCGGCTTATAAAGCCTATGATATCGACCGTTGTGTCGTTCTGGTTTCCCGGCGCGGCCACTATTCCCTGCGAAAAGCGGGCGGCCTGCTTGGAATCGGCAATGAGAATGTCATCGCCGTCGATGTGGATAAACATCACCGCATCGACATCCGTCAACTGCGCGAACAGATCGATATGCATCTGTCGCAGGGCCGCACCCGGATCATGGCGGTGATCGGGATCGCCGGAACCACCGAAACCGGATCCGTCGACCCCTTGCGCGAATTGGCCCTGATTTGCAAGCACCATCGCATTCATTTTCACGTGGATGCAGCATGGGGGGGGCCGGTGCTCATGTCGGAAAAATATCGGCACCTGCTGAACGGTATTGAATTGGCCGATTCGGTCACCATCGACGGACACAAACAGTTTTACATGACCATGGGATGCGGGATGGTGTATTTTAAAAATCCCCGTGACATGGATGCCATCGCGTATCACGCCAACTACGTCAATCGCCCCGGCTCCGTCGACCTAGGCATCAAGTCACTGGCCGGCACCCGGGAGGCGAATTCACTGGCAATGGACTGCGCCCTTAAAATCATGGGCACCCAGGGATATGCCCTGCTCCTGGAGCATGGGATTGAACTGGCCAAACAGTTCGCCGCCGAAATCAGTCGAAGGTCCCTCTTCCAGCTGGTCACCACCCCAATGATGAATATCCTCACCTACCGTATCTGTCCTCCCCAAATGCAGTCGGAATTGTTCAACGGATCCACGACCCGCAGGAAGCATATCAACAAGACCCTGAACGCCATCAACCGAACCGTTCAACGCATTCAACGGGAAGCGGGCCACAGTTTCGTCTCGCGCACCACGCTGAACCGCCGATCTCCGGATGCGGAGATCGTTGTGTTGCGCGTGGTGCTGATGAATCCCATGACGGATATTCAAATCCTGAATGAAATCCTGGACGAGCAGGAAGAAATCTACCGTTGCCGCTTTACCGTGCAGGAACGCTAAACCGCCGGCCCGGTCGGATGAATTTGACATCGCCGGGGTTGTCGGGTTATACATCAGCTGTATTCGGAACCGCTGCACGCGGTTGCCGTCCGAACCATTCGATTTTTCGGAAGCCGATCCCTTACCAAAGGAGCTTGAAAACGATGAAAAAAACCACCCGCAGCCCCCGTTCCATCATACACCCCATACTCGCCTGCGGTATGGGCATCCTGATCATGGCATCCACCGCGTCCGGTCAAAAATATACCAACGACAGTCTCTGCGGGAACAATGTGATCACGGTTGTCAGCGGATTTGCCAAGAATGTCGGGTTCAAGGACATCGACCAAGTGGTTGTGGCGACCGTCCCGGCCGGCAAAAAATTCATTCTGACGGACATCGTGGCGGACAGGTGGGTGCGTTCCTTCAGCTTTACGATTTCCGACAAAATCAGCCTGAGCATCAATATAAACGAATACAAGGTGGATCAGAGCCCCGCATGGCATTTCAATTCCGGGATTCCGTTCAAGGCGGGAGAAAAAGTCGTGGTCAACAAAGTGGACGGTTCCGGCAATGTATTTGTTTCCGGTTATCTGGTGGACGACAAATAAGATAGAAATGATCGCAACGGTTATTTTTCCGGTTGCCGCGCCTCGATGGTCAGAAGATCCACTTCGAAAATCAAGGTTTCATTAGGCTTGACCTCTCCTTTGGGGCCTACTTGTCTTTCTCCGTAGGCGATTTCCGGCGGCAGAAAAATCCGGTAGCGACTGCCCACCGGCATGAGCTGTAAGGCCTCGGACCATCCGGGCAACACGGCATTGACCGGAACAATGGTGGGCTTTTCCCGATTGTAGGAATTATCGTATTCCGTACCGTCGATTTTCATGGCCCGATACTGAACCGCTACGCGGTCGTCGGCCTTGGGAACTGGCCCGTTCCCCTGGCGCAGGATTTCATACTGAAGGCCGCTGGCCGTGGTCTTGACTCCGGCCTTTTTCCGATTTTCCTCCAGGAACGCCCGTCCTGCGGACAGGTTTTCTTGGGCGGTTTCCTTCATTTTCTTCGCCCATCCCGCACGCTCCTCATCGGCAATCCGTTTCTTGACATCAGCCGCTTCCTGAACCGTCAGCAGCGGTGTTTTTTCCAGGAAGCCGTCTTCCACGCCCTTCAGGAATATCTGCATATCGATCTGGGTATGCAATCCCTTCTTGAGGGCCGTGGCCACATCAAGCCCCATGACATAACTGAATTTCCGGGCATCGGTGTCGAGCGCCATCGACTGCCGTTTCCCATTCTCTTCCGCCCCGCAGGTAAAGGCGGTCATCAGCAATACAACCAGTATCGGCGCCACATGGCGTTTCATTCAGCACTCCCTTCGGATCGTGAACACAAGAATTCAACAGGATCCCGCCAAAAACCCTATGAGCGGCCCCCTCAATTCCGCTATTTCTATCATGTTTTATTTGAATAGGCAAATAGTTGCTCTAGGGAAAGACTGCAATGAAAAAGGGTCGAGATCCAGTTGCGACACATGGATTTCGACCCCTTTGACGACCGGATTGTATTCCTTTCAATAACGAGACTACCGTTTCCGGGACTCCTTGGAAATTGTCTTGTCCTCATCGGCAAAAATCTGGCCGTCTTTTACGATTTCAATATAATAATTGACCTCGTTCTGGCGATAGAATTTTACCCGGACCCGATCCCCGACCTTGGTCCCTTCTGGAAGTTTGACGACTTCATTGGCAGGCTCGAAATCGGTGGAATCCATGCTGATGACATTCTCCACAATGGATTGAATGACGCCATCTCCGACTTCCACCTGCGAGATTTCTGAAACCTCCGCCTGCACCGAAGTGCACAGGCCGGCGATGAGCAACACAATGAGCAACCCGAAAGCGGCTCCTTTCGAATGGGTGATATTCTTTTTCATACCAGGCTCCTCTTCATGGATGGATGCTGCCTTGTTTCCATGGATGGGGTCGGGCGCCCCCC
>JBGSLR010000079.1:0-23869 GCA_041740615.1 Desulfobacterales bacterium
TGTCTAGATTTATTTAATATTTTCAATAGGTTGTTTAATAATGATATTGTTTATAAAATTGAGTGGTTATGCGTATAGATGCATGGGCACTCAATTCAATGCATCAAATTCTATGCCATCAAAGATATGCGATTGCCCTGCGTCAAAGGTGCTTCCTTCTTGACATCCCCCCTGCTTTGGCATAAAAATTCAAATTCTTTGGTGCACAAACGGTTTGTTTGCCATGGTACAATAAAGGATGCGACATGCGCCGTTTATTGATTTGGACCGGGATTGTCATCGTCATCGGTCTGTTGGGCGCCGGCCTGGGTGCGTATCTCGTAGTGAACAGGCCGGTGGAGGACACGCTTTTCTCCAAGCCCATCCCGGGACGGAAGGCAGACGGGCGGATCCGGTTGGAACGTCGCTCGGATAAACAGGAATCCCGGGTGTATCTGTATTTCGGAAATGCGGAGAACACCTGCCTCAAGCCGGAAGAACAGCGGTTGCGACACTCCGGTGAAGCCGATTCTCTGGGGCGACGCATTGTGGAGGCATTGATCCGTGGACCGGAGACCGGCTTGGTCAGGACGATTCCCGAGAGAACCGTCTTGAACGGGTTTTATCTTACGGATGACGGCATCGCCTATATCGATCTTTCGGAGGCCGTGAGCGAGGATCATCCGGGCGGCGTGGTGACGGAATACCTGACGGTCTTTTCAATCGTCAATTCATTGGTGTTAAACATTCCTGAGATTACGCGCGTCAAAATATTGATTAACGGACGGGAAGCGGCCACTTTGGCGGGACATATCGATCTTGGCGCAGCTTATTCGGCCGATATGGTGATGATAAGATGAAAAAGAGTAGAATCAATCAGATTAGAAATATAGGGATTATCGCGCATATCGATGCCGGCAAGACGACGGTGACGGAACGCATTTTGTATTATACCGGAAAGTCGTACAAAATCGGCGAGGTTCATGACGGAGAAGCCGTAATGGACTGGATGCCGGACGAGCAGGAGCGGGGAATCACCATCACGTCTGCAGTTACCACCTGCCAGTGGAAGGATCACGACATCCAGCTTATCGACACGCCGGGCCACGTAGACTTCACCATCGAAGTGGAACGTTCCCTGCGCGTTCTGGACGGCGCCATCGGGGTTTTTTGCGCGGTCGGCGGGGTCGAGCCCCAGTCGGAAACGGTTTGGCGCCAAGCCGATAAATACGCGGTGCCCAAAATCGCCTTTGTGAATAAGATGGACCGGATCGGTGCCGATTTTTTCGGCACTGTCGAGATGATGAAGACGCGTTTGCACGCCAGACCGTTGATCATACAATTGCCTGTCGGTGTTGAAGATCGCTTTTCCGGGGTCATCGATCTTGTGGCCGAAAAGGAGATTTTTTGGGACGACGATTTCCTGGGGGCCCAGTATAGTCTGCGTGATATTCCGGAAGGCTATGTGGAAGAAGCCCGCAGATACCGTGATAAGATGATCGAGACCCTGGCGGACTTCGACGACGGGATTATGGAAGACTATTTGGCGGAAACCCCCATCCCCGCGGAAAAATTATTGGAAAGCATCCACCGGGCGACCGTGGCCTTGAAACTCGTGCCGGTTTTGTGCGGCAGCGCGCTGAAGAACAAAGGGGTACAACCCCTCCTGGACGCCATTGCCGGTTTTCTCCCAAGTCCGCTGGAGGTCCCGCCGATCAAGGGAATCGATCCGGAGACAGGAGCGACCATTTCTTGTGAAGCGCGGGAAACCGGCCCGTTTGCGGCGCTGATTTTTAAAGTTTCCATGATGGAAGGCCGAAAACTCTCTTTTGTCAGGGTTTACAGTGGGAAAATGAAATCCGGAGAGGAGGCGTACAACCCGGCCCGTAAGATCAAGGAAAAGCTTTCCCGAATATTGAGAATGCATGCCAATAAAAAGGAGCGGATCGAGGAGGCCGGCGCCGGGAGCATTGTCGGTGTCATCGGATTGAAGGATTCTTCCACCGGTGAGACACTTTGCAGCATGGACCGGCCGGTGCTGCTGGAAAAAATGGAATTCTACGAACCGGTGATTTCCATTGCCGTGGAGCCCAAAACCCATAGCGATCAGGAAAAGCTGAAGCAGGTGCTGGATAAATTCATGGCCGAGGATCCCACCCTGACCGTCAAGGAGGATGAGGATACCGGACAGACCATCCTTTCCGGAATGGGAGAACTTCATCTTGAGATCATCATCAGCCGGATGCAGCGGGAATTCAACACCAGTGTGAATGTGGGAAAACCGCAGGTGGTCTATCGGGAAACCATTGCCGAAGAAGCCGAGGCCTCCGTGGTTTTTGACCGGGAGGTCAGCGGGCAACGGCATTACGGGGAAGTCACGATCCGGTTGCGTCCGTTGTCGCGGGGCTCCGGAAATCAATTCGCATCCGTGGTTTCCCCCGAGGTCATACCGGACAGCTTTATTCCCGCTATCCAGGCCGGGGTGCTGGAATCCTTCGAGAGCGGCTCGCTCATGGGATACCCGGTGATGGATGTGGCCGCGACTCTCGTGGGTGGCTCTTTCAGGGACTCCCAGGGGACAAATCTGGCATACAAGGTGAGCGCTTCCATGGCCTGCAAAGAAGCGTTGGCCAAAGGTGAACCGTATCTTCTGGAGCCGATCATGAATGTGGAAATATTTGTTCCGGAGTCGTTCATGGGGGAGGTGATCGGCGATTTACATGCGCGCAAGGGTAAAATCGAGTCGATCAATCCCAAAACCGGCATCCAGGTCATCAAAGCGGTGGTTTCCCTCTCCAAGATGTTCGGCTATTCCACTTCATTACGTTCCGCTACCCAGGGGCGCGGAACGTTCACCATGCATTTCTCCCATTTTGACAGCAACTAGTATGGATGGCAATCATCAAGGCGGACCCGACATCCCCATCGATTCCGCCTGCCGGACCTCGTTTTGCAGGTTCTCGGCCTTACGGATCAGCGACGGATCCGTCATCTGTTTCAGGGCCGTCGTTAAATGGAAATCGGCGTTTCTGAAATCTTCCTTTTTGTAATAATAGACTCCCAGATAGTAATGGGCGTTCCCGAGCCGGTCCTGCTTTCCATAAACCTCTCCGAGATAGTAGTAAGCCATGATATAATCCGGTTTTTGGGCCAGAACTTCTTCCAGAGTGACGACGGCCTGGGGATACATGGCCAGGGCCGCCTGGGTGCGGCCTAAACAGACGTAGCTTTCCGGGTTGAACGGCTGAGATGGACCCATGGTTTCCAGCATTTTGAGGGCCTTGTCGTATTGGCCATCCAGAAAATAGATCCGTCCCAGATCCTGAACAATGTAAGGGTCGAAGGGCTTTTGCTCGAGGGCTTTCTGCAGGTGGATGATGGCGTTCTTGTGCTGGCCGTTTCTGGCCAGTGCGAGTCCATAACCATATTGAATAATATATGAATTCGGATTTTCGTTGCTATCGGTCTCGAATTTTTTCAATACGGCTTGCGCATTTCCATACCGGGCGATCAGTCGTATTTTCATTCGGGTGAAATCCGTTTGCGACTGTATCGATGGTTGCCGCGTCTCTTTCTCATGGGCATTGATCCAGGAACCGATATAGGTGATGCGATCGTCGACCGCCGGGTGGGTCATGAGATAGGTGGGAACTTCATCGGTTCCGAACCAGTTTTTGCTGCGGATGGTTTTCAGGCTGTCCAATAAACCGGAAGCGGAGTAATTTGCAAGGGCCAGATATCGCAAGGCGTTTTGATCCGCCTGCATTTCATTTTCCCGGCTGTAGGCCAAACTGAGAGACTGACCAGCGGCCATGGAGCCGATGGTGACCGCGGAACCGGCGGCGGCGGCTCCACCGGCTCCGAGAAAAATACCGGCGGCGACACCGGCCAGGGTGGCCAGGGTTGTCTTTTTTGATTTTTTAATCATGTCAGATAGATGTCTGCATGAAACGTGGGATATTTCATGGGCTAGTATGCCGGCGAGTTCGTCTTCCCCACTGAGGGCCTCCAGAAGTCCGCTGTGGATGAAGATATTGCCGGCCGGGCCGGCGAAGGCATTGTAAACATCTTCCTTGACGACATAAAAATGAAAGGTGAAGGGCTGTGGCGGCATGACGGCGATGATTTTTTTGCCGACGCGATCGACATAATCCGTGATCAAGGGGTCGTCGATGGCCTGATAATGGCCAAGGGCCATCCGGATGAATTCATGTGACATTTCCTTTTCTTCCTTGACGGTCAGCGCTTCTGCCGATTGACAGAGCGTGACGACCATGGCGAAAAGAAGGAACACGGGGAGCGTTATTTTACAGCATGATTTCATGGTGGACCATTTCCTGTTTTGTAACCTTGCGGGCCTCTTTTCCGGATGCGATCCAGGAAAGCGCCCGTATCTTACTTTTCAAACCGAATATTTTGTGGTAGAGCGTATGATTATGACACAAATCATCTGTATAGCCAACCAGAAAGGCGGCGTGGGAAAAACCACGACGGCGATCAATCTGTCGGCCGCCCTGGCCATGTCGTCCAAGAAAACCTTGCTGGTGGATTGCGATCCCCAGGCGAACGCCACGACCGGCGTGGGTATCGACAAAGGGATGCTGGAGCATACGCTTTACCATGGCATGATCGGTGTGTCCGAACTCAAGGACATCATTGTGGATAGCGAAATTGCGGATTTGCGCGTCATTCCGTCGCGGGTGGAGCTGATCGGGTTCGAGGTGGAAATGATGACCGACCCATCGCGGGAAAGGCGCTTGAAGCAGCTGTTGTCTGGGATAAATGGTGAATATGATTACGTTATCCTGGACTGTCCGCCTTCTCTCAGTCTGTTGACCCTGAACGCCATGACGGCGGCCAATGATGTCCTGATTCCGTTACAGAGCGAATTCTATGCCCTGGAAGGGCTGGGGCAGTTGATGCAAACCATCAAACGCATCAAACAGCAATTGAATCCGGATCTGAAAATTGCCGGCATTCTGTTGACCATGTATGACAAGCGCACCAACCTATCATCCCAGGTGGCCGACAACGCGGAGAAATATTTCAAGGAATTGGTATTTAAGACCAGAATCCCTCGCAATGTCCGTTTGGGGGAAGCCCCGAGTTTCGGCAAGCCGATTCTGCTGTATGACGCCGCTTCCATCGGAGCGATCAGTTATATGGGGTTGGCCAAAGAGATGATGAAGAACCAATGCTGAATTCAACCGTAAGCGCTGAATTTGTATCAGGATGCCGAAAAAAATGACGATCCGTAAAAACGATTCCCAGGCGAAAGTGCAGAAAAAGGTGGCGTTGGGCAGAGGGCTTGATGCATTGTTTCCGGATATCGGAGAGATGGATCACCAGGCGAGCGATTTTTTTCGATGCGCCATAGAGCTGATCCGTCCCAACCCCTTTCAACCCAGGGTTCATTTTTCCGAAGAAGAATTGTCCGAGCTGAGCCAATCGATTCGGACCCAGGGTGTACTGCAGCCATTGATTGTCCGCAAGGCGGATACAGGCTATGAGCTGATCGCAGGGGAACGGAGATTGCGGGCTTCGAAAATGGCCGGGCTCACCCAGGTGCCCGTAGTTGTCAGGAATGTCTCGGATTCGGAACTGTTGGAATTGTCCATCGTCGAGAACATCCAACGGGAAAACCTGAACCCCATGGAAGAAGCCGAAGCCTATCGACGGTTGATGAATGAATTCCGCCTGACCCAGGACCAGGTCGCGGGACGGGTTGGCAAAAGCCGGTCGGCGGTGGCCAATTTCTTGCGACTGTGCCAGCTTCCGGATCAGATCAAGGCGAGTCTCTCGGAGGGGGTGATCAGCATGGGGCATGCCCGCGCCTTGCTGGGGGTTGAAACCGCAGCCCAACAAATGGGGGCATGGCAGGCGGTTGTCGGTAAGGATCTGTCGGTGCGTGAAACCGAAGCCCTCATCAAACGGTTGAAAACAGAAAGGGAGAAGCGTCCGGCACCGCCGAGAAGCTCCGACGAGATTTACTTTACAAGCCTTGCGGAAGAGCTTTCGCGTCACTTCGGAACCAAGATTCTGATCAAGAGAAATGGGCAGCGGGGAAAACTTGAGATTGAGTTTTACAACAACGACGATCTGGATCGTCTGTTGCTGCTTCTGAAAAAGGACTGAGGCTCCCGGATCAGCATTCGATTTTATCATGTCGGTTCATATCATCATAGACGGTTACAATCTGATTCGTCAATCCGCGACGCTCTCCTCTCTGGATCAGCAGGACCTGCAACTGGGCAGGGAGGCCTTGATTGATATGTTGGCGGCCTATAAAAAGATGAAACCTCATACCATCACCGTTGTATTCGATGCCGCCGGGGCGCCGGATTTTATCGAGCCGCAAATCCGGGCCAAAGGGATCAAAATTCGTTTTTCCCGGCAGGGCGAAACCGCTGATGAGGTCATCAAGCGCATGCTCGCCCGGGAAAGAGAGCGTGCATTGCTGGTGAGTTCGGACAGAGAAATTGTCCATTTTGCAGTCGCCTGTCAGGCGGCGGTCATCCCCTCACCGGAATTCGAGACCCGACTCGCCATGGCTTCCTACTCGGTCGTAAAGGGGGGGAACCTGGGAGAAGAGGATGACCACGGATGGGAGCCGACCACCCGAAAAAAAGGGCCGCAGCGCCGTCGCTCCAAAAGGGAGCGGCGAAATCAACTGAAAGTGAATAAATTATGACCGCGGCTTCCATACCTCCTGTCGGACAAAGGAGGTGACTCCAAAATGGATTGTGGGGAGGATGACAATGGGAGAAGGACGAATCGAACCATGAAGCGGATATGCGTGATTGATGGTCAGGGTGGGGGGATCGGCAGTGCCGTAATCAAAAAGCTGCGAGAAGCTTTTGGCGAAGATATCGAAATCATCGCTCTCGGCACCAATGCCATTGCAACGTCACAGATGTTGAAAGCACGGGCCAACCGTGGGGCTTCGGGAGAAAATGCCATCGTTCGCACCAGCCCGCGAGTGGACGTGATCATCTGCCCCATCGGTATGATCATGGCCCATGCCATGATGGGAGAAGTGACGCTCCGGATCGCCGAAGCCGTTGCCAGCAGTCCGGCCGAGAAAATCATTTTGCCGCTTTCCCAGGAGAACGTGACTGTGGCGGGGGTATCCGGCATGCCGCTTCCCCACCTGATCGAAGCGCTGATCGAAAATCATCTGAAAGGTATCGCACTCCCCCGAAAACAACATGCGGAATCATAGCGTTAGATGAATAACCTGTTATGAAAACGCGGCAGTGGGGCCGCAAAAGGAAGTGAATCATGTGTGAAGCGAATGCATATCTTGTGAACGACACAGGCAATCAACTGATTATGGAATCAGTGGACACCGTGACCCCCGAAGGCGAGGGCGTACGCCTGGTCAGTATCTTCGGCGAGCAGAAATTCATCAAGGCCCGTATCCACTCCCTGGCGCTGGTGGATCACAACGTCTATTTACAACAATTGGATTGATCAGTTGTATTCCGTGTCGCACAGTCGATGAAGATTGTCGTCGCTAAAACCGCAGGATTTTGCATGGGCGTCCGAAGGGCGGTGGAGATGTCTCTGGACGCCTCCAACAACACCCGCGAACCGATTTGTTCCTACGGCCCCCTGATCCACAATCCACAAGTATTGAAGCTTCTGGAGGAGAAGGGGATTTTCGTGATCGACCGGATTCCGGAGAACGGAAGTGGCACGGTCTTGATCCGGGCCCATGGCGTTCCGCCGGAAACCAAGGAAAACTTGTCCCGGGCCGGCTTTACGGTCATCGACGCCACCTGTCCCAGGGTCATCAAAGTACAGACCATCATCCGGAAGCACGCCGCCCGTGGTTTTGCGGTCATTATCATTGGCGATCGGGATCATCCGGAGGTGGTGGGACTTCTGGGCTATGCCGGTGAAAAGGGGCATGTGGTCGACAACCTCGAAGGCTTGAACGCCCTCCCGACGTTTGATCAGGCGATTATCGTGGCCCAGACCACCCAGAATACGAAATTCTTTGGGCTGGTGAAAGACTGGTCGGTTCGCAATTATCCTCATTACAAGATATTCAACACCATCTGCGATTCGACGGAAAAACGTCAGGCCGAAGTCAACCGCTTGTCCCAGGCCGTGGATGCCATGATCGTGGTCGGCGGATACAGCAGTGGGAACACCCAGCGCCTGGCGGAAGTGGCCCGGGAAGCCGGGAAGCCGGCGTATCATATCGAGACCGAGGCGGATATCGATTCCAAGGCTCTGGCTTCGGTTCGATCCGTTGGCATCACCGCCGGGGCTTCGACGCCCAACTGGATCATCAACCGGGTCTTTCGCCGTGTGGAATCCGTGCCTTTTGATAAAGAGCGCCGCCGGTTGCGCATCATCTATCCACTGCAGCGGTTGCTGCTGTTCACCAATCTGTATATCGCCCTTGGGGCCGGAAGTCTCGCCTATACCGCAACCCAGTTGCAGAATATGGGCGAGCAGTTTCTCCCGCTGCTGATCGCCTGCCTGTACATTCTATCCATGCATACCTTCAACCATCTCACCGGACGGCAATCGGACCGGTATAATGATCCGGACCGGGCGGGGTTTTATGAAGATCATCGTGTGGCGCTCTCCCTGATGGCGACGGCTGCGGGCGCCGCCGTACTGGTGACGGGTTTTTCCATGGGGTTCCTGCCCTTTTGCGTATTGTTGGCCATGAGTGTTCTGGGTGGTTTGTATAATGTAAAAATATGGTCGGGCTGGCGTTCCGCAACCGCTTTCCGGTCCATCAAGGATATCCCTGGATCGAAGACCGTGCTCATCGTGCTGGCCTGGGGTATCGTCACCGCCCTGTTGCCGGCCTTGTCCATCAGTGGCCGAATGTATCCGGCAACGATTTTCGCCGTTATCTGGTCTTCGGGCATGGTCTTTATCCGGACCGCCTTTTTTGATATCCTGGATATGCAAGGGGATCGAATCGTCGGGCGGGAAACCATTCCGCTATTTCTGGGTGAAGCGCGCACCAGAACGTTATTGAAAAGAACGGCGCTCGGCCTGGCCGGGATTCTTGCCGCTGCCGTTCCGCTTGGCTATCTTTCCTCTTTGGGGCTTGTTTTGGGAATGGTTCCCGCCATCCTCTTCGGCATTATTCTGGCCCATGAACGCGGGGCTCTTTTGGGTGGTATCCGGCTGGCCTTTCTGGTGGAGTCGACGTTCGTTTTATCGGGCGTCCTGACGTTGATCTGGTCTCTGGTGTTATCTTGAACGCCATATGGCATCAGAGGATGGCTACCGGCGTAGGGAAGACAACCGGCGATTCCATGGCTACTTTTCCCCCCGACGATTCCAGATCCGAGCTTCCGTTCCGTGCCTCAGCCGTTTGATATTGTCCCGATGACGTTCGATGACCCACACGGAGATCACCGCCGCCAGTATAACGATCATCGGCGATGCGGATCCGATCCAGACGGCCAGGGGCAGGATCAGCATCGCCGCCAGAGAACCGGCGGAGACGTGGTTGCTGAACAAGGCCGTGATCAGGAAGACCAGCAAAGCGATCAGCACGGCCTGGGGGCAGAGTACGATGAAACAACCGGCGGCCGTCGCCACGCCCTTGCCGCCGTCTCTGAATCCGAGGAAAATCGGATACAAATGCCCAAGAAAAGCGACCAGGGCGACCATGGCCGGAATCGTTGCCTGGGGAAGTGTTTCCGGAAAGCGGATGAAACCGGCGATATAAACCGGAACCGCGCCTTTCAGAATATCACCGGTCAGTGTCAGAAGGGCCGGCAGTGATCCGGCGGTGCGACGCACATTGGTGGCGCCGATATTGCCGCTGCCTTTTTTGCGGATATCCTGGGCGGTGAACCAGCGGGTGAATATCAGTCCCCAGGGGATCGATCCCAGCAAATAGGCGCCGATCATTAGAATGCCGACAGTTGCAGCGGGAGGAAAGGGTGTATTCATCGTCGATTGATCGCCTATATTCCGAGAGATAGTCGTGCCTGTTCCATACAAATTTCAATTTTGTTTACAGGTTATCAAGGGAAATTGCAAGGGAAGCTGCGATGGAGCCGATACAAATTCCGATCGAAGACATTCTCGATCTGCATACCTTCGCACCAAAGGAAATTCCGGACCTGCTCAACGAATATCTTGTCGCCTGTGCGAGTATGGGGATGATCCGGGTGCGACTGATCCACGGAAAAGGATCCGGTCGACTGAAGGATCGGGTGCAGAATGTTTTGCGAAAACATCCGTTGGTTTTTTCTTTTCAGGATGCGCCTCCGGATGCCGGTGGCTGGGGGGCCACCGTGGTGACACTAAAGCCGATGTAACCAATTGACATGCAAGACAGACTCCCGTAATATGGCCGGAGAATGCACAAAGGATATTGACGATTACCGGTGAAAATGGACGATATGGTGACGACTCCCAAAACAGCTTCATCAATTCCGACACCTGCAAACGAAGGAAAAATCAATATTCTGATCGTGGACGAGCGGTCGGAGAACCTGGCGTTCCTGGAAGAAATGCTGCGTCGGCCTGAGCTGAACATCATGCGGGCGACTTCGGCAAAGGACGCCATGATGTTGACCCTCGCCCATGATTTTGCACTGGTTCTGATGGACCTCCAGATGCCCAAGATGGACGTGTTCCAAACCGCCAAGATGATTTGCGACAATGAGGCCACCCGCCATCTGCCGATGATATTCATAACCGATGTCAGTCATAAAGACAAAGGCGCTTTCCGCGACTGGGATTCAAGCGCGGTGGACTACGTATTCAAACCGTTGGAACCGGTTATTCTGCAAAGCAAGGTCAATATGTTCCTGTCATTCCACCGGCAGAAAAAGGATCTTGAACGGACCGGCAGCGAATTGCGCCAGAAACTTTCGGAACTCAACAAATCAAAGGAAATTATTGAAAAGCAAAACCAGAAACTGAGTGAGCTGGTGATCCGCGACGGTTTGACCGGTCTGTACAACCGCCACCACCTTCAGAACATTATCACCCAGGAATTCGCCCGTGCGAGAAGATATCGCACCGATCTGTCCTGTTTGCTGATGGACCTCGATTTTTTTAAACAGATCAATGACTATTGTGGCCATGCATGCGGCGATTACGTTCTGCGGGAGTTTTCCGGTTGCCTTGCACGTTTCACCAGGCAGACCGATTACGCATTCCGCTATGGTGGCGAGGAATTTCTGCTGCTGCTGCCCCATACGGACACACAAGGCGCCTTGGCGCGAGGAGAGGCCGTTCGGAAATGGTGTGAAGAAAGGGTCTATCGCGATGGCGACCGAAAAATCACGGTAACCGTCAGCATCGGAATTGCCTCCCTGGTCATGCATCAACCGGAGCGCCCCCGGGACATGATCGCATTGGCGGACAAGGCGCTTTATCAGGCCAAGGCCGAAGGCCGCAACCGGGTCAAGATATACCGGGAGCAACTGGAAACCGTCCTGGACCAGGGCGAAAAAGCAATCATGCAAAAGGATCTGCATTATCTGAAGGAAAACCTGGCCGCCATCCTGGAAAAAACCAAAAAGGCGTCCCTGGAATCCCTCGAACTTTTGGTCAGGGATCTGGGGGGGGATCGCTTCAAGCAGCACAACCGGCGGGTGACGCAATACCTGCATCTCTTTGGGGAAAAACTTGGGTTGCCCGCGGCGGTCAATGACTCCCTGAAACGGGCGGTCACCTTTCACGATTGCTTCAAAATATTGTTGTCCGAGGCTATTTTGCATAAAAAAGGGGACCTGACGGAAACGGAACGATCGGAAATCGAATCCCATCCGAGCATGCTGGCCGAATTGACCGAGTTATTCAATTTTTTCGCCGAGGAACGAGAAGTGCTGCTGTGCCATCATGAACGCTTTGACGGATTCGGATATCCCAAGGGATTGAGCGGTGAGCGGATTCCCATGGGAGCGAGGCTATTTGCCGTTGTCGATGCGTTGGTGGCCATGACTTCGGAGCGGCCTTATCGGAAAAAGATGTCCATGGCCGATGCCATCAAAGAACTGGAGGCGAACGCCGGCCGACAATTCGATCCCAATCTTGTTCAAATGGCTGTCCAGCTCAATGCGAACCAGCTCGTGGAGTAACCCTTTACTACGGAGGAAAGCATGCGCGAATCAAAACAGCTCAAGGCCAATGAGGAAAACCTGAGAAAGCTTTTGTCCATTCCCGTACTGAAGGAGTTCGAAACCAAAGATTTGGAGGGCCTACTAAAGGTCAGCAAGATCCGGCAATATGAACCGGGGGAGCTGGTTATCAAAGAAGGCGATATCGACACCCGAATCTATTTCCTGATTTCGGGGAGCGTTCGAATCAATAAAAACGGGGAAGACATATCCTTCTTGAGACGCAGAGGTGATTTGTTCGGTGAAATGGGCGCCATCAGCGACAGCGATCGATCCGCTTCGGTGTATGCGGTGGAAGAAACCATGTGTCTGACAACCGATACCGAATATGTCGGGCGGTTATCCGGCAATGACAAGATCACGTTCTGCTATATTCTCTACCGGGGAATTTCCGGCGTCTTGGTGGATCGGATGCGCAAAACCGATGAACAACTCGCCGACGCCCTGGCGGCCATCGCGGAACTGACCCGTGCGGTCAAATCCTACAAGGACACATACGGCGTCCTCGTTTAATTCAATAGAGTTTCGGGCTGCATGGAAGAGACGTCCCGAGATAGGGATTGATTCCGGTTTCCGCGAATATATACCAGGCCGTGGCTCCGATATGCAGACAGGGAAAGTAGTTCCAGCCGAGTCCCGTATCGACGCGGGTACCCCATGATGCCGCCACGATCCCTTTCCCATTTCCCCCGGGTGCGAATAACTGCGTTTTCCGAAGGGTGTCGAGATACAGCGCCGCCTTGTCGCAGGCGTGGACCGCGCGATACGCGAGGACCATATGGGCGGTTCCCTCATACCAGATTCCGTCCTTGTTCGTGTTGAAGTCAAAACCCTCGGCTCCGTCCGATTGTTTCACATGGCAAATTCGTTCGGTCCATTCCAATGCGTTTCGATCGTCGCCAAAGGCCAGTATGGACCAGGCCTGTATGTCCAGCGGCGGGTTGCCGGTTTCGGGATGCGTGCCGTTTACTTGCGTCCCGATCAGGAAATGATCTTTGGACCACATGGAAGCCACGAACCCCTTGGCGAATGCGGCCCGCACTTTCCAGGTATCGTCTGCGCTGATCCGATACAGCCAGGAAAACGCAACGTAGATGTCGATATTATGCTCGGTGGACTTCCATGAGATGACTTCGGGATTCGGTTCCCATCCTTCAAAACCACCCCGATAACCCCTGCCGTCATCATTCGTATGGGAATCTATCCATGTCCCGAGCCGGATAGCCGCCTGCTTGTATTGTTCGCCTCCATATTTGCGGTAGTATTGGGACAGCGCAATGACTACCCAGGCCATGTTGCCGGTGTGTGAACCGACCTGAAACCCATCTTCGCGCCATCGATTCGTGCCGGTCTCCCACCAACCGGGAAGATCGGCCTTGCCGGTTTTCGGACTGATCAGTTGTTTGGCCGAATAGGCGTTTCGCAGTCTGCCGTCGTGATAATAGCGGTCATGGTTCATGGCATATACGAAAGCGTCTGCGAGTACCCGGGCGCGACGACGACTGCCGGGAGCTTGATGATGCAGATAGGCCAGCAGGACAAGCGCATTGTCGTAAACAAAAGCGATATCCACAAGCCGTTGGCAGGGCGGATTTCCGTCCGTGATCGCATAGCTTTCGATCAGTCGCGGCGACGTCGGGTTTCGCTCATAGTGATCCATCCGGGCATCCAGGTGGGTGAACGCGAGTGTCGTATCCGCCATGGCTGCGGATACCTGGAAGGTCATCACCAGCAACACGATCAGCATCGGCGCACACCGGTCATTCCGAATCGAGATGGGAACCGCGGCTTGCGGGTCGTTGGATGGGTGGTTCATGGGCAGCGAGCGCTCTCTTTTCAAGGTGTGCGGTTTTCGGCCGGGTCAATTCCCGATGACGAAACTGTAGATCATATCGGTCAGCGCATCGATCAGGCGTTCGTCTTCGATATTCGGGCCGATGAATTTTGCGGTGTGGGCCACATTCTCCACTGCATTCTGAATGATAACGGCGGCCGACAGGGTATCTTGCACCCGCAGTCGCTCGCTGTTTTTTTCAAGGATGGCCGTTATCTGCTTCACCTCACGGTTGCGTTCCCGATCGTAGATGCGGTTGACATCGGAATCCGAATATCGCAACGCGTGGGTCTGGCGGTGAAATTCGGGGGAGATGTCATACGCTGCGAAAACATTCCGGATGATCGCCTTGATTTCATTTCTCCCCAGGGTTTCGATGGTATAATTACCCAGTTGCTCCCATATCCTGGCATAATGGCGATCCGTATAGTCTTCGAGCATCTCCAGCATCAACGATTTTTTATTTTTGAAATAGGAATAGAAACTGCCGATGGAGACGCCGGCCCTTTCCACAATTTCTTTCGAATTGGTGCCGTGAATGCCCTTGCGCGCAAATAAATAGAAGGCCGCTTTCATGATGCGGCTTTTGGTCTGTTTTCCGCGTTGCTGTCGCGGGGTCCTCACTGCTTTCATCTTGACGCGGCTCCTGAATGAAGGGTTTACGATCTTTTCGAGCCTACTGAATCCATTTGGTTCTGTCAACTGTAATAACATGATTAAAAGTTCATAAAAAAAATAAAAATAACTGTAATAAAAGAAAATAAAATATATTGACAATATGAATATATATTCGTATTAAATGATAACCTGTTTCGTCTACCGGCATGTATCGGAGAAAATATGAAAGCCCTCCAGTTCAATGTGACGGTTCCCCAATTTATTGCCGCCAAAATTCTGCGCGGGATTTTCGGAAATCCGGTCTTTTACAAAGGTCCGGTTGCGACCATTCGCCTGGTGGACATCCCGGAACCGACGCCGCCAACCGCAGATTGGGTCATGATTCGCACCCTCTACTGCGGATTCTGCGGAAGCGACCTGAATTTGATTCTGCTGCATGATTCTCCCACCGCCTCTCCGTTTACCTCATTCCCGTGCGTCACCGGTCATGAAATCGTCGGCGAGATCGTGGAAGTCGGCAGCGCCGTCAGCACGTGGAAACCAGGCGACCGGGTGGCCGTCAATCCCATCCTGGGATGCGAACCCAGGGGAATTTCCCCCCGGTGTCCATCCTGCCAGGCGGGAAGACCCGGCAACTGCGACAACTTTGCCAAGGGCGCCCTCCCGCCGGGGATGTTTCTCGGCATCAACCGCGGCGTCAGCGGCGGGTTCGCACCGTTTTTCACGGCGCACAAAAGTCAGCTCTTTCCGGTGCCGGAAGACCTCAGCCTGGAGGCTGCGGTCATGACGGAGCCGCTATCGGTGGCCCTGCAGACCATATTGGACAATTTGCCGGCCGACGACGAAAAAGTCCTCGTTATCGGCGGCGGCGTCATCGGCAATCTCATCGTTCAATCATTACGCGCCCTGGTGGGAAAGTGCCGTATATCCGTCATCGAACCATCGCCTTTTGCCGCCCAACTGGCCGGGAATGCGGGGGCGGATGATCTCATTCCCATCGGCGAGGTTTTTGAAAAGTCGGCGCGCATCACGGGCGCCACTGTCTATAAACCAATGCTCGGCATGGAAATCCTCGCGGGCGGGTTTAGCAGAATTTATGATACCGTGGGGAATGCGTCAACCTTGAATATCGCCATGCGGTTGCTGTCGGCCAGAGGGACGCTCAGTGTCGTCGGCATCGGCGGTAATGTGAAACTCGACCTGACACCGCTGTGGTTGAAACTGCAGACCGTCAAGGGGGTCTATGCCTATGGGGAGGCACTCTACCGGCAGGAAAAAAAGCATGTGTTTGAAATCGCGCTCGAACTCATGAGGGATCGGAAGATTCAGGCGGAAACGTTGGTAACCCACTGCTTCCGGCTTGAGGAATACGACCGAATGATTGCGGTTAATTTGAACAAGGGTCGGCACAAGGCCATGAAGACCGTGGTATCGTATAGGTAGCGTCTGGAAAATAGTGTTTTTTTTGTGCGAAAGAAATCGGTCCGGCGGCCAACCATTTTCCATGATCGGCCAGTAAAGGAGATTAAAGTATGCGATTTTCGCTGCTGCTGTTTGTTTTGTATCTCGTCTTAAAAATGGCATCCGTCACCAACCGGAGGTTCCGGAAATACATCGCTAAAATCAACGCTCGGGTGCTGATCAAAACCGCCGACGGTCTTCGGGCGAGACTGATTATTTTCAACAAGGGAATCGTCTCATCTCGGCCCGGTGACTGCCGGGAATTTGATGTGGCGCTGGTCTGGAAAGACGCCTCTACCGGTTTTTCCGTCATGACCGACAAGCGCGGTGACGCCTCCTTCAATGCCGCGGCGGAAGGTAAATTGAAAGTGGAGGGCATGAGCGTTTATGCCCAGTGGTTCGAAAACGGTATCAAGCTTGTTCTGTAACCCAATCGGTTTACACCATAAGGAGGATAGCATGGCAAAGATATACGGCGGTCACCTGGTGGCCAAATATCTGAAGGAAGTCGAAAACGTCCGAACGGTGTTCACCCTTTCCGGCGGGCATATCGAAAATATTTTGGACGGCTTTACCGAATACGGCATCCGCACCATAGACGTCCGTCACGAGCAGGCGGCGGCTATGATGGCGCATGCCTGGTCCATATATAGGGGGGAACCGGGCGTCTGTCTGGTGACGGCCGGCCCGGGGTTTACCAATGCCCTGACGGGCATTGTGAACGCTTATCTGGACAATGCCCCGCTGGTCGTACTCTGCGGGCGGCATCCGCTGCGGGACGATCTTACCGGCGCCTTGCAGGAGATGAACCAGATCGACATGATCAAACCGGTCACCAAATGGAATGCCACCTGCTTCGAGACCAAGCGGATTCCGGAATACCTTGCACTGGCGTTCCGTCACGCCACCATGGGAAGACCGGGACCTGTTTTCCTGGAACTGCCGCCCGATATTCTGTTCGTCCAGGTGGATATGGATATTGTCGATATACCGGCCCGCAAGGTTCATAAAACCGCCACCCATCCCGATGAAACCGAATTGCGCAAGGCAGCGGCGATCATCAATGGTTCCCAGAGACCCATATTCCTTGGAGGCAGCGGTGTGGGCATGAGTGGCTGCGCCGATACCTTGAAGACCTTTATGGAAAAAACCGGCATTCCCTTTTGCCTTTTGAACAACGGTCGCGGCGTTCTGCCGGACAACCATCCGCTCTCCATCAGCGACGGCGGTTTCACGGGCGTTATGACCGGTTTGCCCCAAGCGGATGTGGTCGTGGCCGCCGGGATCCGCTTCAACTGGGTGCTGCAATCCGGCAAACTGTTTCCCGATGCCAAGATCATCCGGATCGACGTCGATCCACATGAAATCGATCGGAACCGTACCGCCGATGTCGGATTGGTGGGGGATTGCGGCTATGTATTGAATCAGCTCCTTTCGGAAGTAAAGGATCGGGATCATGGGGGCTGGATTGGAAAACTCCGCAACGCCTACCATGCGTTCATGACAACGGAGCTGGAAAAGCGTTCGACACCGTCGGATCCGATCCATCCCATCCGGCTGGTGGCGCGCATTATGGAAGTATTCGGTCAAGACGCCTTCTATGTGGCCGATGGCGGCGATACCAGTTACTATGGTCTTGCCGGGTTCATGTCGTCTCACAAGGCCGGTGTGCTGGTGCCCGCGGGTGCTTTATTGGGATGCCTGGGGACGGGAATCCCTTTTGCCATCGCCGCCAAACTGGCCAATCCGGACAAAGCGGTCATCGTGTTGAACGGAGATGGTTCCTTCGGTTTCAACAGCATGGAGTTTGATACGGCGGTGCGCCACAACATCCCCATCATTTGTGTGGTCAACAACGACTGCGCCTGGGGTATGATCAAGCATTCCCAGGAAATGAGCATCGGCCAGGATCGCTGCACATGTGCGGAACTGGGCATGCGGCACTATGAAAAAATGGTCGAAGGCCTGGGGGGATATGGTGAGTTGGTGACCCGGGACGAAGACATCATTCCGGCCGTGAAACGGGCGGTGGATTCCGGCAAGCCTGCCTGCATCAACGTGGTCACCGATCCCAATGTCACCAGTCCGGCGACCGTGATCTTTTATCAGAATTTATCGGATTTCTAGCCCGCCGGCGACTTCTTCAAAAAAGATCGTCGCCGGCGCCTTGGCGGATGATGATGGTTCAGGAAGCGCTCAACCGATGCCGGGCGGCCATTTCGTTGAGTTCTTCCAGGGTTTTCCCGCACAATTCGTATTTCTGACCGATTTTTTTCAGCCAGTCGGCGGTGTACTCAATATCCTCGTCCGTGTGTTGAGCGGTCACACTCAAGCGGAGGATGGATTCACCTCGCGCCACCGCGGGATACGTAACGCTGCCGACCTTGATGCCGGCCTGAAACAGTTCCCGACTGACCAGCCACAGCAGGCCCAAGTCTCCCACGGTAACGGTGATGATGCTGCTTTGGGGGGCGGATACCAGCAAGCCGGCCTCGCGGATGGCGACGGTTAGTCTCCGGATATTGTGCCATAGTCTTTCCCGATGTTCCGGTTCCTCTTCGATGATATGAAATGCCTCGGTTACGCCTGCGCATATGGCGGCGGGCAGAGCGGTGGTGAACATGCCGGCTTGGGCATAGTGACGCAAATACGTAACCAGTTCGTGGGATCCAACCACATATCCCCCCAAAGACCCGGGCGTTTTGCTCAGGGTGCCCATCAGTACATCCACCGACCCGGTCATGCCGTACTGTTCCTCAATCCCATGGCCGGTCGCACCGAGAACGCCGATGGAATGCGCTTCGTCCAGCATCAATCTGGCGTTGTGTCGATGGGAAAGCGCCGCAAGTCTGGGAAGATCGGCGACATTGCCGTGCATGCTGAAGACCGCATCGGTGACGATCATTTTGCCCATGATGTCCGTGTTGTTATCTGCGGAGGACAAAATGCGTTCCAGGGCGTCGTAGTCCTGATGCGGATACACCTCAATATGGGGCGAGCGGGTGGACAGCGTACCGCTGCGGATGCTGTTATGCGCGAAGCGATCCCTCACGATTAAATCCCGTTCCCGGACCAGGGCGCCGATGGTGCCGATATTGGCCGCGTATCCGGTCGGGAAGATGATGCAGTCTTCCCGAAGGTGGAAACCGGCGATGGTTTCTTCCAATGTCCGCAGGTATTTGTTTGTGCCGCTCAGAAGCTGGGAACTGGGCGTACCGTATCCGACGGTCCGCAGGGTTTGTTCAACGGCGGCGATCACCCGGGGGTGTCGGTGCAGTCCCAAATAGCTGTTGGAGTCATAACAGATCATCTGTTCTTCCTGTCTGCGGGAAGGATTGAACACGGTGATCCGGGGCCCGATTCCGCTGGTGAGCGTCACGCGGTAGAGACCTTGATAGTATTTGTTTTTTTGAAGATCTTTGATCATTTCGTAGAAACGGTTGCATTTTTCAAAGATGTCCGGGGCGTCAATCCGGTAAAAGTCGGTCAGCGAGCACTGCAATCCGTTGATGGAGGTCGTCATGGCTTGGAGCACATCGTCACGCAGCTCATGGGTGACATAACTGCTTGGATTCAAATATGGCCTGAGTCGGGACAGTTGCTCGGGTTGCCGGGTATCGAAACGGATGCCGATGGATCGGCCGGTTGGGAGTTTTCCGGCACCGACGAATCGCCCGGACCCGAAAGAAAGCCGGCTGCCGTTGCATCGGATCAGGACTTCTCCGATCTCCGGTAAGTCGTGGGTTTCCGGAAACGTCTGCAGCCGGCGGGCCGCCATTCCGGTTTCCGAAATACAGGTTACCTCCAGGTCCATGGGCTCGGATTCGCCGAATATCAGCCGTGATTCGATGGTTTCTCCTGCGGCGGGCTTCCATCTCTCCGGTCTGGAACGGTAGATTTCCGTCAAAGGCAATGTCTTTTTTTTCATACAATCGTTCTCCTCTCATCGGTATGGCACGATTGGCGTTTTAAGAAAAGTGTAACGTTGCACTTTACAGTAAGGTCGATTCTTAATGATTGAATTTTTTCTTGTCAACAAGTATTTTCATGGTAAGTATAAGCGCTGTTTCGAAGCGAGGAGGAACAACAGGCAATTACGGGAAGACTGGAGTGTTTTCGTGGCGGATCTTATCAAGAAGCGTATGCGCATGAAAGAGCTGGTGGCCGTTTCCGGCATTCCCAAAGCCACCATTTTGTTTTACATCAAGGAAGGACTGATTCCCAAGCCGATCGTCGCTAATGCGAACATGCACTATTACACCCCGGAGCATGTCAATGCGATCCGCGTTGTCAAGGAACTGCAATCCAAAAGGTATCTGCCCCTGTCGGTGATCAAGAAAATGGTCCGCAACGACCGGAGCGAACTGAGTGTGGACGAGATTCGAACGATCGCGGAAATGGACGGCCGCCTATTCCGGAATCTGACGGAAAACATTGAAATTAAAAAAGCGACCACGAAGCAATTGGCGGACCGCACCGGTGCGACCCTTCGGGAGATGAAAACCCTGGAGCAGATGGGGTTTTTACGCCCCGTGAAAAAGGGGCGGCAGCGTTACCATGAAGAAGAGGATATCCGTTTCATGGAATGCTGGAAAAAACTCAGGGAACTCGGTTTTTCCCGGGAGTTGGGATTTGATGAGGCGGTGTTGAGGCCGCATGTGGAGATCATCGGGGCGCTGGTGGCGGCGGAAACGGAAATCATGGTCAAGCGGACCGCTGGAAAAATCAGCCGCGAGGAAATGATCCGCATGGTGGAAGGGGGAACCGCCGTCATCAACACCATGATCGGCATTATCCGGAAACGCCTGATTCTCGATGTAGTGCAACAATTCGCGGCCGCCTCCGATCTGGAAGCAGACGCTGCGGCTGGAAGGGAGGAGCATGGGGATGGAGCACAGTGAAATCGAAGTGGTCTTGTGGGATGCCTTGCAAGCCGTGAGCAAATTCATTGCGGAGACCACCGGCCATCCGCCAACCCAGGCGGAGATCGCCCGGGCCATTAAACGCTATTTCGTTCTCAAGGAAATCAAAGAGCATATTGAAATGGAGCGGGAGCAGGAGGGCATGGACCAAAATACCCCGGGATAGCAACCGTCAACAAGGAATCGTCGACGTCTTGCCGCTTCCCGGGATGGAGCCGCTGGGGAACGGTCTCACGGCGCTTCTTGACTCGCCTGGTATCCGCTTTCGAAAGCCTTCAGGTTGACATCGACGGTGCTTTTTTTGGTGCGTGTCGTGATGGCGGCGCGGACATTTTCCGGTGAAAGGGGCAGAATGCCGGTTCGGATCAGGGCACCCAGGAGCACCATGTTGACGGCCATGACGTTACCGGCCTTGAGGGCCAGATCCGTGGCATCCAAGGCGATCAAACCGGCGGTTTTTTCACGGATGAGCTGCATGCCGGCGTTCAGGTCCGGGTAGGTCCCCCGGCCGATGGTGGTCGTGAAGGGCGGCAAGGGGGCCAGATTGGTGATGACGATGGTTTGGTCGTTGCAGCGGTTCAGAGCGCGCATGGCCTCGGAAGGTTCGAAGCTCACCAGCACATCGGCTTCATTATCGGAAATGATCGTACTTTGGGCATCCCCAAAGATAATGGCGGACTCCACCACGCCGCCGCGTTGGGCCATCCCGTGAATCTCACTCATGCGGACCGGCACCCCGGAAAGCAGGGCCGCTTCGCCGAGGACTCTGGAAGCCAGGAGATTGCCCTGGCCGCCGACCGCCACAATGATCAGTCGTTTGGTATTCATTCGCTTTCCTTTGCTTTCAGAGGTAAAATCGCATGCTCGGGACAGATCTGGGCACAGACGGCGCATCCGACACAAAGGGACGGGTTGATGTTGACCCGGTCGTTCCGGATGAAAAAGGCCGGACAGGCCAGTTCAAGGATGCAGTTACGATGGTTTTTACAGCTGTCGGATACGAAAAAAGGTTTGCCCCGCAGTTGTTTCAAGCTTTTGGCGTATAGGGAGCATTTTTCCTTGGCGATCACCACCGAGACCCCTTTGAACCGCATTGCTTCCGCAATCTGGGAGATACTTTTTTTCAGGTTGTAGGGCTTGATCACCGCAACGTGCCGGACGCCGATCGCCCTGACCAACGCTTCGATATCGATGGGATTGTACCCCTCGAAATGGAGTTCCTGCATATCCACGCCTGGATTGGGTTGATGGCCGGTCATGGCGGTGGTGCGGTTGTCCAGAATCACCAGCGTAAAATCATGATTGTTGAAAACACCGTTAATCAAGCCGGGGATGCCGGAATGGAAAAAGGTGGAATCGCCGATATAGGCCACCACTTTTTTACCCGAGAATCTGGAAAAACCGCCGGAAGTTCCGGCGGAAGAGCCCATGCAGATCAGGAAATCCCCCATGGACAAAGGCGGCAGGAAACCCAGGGTGTAGCAGCCGATGTCCGTGGGATAAACCACATCCATGCCTTCGGCGGCTTTTTTGACGGCGTAAAAAACGGCCCGGTGGGAGCAGCCGGCGCATAGATTCGGTGGTCGTTGGGGTATTTCAGGGACATCGGAAAGATCCGGAATCGTTTTCGGCGGATGGGAGATATCGAAATAGGCGGCCATGACCGATCGCACCATGGCGGGATCGAATTCGCCCTGACGGCTGAAAAGCGTCCGGCCCTTGCCGGCGATTGGCAGGGTCAGACTCGCTTCCTGGGCCAGGGCTTTGACGGCTTCTTCCATGTACGGCTCGCCTTCCTCCACCACCAGAACCATTTCTTTATCTTGTAGGAATGTTTTGACGACACCCGCCGGCATGGGATGAGAAAAGCCGATGCGCAGGACGCTGACCTTTTCCGCGATCTTCAGATCGGCGACGGCGTCGGTCACATAATTATAGCTGACCCCGTTGCAGATGATCCCCCAGGCACCCTTGCCGTCGACGAAATTCCGGGGGGAGCTGTCGGTAAGAACCGCTGCCTGTTCCATGTTTTTTTCCAGTTTGACATGCAGTCTTCGGGAAATCGCCGGTACGGTCACATAATTGAAGGGGTCCTTTACGAAGCCGCCGCGGATTTTGGGCGGTGTGATTTCTCCCAGTGACACAACGGCCGTGGAATGATTGATTCGGGTGGTGGTCCGGAGAATGACCGGTTCCTGAAGCGTTTCCGACAGGGCAAAGGCCTCGGCGGTCATTTCCCGCGATTCCGCTACGGATGAAGGTTCCAGAATCGGGAGACCGGACAGCTTGCCGTAAAAGCGGTTGTCCTGTTCGTTCTGGCTGGAGAACATATAGGGATCGTCGGCCGTCAGGATCACCAGGCCGGCTTTCACACCGATGTAAGCAAGGGTCATCAGGGCGTCGGCGGCGACATTGACACCGACGTGTTTCATGACGCACATGCTCCGAACGCCACAGTTGGCGGCTGCCGCCGCCATTTCCAGGGCGGTCTTTTCATTGGTGCTGTATTCGAAGTAGAGATCGCTTTCTTTCGATATCTGGAAAAAATTCAGCGATATTTCGGAAGATGGGGTGCCCGGATAGGTGGTTGCGCAAGCCACACCGGCTTCAATGGCACCTCTGGCAATGGCCTCGTTGCCCAGGAGCAACATTTCCTTGCCGGGCTGATCGGTCAGCAGTTTATGCATGAAGAGTTCCTTTCTACCAAGCCGGAATGATCCGGATGAGTTCCAAATTCATATGAAAAACATCCATATACCAGCAGGGTTCTTTCTGTAAAGGTTTTTCCGGACAAGAGGTCAGGGCAATCGCACATCTTTTTTCAAGAGTTAAGGATTTTCAACATGTAGTTGTTTTCCCAGCCAGCTTTGAGTCTTTTTGTTTGGATACTGCCCTTGAACGTTTTTTCCTGTTTGATCATATTTATAACGATATGC
>JBGSLR010000080.1:0-53984 GCA_041740615.1 Desulfobacterales bacterium
AAAAGAGACCTGTCGAAAAAAGAAGATCTCATCATTCAATGTGATCGTAGACGCGTTATCCGCCTATTTCAAAGAGCAACAGCCAGATTTGGCATGGATCGGATGAGTTTTACTAGTTCACCCGTCTGAATATGTACAATTTTTTAAACCAAGAGTTGAATGACGTGGTTTACGAATAGCGGCAGGAGATCGAAAGGCTCGGCTCCATCTGTGACCTCCTGGTGAAACAAATCAAAGAACTCACGGCCTTCCATTCGGGAATCGATGCCCCGGCGGATGATACTCCGCCTCATTATTGGCAGACGTTTTTTGAGATGGCTGGTACATTCCTGCTTGCTTGCTGGAACCAACCGAAAGGGAGCCGCCCTGAAACAGAAATCACCGCATGATGAAACAGATGCGGTGCTTTTTTGAATTTCTATGGTTGTCTTCCTTGAAACCGTATGCTTACGCCGCCTTCCGGATCATGGCTTCCCGGGTTTCCGCAATTTCCGTGCTTTCAAGATATTCATCGAAGGTCATGAGCCGGTCGATGACGCCGCCGGGGGTGATCTCGATGATCCGGTTTACGACGGTACTCAAGAACTCGTGGTCATGGGAAGTGAACAGAATCACCTCCTTGAAATTGATCAGGCTGTTATTCAAGGATGTGATCGATTCCAGGTCGAGGTGGTTGGTGGGTTCATCCAACATCAGGACATTGGATTCGGACAGCATCATCCGGGAGAGCATGCAGCGAACCCTTTCCCCACCGGAGAGCACGCCGACCTTTTTCGTGGACTCTTCTCCGGAAAAGAGCATGCGTCCCAGGAAGGCCCGGGCAAAGCTCTCGCCCTCCGTGGGGGGAGCGAACTGCAGAAGCCACTCGATGAGGTTGCAGTCGCCGTTGAAATAGGCGCTGTGTTCCTTGGGGAAATAGGAGTGGGTAATGGTAAGCCCCCAATTGACGGTGCCGCTGTCCGGTTCCAGCTCCCCGGCCAGGATTTGAAACAGGGTGGTCTTGGCCACGCTGTTTCCCCCCAGGAAGGCGATTTTATCCCCGCCGTTCACCGAAAAGCTCACGTTGTCCAATACCTTCTCACCGTCGATGGTCTTGGTGAGTTTTTCCACTTGCAGGATGACGTTGCCGCAGGGGCGTTCCGGCTTGAAGCAAATAAACGGGTACTTTCTGGATGATGCCGGTATGTCGTCGATGGTGAGTTTCTCCAGGAGTTTCTTTCGGGAAGTGGCCTGCTTGGATTTGGAGGCGTTTGCACTGAAGCGCTGGATAAACGCCTTGAGTTCATTTGCCCGGTCGGTGCTCTTCTTGTTTTCCGCCTGTTTCTGTTTCAGGTTCAGCTGACTGGCCTGATACCAGAAATCGTAGTTCCCCTGGTATACCGAGATTTTGCCGAAATCGATATCGGCAATGTGGGTGCAGACCTGGTTCATGAAATGACGGTCGTGGGACACCACGATCACCGTATTCTGAAATCGGTACAGAAATTCCTCGAGCCAGGCAATGGACTTGATGTCCAGGTTGTTCGTCGGCTCGTCCAGGAGCAGAACGTCCGGATTTCCGAACAGGGCCTGGGCAAGGAGTACGCGCACCTTTTCCCCGCCTTCGAGTTCCTTCATTTTTTTCGGATGCATCTCTTCGGGAATCCCCAGGTTTTTTAAGAGGACCGCCGCTTCCGAGTCGGCCTCATAACCGTTCATCTCCTCGAATTCGACCTCCAACTCGCTTGACCGGATTCCGTCCGCTTCGGAGAAATCGGGCTTTGCATAAAGCGCATCCCTCTCCCGCATGATTCCGTAAAGCCTTTCATGGCCCATGATCACGGTGTTCAGCACCGTCTCCTCGTCAAAGGCAAAGTGGTCTTGTTTTAAAACCGCAATCCGCTCTTTGGGTCCGACGGAGACGGTTCCCGAATCCGAGTCGATGTCCCCGGCAAGAATTTTCAGAAACGTGGACTTTCCCGAGCCGTTGGCCCCGATGAGTCCGTAACAGTTGCCCGGTGCAAACTTGATATTGACATCTTTGAACAGAACCCGCTTGCCGTATGCGAGGGTGACGTTGGTTGTGCAAATCATCGTTGATTCCTTGAATTCGGTAAATAAAAAAAACCACAGGAACGCATCCCGTGGCTCAAAAGAGGGGTCTATATATCATTTCACAAGGTGAAAGGGAATCTTTTTTTCGGGCCCCAGGCGTTGGATCATACAATACCTCATTTCCCCGTATTCGATTCATATTGATTTTGCCGGTTTCTCGTATTACTATTACTGGTAATACTTATTACTTGGGGGAAATGATGAGAGTGACAACCAAAGGTCAGGTTACGATTCCGCTCAGCATTCGGGAAAAGTTAGGGATAACAGCGGCAACCGAAGTCGATTTTTTCGAAGAGGGGAATCGCGTATTTCTGGTGAAGCGAAAAGGACGCCCAACGGCGACCCGAAAGTTTCAAAAATTACGCGGCATTGCAACGGTCAAAATGACGACGGATGAAATTATGGGATTAACGAGGACCGAAAAATGAAGGGCCTTCTTGTTGATTCCAACATTATTTTAGACATTTTCCTGGATGATCCCAAATGGGCTGATTGGTCTGAGTCGGCATTGTCTGCCTATGGCACCGACGAGCCCCTCTATATCAACTCCATTATCTACACGGAAATATCCATCGGCTTTGGAAAAATAGAGGACTTGGAATCCGCCCTCCATAAAGGCGGATTCCAGTTGTTGGACATTCCCAAGGAAGCGTTGTTCCTGGCGGGGAAGGCATATCGAACATACAGAAAGGCAAAAGGAGTCAAGAAGTTATCTTTGATCGATTTCTATATCGGAGCCCAGGCGGCCGTTCTGGACATGGATGTCATCACCCGGGATGTCGGCAGATATCGAACGTATTTTCCGACAGTCAGGGTGATATGCCCGCAATACGGAAGACAGGATCACCGCGGATGAAGTATAAAACACTGCTCGACAATCGGATGTTTGATTTTCAAAACCTGAAAAATCTATTGGCAAAAGCCACGCCCGCTCGATCCGGGGATTATCTGGCGGGAATCGGCGCCTGCAACGATTTGGAACGGGCGGCCGCTCAACTGACGCTGGCGGATGTGCCGTTGAAACAATTTTTACAGGAAGCGATCGTGCCGTACGAAACCGATGACGTCACGCGTCTGATCATGGACACGCATGACCGGGATGCGTTTTCAACCATCCGCCATCTGACCGTCGGGGATTTTCGCAACTGGCTGTTATCGGAACAGGCATCTTCATCGGTGTTGGCGACGATCGCAAACGGGGTAACTCCTGAAATGGCGGCAGCGGTTTCGAAGATCATGCGTATCCAGGACTTGATTCTGGTGGCACGGAAATGCCGTGTGGTAACGCGCTTTCGAACGACGATCGGGCTGGAGGGTCGCATGTCGACCCGCCTCCAGCCCAATCATCCCACGGATGATCCCGCCGGTGTTGCCGCAAGCATTCTGGACGGGTTGCTCTACGGAAACGGAGATGCCGTAATCGGTGTCAACCCCGCCACCGACAATGTGGACGCTGCCATGGTGTTGATACGGATGCTCCATGATATCATCGAACGCTACCGGATCCCGACCCAATCCTGCGTGCTTGCCCATGTGACGACCACCTTGAAGGCCATTGAAAACGGGGCGCCCGTGGATCTGGTCTTTCAATCCATCGGGGGAACGCAGAAAGCCAATGAAAGCTTCGGGATCAACCTGTCCATTCTCGAAGAGGCGCGCCAGGCGGCCCTGGAACTGAACCGCGGTACCGTGGGAAATCAGGTGATGTATTTCGAAACCGGTCAGGGCAGCGCCCTTTCCGCCGACACGCATGCAGGCGTGGATCAACAGACCTGCGAAGCCCGGGCCTACGCCGTTGCCAGAAAATTTGAACCGTTCCTGGTCAATACGGTGGTGGGATTCATCGGACCGGAATATCTTTATAACGGTAAGCAGATCATCCGAGCGGGCCTGGAAGACCATTTCTGCGGCAAACTGATGGGGTTGCCCATGGGATGCGATATCTGTTATACGAATCATGCGGAAGCGGATCAGGATGACATGGACATGCTGCTGGTCCAGTTCGCCGTGGCCGGCGGAAGCTTCATCATGGGGGTTCCGGGGTCCGATGACATTATGCTCAACTACCAGACGACTTCGTTTCATGACGCCCTTTTTGTTCGGCAGATACTTGGTTTGCGGCCGGCTCCTGAATTTGAAGAATGGCTCCTGGAAAACGAAATTTTCGAAACCTGCAATACGCTCTCATCAAAAGACCGGATACCGCTGATGTTCCAACCATCGCTCCGGCGGATCACGGGGAGTGAATAATATGCCGCCGCGTCACCTGCCGATCAAGACGGACGACTCATGGAAAGCCCTGAACCGGTTCACCGGCGCCCGGATCGCCTTGGGACGGGCGGGGATGAGCCTGACCACCCAGACGCATCTGGAATTCCAACTGGCCCACGCCCGGGCAAAGGACTCCGTTACGATCCCTCTGGATTTTTCCGGATTGGAACGGCAACTGGTGGAAGACGGTTTTCAAACGATCCAATTGAGCAGCCGGGCGGTCGACCGTTCGACCTTTCTGCAACGGCCGGATCAGGGCCGGTTGCTGGATTCCGCTTCCGTCGAGAAACTGGAACGGCTCGCCGTCGAAAACCCGGCCCCCGACATCGTTGTCGTGATTGCCGACGGACTCTCTTCCACGGCCATCGAACGCCATGCACGACCTTTCTTGCGGATGGCGGTTCCGGAATTGCGCGGTCAAGGTGTGACCGTCGCTCCTATCGTCCTCGTCAAACAGGGGCGCGTTGCCGTGGGAGACCATGTGGGGGAGATTTTATCCGCCCAAATGAGCATTCTGCTCATCGGAGAACGTCCGGGCCTCAGCTCACCCGACAGCATGGGGATTTATTTTACATTTCATCCCAGAAGAGGCGTGACGGACGCCGGCCGGAACTGTATATCCAATATTCACGGCAACGGACTTTCAACCGAGAATGCGGTGGCCAAATTATTATTTCTTGCGGGCAAGGCCCAAGAATTGCAACTTTCGGGTGTTCCATTGAAGGAAGACGCGTCATTGGAAAATGGCCGAAGACATCAGAAATATGGCAGGAATTTTCTGCTGGAGGCGGAGTAGGAATCGATTCCGGAGCCCCCCTGTTACATGCCGGGTTGGACCTGTCCCGATCCCGATCAATGGTCATGGAGATTGTACATGGAAAAATCGTTGGAAACCGAAAGGAACTACCGGCTGCGCTTCGGCACGCGATGTCGCAAAAAACGGATCGGGCGCTTCCATCCCATAATCTGAATAAGGCCATTTCATATGGGAAGCGCATTGCATCGGTGTCGACACATTTACCGAAAAACGCCGGAAGGAAACGCTGGTCGGACGAAGCGCTCCGCCACGTACTGGATGAGGTATTGCAGGAGGAATAGGGGGTATGGTTCCGTATAGGAGTATTCATGCTGAAGCGGTCGTTACTCGATAGCTGGTTCTTTTTTAGGCTTCACGCAGTTGCGATATCGGCAATCGTACTGCCGATCGTGGTTCCCGTCGAAATTTTTACGGCAATGTATCAATATTTCATGGGGAGTGAAGAGTTTGTATTGTCGGTATCCGCATTTCCCATGTTTGTCGGTTTCCTGGCGTATCCGGTATATTCGGTGGGAGTGATTTGTTATATCACCTCCGTCATTACCGGTGACCGAATCGACACCGTAACGGCATGGAAGCTCGGCATCAAATTCTGGAATCCCTACCTTGCGCTGACAGCCCTGGTTGGAATCACCGTCATGTTTGGCCTGATCCTGCTGATCGTACCCGGTATCATCCTGTCCATCCGGTATTCATTTTCCGGGTTCGACCTCCTTCTGAATAACAGTAAGCCCATAGATGCCATGAAAAACAGCTGGAATGGAACGAAAGACTATTTCTGGCTGTTACTTGGAGGGTACGCCGTGATCACGGTCGGTTTATATGCACCGTATGTCTTGATCTCGTCGTCGTTTGATGACGCCAATATTCCGTTTCTGGTCTTCGACACGACGGCCAATTTGATCTATGCCGTTCTAGGGGTTTTAAACACCATATTTGCGTTTCGCATATATGATTTGGCAAGGGAGCAACGAAACCTGCCGCTCAAACCGGATTCGACAAACGGTGACGCATCACTCCGTTAATCCGTTCCATGCGGAATTGGGCATAACGGACCCGATGGAATTCTTGCGTTTTGAACTGAATATGATGTAATGATGCCGGCTTTCGGAAATCAAGATGGCCGCATGTATCCACAGACATCCATAAGCAAAGGAGCCGAAGTATGCCCGGCCGCACGTATTGTTATGCAATTATGTTCATCCTGTTGATGCTCCTGTCTATCATGGCGGCTTCCGCTGCGGAAACAATCGCCGTGGCGGACAAAGCAGGGGACGCAACGATATCCTTTTCCAAGGATATGGGAGACGAGGTCGTCAAAGAAGCGACCCGCGTCAAGGATGAATTGACAAAACAGGCATGGTCGCTTTTTGAACGCACACCGTTGGGCTGGAACTTTCGGACGATTGCCGATATATCCCAGTGGGTGCTGATGCTGCCCCAAACAATTCCCGGTGTGCTCAAACACATTGTCGACCAGAGCCGCGTTCTCGGGGTCGTTGGCTCATTGGTCATGCTCATCTTTATGATAGCCGTGATCTACAGCCTCGTGGGCCAATCCCGGGTGCTGGCTCGAATGGAAACAAAAGTCGAACCGCTGAAAAAGTCGATTCCCAAAACCCTCACTCCCTTTTTCCTATCCGCGATGCGGGTGGTTGTGGCGGCTTTGATTCCCCTCGTTCTGCTCGGGGCGTTTTCCTTGATCAATGCGATGATCCGATATCAAGAACCCTGGTTTCAAATGATCGGTCGGTTGCTGCGGTTGTGGGCTGTGGGCGCCCTGATTATCGGCCTGATGCGCGAATCGTTGACCCGGGGTCTTTTCTCCGTTGCCGCTCAGTACGGCAACACCATTTTCAGTCTGGCGCGGTTGGCGCTGCTGTATATCCTGGCGGGAATCGCCATATTCTGGGGTGCGGAGGCGTTTCGGATCCACGACGATGTCCTGGCGTTTTTACGATTCGCCATCACCGTATCCGTGGTATTGGTTTTGTTTCTGCTGCACCTGAAGAAAGACGCCTTGCTGTCCCTGTTGCCGGACCTCCCTTATACGGTCTATCGTGGATTCCTGTATGGGCTGCGCAGCTATTATTACCCCTTGATTTCCCTGTCGTTTGTAACCGCGCTGCTCTGGTGCGCAGGCTACAAACAGTTGGGGCGGGTCGTTTTGGTGAAGACCTGGTATACGGGCGCTGCGTTCGTATTCATCATGCTGGCGTACCACATCATCAAAGGAGGGATTCAGAAATGGGCGGCCGGAATCGATGGGGCCGATGAAAACGCCCAATTCATGGCGCGTTCCATGAAAGCGCTATTGTTGTATGCAACGACGTTGGCGACCGTTTTTATGGTGTTAAATCTGTTGGGGTTGCTCGATCCACTCCAGCGTATCATGTCGTTCCCGGTTTTGGAACTCGGAGCGACCCCGGTGACGTTTTGGATTATCATCAAAGCCATTTTGATCCTTCTGGCCTTTGTATACGCGACGCGGCTTTCCCAGGCCTACCTGGATTACAAGATTTATCCCGCCATGGGAATCGATCCGGGACTGGGATATGCCCTGAATACCTTCTTCCGATATTCGAGTTTATTGATCGGATTTCTGATTTCCATGAAAATGGTCGGCATCGATCTCCGTTTTCTGCTGGTCTTCGCCGGCGCCATCGGTATCGGTATCGGCTTGGGGCTCCAAAGTATGGCCGCCAATGTCATCAGTGGCTTTGCGATCATCTTCGGCGGCAAAATCCGAAAAGGCGATTGGATCGATGTGGAAAAGAAAATTGGCGTTGTAACCGATATTTATCTGCACGCAACCAAGATCAGGACACGCGACAACATCGAGTACCTGGTCCCCAACTCCAACTTGATTTCCAACACGATTGTGAATTATTCCCTATCGTCACCGCTGATTCGAATCGAGCTTCCGGTGGGGGTTTCCTATGCTTCCGACCCCAGGGAGGTGGAACGAATCCTGATCGAAGTGGCCAAGAAAGAACCGATGGTGGCGACGGTGGAAGAACCCATCGTGAGATTTGTGGAATATGCGGACAGCTCAATCAACTTCGAACTGTTGATCTGGATCGATGTCCGAACCACGCCTCGCCGAAAGGTTCGCAGCGCGTTATACTTCGCGCTGTTCGCTGAATTTGAAAAGGCCGGCATCGAGATTCCGTTCCCCCAGCGCGACATTCACATTCGCAGTCAGGCCGGAGAGCAACCTTTAACAGACGCCTGAAACCGCCGGCTTTGGATATCCCTGCCTGGAACGGCGTCCGTGTCCGTCCGGCTCATTACGAATCGGGCAATCCCGCCCAAGAAACGCGAGCGCCTTTCACCCGGATTCAATTATTTTCGATGCATTCGGACGCTAAATCGGCGGATAGAGCGATGGCGTCGCGACAACGTGCAGCGGTTTGCATATGTCGCTGGAAGGCCGTCGCGTCTCGGAAATCCGAATCGGTAATGTGGCGGCATTCGAGAGCACCCATCCGTTCCCGGAAGGCTGCGACCAGTCGCTTGCCGATAAAAAACGTGTCGGCTTTGCCCATGGGGTTTTTTTTCACCAGATTGACATGTCCCAGCAGGAACATTCGGATGACGGACAGATAGCCCATCCGGCGCAGATGGAGACCGTGGACCAGATTCAAGGCCATGACACCGCCGGTGATGGCGCCGCATAGTCCGCCCTTCAAAGCGATCCCGCCATCGAAAATATAGGACAGCGCTTCCAATCGATCATGGCCGACGCCGGTGCGCTCGCGGACTTTTTGGAGGACCATTCGGGCGCAATGAATGCCGCCGCCGTCGACCAATGGTTCCCGAATGATGTTTTCCCCGCCGGTGTGATGGGGATGCCTTGTCAGATAGTTGATGGCGTGACCCGCCTGGGAAAAGCATCTTGCCATTTTCGGTACGGATAAAAAATAGCGGAGTTGACCCGAAATCGTGTGAAAATTAACTCGGTGCCTTTCGCTGCATTGAATGGTTCCGTATCGTTGCCGAAACCACTCCACGTACTCCCCCACGGCATCAAACGCCTGCTTTTCGGGAATTGCCGATGTCGTTGACGTGTTCGGGAATGTCATGGCAATCCCCAGCGCGCCGCCCGTGACGATACCGCAGGTGGAGCCGCTGGCCACGCATCCGCCTTCCAGGCCGGTGACCGCCTTTAATAAAATGTCATCCTTGTCATGGAATGCATCCTGCACTCCTTTCAGTGTCGCCAGCGCTCAGTTCAGCGAACCCAACAGCCGTAAATAATTATAGGTCCGCTGCCGGATGTTGCGGTTCCTTTTCATAGACCATGTCCCCAATTCATTTCCATATCGTTTCGTTGAAAAAGATGACGAACAGAGCTTGGAAGCAAATGCCCGATGACCGTAATGATTCTATATTCTCGTACGATACAGAAAACAAGACGTTTTCCATGCAGTGTATCAGGATGACACGTGTTAAAAAAAATGCACACTCGGAAACGAAGCGAAAGCAGTTCAACCGGTGGGACTGCCGCGGCCATGGAGATAGGGGAGACGCGCGGGAAACGTCATGGGGCCGATCGCGAAGCACGCCGGCATGAATGTTTCAATCCGCGGAATGAAATTTGCGCGTCAGTCATGCATCAGAATCATTTCGGCGCCAAAGGGTAGTAGTCGACTTCTGTTCGATAGTCAAATGTTAACAGTCTATTTTTGTGTGCAAAAATTGTAAGTCCTGTGCACATTATGTAATCCAGGGAGGCAGTAGTTCGCTTGTGAATTCATGATATTGCCATGATATTAAGTGGATAATATCGGTGGCACGCATTCTGCTTTGTTTTCCGGCAAAGCAGTGACGATTTGCTTACGTATGGTTTCGAAAGGAAATGCAAACAAGATGCTTTCATCATGATGTTTTTATCATAACAGCCGTTGGTCGATGCTCGGCAAGGACTTAGGAGGCGTTGTATGTTTACGTTGTTTCAAAGCGGCGGCATGTTCATGTATGTGATATTAAGTGTTTCCATCATCGCAATGGCTCTTTTCTGTGAAAGAGCCGGTTTTTTATACTTCCGACTCAAGATCAATGCGGACGCAGCCTTTCAGAAAATTCGCCTACCGTTGGAAAAAATGAATTACGCCGCTGCCATTGAAGAATGTTCGCGGATCGAAAAGCATCCCCTGGGAAGAATATTGAAAGCAGGGCTCTTAAAATCGGACAAGCGAGATAAGGAAATCGAAAGAGTCCTGGAAGAGAATATCTTGAAAGAAATTCCCAAGGTAAAAGCCCGGGTCAATCTACTCACCATGTTCGCCAACATATCAACATTGCTTGGACTTTTAGGTACCATCTTCGGACTTATTTCCGCTTTTCAGGGTGTCAGCATCGCCAGTGAAGCGGCAAAGCAGGAGATTCTGGCAAGCGGTATTTCCGTTGCCATGCTGACGACGGCTTTTGGGCTGATCGTCGCAATTCCGTGTCTGGTTGGATTTTACGTTTTAAACAACCGCAGTGATTACATCATCGATCAGATGGAAGAAAAAGCCCTTAGTCTGTTCAATCTGCTGTCCGCTCTAAAACAGGAAAGAGAATAGCCGCTATGAAGTTCCGACGCACCCATCGACGCCCGAGAGGATCGGAAGAAACGGATTTGGACATGGTGCCAATCATGAACATGTTCCTTGTATTGATTCCCTTTCTGTTGATGTCGGCCAGTTTTATTCACCTGAAGGTCGTCAACACTTCCGTTCCGGTTTTGGGCAACGGCAAGGCCAGCATCAATCAAGAGAGTACAATAAAGCTTACGGTGGTGGCGACACTGGCCAAGAATCAAATTGATCTGTCCGTTCTATCCGAAGAACTTGAACCCGTCGCCCTTTCGAAATGGGAAAGGGTGATCCATATCTCCGGCAATCCGCAGGAAGCATATGATGCGCTTTCATCCCATTTGCGTTCGATCAAGGAAGCGTATCCGAAAAGTGACACGCTGATCCTGGTTCCGGATTCAACCGTGATTTTTGAGAAGATCATTCAGACAATGGATGTAGCACGGGCATCCGAAAACGGTCCGCTTTTCCCCAATGTCGTTCTTTCAGGAAAAGTGGGGTAGGGGGGATATGGCACTGGGAAGAAAAAGAAGAAAGAAGCAACCATTTATTCCACCCAAGCTGCAAATCACTTCCATGATGGATATGTTTACCATCATTCTCATATTTCTTCTGATTTCATTTTCAGAAGATCCCAATGCCATACGGATGGACAAGGATATGCAGCTGCCGAAGTCGAATGCGAAAATCGATTATAAGACGCATCTGCGGGTTGTTGTCTCACAAACGTCCGTAAAAATCGGAGAAGAAGTTATCGCCCGTCTCGAGGGCGATACCATCCTCGGGATGGACCCGGACAATTTAAACCGGTCGGATCTTTATAGAAGATTGAAGACGTTCAGTCCCGCGGATGATACAACTTCGGATGATCATCGTGACCCCATCCTGCTCCTCTGCGACAAACGACTTTCATTCAAGGTCATCAACAATGTTATTAAAACGGCCGGAATGGCGGGATATCCCAATTTTCAGTTCGCGGTGTTGCAGGAGAAATGAAGGATAACATGAAGCATACCAACATCATCGCCATCGGCGGATGTCTGATAGGGATTCTTTTGGCGCAGGTAACGTCAAATGCGGCCGAAAATCCAACAGCGCCGGCAACGGCAGATACCGGTAACAAGGAAGCGCTCATGCGTCGCATTGATTTCGGGAATGCCTATATTACCGGGCAGACCATTAAATCGGGAGCCGTCTATCTGCTGCAGAGGAAAAAAAGCGAAATTCGCAGTATGCTGGAATACAGGGAGAATTACCGCAAGGAAATACTGGAGGAATTTCACACGACGAAAGAAAACGTACAAACCGAATCACCCGTTAAAAAGTGAACCGGGAAGGTTGCGCCAAACGGGAATGGATTGATTCATTAGGATAAAAGGAAGTTTCAAATCATCGGTAGTGTGTAATTTGGAACAGGGATGGTGTCTATGATGAACAGCGGAAGACAAAATATCTATCGAACGCCATCTGCTGATGGGGACGATGGTCGCGAGATCCATCTGAAAAAGCCTCATTCCGTTCTGCAGTTATTCGTTTTCAAGGGCGAGCAGTATTTGGGAATGGACTGCTTTGCAAAAGAGAAAATCACCATCGGCAGCAGCCCGCGTGCGGACCTGACTCTTTCGGACGGTCGTGTCAGTAAAGTTCACGCCGTCGTAAAAACAAAAAATGATAAAATATATACGTGGTCGGTCAGTGGACCGGAATCGAAAATCGTCCGCAAGTCGCCCACGGCCATGGGGCCGCTCGATATACTCGAAATCGGTCCATACAGCATAAAAATCAAACAAAAACAACTCCCAACCGAGACCATCGAAACGCCTGTTTCAGAGTCCGCACCGAAAACGACTACACCTGCGCCATCCGATAAAACCCGCGTGCAGGAACAGGCGACAATACCGGTTATCCCATCGGATTTGCCCACCGATTCGAGACGGGAAACGTCTCGGCATATGAAGCGATCCCTTGAAGATTTGCCGGGGGAAGTCCCTCAAAAAAGTCTGCAAATTGAAAAAGTTCCGATCCCGTCGACGATTCCGAAATCGCCGCTTTATCCAACAGGCGCAGATGAAGAGGATGAAGAAGATCCGGATCCGCCCGCGAATTTTTTACTACGGGACAAACTGACCGATCCTGCGAAAGAACGCTCCGGCCGGTATGCCGGCGCAAAAGACAAACCCGTTGTTTTGGAAGTCGTAAAATCCCGTGGGGTACAAGTCGTCGACGTGCAATATCTGAGCGGGAATCAGAAATATTACATTTGGGTCCAGAAACGAAACCGGGCAAGGAAATTCTGTTTGCTGGAGTGCAAAACCGGCAATCGTCAGTTTCTCTATATCAAACCCGATTTTGACGTCACCATCACGGACGGCAAAGAAAACCATCAAAAGGCGGATGCGATCTGCCGTCCGGACAGGATGTACCGGCGGCGGCAACAGTTGTATCGGCATCCCATTTTACCGGACACTCGGATCCATTTTTCCGACGGGATCAACGAATTTGTCATTCGAAGTAAAATTCCCCTTTTCAGCCCTCAGGTACCAGTCATCCAAACCGGCGACAACCGTTTCTTTCGGCACCTTGTAAAGTCGGGGGTTGTGCATCTGTTCCTGATGGTTTTCGTGGGATTTTTCGCAACCATCGCACCACCCGAGCGTGCCATTGAAGAAAGTCGATTTGTACGAATCGATAGAGACCAGTTGCGAGCACTTCAACAAAAAGCAGTCCTGCCCCCGCCAAAACCCAAACCGCTGAAGCCGGAAAAAATAGAAGTGCCGAAAAAGCAACCTCCGGAGCCGGTGAAAACACAACCGCCGACACCGAAAACCGTTGCCCGGAATAAGGAAGTGCCCCAAAAAGCGGTTGCGCAGCCAGCGGCGGCTTCACGTCATCCCAAAGCCGGCGGAGGATATGGAGAAGGAAATGTCAAAACCCGTAACATAAATCAAACCGGTATCCTCAGCCTACTTGGCAACAGCGTCGGCATTCAACCTGACTCAGCGATTGCTGCCGTGACCAATCTCGATGCCGTCTCCACCACCGCGAACGTCAACAATGCATACAAGGTCAGCGGTGTTGTGGGAAAAGTGGGGAACGGTAAAATCGAAATTCCCGTTTCGGGTATCGTGAATACCAAGGGGTCGTCACAGGTGTTGAGAAGTGCGGGCGCCGGGGGGCGTGGATATATCGCGGCACTGGAGAAGGGCGCTGTGGGGGATGGCCAGGTGATGGGGATGGTGACCGCCAAAATGAATAAATCCGTCCGAATTCAGGGGGGCATGAGCCGAGAGGCGGTAAAACGGGTGATCGATCAGCATATGGCCGAGATCACGAATTGTTATGAAAACGCGTTGATCGTCAATCCCTCCATTATGGGAAAGGCCGTGTTCGAGTGGAAAATTCTGTTGTCCGGAAAAGTCGGTGAAGTTCGCATTAAAACATCCAGCATCAATTCGGGTGAAATCCATGCGTGCATTCAGGCCGCCATCCGCTCATGGCAATTCCCCGCCCCCACGGGGAGCGAGGTGGTTGTATCCTATCCGTTTATCTTCGATATCGTAGGATTTTAAGGAGCTCGATGTAAATGAATAAAATCGGTTTGATATGTTGCCTGTTGATGTTGTCGGTCTGCGTTGTCGGAAAAACGTACTGCCAGCCCGCCGAAGCCGGGGAAGAATCCCGCGAAAATGTTTTTTCGATTCAAAACCGGCTTTTTCATAAGGATCATGAGATCGCGCTGCTATTCGGCTATATCGCCAATGACGACTTCTACCACCCGTATCCCGTGGGCTTGAGTTATACCTATCACTGGAATGAATATTTTGCCTGGGAGGTGGCCCGTGCGCAATACCTGGTCAATCAGGACAAGGATCTGAAGACGGATCTGGAGACAAAGTATGGCCTGACGCCTTCCGAGTTCGACGAACCGACGTTCATGCTGCACTCCCATTTGGTCATCAAACCGTTTTATGGGAAAAATTCAGTTTTTAATCGGAGCATTCTGAATCATGAAAGTTATTTTGTCATCGGCGGCGGGGTTGTCAATTACGAGCGGAAATATAGTTGGGGAAAAGCCGACACCGAAACCGTCCCATCCATCAGCTTCGGTTACGGCACCAAGTATTTTATTTCAAAGGGGCTGGCCATTAACTTTGAGATCCGGGATCTGGTCAATTTGAAATCGGCGAAAACCACCAACAATATTTATCTGGGCATTGGGTTGACGTACCGCTTCAATCTGGCTCCGCGGAAAACTGAACGGGATGTCACGGCGGAAAAACTACGAAATTATTTGGGACACGATGAGCAGTAAACGAATTTTCATTTTTGCGATGACGCTGTCGGTCATCTTCATGCTGGTATCGGGTTGCCGGTTTTTTTCACGGGATATCGTGGAGAAAGATTCCGGTCTTGAAACCGGCAGCGCGGATCCCGATCATCAATCCAGCGCACCGGGAATCGACCGGCTGAACGAATCCTCCGATAAATCGAATGGGTTTGCCAACCTTACCGGGCCCATGCTGTTTCAGGAAGGATATGCGCGATTCGAGGCGCAGGACTATGAGACGGCTGCGGCGATTTTCTTCCGCTATCGGCAATCCGTTTCACCCGATGATTCTGATTATCAATGGTCTGCGTTTTTTTTGGGTGTCTCCCTAAAACGACTTGGGTTCTCCCATGCCGCAGCGGATATTCTAGCGGATCTCGTTGCACGGAATCCGAATCCCAAAATTGTGACCTACTGTCTTGAGATGTTCGAGATCATGGACCGCAACCAACCGATTGACCGCGATCTGATCATCGATCAGGTGGTTTGCGATCAATCCTATGACTTTGCGGAAGGGGAGTTGGCGAATTTCATCCATTTTTATCAAGGCGCATATGATTGGCAGCATGGCTTTTCAGGGTGGGGTGATGTCCATTTTCAGCAGATAACCCCTGATTCGTATTATTATTATCAATATCTGTACCAACGTGCCTTGCGCCATGTGCAGGACGATGAGATCGACGCCGCGATCCAGGATTTCAAAACCATTCTCAGGGGCTCAACGGGTGACCATGGGTTGCACGATCGGGTTAAAAAGAATCTGGCGAGACTCCTGTATGAACGCGGCGAATATGTATTGGCGGATGAGATGTATCAGGACATCGAGCGGAGTCTGCTCAAACAATCGGAAACTCTGTTGGAGCGTGCCTGGGCTCATTACCGGATGGGGAATGCCGAAAAAGCCATGGGATTGCTATACGCGTTTGAAGCCCCCAGTTTCGAGATTTACTTCACACCCGAATACTATCTCTTGAAATCATTCATCTACAAGGACGTGTGCCATTATCGCAGGGCCCTTTCCATTGTGGATGAGTTTAGAAAACGGTACGCGGCCGCCCTTGAAAATATTTACTCCCGAGGAGATATGACGGAAAACCAACAGCTGCTCCTGCTGTTGCTGCACAAGGAAGGGGTCCGCCGGACGTGGGATTTTTTAAATTTGTTGACGGCTGAGAATGAATCCCTCCGGAAGTTTTCCGAATCCGGATCGGATCCGGAGCTATCCGCCTTTCTGGGTCGCCTGTATGCACTTCAACTTACGGAAAGCCGCCAGAAACTTCGACGCCAGATGCTGGATGCCTATGAAAACTACGCCGATGAGCTGCTGAAATATGAAGAGGAGGCCAACCTGATGGCCTATGAGATCGGCCTCGATATGTACCAGCGTGTGCAGCAATACCATTACGGTGAGGAAGCGGTGAAAGTATCAGAAGAAAAAGGAAAGATCGTTGTGTATCCTTTCCAGAGCGAGTTCTGGAATGACGAGTTGTCGGATTACCGTGTCGAACTGCCCAACAAATGCAACCAGGCCGAAGAATGGGATATATTTTTCAAATGAGAAGTTTTCGTATCAACAAAACGGCATGTGTCATGGGTTGTTTTCTGGCTGTTTCAATGCTGCTGGTTACGCTTCCTGCATTCAGTGCGGATCGGTATGAGTATGACCGGCAAGACGCTGAAAACAGCAAAAAAAAATATCTGGGGAAATTGGCGGAAGATAAGCGTAAAGTGGATCTGGCCATCGGCAACACCAAAACACTCATCGAACAATCGCGGAACAAGTCCTACTTGCCGGAGCTCTATCTGCGTCTGGCGGAGCTGTATGTGGAGAAATCTCGTCTGGTGTATTTTCTCCGAAAAGGCCGGAATGCGTCTTCCGATACACCGGGCGAAGGTTCGGGAGGGGGGGCGCAATCGGGACAGACGACCGGATCTTCCTTGGAACAACTGGAATCCAATACGCTGAAGAACCAGGCTATTGAAATCTATCAACGAATTTTGAATCACTACCCTGATTTCCCGGATTGCGATAAGGTCCGTTTTTTTATGGCCCATGAGTATCGTGAATTGGGACAACTGGACGAAATGGTCAAACAGTACCGGGCAATCATCAAGCAGTACGAGAACAGTCCTTATGCCCCCGAGGCGTATCTTTTGATGGGGGATCACCTGATTCACAAACAAGACCTTGAAATGGCCATCCGGCATTACCAAGCCGTGCAACGCTATCCGAAAAGTCCGGCCAACGCCATCGCACGATATAAACTGGCTTGGTGCCGCATCAATCAGTCGGACTTTACGCAGGCGCTCCGTTTGTTCGAGGAGGCCGTGACTTCGGGTGATACCGGGAAAGAACTGGATGTCGATACCTACAGACGCGTGGACATCCGCTTTGAATCGCTGATTGATATGGCTTTTTGCTATACCGAGGTTTTCAAGAATCAGTCTCCTCAGGAAGCCTTGGCGTATTTTGAAAAATATGCATGGTCGCGCCAGGTGTATAACGCCGTTTTGGAGAAACTCGCCAACCGGTATTACTTGAAGAAAAAATGGCAACATGCCGCGGAAATCTACCGGCGCCTTTGCCTGCTCCAGGAGGATCCGCAGAAACTGTTGGAATACGGCGGTAATATTTTCGAATGTGTTCAAGCCATGGGCCGCTATACCAACGCCGCGGACGACATCGCTCTGATGGTCAAGGCGCTGGAAAAAGAACGTTACAGTGTTCACATAGACGATGCCGAAAAGAAGAAACACGCCACGGATTACGAGCTGTATGCCAGAAATATGGTGACCCATCTTCACAACGCCGCCCGTGCGCAAAAATCCGTAGAAGCCTTCGGGGAAGCGGCTAAAGCCTATAAATGCTATCTGGACTTCTTTGAAGAAAGCCCGGTTCGAAATGAAATGGTGGCCAATTACGCCGAGTCGTTGTTTTCTTCCGAACAATTTGTCGAGGCTGGCAAACAATATGAATTTCTTGCAACGGAAGCCATGGGACCGACCCCGGAAAAGGAACAAAAGCTTTACGGTGCGGTTATCTCTTACTATACGGCTTTGAAGAACAAAGACAAATTGAACTACTACCAAACCGCGTACGCCAGAAATGGACTGAAAACAACGGGGACGAAATTCGCGGCGGATTTTCCCAATGCACAGCATGTGCCGGATGTGCGATTCAATGTCGCCTGGATTTCATATGACGCAGGTGAATTTGACGACGCCATCGCGGCTTTCAAAGCGTACCTGCGTGACTATCCCCAGGGAAAAACCTCCAATGCGGCCGTGCATCTGGTTTTGGACGCCTATCACCAGAAGGATGATTATGAGGGTCTGATCCGGTATGGCAAGGAAATTATGGCCACCGGACGTATCGGCGATGCGACTCTTCGAAAAGATGTCGCCGCAATCGTAACGGCAACCGAGTCCAAGGTTGTTTCTTCTCTGACCATTGCGGCATTGGATGATTGGGAAAAGGGGAAGAATGATCTGATCGATTACGCGGGAAAAGCGACTGCCTCGGGTATGAGTGAGGGGGCGTTGCGGGCCCTTATCCTGTCCAGCAGGGAAAAGCAGGATCTGGAAACCTTTTTTTCATCCGGAGGAAAGCTGATCCAGCAGTATCCGCGCTCCGACCAAGCCGAAGAAACCCTCAACCTGATGATCGGCGAGGCGGTTCATATCGCCCAGTATCGGATGCTGGTAACTTTTTTGGAGGACTTTGCCAGGCGCTTTCCCACGCATGCCAATACGCCGGATTTCTTGTATCAGGCCGGTCAGATTCGCGCCAATTTAGGCGAATATGACTCTTCCAATGGAAATTTCAAAAAGTATCTGATCAGCGGCGCTCCCGACCGGGAAAGAAAGGGCGAGGTCGTTCTGGCTGTCGTGTCGAACGCCGAACGATTGAATGATGTGCAGTCGGCGCGCAGCATCGTTGAAACCTACCGAAAGGGGCTGACGTCCACTGACCGCATCCATGCGGATGCCCAGATAGCCGACCTGCTTCTGAAAAATGGAGATCACAAACAGGCGGCGTCGTTCCAAAAAATGGCGGAGGGCGCCTACCGGCCGTCCATGGCGGAAACGGATCCTGAACTCCGGGACCACATGGCCGCCATGGCATATCATTCTCTTCAGGGATTGCATACTCAATTTATGCAACTGCAGTTGAGGGGAACCCTTGATAACAAAGTGGTCAAGGCCAAGAGCCAATTGTTGGAGCGGATCGAAAAAGGATATCAGGCGGTCATGCAGTATAAATCCCCTGAATGGGCGCTTTCGGCCTGTTATAACGCCCATGAAATCAATCTCGAATTCGCCCGTTTCCTGAAGAACGCGCCGATACCGCAATTGTCGCCGGCAGAGGAAAAGCAATACCGAACGCTGGTGAATACACAGGCCCGACAATATACCGACAAGGCCGACCAATACCTCGCATCTTACCGGCGTTTGGGTGAAAAATGGGAAATTTGCAGCACGATACTTGCCGGCCTTCCCAAAACCGGTGCGGGAACCGACCGTTCCCGGGTGGATGGGGCCGCCTTCACCGGACAAACGTCCAGCCTTGCCATCGATGCATCCTGTCTGAAGGACGAGAATCTCAAGGCGCTGCATTTGAAACTTTACAATACGCCGGAAGATACGGAAACATTACAGCGGCTTACCGAAGCTTATCTATCCAAGGGAGATTTCCGTCAGACGATTCTGATGGCCAACAAAGCCGCAGAAACGGCGGATGCCGATCGGAAATCGGCATTCCATAACATTCTCGGTGTTTGTTATCTTTATGCCGGCGAAGATCGGCTGGCGCAAGTTGCGTTCCAGCGGTCGCTGGAATTGAATGCGGACAACATGGATGCCGCCGTCAACCTCGCCGCTTTGCTGGATTATTACGGTCATTCAAACGGGGCTCTCCGATTGTACCGAAAACTGCCGACTTCGACGCAGTTGAAGGATGGAAAAGACAGGATTCACCCGCGCGCAAGGGAGTTTTACAATGCCTATTACCACACCATCACGAATAATGGATAACTTGTCACACGGCCGGATTTTGAAAAACCGGAGGCCAGCCTTCCCGCCATTCCGGCAAAAAACGGGACTTTCTTTTTTGGTGCCGTTTCAGGGGTTGTTTTTTTTCGGGATGCTCTGTCTCTGCTTTTTGAACGCCTGCGGCGGCGGGTCAAGTGGCAGCTCGGCTGCTTCTTCCGGCGAAATCGATACCAATACAAATACGTGGGGAAAGGCGCTGATACAGCAGTTGGATGCAGGTGGCCTGCTCATACCGAATATCGAAACACGGCATCGAGATGGGCGTTTTGCTCAGGCGGCGTTTTATACCAGCAGTGCCGAAACCTCCGGCCGCTATATTCTCAACCATCTCGTTTTCGATTTGGAAAACCTGAGGGCGGATGTTCCGACGCCTGTCGTGGAAATCGACAACTGCCGGACAATCGGATTCGATCTGTCCGCATCTGGAGAGCCGGTGATCGCCTACCAGGGCGGCAATATTCGAGAATGCGGATCGGAGCAGCAATCCGATGTCATGATGAGCATCGGACAGAACGGCGCATGGAACGAATCTACCGCCGGAATCGGATATGTAGCACGGAATCCCGTCTTTCAGGATGGACTGGCCGGACGCACCGTAGCTACGGTTGTCGACTCGGCAGGAGGCGTGCACCTGTGCTACCAGTTTTTTTATGAGGGCTGCGACGCGATGAATTTCAACTACCCCGATCTTTTATACGTCTATAAGGACAGTGCGAATCCATCCGCCGGAGGCGAAGAAGAAACGGTGGAAGGAAACCGTTACAATGCAAACGGAACCGCTTCGGAACAGAACCGAGTCGGCGAATATGCCGCCATTGTCATGGACGCGGATAATGCACCGGCCATCTTCTATTTCGCTGATCTGTCGCCCAATTCCCAAGGAAGCGATTCGAAGGGACTGCGTGTCGCCAGACGACAAAACGGCGAGTGGGAGCGCGAATGGGTCGACACCGGCATTACGGTCGGTTCCATCAGTGCCGGTCTTGACCCCAGCGGACGTCTGGTGGCGGCCTATTATGTCGAAAGCGAATATGAGGACGCGACAGGCTTTACACATGGGTATTGTTTGAAAATGGCCGTGGCCGGCTCGACCGGGTGGGAGACAACCGTTGTGGATGAACAAGCGCGCTGCGGACAGTACTGCAGTCTGTCTTTTGACCGGGACGGCCATCCCGCCGTTGCATACCGTGTTTTGGAAAGTCACAGCGGCAATGTCCAATATATGGATCTTCGCTACGGGATACGCACCGGTACGAAATGGGTGACCGAAACAGTGGCTTCCGCCGGTGATATCGGCCTGTACAATACATTGTGGTTTGATGCGGATAACACGGCCTATATTTCTTCTTACGCCGCAGACGCACATGCGATTTATCTGTTTTACCGCTAAAGGAGGTGCCTAATGAAACGCTTTCCCATGGTATGCTTTTGCTGCGGCATCCTGGTGCTGATGGTGTGTGGGGGGGCCGGGGCAATCACCGATCCCAACGATTGGTTTGATGAATGTATCGAACAGAATTGCGGTGCGCCTCCAGCGGGCGGTATCGGCGGGGGTGGGGCCGGCGGCGGTCCCATTGTGGTGTCCTATGACCTTGGGCCTTACTGGTCGTTGCAGGAAGATGCGGATGCGGACGGAGTGGTGGATACGCGGGATAACTGCCCCTATAAGGAAAACGACCAGGCCAATTCGGATGGCGACGATTATGGAGACCGTTGCGACAACTGCCCGGATATCGCCAATAATGACCAGGCGGATATCGATGGCGACGGTATCGGTGATGTTTGCGATCCGGATATGGACGGCGATGGAATTGCCAATGCCGCGGACAACTGTCCGTTTGTATCGAATCCGTTGCAAATGGATACGGATGGGGACGGCATGGGGGATCTCTGCGATCCGGATGATGACAATGACGGCTTGCCGGATTCCGTGGATAATTGCAGCAAAGAGCCCAATATCGGTCAGGAGAATCGTGACTTTTATATGGTGGGGGATGCAGCGGGCGACGATTGCGACAATGATTGGGACAATGACGGTTTCCGTGATGATGAAGATCTGTGCCCCCGATCCCGCAGCGATCAAAACCTGGATACGGACGGCGATGGTGTGGGTGATGCCTGCGACAATTGTCCCAGTACGCCCAATGGCGATCAGGCCGATACGAATCAGGATGGGAGAGGTGACGCATGTTCGTGACGCGTATCGGTGTATGCGGGTTTTTGGCGGCCTTATGGATGATGGCGTCCGGATGCAACGGCAGCCCACCCCTGGAGTTGACCCAGGATCGGCGGCATATGGCGTTGACCGGGACCTTTCTGACCGAAAGCCCCGACGAAATCAATTTCCCGGTTAAAGTTCTTTTCGCCATCGACTGCTCCTTGAGTATGGGAGATGAAGAGGTCGGTGTGGTGGCCGGATCGGATCCTTATTTTCTGAGGATCGAGGCGGTGCGGAATTTCATTAACGAATACAACAGCAATGAAAATACTTCCTTTGCGGTGATGTTGTGGAGCAATACGGTTTTCGAAACGACCAATGGATATACAAAGGATCCGGCCGTTCTGGATGCGATCTTGACGGACGTTCACAATGACACGACCACCGATTATTTGGGCACCCTCGATGAGATGTTTGTGGACATCCGTAATGATATCGTCAACAGCAATGAAGAAAACCGCGTCCGTTCCAAATATATCGTCGTTTTCCTCAGCGACGGAGTGCCCAATGCACAAGGTCAAACCCAGGCGGACGCGGATATTTGGAATTCGGTGGAAGATATCAAAGACATGGCGGACGAATACGGTGTCGGTGTTTTTAACTTTCATACCTCGCTGCTGCTCGGCAATTTCGGAAATGACGCATACGGACAAGCCCGTCGCGCCGAGGCGGAGACAACCTTGCGGGGTATGGCGGAGCACGGCAACGGCCAGTTTACGTTGTTTGAAAACGCCGAAGCCATCGATTTTATCAATATCGTGGATCTGCGTCTCACTGTGGAATATGACGTCAAATACCTTGTCGCCTATAATTTCAATGCGCGAGCCGGTCAGGAACTGGTCTATGCCGACAGTGACGGTGACGGATTGTGGGATGAGGAAGAAGCGGTTTATGGAACGGATCCCACCCGGAAGGATACGGATGGAGACGGATTTTCCGATTTTTTTGAAATCAAGGTCAGTTCTCCCGGACATACACTCGATCCGCTGGATCCCTCGGACAGCATCTGTGATCCCGGGGCGGTGGGTATCGATTCCGACAACGACGGCCTGACCGATTGCGAGGAACTGGTCAAGGGAACCAACCGTTTCATACCGGATACGGACCAGGATGGCATTCCGGACGGCATTGAGTTTCTGGCCGGAACGAATCCATTGGAAATTCAACACACGGCCGATACGGATTTCGACGGAGTGATGGATTGGCTCGAAGTGCAGCGGCACACCAACGTGACTTCGAACGATCCGAAAATTCGTCAGCGTTACAGCTATCAATACGACATTCGGGACGGTGGTTTGGTGGAAATCAACCAGGGGACGGAAATGGCGTCCCATGTGCGGCAGTTCCACTTCAACATCACCAATATCGACCTGGTTTCCACCCTTGGATATGTGATGGAAAACGGTGAGACATGGCATTCAGGGGACAACCTGATTCGGTTTTATTTGGCCGAAGTGCCGGAAGACATGCCGGACAGCCCGCCGATTTTTCGAATGGCGGAGGTGGTTGTCAATTTGAACGATGAAAACAAGACGGTTGTTTTGACCCCGGGGGATTTTGTCCTTTTGCAGTGAGAAAAGGAGGAGAAAGACGATGAAGCGATTTTCTATCTGTCTAACGATCATGATATGGCTGATAAGCGCCTGCTCCAGCGACTCTCCTTCCGACCAAAATAACGGTACCGGAGAGCTATCGCTGCGCACTCGCATGTCCGGCACCATCGCCCGGGAGGGGGAGGTGGACTGGTATTCTTTCCGAGCGGTGGAAACAAACACCGTACTCCAGGTACGCTGCACCAGTGAGACGCTTCGTCCGGATGTGGATCTGTTGGTGTCGGTGTACGAACTGGACGAAAGCGGCAAGAAAGTTCTTTTGTATGCAGACCATGCGCCGGATGGGGGGATTCAGCCGGCGGATTTGACCCTGAATATTTACATCGATCGCCCCAAGGATATTTATATCTCGGTTCGGGATCTCATGGATGATGATGCATCGGATAATCCGTATTACATCTCGGTTGATTTTGCGTCCATGCCGGAAGGCAATGAGAATTTCACCCAGGCGACACCGCTTGCGCTGAACAGCGATGAATGCCCCACGGACCGCATCGGGCACGTGGGTGATGTGGATTGTTTTACTTTCGACGTGACCGCCGGCGTTTATGATCTCAGCGTCCTTTTTACCCCGTTTCCGGATACCCGGGTTCAACTGTCGGCGGATTTATATGATGACAGCGGCGATCTGATCGGTACCCAATCAAGCGCCGCAGCTCAGACCTATCATATGATTCATTACCTGAACGGCGGCCGGTATTATTTGCAGATCGATGATGTCGGCAGGGATGATTTCGATAATGCTTCCACCTACCAGGTATGCCTCCGTTCGGTCGAGGGGGTTGAAGGCAATACGGACGACAGCCGCGCGCAGGCTCAGATAATGGACTTGCCGCTCTATAATCAAGCCTATACGGTTGAGGGGGCACTGGACTATAGTGAAGACCAGGACTGGCGCCTTCTTTCCATTCCAGACAATGCAATTGGATTCAGGGTATTGAATCTCCACTTCAGTGGTGTTGCCGGAGCCGCCTATCAGGTAGACGTAGTGGACCGGGATGGGGCGTCGCTGCTTTCCCATGTGCACCAGGGGGGCGGCAATGATTATCAGACCCAGATAAAACTGCCTGACGGCGATACCTATCTGTCCATTCGTGCAGCGGACGGACGCACCCTCACCGCCTCCGCGGCCTACACGGCAATTTTGAGTGTGCTCGATATAGACGATCCGGCCGAGGCGGCGCCCAATGACAACGATTCGGTCAATACGGCCGATCCGTTGTTTCCCACTACGAATCCGGCCGCTGCAACCCAGGGTAAAATCGGTTATCGGGGTGACGTGGACTGGTACGCGCTGACCATTCCGGCACATGCGCAACCGCAAGTTCTGGAAGTATTCGTCGATGCGCCGCTTTCGCAAGTGGCGTACACACTCAGCGTGATGGGGACCCAGCTGGAGAAAAAACTCTATAATCCGCGCCCGGATGAGGTACCCACGCAGCTTCATACCAGTATATTGATACCGGAAAGCGATGCGAATGCGGTCTACACCTTTAAAGTGGGCGACTTTCAGGACGACAGCGGCGATAACGCCTTATACACGATTCGCGCGGATATAAGGGCTATCCCCACCATACTGCCGTCCATCGCTGCCGGTGCGCCTCCTTTCGGTGGGGCAGTGACCTATTGCAGCGAGGCAGCCGAAACGGATGCGCATACGGTGACACTGCAGTATAATTCCGTGACCCAAAAACAATTCGACGTCAATACGGACGCCTTGGATTTCTCCGCGGCAACCGTGCAGACCGATACGCCTTCAGCCGGCCTGACGACGCTGACCTTTCCCTGGATCGGCGGATATGTGGACTACCAGGGCGATCAGGATTGGTTCTTGATTGATTTCAAACCGCCGGCGGATCGTTTCGATACGGCTTGGCATTATCAGATCCAGGTCGCATTTTATGCACCGGCAACGAATGTCGAATACGTCTGGCGTTTCTACCCCGACCGGAATGACAATCGGATATTGGCCGACCGCAGCAGCGATTACGACGGGTTCATCGCCAGCGCCGGTGATGGAACGCTCATCCCACAAGCCTTTTCGTTGAATACACCGGCTGCGGGCGAAGACATGTTTTGGGTGGGCGACGCTTGGAACGGCCCTGCCTATTTCAGCATCAGCGATTTCAACTATCTTCTGAACCCGGACGACCGTTCGGAGAATCCGGACCCGGATGACGATTGGGGTGGATATGGAACGGCCCCCTATTATTTCCGGGTAACCTTGATCTATCATCCGGGGGTGTCCCATCCCTGAATGGAACCGGGGCGCGGCGCAGTCGCGGGTGATGCGTCGTGCCCGGGCAGATGACGGTGTTTCCCAGCGAGTCCGGCATCCGGTTCACTCCGGACGGATATATTGCCGGAATAATCCTTGATAATGCCATAAACGGTTGACAAGCCCAAACCGGTCCCCTTGCCCTTTTCTTTGGTTGTGAAGAAGGGTTCAAAAATATTGGCTACCGTCTCGTGATTCATTCCGGTGTCGGTATCGCGGATCGTCAGTCTGACGTAACTACATGGAATCGCTTCCTTTACAATCGGCGTTATGAGTATGGGCATCACCTCGCTCTCTCCCGGCCTGCTGAAATCGAGAATCTGTCTGACCAGCTCTTTGGCGAGTTTGGACGACTGCAGGATGCTTTCCAGGTATTCCCGCGTCGTGCTGTCGGCGGGTGTTTTTTCCATGATAAATTCCTGGTATGCAACGGTTGGTGCATAGACGTTTCATCATTACGGGAGTGAATGACGTGTCGACTATTTATAGCGTTTTCCTTCTCGGGAGAGCGCATCATTTATATGCCGGGACGGTTGATACCATGATCAAGTTATCCGCTGTAATTCTTTTTGCAACGCTTTTCCGAGTTTTTCCAAGGTGTAGGGCTTGCGGAGATAAATACCCGCGCCCAGTCGTTGGGTTTCTCTGACGCGATCCGATTCCGCGAAGCCGCTGGCAATGATGGCCTTTTGTCGGGGATGATGCTGTAGGATACGCTGATAGGTTTCAAGACCGTCCAAGCCAGGCGACATGATCATATCCAGCACCAAAATATCGACGGAATGAGTGTTGAGGTAGTCCACCGCGGCTTCGCCGCTGGAGACCGACGTCGTCGTGTATCCTAGTCGCTCCAGCATTTGAGTTGCGATTTCACGTTGTTCGAATACGTCATCCACCACCAGTACCGTTTCTCCGTTTGCGCGCCAGGATTCCCAGTTGGGTTCCTTCGAGTTCCCGTCATCGATGCGCTCCCGGCAAAGGGGGAAATAGAGGGTAAATGTTGTGCCCTTTCCTTCCATACTGTCCACATCGATATAACCGTCGTGATCTTTTACCGTGCCCCAGACTACCGCCATCCCCAATCCGGTGCCGCTTCTGCCCATTTGTTTTTTCGTGAAAAAAGGCTCGAAAATTCTGTCCAGGTCCTGGGTGCTGATGCCGATGCCGGTATCGGAAATGGACAAGGCGACGTATTCCCCTTCGTTTACATGATCGTACCCCCGGAGTGTTGTATCCATATACCGATTATCGGTGGCGACGACGATCGTCCCGCCGTCGGGCATGGCTTCCGCCGCATTGGACAGAAGATTCGTCACCGTTTTGGCGATATGCACCTTCGAGCCGCGGATATTACCCAAATGGGGATCCATCCGGATCCGCACATCCACGCCGGGGTGATGGCGGAGTAAATCGCTGTATTCCGGGCTGTTGATCTGCTCCTGAAGGATATCGTTCAAATTGATCACATTTGAAGTCATAACACCGCGACGGGCCAGGGTCAGCAGGTCCTGTACGATGGCGGCGGCTTTTTCTCCCGAGGATTTAATGGTCAGGATGGATTTCCGCAACGCATGTTCCGGGGGCAGTTCGAGCAAGATGAGTTCCGGATAGCTGACCAGACCTGCCAGAATATTGTTGAGATCATGGGCGACACCGCCGGCCAGTGTTCCGATGGCTTCCATTTTCTGTGCTCTTCGCAGGCGGGTTTCCAAATCCAGGCGATCGTGTTCGGCATGGATGCGCTCCTCAATTTCCTTCCTCAGTTTTTCGTTGGCTTCCAGAAGCTCGGCGGTTCTTTCCGCTATTCGATTGCTGAGCAGCTGCTGCGCATCTTCCAGTTTTTGGAACTGATTTTCGATGGTGCGACCCATGGTGTTCAGTGTCTTGAAAATAACCTTGAATTCAGAGAAATCCATGGGGCCGGTCTTGATTTCATAGGATAAATCGGATTGGATTTTTTGGGTTTCCTGGACGGTGCGCTGCAAGGCATTGGCGATCCGTCGACTGTAAAACAAAAAACAGAGGACCAATACGACGGTGGCGATGAGCGAGATGGACTGAAGTACTTCTATTTTTGTTTTGAGCCGTGCATTTTCCTCTTGAATACGGTGGCCGATGGCTTTGAAGCGGTCCAGCATGGTTTTACGGTTGAATAGCAGGTCCCCATTCAGGGTTTTGATCTGCTGCTCGATATGCAGCAGTTGAAGGAAGGAGTTTTCAAAGGTTCTACCGTTCAACAGGAGTTCTTCCACCAGGAGGCCGTCCTGGGCGTCCAGAGAATAGTCTTCGAACTGATTGATGGCCGCGTAGAAGCGCTGAATCCGGTCGGTGAACACCGCTTTGATATCCGAAGGACTCACGCCGCGCTGCAGATCGTAAAAACTGTTGTAAATATCCAGCAACCGGTTTTGGATGGCCACCGCCATTTTGATGATATCCAATTCCGGCGCGGATTTCACGGAACTCCTCTTGAAGCTTTCCGCAGTATCATAATCCTGGAGTGCCTTGCCGCGATCAAACAGGTTTTTCATATAAGCGATATGATGCTCATGAATATAGCGTACGCTTTCGACAAGTTCAGGCAGCATGGTGTTGACACTGTCGAGCAGTATGTCCCGCTGGGTTTCCGCCCCGTACAGTGTACTGAAGAGCTGTTTCCGTTTCTGCAACCTTTCGATCTGCTGAGTATAGGGCCGGCCTTGGGCCAGACCGTCGGATAATGATTTGTAGCGTTTTTTCAGCGCTTCCAAATCGATGGAGCGATTCTGCACCCCTTTTTCACTGATGATGATATCAAAAAAGGATTTCTCCAATTCCAGAATGAGATACAGTTCCTGATGGGAAGATCGAAGCAGACGTTGGAAATAAAAATTCAGAACGACCATCAGCATCAGTCCCATGATCAATGCAATGGCTTGATTGAATTTTGAGGTTAGGGATTTCGGTGTCATGCCTCGCGTCGCTCTTCAATGCCGAATCGGGGATATGGAATCCCTGATCTGAATGGGGTGATTCAGCTTGATCCACCCCCGCATGCCGAATTCCAGCCCGACAATATTGGTGTAACCGAATTTGGAAAGATAACGCATGGCGAAAATATCCCGGTTTCCGGTTTCGGAAATGGTGACCACTCGGCCAATACGGGGAATGCGGGCCCTTGCATCCGGCTGGATCAGATCGTCCAGCAGGCTATGAAGAGTCGGGCAAGCGGTGTGAATATCCGGAATGGGATGTTCCGTGGGCAGAAAATGTTCGGTTCGCAGATCCAGGATGGTGAGAAGGTTTTGGCCATCGGCATCCATGCAGTTGGCTTTTTCCGCAGCCTGGATTTCCTTGAGCAATTCGTCGGCGTTGATGAATTTGCCGTTATACTCCGGCAGGGCATCGATACTGACGGTTTTGTTTCCGGCTTTGATCCAGTCTTTCAACCCGCCGTTGTAAATTTTGATATTCCGAAATCCCAAATTTTTGACGGCAACTGCCGCCTTGTAGGCGAAAACTCACCGATAGCCCATTCAGTAAGTGACGATCATTTTGTTCTTGTCTGCGCCGAGTGCGGCGGCGTTTGTTGATACCTGACTCCAGGGAAGGTTTATGGATCCGGGAATGGCGGAATGACGAAAGATGATTTCGTCCAGGGTGTTCACCAGAAGGAAATCGATGTCGCCTTGACTGCGCTTTTCCAGCATTTGCTGTAGTTCATGGGTGGTGACAATGTCGAAGCGCTCCATGGCCGCAACCGAAGTCCCCAATAGGCAAATGCAAGTCATTGACAATAAAATATATTTTTCCATTTTCGGCCTCCTCGTTATGTTTTTTCGGGATATCATGATGGTCAATTGGTCCTAAGGAAGAACAGGTTCGCCTATTCGGGCATCTGCAGGAGGTGAATGGCAATGCGATTCCCATATCATATTTTGGTGTGAAATGCCACGACTATGGTGAAGATGGCTGTTGCCGGGGTGCGGGTGGCGGGCGATAGGGACCGCGGCGATCCGGCGTCGCGGCGTCAAGGCTGTGCGGGCGAATGAAAGACCATCCGATCCAGGTGATGGGTCGTGGTTTTTTTCAGCCCGGTTAAAAAAATTGACATTAAAATCGTTGATCTGGTAAAGGTCTGAATAGGGAAATCAACAACCGGCGTAAACTGATTGAGAGCAAACCGCGCAATGGAAGGAATCGGTCGGCATGATGAGAAACAAGTCCATCCACAAGAAACGGACGAAACAGTACACTCCAAAACATATAGTGGATACACTGGGCAACGGTATCGCCTGGATTTTTGTTGTTATCATCAGCATTTCATGCGTTTGCTATTTTTTTTCCGATACGTATATGGGACGTCCGAAAACTGTCATGGAGACGGTCGGCGTCGGTCTGCTTTTCACGATGACGGTCGCCGGAGCGGTTGTATTCGTCATCATGTCATGGCGAAAATCCAAGGGGAAATCGCCGAAGGCGAATAAAAAGAGTTTGTAATATCATCCCATTGTTTATAAGTTCGGATACGACATCATAACCGGCTTTCTGTTGCGATCGAATTCCGTCGTGAATTCGGGGAGACAGCACCATGACGACGGTACCCGAAAAGGATGTACACAGACCCCCCAGTGACGATCTCTATTCCCTTATTTTCAACTCCGTAAACGATATCATTGTGGTTCATGATGCCGTAACCGGTCGGCCGATTGAAGTGAATCAGCGCTGTGCGGACGTATTCGGCTATTCAAAAGAAGAATTTTTATCGCTCACCATCGAAGAGTGGAGTCATTCCGATCCGTCTTTTACCCAACGGCGCGCATTGGAATTCATACAAAAGGCCGCCCGCGGCGAACCGCAGCTTTTCGAGTGGTTATGCAAAAAGAAAGACGGCTCGCTTTTCTGGACCGAGGTCAGCCTGCAAAGAGCGACCATTCAGGGCCGAGGGGTCATCCTGGCGGTGGTGCGAAATATCGATGAACGCAAAAAAGCCGATACAAGATTGGCAACCGAGTATGCCTTCCGGAACGCCGTTATTGATAAAGCCGGTGAAGGCATCTGCGTCTGTCATGCAATAAACGACTTCCCCTATGTGGAATTTTCGGTGTGGAACAACCGAATGGTTGAAATAACCGGCTATTCGCTGGAGGAAATCAATCAACGGGGATGGTATCAATCCCTGTATCCGGATCCTGACATTCAGGCCAAGGCTGTTGAGCGCATGTCCCGTATGCGCATCGGCGATGATATCATCGGTGAAGAATGGGAGATAACAAGAAAAGACGGAAAAGTTCGATCGGTGCGGATATCCACGTCGATCATCGAGAAAGCCACGGATGATGTCCATGTGCTTGCGCTGATACATGACGTCACGTCATTGAAAAACGCACTGGAGTCTTTACGGCAGGAACACGAATTGCTGGAACGTATTGCCGAAACCAGTCCTGCCGGTATTACCTTTGTAAATGCGGAAGGGCAAATCGTTTACGCAAACGAAAAAGCGCAACAGGTGTTGGGGCTGAAGCGCAGCGAAATTACCTGCCGTTATTTTAACTCCTCCGATTGGAAGATAACCGATTTTGCGGGAAACCCATTCCCGGAAGAGCAACTGCCGTTTTTCCAGGTAAAGAAAAAGAAAGCACCGGTGTTCAATCTACAACACGCCATTGAACGGCAGGACGGGCAGCGTGTTTTATTGTCAATCAATGCGGTTCCGAATTTCGATGCCGCCGGGCGATTCAACGGAATGGTGGCGACAATCGACAATGTTACCGACCAGTGGCTGGCGGAAAGGGCATTGCAGGAATCCGAAGAAAAATATCGGAAGCTTGTTGAAAACGCCACGGACGCCATTTTTATCGCCCAGGATTTTGCGATTAAATTTCCCAATAAAAGAGCGTTGGAAATACTGGGGTATTCCGGTGAAGAACTGAAACATATCCCATTCGCCCAATTCATCCATCCGGATGACCGTGAAATGGTCGTCGATCGGCATTCGAGGCGTATGGGCGGGGAACGGAATCTTCCCACTACCTATTCGCTGCGGGTCATCAACAAGCACGGACTGGAATACCACGTCGAACTCAACGCGGTGATGATCGATTGGGAGGGTAAACCGGCGACCATCAACTTCGTGCGGGACATTACCGAACAGAAACGGCTTGAGGCAAGCCTTCAACAATCGAGAAAAATGGAGGCCGTTGGTACGTTGGCGGGCGGTATCGCACACGACTTCAATAATATTTTGATGGGTATTCAAGGGCGCGCATCATTCATCTTGTCGGAAATCGATTACCACCACCCGTATTATGAACACATGAAACGCATCGAGGAATGCGTCAAAAGTGCATCCGATCTCACGAATCAACTGCTGGGTTTTGCAAGAGGCGGGAAATATGAAGTGAAACCGATCGATATGAATCGGGTGATGGAACAAACCAGCCGGATGTTTGGCAGGACCCGGAAAGAAATTCGTATTGTCAAAAAATACGAGCCGGAAATCTGGATCGTTGAAGCGGATTCGAGACAAATGGAACAAGTATTGTTGAATCTTTTGGTCAATGCGTGGCAAGCGATGCCGGAAGGGGGTACGATCTACCTCCAATCCGAAAATCTGTGCGTCGAAAAAAAATATGATATGACTTTTCCGATAGAAGATGGCAGATACGTTCGGATTTCAGTTACCGATACCGGAGAGGGAATCGATGAGGCTGTGAAGTCCAGACTGTTCGATCCGTTTTACACCACCAAGGAGAAAGGGCGAGGGGTGGGGCTGGGTTTGGCTTCCGTTTACGGGATTATCAAAAATCACAATGGCTTTATCCATGTTCACAGCCAGAAAGGCAAAGGCGCCACCTTTACAATCTATCTGCCGGCTTCCGACAAGAAAATGGATGAAGATCGCTTCCCGATTGACAGTGAGAAGAAGGGAATGGGTACCATCCTCATTGTTGACGATGAGGAAATGATCATCGATGTCGCCGGCCTTTTACTCAACAAGCTGGGCTATGATGTTCTCGTCGCCAGGAGCGGGAAGGAAGCGATTGAGATGTTCAGGCGGAAAAAGGAACAGGTCGACGCCGTGATTCTTGATATGATCATGCCGGGCTTAGGAGGAGATGCGGTTTACGACGAATTAAAAAAACTGGATCCGAAGGTCAAGGTCCTTTTATCGAGTGGGTATAGTATCAACGGACAGGCTGGGGAAATCCTCAATAAGGGATGCAACGGGTTTATCCAAAAGCCCTTTACGATTCGTCAACTTGCGCAACATCTGAATCGTATCCTTCAGTAGTTTCCGTCCACCCAATATGAATATCGAATAATGCCGCGGTGGCGCTTGTATTTTGTAATGAATTTAATGATATGTTGATTCCCGGTATTGTTTCGGGGTGTTGCCGGTCCAGCGTTTGAAGGCATGGTTGAAGGCGCTTTGCTCTGAAAAACCCAGAATGAATGCAATGTCGACCAGGGGCGTTTCACTATTTTTCAGACAATGAAGCGCCGTTTCTTTTCTGACGCCGTCCAAGATCGTTTGAAAAGAAGTTTTTTCACCCCGTAATCTATTTTGCAGTAACCGCACACTGACCGCCAATTCTTTGGCAATGAGAGTAATGACCGGTTTTTTCCCCTGCAAATTTTTATTGATGGATTGCATCACCCGCGCCGTCCATGAATCCTGAACATTTATCCGATTCGTCAGATCGATCGCATAGCGCTCAAGGTTTTCGAGAAGCCGTTGGTCGGCAAGATAAATGGTTTCTTCGAGGAGGCGTTTCTTCAGAACCAGTTCATCCCTACTTTGAGCAAACCGGATCGACGACCGAAAAATCCTTTGATGAGCGCTGATGTCGTCGGGGCGATTGTGTCGGAACCGCACTTCAACCGGTTTGAAGCGGCGGTCGGTCAGGTGATCCAGAATCGATTGAAAAATGCACAGTAGTGCTTCCGCAATATGGCGGGATGAAGACGGCCAAGGCGTTTTCAATTCCCACGACAGGGACGCCATATCCGTTTTGACTTCCAGAACCGGTTGAATGGCGTCGTTCATGAGGTGATGATAGCGGCAGAATTTATCCAAGGCGTCCCCAATGGTCGGACTATTCATCATGAGGGAGAAGAGAAGGCCGCCGCCGGGATTGCCCTGCATGGATTCGCCCACGTGAAGACCGAAATTCGGATCTTGCCTATGCATTTCTGCTTGTTTCCAAAGGGCGTATACACTGGCTGCGGAAATGCGGACTTCTGAATCCTCCAATGCATCCGCGTCGATGCCTGCGGCATACAAAAGTGGCCGGGTATCGGCGCCGGAGTCGACCGCATGTTTCAACAGTATTCGAACGAGGCTGGAGGATGCGCTGTGTACCATTGTACCATTCCGGCAGCAGCGCTACTTGCCTTGGGTTTGGACGGCGGGCGTTCTTTTTTGCCAGTACTCGGTGTAAAACACCTGACCGGTTTTGACAGCCAGAGCGAGCAAATAGACCGTCATGATGGTGATGACGATAATATGTTGCTTTTCTTTTACTTTGTCTTTGATTTTCTGGAACATGGAATCCTCCGGATTGTTCGATCCGCCACGATGGCTTTCGGATCGGCATTCACCTTGCGGTTACATAATTCAAAAAGCCCGCAATTGCAAGTCGGGTATGCCGGTCTTGAATGAAATTAGGATGAAATTCCATGTGTGGGAGCGTCAGAATGCCGCACCCACATGACACCCGAAAGCGCTATCCGGATGATTACCAATCACGGGTCGCCGCTGGAAGGGTTCGCTCGGCGTTGCGTGCGATATGCTGCCGATAAAGCAGGTCCCATCGTCACTGTTTTCGGCGGTGGTGCCGGAGCCGGCCGTCAGGCTTCCCAAACCGGAGGGATCTTTGATCAGCAAAAGGGTGTCGTCATCGTCATAGGGGCCGTTGTCGGTGATGTAGAGGGTGATGACGGTTCTTTCGGTATTGAAAACGGCGCCGTCGCCCTCACCGTTTGAAATCAGGTTGCGATCGAAATTGAACCAGCCGTCTTCGTAGGTATACTTGAACCAGGCATAGCCGGACGGCGCCGGTTCCGGAAGATAAATGGAAACGGCGGCGGTGGCTCCGGGTTGACTGGTTTTGATATCAACGGAAAGGAGACCGTAGGGCAGATCGGCAGGGCGATTGCCGGTAGCCGTGATCGTCGCGGGGTTGATCACTTCAAGACGTGTCAGCTTGGCGCTTCCGCCCGGGGCGATGCCGAGGTTGTGATTGTTGAAAGCCGTAAAGGTGTTGACGCCGTTGGGATACATGGTGATGCCGTTATCCACCACGGACACATTGATTTCATCCGTATCGGAAAGACCGCTTTCGTCGGTGCAGGTCAAGCGAAACGTCAACAGGCTTCCGCTTGGGCCGACGTTTGGTGTGACAAAGTTGGTGGCGGACGTTGAACTGCTGGAAAGGAAGACGGCGGACCCTGCGGTCTGCAGCCATTGATACGCTGCGATGGCATTGTCCGTGCCATAGGAAGCGGAACCATCCAGAAAAACGGTGGCTCCTTCCATCACGACCTGATCGTCACCGGCCAGGGAAACCGGAGGCGTTCCAACGGAACCTTGGGATCCGGAGACAGTGGCGAGAATGGAAATGTCGGCATAGCTGCTATCGGTGACCGTGATGGTTGAAACTCCCGCTGATATGCCGCTGACGGTTACGGTCGATCCGCTGATGGAAGCCGCAGCGATATGGGAATAACGGGAAAAGACGCGGTAGGGAGGGGCGCCGCCACTGACGGAGAGAGTTCCGGTTCCGCCGATGGCAAGTGTCAGTCCCGTTGCGGAAAGAGCCAAGGCCGGCTTGGCCGTGATGGAAATAGTGATGCTGGCGGTTCCTGCGGAGCCTTGACTGTCCGTTCCGGTAAGGGTGATGGTCTGACTGCCGGGGGCCAGCAATGCCGTGGACACGGAACTCCCCGATCCGATTACCTGAACCCGGCCGGCGTTGTTGGCGGTCCATACCAGGGAAGAACCGATCAGGGCTCCCTCCTGTGGATCACTGACCGTGCCGTAGAAGTTGATGGTGTCACCTTCGTTGAACCTGGACCCGTTGACAGGGTTGATGATCTGGGCCGTCGGCGGGGCGTTGCCGGCGGTGATGGTCACTGTGGCCGTACCGGTGGATCCCTGGCTGTCGAATGCCGTGAGGGTGATGATATGGTTTCCTTCGGAGGGATCGTCCCATGCCACGATCGCGCCGGTTCCGATCTGGCCGTCGAGATTCGATGTCCAGACCAGGGATGCGCCGGACAGGGATCCGTCTTCCGGATCGGTGCCGCTGCCGGCCAGCGTAATCGTATCTCCCTCATCAAAGGTACTGTTATTTGAAGGAGAGGTGATGACTGCCGTGGGCAACTGATTGTTGATGGTCACGACGATGCTGTCGGTTCCCGTGTCGCCGCCACTGTCGGTCGCGGTCAGGGTAATGACGTGGGTGCCGCTTGACAGGTCGTCCACGGCCAGGGTCGCGCCGGTTCCGATTTGATTATCCAGACTGGACCGCCACACCAATGAAGCGCCGGATAAGGGGCCGTCTTCCGTATCCGTCCCGGTCCCCTGAAAAACCACATTGACGCCGCTGTTGTAACTGTTTCCATCCGTAGGCGCCGTGATATGGGCCGTCGGTGGAAAATTCCCGACCTTGATGGCAATGGTGGCCGTATTGTCGTCGCCATCGCTGTCGGTTACGGTCAATGTGATGATGTGGTTGCCGGTGGATAGGCTTTGGACGACCAGGGGGGATCCGGTACCGATCTGACCGTCGAGACTGGATGACCAAACCAGTTCGTTTCCCGCCAGAGCGCCGTCTTCCGGATCGGTTCCCGTTCCGGTGAAGGTGATTTGCTCGCCCTCATCGAAATCGCTGCTGCTCGCCGGCGCGGTGATGAGGGCGGTGGGGGCCCGGTTGTTGATGGTTAGGACGATGCTGTCCGTATCGGTGTCGCCGTCACTGTCGGTGGCGGTCAGGGTAATCACGTGAGTGCCGTTGGAGAGGTTGTTGACCGCTATTGTCGTACCGGTTCCGATTTGGTTATCCAAGTTGGATGTCCATACAAGATCGGCACCCGCCAAGGCGCCGTCTTCCGTATCCGTCCCGGTCCCCTGGAAAATCACATTGACGCCGCTGAGGTAACTACTGCCGCTTACGGGCGCCGTGATATGGGCCGTCGGTGGATCGTTGCCGACCTTGACGGCAATGGTGGCCGTGCCGGTATCACCGTCGCTGTCGGTCGCCGTCAGGGTTATGGTGTGGTTTCCGACGGAAAGGGTTGGGATCGCCAGAGGAGATCCGGTGCCGATCTGACCGTCGAGACTGGACGACCAGACCAGGTCGTTTCCCACCAGCGCACCGTCTTCCGGATCGGTTCCCGTTCCGGTAAAGGTGATTAACTCGTCCTGGTCGAAATTGCTGCCGTTCATCGGTGCGGTGATCAGAGCGGTGGGAACCCGTCGAATGGATATGACAATGCTGTCCGAGTTGGTCTCACCGTCGCTGTCGGTCACGGTCAGGGTGATGGTATGGGTGCCGCGGGCGAGGGTGCTGGTGTTGAAGGCGGCGGCGCCGCCGCCGATGGGACCGGCCTTGGAGGAGAGCCAGGAATAATTGTCGATGGTGCCGCCGTCCGGATCGCTGGCATTGCTGGTAAAGGCGATGAACTCTCCGAAGGCGAAGGTGGCTGCATTCGCCGGAGAGGTAATCTGAGCCACGGGGACGACGGCCCCGCTTTCCGCAACAAAAAGAGTGCAAAACAGAAGCGTCACAATCGGGATCCACCAATGTCGGGCGCCCGGATACACTCCTTTTTGACTGAAGGCTATCCGCATGTTTTACCTTATTGAACGGTGATGGTTATCGTATCGCTGTCGACGGCTCCGTTTCGATCGGTCACGGTTAACGTGATCAGATGAAGGCCGACCGAGAGCGTGTTGACGCTGAAATTCGTTCCGGTTCCGATGAGACTGTCGCGATTGGAGGTCCACACCAGGTTGCCGCCGTATAGATTGCCGTCCTCGGCGTCGGTTCCGGTTCCGTTGAAGATGACGAGATTGCCGGAGTTGAAGGTGTCGCCGTCGGATGGATTCTGGATGGTGGCGGTCGGCGGTGTGTTGCCGACTGTCAGGGTGATGGAATCCGTTCCGGTGGCACCGTCGCTGTCGGTAACGAAGAGGGTGATCGTATGGGTTCCACTGGAGAGATAGGAGACGGTGGGTGAAATGCCGATGCCGATCTGGCCGTCTTTGTTGGAGCGCCAAACCAGGGCGTTACCGTTCAGGATTCCGTCTTCCGGATCGCTGCCGGTGCCGGAAAAAGTCACCGCTTCGCTTTCATTGATAGTCGCCCCGTCCGCCGGGAAGTTGATGGTGGCGGTGGGGGGGGTGTTGCCGATGATGATGGCGATGGTGTCGGTGCCGGTGGTGCCGGCGCTGTCTGTGGCATTCAAGGTGATTGTATGGGTTCCGGAAGCCAAGTTGTTGACCACGATCGAATTTCCCAAGCCGATCTGGCCATTGATCTTGGAGTACCAAACAAGGGAATTGCCCTGGAGGGCGCCGTCTTCGGTATCCGTACCCGTACCGGTGAGGGTGACAAACTGGCCTTGACCGAACGTACTGCCGGTGGCTGGCGATGTGATGGCGGCGGTGGGGATGGTGTTGCCTTTGACGTTTACCGTGACGGTGGCGGTGGCGCTGCCGGCGCCGCCATCATTGTCCATGGCCGTCAATGTAATGACATGGGTTCCGGTGGAGAGGGAGGCGTTGGGAATATTGGCGCCTATGCCGAGGCGACCGTCCCGGCTGGACCCCCAGACAAGGGCGGCACCGGTCAACGTGCCGTCCTCGGTGTCGACCCCGGAACCGGAAAACGTGATCAGGTCCCCTTCCATAAAGATCGCGCTGTCCGCCGGTGCGTTGATGGTGGCCGTGGGGAGGGTGTTGGCGGTCCGGGAAGGTGGTGTCTGATCCGTGTCTTCGATTTCATCTCCGCCGGTGCCGATGATACAAAGCAGTCCCAGTATGGTGATACAAAGGATGCTTACCCCTCGAAACCATTTGCCGATCCGATTGTGATTGTTCATCCTGAGATACGCAGCTCCTTCGTCATTACGGATGGATCGTGGAAGGTCCAATCCTTATTTTTCTATCGGCATGATCTATCGCCACATTGAATGGTGATCATGCCGAAAACCCGTTCTTTTGCGCCAGCCGATCCATTTGTCCCGCAATACGGTTGGCGGTTCGCATCATCCGGCCGTTAGTTGTTGGCAATGGCGGCACCACCCACTCCTCCTGCCCCCGCTCCGATCGCCATGGCACCGGCAGTGCCGCCGAGAGCCTCCATGGTATAGGAACTCGTCCCGAGAGCAGCTCCTGCCGATGATCCGGCCGCCGCACCGAGGCCGGCTCCGGCGAGGGCCCCGAGAATGGCTCTGGAAGTTGGCGTCCCGTGATAGAATCGATATTCCCGGGGGGAAATATACACTTTTACCCGCGCCGAGGCGATGCCGTCCTCATGACTGACAAAGGCGACTTGTGCTCCCCGCAGGTATGCATTGGTTTCGGTAATCACCTGGTCGACGGATATGTTGTTGCGTCCCGCCGCCGTATAGGCGTTCAGAATGGTTCCGGCGATGCGCTCCGATAATTTCCGGTAGCCGTCGATGACGGCTGCCCGTTCGGCCATGAGTTTTTTCTGTTGGGGGGAACCTGTTTCCGGCTCTACGCCTTGCCCGATAACATCGATGGCAATTTTATTCGTCGCCTCTTCCGGCTCCAGACCCGGAACCAGCTGATTCTGGCTTGTCTGGATTGGATTTTCATATTTCAGAATTTCGTGGCCGGAAGAGCAACCGAGAATGCCTGCAAGAAAAACAGCGTACACCATTCCTGGGAAGCAGCGGCGTGTTGTTGCGTGTCGGAACATAGGATTCTCCTGACGGAAAAATAAGGTGTGGTGATCACAAAATCGCTTGCTCTGATGAAAAGCAAAATTTGTGCCACTGTATGTAGTCTGCGGAATCGGCTGGAAGGCAGTGAACGGGCGGGAAAGCCGGCAACTTGAATCCGAACAAGATACGCGGCAACTTTTTCCGGGTAGCCGATATTTTCTGAAGACAGGGACCTATGTTCCGACCATGTCATTATCTTGACGACTATTCGGGGTGGATTGACGGGTGGACATCATTCGATCATCGTATGGGGGGGTGGCCGACTATTAACAAACTGAAATTTAAATAGATCGTTCGGCAGTCAGTTAGAAAAGTTCTTGGCATGGAGATTGCTGTGTGGTAAGATTGACAACAATGACGCGGATGTAAAAAGCGATGTGGTAACGCATTCCCACGATTGGACACCATCAATCCCGATTTCAAGAGACCATGTATGGATATTGCGACGTTACTCGGAATTGTTTCGGCCTTCGGCCTGGTAATCATGGCCATCGTCATGGGGGGAGGGCTTTCCCTCTTCGTTGATGTACCGTCGTTGATGATTGTCGTTGGGGGCACCCTGGGAGCGACGATGATCAATTTCCCCCTCAAAGACGTGATCGGCGCCGTCAAGGTCGTCAGAAACGTTTTTTTGACCAAGACGATACCGCTCAACCATATCATTCGGCAATTCGTCGAGTTCGCGAACAAAGCCAGACGCGAAGGAATCCTGGCGCTGGAATCGGAAGCCAAGAATATCGATGACGCTTTTTTACGAAAAGGGATTCAACTGTCGGTGGATGGGTTGGAACCCGGCGCCATCAAGGATATTATGGATACAGAAGTGGATTTTCTCAAGGAGCGCCATCAATTGGGAGCGGAAATCTTCACAACCATGGGGGCGTTCGCTCCGGCACTGGGTATGATCGGAACGCTGATCGGCCTCGTGCAGATGCTGCAATCCATGGATGATCCGAGCGCCATCGGTCCCGCCATGGCCATCGCTCTCTTGACGACTTTTTATGGTTCCATCCTGGCCAATCTGGTCTGCATGCCGGTAGCCGGCAAGTTGAGAACGCGCAGCAAGGAAGAAGCCTTGACAAAGGAAATGATCATCCAGGGAGTGGTGGGACTCACCAAAGGGGATAACCCGCGCGTTCTGGAGCAGAAACTGATGGTGTTTGTGGCGCCGAAACAGCGTGACAGTAAATTTGATTGACCTGAAAGGCGAAACAAATGGCCTCCAACAGACAAAAAAAAGCTTCCGGCGGGGAAACGGGGGGATCTCTGCTGCAGATGATGACCATCTCGTTGTTTATCATCCTGCTGGCTTTTTTTATTCTGCTGAACTCTATCGCCGTGGTCAATGACCAGAAGGTGACCGCAGCCATCGGATCCCTTTTGGGGAGTTTCAAGGGGCTTACCGGCGGATACGCCGTTATCGAGGGGAGTGGAGATACACCCCGGCTCATCGCCGTGCAAACCGAATCGGGGCTGATCGATTTTTCCGATCTGTTTGTGAGCGGTGAAAACTGGTCACAGGAAATCAAGATCAAAAAGAATTCCCGGGGTACGGTTGTGGACATACCTGCCAGAGACCTTTTTGAGCCTTTCGGATTCGAGCTGAAACCGTCGGCGGAGGTTCTTCTGGGCAGGTTGTGCCGGCTACTTCGGGAAAACGATCATTCCATCGAAATCATCGGACACACCGACAATCTACCCATGGAGGATGACCGGAGAACCACCAACCGTGAATTGTCGACGCTTCGAGCCGTAAATGTTCTCAGGTATTTTGTAACTGTGGGAAAACTGGCCCCCCAGCGTCTTCTGGCCTATGGATGGGGTTCGTACCGACCGGCGTATCCCAATACGACGGAGGATACCCGCCGGATGAATCGCAGAATTGAAATTCTCGTTATCCATGAGAATATCCGACCAAAGCCCAAAGACGGGTTTACCTTTAAACGATTTTTCTTTCGGACCTTTGACTAACCGGTTTGTACCATCGAAGAAAGCAAACGCCCTCGGGGAGTTGTGAATGGCATCCAGAAGCAAAATCAGATCAGGCGGGACGTCCGGGAGTGATCCCAATGCCTGGATGGTGACATTCGGCGATCTGATTATGCTTCTACTGACCTTTTTCGTGTTGTTGCTGACCATGAAATCCATGGATCGTAAGGAAGTCAGAGAATTGTTCAAGGAATTAAGCGTGTCTTCGGGTCCGCTTGAATTCATCGATACCGGAACCGGGGAAGATTCGAGCAGGGGCATGGGGCCGGAAGGGCGACCGGTGGTGATTGAGGATAGTGAGACCCTGCAGTCTATTTTCCGGCTTCTGGAAGGCGTCCAGACGCAACCTGCTGAGCAGGAAAAGCTGAATGAAGTGAAGCGCTTGATCACCGTGGCGGAAGACGTTCGCGGAGTCGTGATCACCCTGGAATCCGATGAACTTTTCGATACCGGCGGAGCCGATATTCGACCTGACCGGATGAAATTGCTGGACGGTATGGGGCGGATTTTACAAAAGACGGTCAATGACATCATCATTATCGGGCACACCGATAACATACCGATCCAAAGTGAAAATATTCGATCCAATTGGGAGCTTTCAGCCTTTCGGGCCATAAATGTCTATTATTATCTTGTGGATCATACGGGGATGGCGGCAACCCGACTTGCGGTAGGCGGTTTTGGAGATCAAATGCCCTTGTACGCCAATGACAGTCCGGAGCACATGGCGAAAAACCGGCGGATTGAGTTTGTATTGAAAGCACGCGATGAGTAGCAATCGGGCTGCCGAAAACAGCGACAGGCAGTGTAATCCAAGGAGGGAACATGAGTGACGAAGAAGTTGAAGTAGGAGAAGAATCCGAAGAAGGATCATCGGGCAAGCCGATGCTGAAATGGATCATCATCGCCGTGATCGTATTGCTGATCGTCGGCGGCGGAATCGTCGGCTGGATGATGATCCAGAAAGGAACCAAAGACAAGGCCGATCGTCCCACACCCGCGCCGGAGGTCAAATTTGATCAGGCGTCCAGTTTCGGAAACATCCTGCCCCTGGAGCCATTTGTCGTCAACTTGGCGGATCCGGGCGGGAAACGCTATCTGAAAACGAAGATTGAACTGGAATTGGCGGCCGGAACACTTCAGGATGAACTCAGCACCCGCATGCCTCAATTGCGGGATACGATATTACTCCAGCTCAGCAGCAAGACCATGGAAGATATTCAGAACATTGACGGCAAGATCGCCCTGCGGAATGAATTGATCATGCGTATCAATCAGATCCTTACCAAAGGAAAGATCCGCAACCTCTATTTCACGGAATTCGTCGTACAGTAAAGAGTGCCATGAGCGAAATATTATCCCAGGAAGAAGTTGACAGTCTATTAAGCGGGCTATCGGCAGGCAAGGTTGAAACCGAGACGGACAAACCGACCGATGGGGATGAGTTGCGCCGTTTTGATTTTTCCAATCAAGACCGTGTCATTCGCGGTCGTATGCCGACATTTGAAGTGGTCAACGAACGTTTCGCACGGGAGGTGCGCACCAGCCTTTCCAACCTGTTGCATACAACCGTCGACATCAGCGCCGAGGCGCTGGATACCATGAAATTTTCGGAGTTCGGCAGGTCTTTGCCGGTACCCACCAGTTTGCACGTTTTCCGCATGGATCCTTTCCGGGGGCATGCGCTGCTGGTGCTGGAAAGCCAGTTGGTGTTCAATCTGATCGATACTTTTTTCGGCGGCAAAGGGACCGCGCCGGCGAAAATCGAAGGGCGTGAATATACCGCGATTGAAGAAGCCATGATCAACAAGGTGGTCATGGCCTGCCTGAAAGATCTGCAGACGGCCTGGGCGCCGGTGGAACCCATTACTACCGTTTTGGTACGATCGGAAGTGAATCCTCAGTTTGCCGCCATCGTCATGCCGACGGATCTGGTGATCGTAACGAAATTCGAGATCGAACTGGAACAATCGGCCGGCACCCTGATCGTCTGTCTGCCATACGCCATGCTGGAACCCATGCGTAGCAAACTTTCGGCCGGCTTCCAAGCGGAGATACTCGATATCGACTATGTCTGGCAGAAACGCTTGAAGGAGATCATTCTCAGCTCCACCGTTCGTTTCGAAGTCCAGCTGGGAAAAGTGAAAATAAGCGGTGAGCGATTGATTCAGATGAAAACCGGTGATGTGATTCAACTCGATCAGGATGCCGAAGATAGCCTGGTGGGCCTCGTGCAAGGGGTTCCCAAGCTGATGGGCTATGCCGGCGTTCAAAGAGGATTTCAGGCTTTTCGGGTCAGTGAAAAAAAACGAATGGAGTGAATTCAATGGACAATGGAAGCAACACCGAAAAAAAAGCCGCCAACCAACCAACGGTTGCGGCCGAACATGCCGATCTCGATTTTATTTTGGATATTCCCCTGGAGTTGTCCGTCGAACTCGGGAAGGCACGTATGCTGGTGAACGATCTGCTGCAACTTGGGCAGGGCTCGGTTGTGGAGCTGAACAAACTGGCCGGAGAACCGCTCGAAATTTTTATCAACCGCAAGCTGGTGGCCAGGGGTGAGGTCGTGGTGGTGAACGAAAAGTTCGGCGTGCGTCTCACCGACATCATCAGTCCTCTGGAGCGGGTGCGGAATTTGGGGGCGTAAGTAATAATTGCGAATTACGAATGGCAGATCGGCCAACGGGGAAAAAGAAAGATGAAAATGAGGCATAGGGGGGGGAGGATATCATGAACGCAATGGCCGTCGAGGCTTCCGGTGCACTGGCGCCGGACCTGTGGGTGACGCTATTGAAAAGCTTTGCCGTTCTATGCATCGTTTTGGGTTTGGTTCTGGCGGTACTCTTTTTTCTGAGGCGTTTTGTTTTGAATCCGGGGCGGTTTGCGGATCATGGCGCCGTGAAAATGGTGGCGACCCATCACGTGGGCCCCAAGGAACGGGTCATCCTGATGGATGTCATGGGTGAGCACGTCCTCATCGGTGTAACTCCCCAACAGATCAACTACCTGACAAAAATTAATAGGCGTGAAAGAGGAGGAGAGAATGATTGATCCGAGATCCTTATTCCTTCCACATGATATAACCGGTATGATGGTATGCTGAAACACTTCCATCAAGACATCTGGATTCGGAAATGCGGCGTGGCGTTGGCGCTCTGTCTGGTGCTGTGGGCGATTCCCCTTTCTTCCGATGCGGCGTCTTTCCCGGTTCCTTCCCTCAATATCGGCGTGGGAAAAAGTGACAACCCGGACGATGTGGCGGTGGTCCTTGAAATCATCGCCCTGTTGACGGTGCTGACACTGGCACCGGCGATGTTCATTTTGATGACTTCCTTCACACGCGTGGTGATCGTTTTTCACTTTTTGCGCCAGGCAATCGGAACGCAGCAGAGTCCGCCGAACCAGATATTGATCGGTCTTTCCATGTTTATTACTTTTTTCATCATGACGCCCGTCTGGAACGATATATACCAGGATGCGCTCAGACCCTATATGGATAAAACCATGGGGCCCCAGGAAGCCTTTGAAAAAGCCCAGGCGCCGCTGCGGCACTTCATGCTGAAAAATACGCGTGAAAAAGACCTGGCTCTCTTCGTCAAAACCGTCAAAGGAGAGCGCCCCAGAACAAGGGAGGATGTGTCGCTGATCGTGTTGACCCCCGCCTTTGTCATCAGCGAGCTGAAGACCGCCTTTATCGTAGGGTTTGTTCTCTATGTGCCTTTTTTGATAATCGATATGGTGGTGGCGAGCGTGTTGTTATCCATGGGAATGATGATGCTGCCGCCGGTTATGATATCCCTGCCCTTCAAGTTGATGTTGTTCGTCCTGGTGGATGGATGGAACCTGGTAGTGGGTTCCATGATCAACAGTTTCGGGGGGAAAATCATATGACGCCTGAATTTGTCGTCACGCTGGCAAAGGAAGCCATTATTTTGACTATTCTTGTGTCCATGCCGATGTTGGGATTGGGACTGATCGTCGGTCTCACGGTTAGTATTTTCCAGGCGGTGACCTCCATTCAGGAAATGACCTTGAGTTTCATCCCCAAGATCCTGGCGGTGATGTTCGGGTTGCTGTTTTTTGCACCCTGGATGCTGGAAAAACTGACAACCTACACCGAGAAGTTAATCACCAGCATCCCCCTGTATATTCGTTGACGCATTTCTTGTATCCACCGGTTCCGAGCCGTCCAGAAAGAGTGGGGGGCGGTCGCTGGAGCTCGGGTCCATATCACGTTTTCAGTCACGATTCAGGAACCATTGCCACATGATGGAATTGCTCAATTTATCTCCGGAATCCCTGAAGCTGTTTATCCTGGTTTTCATTCGGATCAGCGTACTGCTGTTTTTATTTCCAATCTTCGGCAGTCCTGTATTTCCCGATCTGGCCAAGGCCGGATTCGCCCTGATCCTTACGCTGGCGATTTTTCATACGGTTCCCCCCGATCTGACCACTTTCCCCGCCAATATGGTGGAGGCGGTTGTCCTGATGGTTTCGGAACTGATCATCGGTCTGATTCTCGGCCTGATCATTCGGATGTTTTTTGCCGCCGTGCAGTTGGCCGGGCAACTCATCAGTTTTCAGATGGGGTTTGCCGTCATCAATGTGCTGGATCCCCAGACCGGGGCCCAGGTGTCCATTCTGGATCAGTTCGGCTATTGGATGGTTTTGTTGGTGTTTATGTTGATGAACGGCCATCATATCATGATTGTCGCGCTGTCGGAGAGCTTTCAGGTCGTCGGGATCGGTATGATGAAGCTGAATGAAGGCATTTTTAAACAGGTCATCCAGCAGTCGGCGGAAATGTTCGTGCTGGCCATCAAAATCGGAGCGCCCGGCATCGTCGCTCTTTTGTTTGTCAGTGCGTCTTTCGGTTTGTGCGCGAAGTTCGCGCCGCAAATGAACATCCTGATTGCGGCTTTCCCGGTACAGATCGTTGTCGGACTGTTTTTTTTCGGATCCGCCCTTGACATCATCCTGTTGGTCACGCGAACGTTCGTGCGGCAATTGTCGCCCCTGATGGTTTCATTGATTCATATGATGGGTGGTGGATAGCGGGGGGACTCCATGGCGGACGAAAGTTTCCAGGAAAAAACGGAAGACGCGACCCCCAAGAAGCGCGAAAAGGTGCGCGAGGAGGGGCAGGTCGCAAAGAGCGTCGAAATCTCCTCGGTGTTTGTTCTGCTGACCGGGGTTCTCATGCTTTACGGCCTCGGTAATTTTTCCTACCTCAATCTGCTGGCGATTCTGCGCAGCAATTTGATATTCGACAGCGTTCCGAATTTCGATCTCCAGTATGTCCTGCAATTGTTCAATTCCCTTGCCGTTCGTCTCCTGCTTTTCGTGGGACCCATTTTTCTGGCCATATTCCTTATCGCACTTTTGGCCAACATTATTCAGGTCGGTTTTACGGCCTCGACCAAGGCAATTGAGCCCAAATTGAGCCGGTTGAGTCTGATCAGCGGATTCGGCCGTCTGTTTTCCATGCGTTCCATCATGGAGGCGGTGAAGGCGGTCGCAAAACTCAGTGTTATCGGTATCGTGGCCTATCTTATCGTGCGACGCGAGATGGATCACATCGCCGGGCTGTTCACGCTCAGTGTGGCTGAGATTCTGCTGTACCTATTGAAAACCGCCTTCAAAATATTCATCTGGGTGATCCTGGTGATGGTTGCCGTTGCTTTGCTGGATTATCTGTATCAGCGGTGGCAATTCGAACAGCAGATCAAAATGACCAAGCAGGAGATCAAGGATGAGTTCAAACAGTCGGAAGGCGATCCCCAGGTTAAATCCAGAATCCGAAGCCTCCAGCAGCAGGCGGCGAAGAAACGGATGATGCAGGAGGTTCCCAAGGCCGATGTGGTCGTTACCAACCCGACGCATCTGGCCTTGGCGATCCAGTATGACCCCCTCACCATGAATGCGCCCCGGATTACGGCAAAGGGGGCCGGTATCCTGGCCCAACGAATTAAAGCCGTCGCCATGGAACATCATGTTCCCGTCGTGGAAAATAAAGAGTTGGCTCAAAACTTGTATAGACTAGTGGATATCGGCGAGGAGGTTCCGAGTCAGTTTTTCAAAGCCGTGGCGGAATTACTCGCCTACGTTTATAGACTAAAAGGAAAATCAATAGGATAGAAAAAAAATGGGCGAGCTGATTTATCGGATGTTTTGGAATTCATGTCATAGTTTCAACAGCCGTGTCAAAAAACAGTCGTCCGGAAATACCCAGGCGGTAAGGAGGCGGAATGGAAGGTGAACGGAAAGGTTTTATCGGCACCATGCTACGGGATTCGACGGATATCGGCATGATCATTGCCGTCATCGGTATCCTCATGGCCATGCTGATGCCGGTTCCCGCCGTATTGTTGGACTTGTTACTGGCCATGAACATCACCATGGCCATCATCATTCTGATCATCACCATGTATACGGTTTCGCCCCTTGAGTTTTCCATATTTCCGTCCCTCCTGCTGGTGTTGACGCTTTTCCGGCTTTCCCTCAATGTGGCGTCCACGCGTTTGATCCTGCTGCATGGACATGAAGGCCCCATGGCAGCCGGGTCGGTGATCAAATCATTCGGCAGCTTCGTGGTAGGCGGTAATTATGTCATCGGAATGATTATCTTCATGATTCTGGTTCTGATTAATTTTATCGTTATTACAAAAGGTTCCGGTCGTATTGCCGAAGTCGCCGCACGATTCACCCTGGACGGGATGCCCGGTAAGCAGATGGCCATTGACGCGGACTTGAACGCGGGTCTGATTGATGAAAATGAAGCCAGGTCTCGCCGTAAGGAGATTTCCAGCGAAGCCGAGTTTCATGGAGCCATGGACGGAGCCAGCAAGTTCGTGCGGGGAGATGCCATTGCCGGTATTATCATCACCCTGATCAACATTATCGCCGGATTTATCATCGGCGTGCTTCAACAAAAAATGACCATCATGGATGCGGCCCAGAATTACACCTTGCTCACCGTGGGAGACGGGCTTGTGGCGCAAATACCGGCGCTGATCATCTCCGCCTCGGCCGGTATCCTTGTTTCGAGAGCTGCCAGCGAACACAGCATGGGGAAGGAGTTCGGAAAGCATATTTTCGCCAATGCGACTCCGATCTATATCGGTTCGTTTATTGTTTTTCTGTTCGGTCTGGTTCCGGGGTTGCCCGCCATGCCGTTCATGACCCTGGCGTTGCTGCTGGGAGGCGGGATGTATCTTGTTCGACGGAAAAAAGCGTTGGAGGGCGAAGCGCCTTCGGTTGGCGCCGTTCCGAAGGAAGGAGCGGAGCCGGTCGGACCCGAGGAGGTTGAACATTTGCTGACGCTGGATACCATGGAGCTGGAGGTCGGCTATGGACTGATCCCGCTGGTGGACAAGGAACAGGACGGCACATTGCTCGGTCGTATTCGCGCAATTCGGCGCCAGTTTGCAACGGAGATGGGTATCATCGTTCCGGCCATTCATATACGGGACAACTTGAAATTGAAACCACCCGAATATCGCATGCTGATCAAGGGAGTTGAAATGGCCAAGGCGGAACTCATGGTGAACCACCTCCTGGCAATGGACCCTGGTGGGGTGACCCAAAAGATCGAAGGGCTTCCCACGGTGGAACCGGCCTTTCGGCTGCCGGCCATCTGGATTCCTCCCGAAAAGGAAGAAGATGCGAAATTCAGCGGTTATACGGTGGTGGACAATGCCACTGTTATTGCGACGCATATCACGGAGATCATTCGAACGAATGCGTCCGATCTTCTGGGTAAACAGGAAACCCAGCATCTGTTGGAGCATCTTTCCAAGACCAATCCCAAAGCGGTGGAGGAGCTGGTTCCCAATTTGCTGCCCCTCGGGATCGTTCAAAAAGTGCTGCAAAATCTTCTGCGGGAGCGGGTTTCCGTCCGCGATTTACTGACCATCGTAGAGACTCTGGCCGACTATGCGCCTTTGAGTAAGGATGCGGATCTATTGACGGAATATGTCCGGCAAAAATTGGGGCGATCGATACTGGAGCCCTATGTGCAGGAAGACGGTGTGTTACAGGTGATCACCGTTGATCCGGCAGTGGAGGAAACGCTTTCCAAGGGCATTCAGCATTCGGAACATGGCCTGTATCTGGCGGTCGAACCGAAAATCGTCGAATCGATTATCCGTTCGATCAAAGAGGAGGTTGAAAAATTCATGGAGGTGAGCGTCCAGCCGATTATTCTCTGTTCCCCTTTATTACGCAGGCATTTGAGAAAAATAATCGAACAATTCGCCGCATCGGTTTTTGTTTTGTCTCACGCTGAAATTTCACAGAATATCCGGATTCAATCCGTCGGGAAGGTAATGTTGAAGCATGGCGCTTAAACGATATCAGACCAGAACCATTCAGGAAGCCATTGGCAAAATCAAGAAAGAAATGGGCCCGGATGCGATCATTTTGTCAACCCGCCGGTTACCGGGCGGCGGCCGGAGTCAGAATGATCATGGCTTTTTTGAAGTGATGGCGGCCCCGAAGGAAAATTCGCAGTCGGCCGGCGACTCTCCTTCTATGGAAAGCCTGGAACATTTCACAACCACCATGGCGGATGGCGGCGGCGACGTTTTCCGTTTCCAGGCCAGCAAGCAGCATGGAACCATACGCGAAGAACTTTTTCAGATCAAGGACATGCTTTTCCTGTTGAACCAGTCCGGCGGCTGGCCGGATATATTTCGAAATTATCCGGAATTGCTGGAGTTTTATACCGCCTTGATTCGGACCGGCCTTTCCACCGAACGCGTCCAATCGTTTATCCATCCGTTCGTTCGGTCGGAGGGGGGGAGAAGATTATCCGTCGCGGAAATCCGCAAACGGGTTCTGGGTGAGATTGCGCGTACGATTATCGTGGCCAATCCCTTTCAGACGAATCCCACGTCCGGTGAAGAAGAGGCACGTAAAATCATCAGCTTTATCGGTCCGACAGGTGTCGGAAAGACGACAACCATCGCCAAGCTGGCGGCTGATTTGAGTTTGAAGCATAAGAAAAAAGTCGGATTGCTGTCCATCGACAGTTACCGCATCGGCGCCATCGAACAGCTGAAAACCTATGCCGCCATCATCGGACTGCCTTGCATGGCCGCTTTCAGTACGCAGGATGTTCGCGCGGCGGCCCGGAAAATGCAAAACAGGGACATCATTTTAATCGATACGGCCGGTCAAAGCCATTTGGATCGGAAGCGACTTATGGCATTGGCGCACCTTCTGGAGTGCGAGCCGAAAATATCCAGTCAACTGGTCATCAGCGCCACTACCCGGCGCCTGGATATGAAGGCGGCTGTCGAGCGATTTGCGGTATTGAAGCCCCAGACCTATATCTTTACAAAATTGGATGAAACCAACCAGCGTGGCGGCATCATCGACCAGTTGCTGGACCACCGAATGCCCATTTCTTTCGTCACCAATGGTCAGAATGTTCCGGAAGATATTATGCCTGCAACCCGGCAGAACGTCTCCCGGCTGATTTTTAACCGGATGTAGTCAATTGCCGCCGGGAAACGTGTGCTTCGGTTGTCGGTCCAGAGGTTGATGGGCAACAGTTGTCGTAAACAAGTCATTTGAGGGAGATGAATCGTGGATCAGGCACAAGGTTTGAGAAAAATCGTTGAGACAAGAGCCATGGACGCAAGACAACGCGTGGTTTCCGGAGATGCGGCAACCCATTCTGTTTTGCATGCGCCGCGGGTGATCTCCGTCACCAGTGGAAAAGGTGGCGTCGGAAAAACGAATATCGTCGGAAATCTGGCGGTGGCCTTTGCCCGCATGGGGAAAAAAGTGCTGATCTTCGATGCGGATCTCGGTCTGGCCAACATTGATATCCTTTTTGGCATCAATCCATCCTATCATATGGGGCATGTGATCGACGGCGAAAAGTCCCTCACCGAAGTAATGGTGGAAGGGCCTGAGGGCATCCGCATTATTCCGGCCGGGTCGGGGGTCGCGGAACTGACCCATCTGACGGAAGGGCAGAAGTTGAACCTGTTGAGCGAATTCGAGGCGTTGGACGACATGCTGGATATTTTTTTAATTGATACCGGCGCCGGCATATCCGCGAACGTGGTGTATTTCAATCTGGCGGCCGATGAATGCATCATCGTCGTTACCGATGAACCGACTTCCATCACCGATGCTTACGCCATGATCAAGGTAATGTTTACCCAACACGGTACCAAACATTTCAAACTCCTGGTGAATATGGTCAAGGACAATACCGCCGCCAAAGCGGTGTATGAAAATCTGAGCCAAGTGGCGGATCGGTTTTTGAATGGGGTACTGCTGGAGTACATCGGTTACATACCCGGCGACGAATTGATCAAGAAATCGATATTGCGTCGCAAACCGGTCATGAGTCTGTATCCGGGGGCTGAATCCAGCAAGCAGTTCAATAAACTGGCGGCCAATATTTTGGAATCGCCCCGAAGGCATGAATCCGATGGCAATATTAAATTTTTCCTGAAACGCTTTATTGGTTTCCGCACCTCTCAGATGACCGGGAATCGACAGAAAAGTTGATGCATCCTATGGTATTACAATACGAACAAGTCAACGAAGCCGGCAGCAGGATGTTGGATCCCCAGAGGCGGGAAGCGATGATCGTCAAATACGCCTATCTGGTGAAACGCATCGCCGGGAGAATGGCTGCCCGCCTGCCATCCAGTGTGTCGATGGATGAACTGATCAGCGCCGGGTGCATGGGGTTGATTGACGCGGTCGATAAATATGATCCGGAAAAGGAAGTCAACCTGCAGACCTATGCAGAGTACAGAATTAGAGGCGCCATCCTGGATGAATTGCGGAATATGGATTGGTATTCACGATCCATGCGCAAAAAAATTCGGGACATTGAAAAGGCGATCGCGATGATCGAATCACGCGAGGGACGTGCGGCCGATGATCGGGAAGTCGCCTTGGAACTCGGCATTGACTTGGAACAATATTATAAGTATCTATCGGATATTCATGGTACGGCCATGCTCAGTCTCGATGAATATATCCGAAACCAGGATAACGAAACCCTGTCCCAAAAACGATTTCAGGAACGGGTTCGCAGTCAGGACGATCCTTCCGGAAATTTCGCCAGAGAAGAATTGAAACAGATTGTGGCCAAGGCGATCACCGGTCTTTCCGAAAAAGAACAGCTGGTCGTATCGTTATATTATCATGATGAACTGACCCTGAATGAAATTGGTAAAGTGTTGAAACTAACCGAGTCACGAATTTGCCAGATTCATACGATGGCGCTGATCAAACTAAAAAACAAGCTCAAGGCGTTTGATGAATAACGGGCGCGTGAGCGCTCAGCAAAGCGATTCGGAGCTGGACAATGGCCGAAACCCCCGATAAGGGTTCTGAAACCGTACAATTCTCCCAGAATGAAATCGACAGGTTGTTGCGGGGTGCTTCCGAAGAGCTGTTGGCGGGGGAGGGAAACGATCATAGGGAAGGGGACCCTGAAGAACTGGTGACCCTGGAAGAGATCGATCAACTCTTGGATATTGCCTTGGAGAAGGCGGAGGAAATCGAGGGGTCATTCGGTGATGAAACGTCCGGTGTCGATGGCGTATACTCCCAGGACGACATCGACCGCATGCTGTCAGGGGGCGGTGCCCCGGAGGTCGCGGCAACCCCGCCGCCGGCTGCTGCGTCGGATACCGGATCGGGAGTGATATCCCAGGACGACATCGACCGCATGCTGTCTGGTGGTGGTGCCCCGGAGGTCGCGGCAACCCCGCCGCCGGCTGCTGCGTCGGATACCGGATCGGG
>JBGSLR010000081.1:0-26735 GCA_041740615.1 Desulfobacterales bacterium
GCAAAGCCTCGAAAACGCCCTGCGCGAATATGTCAAACATTATCACGAGGAGCGCAACCATCAGGGACTGAGTAACGCGATCCCCTTCCCTGCCGACACCTACAGACCGGATTGCAAATCCGGCGAAATCCGCTGCAAATCCCGCCTCAACGGATTGCCAAACTACTATTATCGCAGCAAAACCACGGAAACGGATGGTGATTTATCCTATTTATCACCGCAACCAACTGATTTGGAGCCGCAAATTGATCAAATAATATTTTGACCATACGGGCTTAATTTTGGACACCGTTGTTTTATTAAGGTGTTCTGACGAGACGGAAACCAAGGAAGCGGCTCCGGCCTCCGGGCGATCCGTTGTCCCGATCGGCGGACCGGCAGTCCCAAGAGTTGTCGGCCCAGCTGCCGCCGTGTAGCACCCGGTAGGTACCGCTCGTTGGGCCTGTGGGGTCGGTTACAGCAGTCGTCGAATAACTGCCGTACCAGTCGGAACACCATTCCCATACATTCCCGTGCATGTCATACAAACCCCAGGCATTGGCGGCAAAACTCCCGACTGCGATCGGCGTTGCCCGAAATACGCCAGAAGTGCAATCGCTGTAAGGATAATTGCCGTTGTAATTGGACTGGTCCGTCGATAAACAACCGCCGGTATTAAAGGGGGTCGACGTTCCCGCCCGGGCGCAATATTCCCACTCCGCCTCGGTGGGTAAACGATATGTACCTTCCCCTTGCTGATTCATAAAAACGAGAAACGTCTGAATATCATCCCAGGATACCTGCTCTACCGGACAATTATCCCCGCAGGAAATAAAAGATGAGGGATTGCTGCCTACAACAGAAATCCACTGGCCCTGTGTCACTTCGGTGGTCTGCATGTAAAAACCACTGGTCAGGGTCACTTGATGACGGGTTTCATCGGAACCCCGGTCGACCTCCGTGTCCGGGCTGCCCATCCAAAACGTACCTGGAGAAATGTATCGGAAGGTCATTCCGAGGGAATTGGAATACGGGGCGATGTGCATGACAACATCGCCGACGGTCTCTCTTCCCGCCCTAATCGTTATATCGTTATGCTCACCGATGTATATAACCATTCCGGAGACGTCCTTGCCTTGAAATTCCGCCCGATATCCGGAACCGGCCGGAATGTTCTCCAGAAATCCTTCACGGGCCGAGCAGGGCCAACTGCCGCTCGTCAGTTGACCATTGGATGAGCTAAAGAGAACGACGGTTATGGTGGCCCCGGTTGCAGCACAATCCAGCGCCGGGGATTGAGGGCTACCATCCTCCGCATCCATCGTGTCTTCCGGGAAAACCAAATGGAAAGAGTAGCTGCCGGTGTTGGATTCTACGCCGATGGAGCTGCTTTGGTCGCTGCAAGCTGAAAGGAACAGACACAGCCAGGCAAGGATAATAGAAACAACGCTACGTTCCATCTCTACCCCCTTTTAAAATCCATGAAAAAACAATGTGCATACGAGTTCCGAATCCCGGAGCATGGCCTCTCAGATCACAATCAGGGCAACTCCGAATTTCGAAATTCGAAACCGATCCAAACATCAAAAACCGTAACAGCCTAAACACAAAACGGATTACTCTCGCGAAAGATAGAGAAACGTTTTCTCTAACCAAAAATTATTCAGGCTATCGGCCAAGACGCCAAACTGCAAATTTTTCTCTGCTGAATCCAAATCTTTTTCTTTATCATTGCGACAAAAGATTGGCTGCCGATTGCTATCGATTGCGTCCACGTCGATTCCCTCTGAAGGTCTGCTTGGGATATCGCCGCGTTCACTCATTTGCAATGCGTATTTTTAAATTTCGAAAAGTCCGTAAAACCGACCAATCTTCTTCATTCATCATAATCGATGAGAACACCTTTTTTCCAGGGCTCCTGAATCTCATTATAGCCGCCGTGCATCCATTGTTCCGGATGATCCACGACCCCAGCACGTACCATATTCATCCATTGCCTTTTATTCTGGAAATGGAATCGAGAAGATCCTGCAATTGAAAGGGTTTTGCAACGGCGTCACGGAAACCGTAGCGGGCATGGTCGGACATGATGGGATCGCTGGAATAGCCGCTCGACACGATCACCTTTGCATCCGGATCGATGGCGAGGATCTTTTTCACAGCGTCCTCCCCTCCCATGCCGCCGGGTATGATAATATCCATAATGACGATGTCGATGGGTATCTGTTGCCGGACCGATCGCTGGAAAATGTCCACGGCTTCCTCACCGTCTTTGGCAAGCAGCACCGTATAGCCTGCCTGCTCCAGCATGCTTTGCACGACGTTTCGGACGATCTCTTCGTCATCCATCACCAGAACGCTGCCTTTTCCGCTCACCGGCAGGGCCTTGTCCCGGGGGAGTCCGTCCGCCCTATCCTGGTCCAGGGCAGGCAGATAAATCGTAAATGTCGTGGAAACGCCGGGTTCGGATGATACGTCGATATAGCCCAGATGTTTGTTGATAATGGAATAGGAAACCGCGAGCCCGAGTCCGCTTGCTTTCTGCTTGGTCGTCACGTAGGGGTCGAAGACCTTGTGGAGCAGGTCGGCCGGTATGCCGCCGCCGCTGTCCTCGATGGACAGCCGGATATACCGACCATCCGCCAATGGCAGTACATGGGAAGGGTTCTTGATGAAATTTTCACCGACGATCTCGATGGCGCCTCCCGCCGGCATGGCTTGTCGCGCATTCATAACGATGTTCTGAACGACCTGACCGATTTGCCCCGCGTCAACGGCCACCGGATGCAACTCCTCCTGGAAGCGGTATGTACAGCGGATTCCGCTTCCCCGAAGAACGAATTCGGCGGCATCGCGCACGATGCCGGGAAGGGAAGTCACCTTTTTGACGGGCCTTCCGCCCCGGGAGAAGGTCAGCAACTGCTGGGTTACGTCGCGGGCGCGCAAGGAAGCGCGTTCGGCTTCCTTTAAATATGAATGGACTTTGTTCTCCGGGGCGACATGAAGCAAGGACAGACCGATATTGCCCAGGATCGCCAACAACAGGTTATTGAAGTCGTGGGCGATGCCGCCCGCCAGAACACCGACCGACTCGATTTTCTGACTCTGGTGGAGTTGTTCCAGAAGTTGTTGCCGGTCATTTTCCGCTTTCCGGAGCTGCGTGATATCCTTGGTGACCGAGAGGACGTGATCCTCACCGTGAAGTTGAATGATATTGGCGGACATCAGGGCGATCTTATGGGAGCCGTCTTTTAACCGAAAGTGGAACTCGAGATTTTTGACCCGCCCTGTTTTTCGAAGTTCCCGAAACAACCGCTCCCGATCTTCCGGCGAGTCCCAAATCCGGATATCGGCTGTTGTTTTCCCGATGACTTCTTCGCGGGTGTAACCGGATAGATCCGTAAAGCCTTCGTTGCTGTCCACATAGGTTCCGTCCATTTTCGTGATGCAAATGGAATCGGGGCTGGTGTGAATCGCCAGCTCAAATCGTTCTTGCAGTTCTTTCAGAGACGTTTCCGCATTCCTGCGCGCGGAAATGTCCTCGAAGATACCGATGACGCCGGATACGGCGCCATCCTGGGAAAAGGAAGGGCTGAAGCTGGCGTTCATGAAGGTTTTCACATTCCCGGTCACCGTCACGTACTCGCCGATGAAATGGCTGGTTTTCCCGGACAGGGCTACGGCGATGGCCGCCTTCATTTTTTGGTCCCGGATGGACTCATAGGAGAAACCGATCAGTTTCTCTTCGGGCGCCCCGAACACCCGGGTGGCGTTTCGATTGCACCTCCGAATGACGCCGTTCCGGTCGGTATGCATGATGGCCAGGGGGGAATGCTCGAATATGATCCGGAAAATTTCATTTTCTTCCGGCGAGCCGGTGGATAGCGGTTGATCGCCCTCCCGACGGTCCCTTGGTTCCGTATTTTCGTGGATCATGTCGATGCATCCCCTTCCGTTCCGCCCCGTGTTACCAGTGGGGTTGATTGCCAATGCGCTTCCCCATGATCTCCAGGGTGTCGGTCACCACCATGAAGGTCTGGGGATCGATGCGGCGGATCAGTCTTTTCAGACGGGCCAGTTCCTGAAAGGTGATCACCGTGTACAGAATTTTTTCTTCTTGACCGGAATAGCCGCCCTCCCCCTGGATGACCGTTACCCCGCGTTTGATTTCGTCGATAATCCCCTTGGCGATCTCCCGCCATTGGGGTGAGATGATCAACACGGCTTTCCGCTGGCTCAAGCCGGTCACCACCAGGTTGATGATCCGGGAGGAGACGAAGATGAATATCAGCGTATACAGAGCGCTTTCCAGGGAATAGGTCAACCCGGCCCCGGCCAGCAGCAGGATGTTGAAGGCCAGTACGGTGCTGCCGATCCGGACCGAGAAACGTTTCATCAAAATGATGGACAGGATATCCGTTCCCCCCGAGGAACCGTAGGATCGCAGGGTGACGCCGGCCCCGGCGCCGAACAGGATTCCAGCCAACAGAGCGCTCAACAGGGGGTCCTTGACGTTGAAGGAGACATGTATCCAGGAAACCGCCAGGGTGAACATCAGCATTCCCACCAGGCTGTAGTAGAAAAACCGTCGGCTGACATACACCCACCCCAGAGCGAACAGGGGAATGTTCAGGATGAAATAGAGTAAGCCCACGTTCCATGACGGCAGCAGGTAGTGCAGCAGCATCGCCAGACCCGTGACGCCGCTGCTGATGAACTGCCGTGGAATCAGGATGCCGTTTACCGCCAGGGCGCACAAAAGGCTGCCGGTCAGCATGAGCAGGAGATTCCATGCAATGTTCCGCGGAGATTTGCCGTCGGCGATGTCGGCCGGGGTGTTTCGGTCATCGGATGTCATTGGCTGCTCCGTCCCTATTGTCACGTCATCCCCACATGGTTTTGAATCCGGTGCCCCCCGGAGGCCAGGAAAAGGAGATGGCCTGCGGTTCGCATACATACCAGCAGGCGCCGCATTCCAAACAGGTGTCCAGGCTGACGATATGCGCTTTCTTGTCGCGCATGCCGTAGCAGGACCCCAAACAGACCTTGATGCAACCGGCGCAACCCGTGCATTTGGCCTGATCGATCGTAATGAAATCACCGCTGCCCGGCACCCATTCCACACCGGGGATATCCGCGCGTGTTTTCTTCATCTCTGCCCTCCCCCTTTTACACGTTTTTTCATGCCTCGAAAACGGATGGATCCGATCCGACCACGGCGTCCGCCAGACGCTGGCCCCACGGCGACAACTTCGGTTCAAAGCGCTTTTTGAGTCTCAGATACACAGGCTCCGTGACCGGCAGCAGTGTCCCCATGACGGGGTTTGCCGCCCCGGACAGGGGCAGCAGCAGGGTCGCCCCCAGACGGATCAGGGGGCTCAGAAGGGACAACACCCGATCCATCCGACGCAAAAAAACGGCGAGGCGCCTGGCGTCTTCAGGGGTTGCATCCGGGAATCCCGCCTCCGGGCCATTTCCCGGACCATCCGGGAAATGACCGAAATGCCAGTTCCGGTAGTATCGCATATACATGCGAATCCATTTGCCGATCACGGACGGATCTTTCCGGAGGAACAGGAGCACGATCTGCATCAGGGCCGTACTGCCGTATCGGCAGAATCCCAGCCCCCAACCGTCGTGAATGTATTGTCTCAACTGTCGTTCATCATGCCGGGCCTGTGCATGGCGCAGGTTATAGCGGTTTGTGGACCGGAGGGCCCACTGGATGATGGGGTGGGAACGGATCCGATCGTCATAGCGTTTTAAAAAGGTAGCGGAGGTATCGTTTCGACCGATGGCCTCGATGGCCACATCGGCCGCAATTTCAGCCGAAAACCAGGCGGCCGGCACCCCGTCGCATAACTCCGTGTTTTCCAGACCGGCGGCGTCTCCGATCAGGAGAATTCCGGCGGCGTAGTTGGGCATCTCCCGCAGGCGCTCATTGAGGCCCACAAAAATCTCGAAGCCGTCCCACATTCTAGCCCGCAGGGTGGTCAGGGGGGCGATTTCCTCTTTCCACCACGGTAGTTTGGCGGTGATGTTTTCATGGTATTTTTGAAGGTCGGCGGCCAGGTTGTATACCGGGCCGTCGTCACGCCTCAGGCATTGGTCCTGCATCATGTGAAGGCTGTCCCGGTACGGCCAGACCATCAATCCGTTCCCGTGCCCCAGGGGCGGCGCGATTTTCTGTTCATCCCACCCCCAGCAGAATCGAAGGGAAAAGCCGAAGATGCGATCGATATCCGTTTTTGCCATGTCATAGACATACACATCGGCCAGGGAAATCGTGTCCGGCGGATATTTCTCCCGGATGCCGGCCTGAATGGCCAATAACCCATGGGATCCTTCGGCATCGATGACGATCCTGGCCCGGACCACCTCCCCTGTTTCCGTTCGAATCCCCTTGACGTGATCGTTTTCCTGGATCAGTTCCACGATGGTGGTGGCGGTGCGCAATTCAGCGCCGGCCTTCACCGCCTGTTGCATTTCCCAGCGGCAGAACTCCTTGCAGTAGGCGTTGTACCCCACGGTGAAAACCGGAGAAAAGGGTTTCGGAACCTTGAGGGTATCGTCGATATGGATTTCGCCCGCGTCGATATCGGTGATGATGTAGTTGACGATGCCGTCCACCGGCCGTTCAACAGGCGGATTGCCGTCCCGGATAAACGCCGGTCCGAACAGAAAGCCGTGAAAAGGAATAGTCAGGCCGGAAATGATCTTGTCTCCGACACTCTCCCCGCGTTCGAAAATAACGGTTTTCAATCCGGCGCAGGCGCATTTCCAGGCTGCCGCGGCGCCGCCGAATCCGCCTCCGATGACAATCACGTCGACCATTTCCTCACCCGAATCATGGTACTTCTGCATTCCGCTTCCCTTTCGACATCGTTGCGGTTTTGTCCCGATTCCTGCTTTACCATTTGTGGATGAATCTACTTAGCTTTTTTTTGTTTCGATTTCAAGAAGTAGCGCACGATCTTTCATGGCACGCCAGGATATCGAGGCGACTTCCCGATTCCAGCCGGACTTACCGGTGATGTGAAATAGGAGAAACGCCGGTTTTTTCCCCGTCGGCGCAGATGGGGCATCCCTGCATTCTGAGTGGTTTTTCCAGGCCGCTGCGGGCGAGAAGCGCCGCATCCTGGAAAAGAGTCCGGGTCGGGCCATCGGCGGTGATTCGCCCCTGATGGAGAACAATGGTCCGTTCGCATACATCCAGGGCCATGTCCAGATCATGGGTGGCGATGATTTTGGTATGTTCGAAGGTTTTCAACAATTGAATCAAGCGGCTGCGCGATCGGGGATCCAGGTTGGAAGTGGGCTCGTCCATGACCAGGATGTCGGGCGACATGGATAGCACCGCCGCAATGGCCACGGCTCGCTTTTCACCACCGGACAACTTGTAAGGCGCACGCTTTTGCAAATGGGGAACACCGACGGTTTCGAGGGCCTGTTGGACCCTGCGTTCGACTTCCGCCTCCGGCAACCCCAGATTCAACGGCCCGAATGCCACATCGTCGAACACCGTGGGCATGAACAACTGATCGTCCGGATCCTGGAACACCATTCCCACGGAGCGACGCACCGCCATGACGTTTTGGGGGGTCAGGGGGTAGTCGCCGATCCGCAGGTTTCCGTTTCCGGCGCGCAGGAAGCCGTTTAAATGGAGCAACAGGGTCGATTTACCGGCGCCGTTGGCCCCGACGAGTGCAACGGATTCTCCATGAAGGATACGAAATGAGACACCTTGTAATCCAACGGTGCCGTCTGGATAGGTATACTGAAGATCCTGTGCTTCCACGATATGATGACTCATCCCATCAACCCCATCATGAGTTCGCCGATTTTGACCGGCAGATTAAAGCGACGCATGCATACAAAGAGGCCGGACCAGCCGATGGTGAAAACGATTTCCCGCCATCCGATGTGCATGGGTTTGATCATGCGAATGTGCCCGTCAAACCCCCGGCAGCACATGGCCAGATGGACCCGCTGGGCCCTGTCAAGGGTGCGCAGCAGCAAATGCCCGATCAGGGAGGCAAAGGCGGCAAACCCCATGGCCCCGGATCGAAAGGAGCGCAGTGACCGGGCGCGAACCATGCGAACGGCTTCTTCGGTCAATACAAACAGGTATCGATATAAAAACAACAGTTGAACCACGAATGGTCGGGGAGTGCCCAGTTTTTCCAGGGCCATGCAGACCGCATTGAAACCGGTCAGCGCAATCAACACCAGGGCGGCCGTCACGGTCAATGCGAAGCGGATGAGGATGGAAAAAAAGGATACCCATCCTCCGGAAATGGGAATGGACCCGATCTGAATAACAATTTCACGGTCCAACAGCGGATTGAAGATGCCGATCAACAGGGCAAATGGCGTCACGATCATTACTTTTTTGATCAAATATCGGACCGGCAAACCACTTGCGGCAATCAGGACCATGGGAAACAGGAAAAAAGGGATCAGCGCGGACAAGGCATACTTGTCAAAGGAGACCACCGCGACAATGAACACCAGGGTCGTGACCAGTTTCGCCCGGGGATCCAGACGATGCAGCCGGCTGTCACCGCCGGCCAGGGTGTCCATATACCCGATATCCAGAAAACCGCTGTCGATTTTGGCCATCAAGATCCCGATGGGCAGGGAAGGCGATCTCCCCTGCCCTGAAAAGCTACCGATTTATGAAATCGATACCTTGCGACGTTTCAGAAACAGCCCGATGCAAAACGACAGCAACAGGGTCAAGGCGCCCCCCACCAGTCCGGACACGGACGTTCCCGGATCAACGGCCGGCCATGGGGGCTGCTCTTCGGGCTTCGCTTCTTCATCCGCTGCTTTGAAACCATAATCCGGCAGAATGGCCGTTTTTTCCTGGAGGTGCGTCAGCGATGCATGGACGCCGTCGCCCGGATTCTGCAGCTCCTCGACGCCGGCGGTTCGAAACAGGGACCACTCCAGTCCGTCCGGGTCGGCGGAGGCGAACCAGCTGATCATGCCGCCGGTAATCACGGCCGCCGCCAGCATTCCGATCAGGACTTTTTGAATGGAAAGGTCGCCGATGGGCGCGGAATCCGCAGCAGCACGCATGATTTCCGGACGGGCTTTCCAGATAAACATGACGACCGCCGCCGTGGCCAGGCCTTCCACCAGACCGATGGCCAGGTGAATGGGCAGCATCAACAACAAAAAGGTGACAAAAGGCAATTCCGAAATTCCGGAAAAGACGGTCTCCAGCACCACACCGAAAGCGCCTGCCTGCAGACCGACAATGGCCGCAAGGATGGCGCCGGTCAGAATTCTGCCCCTGGTCGGACCGGCGGCGATGATTTTTTTATAGATCAACGGATAGGCGATAAAACAGGTAAAAAAGCCCATATTGAAAATATTGCATCCCAGCGCCAACAATCCGCCGTCGGCGAAAAACAGGGCCTGAACCGTCAACACGGACGCCATGGTCAGAAAAGCGGCATGGGGCCCCAACAGGATCGCGAGGATCATCCCGCCTCCCAAATGGCCGCTGGAGCCGGTTGCCGGGATGGTGAAGTTGATCATCTGGGCCGCAAAAATAAAGGCCCCCATCACGCCCATAAGGGGCACCTTGCGGTCATCCAGTTCCTCTTTGACTTTTTTCGAGCTGTATCCGATAAGCCCGGCCGTGGCCGCCCACATCACGCCACCCACGGCAGGTGAAATCAACGCGTCCGCCATATGCATACGTAAGTCCTCCCATTGCTCTTCCCGATTGACACGACGTCTTTCCCGGGAGCGATCCAAAAAAAAAACCACGAAAATCCGACATACAAATTCATGCGAACCTTCGTGGTCTATTTTCAATTTATGCTTTGGAACAATTCTGACAACATCCGTCAGCTTCATGCCGACCTTTGTGGGTTCCTTGTTACTCAAAGCCGTCCATCAAGTCAAGTGATTTATTGAATGCTTGACTTTTGATGTTTCAAAATTATATTTTGCAAAATATGATTTTACGTTCATGTACGATGAGCGACGCCTGGAGGCGGAACCGCCGTTCCGCAAACAACCGAAAAAGGAAGGATTCACATGAAAAACCAAACGCTACTCACCGTCTGCGCCTTTTTGATTGCCGGATGCGCCGGCAATCCGCCCCACAACATCGGAGTTCAAAGCGGACGGCTGGCCCCGTGCCCGAAAAAACCCAATTGCGTGATCAGTGATCAGACGGACGCGGATCATTTTATTGAGCCCATCGGGTATTCGGGTAATCGAAAAGCCGCCATGCAACGCCTGAAATCCATCGTGACCGCATTTGACAGAACCCGGATTGTCACCGAAAGCGACCGGTACCTGCATGTTGAATTCAAATCCTTTCTGTTTCGCTTCATCGATGACGTGGAGTTCTATTTTCCGGATGAAAAGATCATCCACGTGCGTTCCGCATCTCGAATGGGGTACTCGGATTTGGGGGTCAACCGGAAACGCATCGAAGCCATCCGCGCCCGGTTCAACGAAACACCTTGAACACGGTGGCGTATTGCCGGATGGATAAAAAAAGGAAACCCCGATGAACCGTGACGATCTGCTTCGCCTGGACAATCAGTTGTGTTTTCTGCTCTACGCATCGTCCCGAAAAATCACTGGTATGTACCGGCGGTTGCTCGAAAAACTGGGAATCACCTATCCCCAGTATCTGGTGATGCTGGTGCTGTGGGAAAACGATCCCCTTTCGGTCGGCGAGATCGGCATCCGCCTGCACCTGGACTCGGGAACCTTGACCCCGCTGCTCAAACGCCTGGAAAAACAGGATCTGGTGCTGAGGAGTCGGTCCATGGAAGATGAACGCAAGGTCATGATCCGTTTAACGGAAAAAGGCGCCGCGCTGAAACAAAGGGCCTATGAAATTCCGGAAACCCTGATCTGCCGAAGTGGAATGACCGCCGGCCAATATCTGGCTTTGAAATCGGAATTGGGGAAATTGATCGTTCAACTTCAAGGATCCACTTACTGCGCCGACGGAACGGAACCACAATGAATGATTTGCGTGCCCCGTCAAGACGACCGGCAGCGTTTCTTCTCTGCTGCATGCTGATCGGCTGGTCCGGCATGGCCCGATCCGAAGCCATCGATATGGAATCCCAGCTCCTTCGGGGTATCGAAACAACGTATGCCGGCGATTATGAAAAAGCCTCGGTCCTGTTTCAACAGATGGAAACGCGGGTGCCGGATCATCCGGCAGGGATCTTTTATCAAGCGACGGTTCTGTTTTGGAAAAACAGCCTGGACCCCAACAATCCGCGGGACGACAATGAAATCCAATCCCTGCTGGAACGAGTGATCGCACTGTCCCAAAAACGGTTGGAAACGGAACCGGACGATATCGAAACCCTGCATTACATGGGGCTTGCCTTCACGTACCTGGGACGTCTGGAGGCCCACAGAGGCCGGTTGTACTCCGGCGGGGTAAAGGGAGAAACCGGAAGAAAATACCTGGAAACGGCGATGAATCGATGCCCGCAACGGTTCCCTTCAGCGGCCCATGAAAATGGGAATGCCGCCTTCTCCTGTGAAAATATTCAATTCCCGTATGGAGCGTATACGTATTTTGCCGGACGTCTTCCCAGGCTTCTCAGAATGTTCAACTTCTTATGGTTCATTCCCCACGGATCCACCGAAGAGGGCATTGCCGCTCTGGAAAGGGCGCGACAAAACAGTAGACTGCACCATCTGGGCGCCACCCATTTGCTTGCCACGATTTACGCGTATCTGGAACCCGGCAAAACCGGAAAGGCCCTGGCCCTGTCCACCGAACTGTTCGAACGTTTTCCGAACAATCCCACGCTGGATCTACAGCAGGCCCGATTTCTGGTTCTGAACGGAAAGTACGGAGAAGCAGCGGAACACACCCGATCCATTCTGAACAAAATCCAGGCATCGCAGCCCCATTACGATGACTGGGTTCTCAACGGGACCCGCCTGATAAATGCCGAAATCGATATCTACGAGGGCCGGATCGACAATTCCGCCGCCACCCTTGCCGCAATCGAATCAACCGCCGCCCCGGATATCACCTCCTCCCTCTCGCCCCAAATCCTGTTGCTCAAAGGCATGATCGAAGATCTTCGAGGACTGCGGGAACAAGCGATTCGGTATTATCGCGCCGTTCTCGATCAGAGCGAACGCTTTCGCAACCGGATAGCGGAAAGGGAAGCGAAACAACGAATCGAACAGGCGTTTTCCCCGGGCTTTCAGAAGCCTTAGACCCTTTTATCTTCAGTAGTCTTCCTTCAGGTCGACACCGTATTTTTTCATCCGCTTCCACAACGTCACCCGGCTGACCCCGAGTTTGCGGGCGGCCTCGTTGCGGTTTCCGGCGGATTCCGACAGCGCCTGGATCAACTTCTGCCGCTCGCTTTTACCGGGCCATGTCGGGGTCGTCTTCACATCCGCAGGCCCCGGCCCACGGGTAATCCGGGGCGGCAAATGGGCGACCTCGATCAACCCGTTGCGGCACAGGATCAGGGCATAGTCCATGGCGTTCCGCAGTTCCCGGACATTCCCGGGCCACGGATATTCCAGCAGCATCTCCATCGCTTCCGGCGTCACCCCCAGAATGCGCTTACCGCTTTTTTGGGTGCCGTATTGAATGAAGTTCTGAACCAGCATGGGAATGTCTTCCCGCCGCTGGGTCAAGGAAGGACATTGAAGGGGAAACACATTGATGCGGAAAAAAAGATCCTCCCGGAAACGACCTTCCGCGATCATGCTTTCCAGATCCCGGTTGGTGGCGGATATGATCCGGACATCCACGGGAATGGGTTGATGATCTCCCACCCGTTCGACGACGTTTTCTTCGATCACCCGCAGCAGTTTGACTTGAATCGACAAGGGAATATCTCCGATTTCGTCCAGGAAGATGCTGCCGCCGTGGGCTGCCTCGAAGCGGCCGATACGGGTTCGCTCGGCTCCGGTAAAGGCGCCTTTGACATGACCGAACAGTTCGCTTTCCAGAAGATTTTCATTCAAGGCGGCACAATTGACCTTGATGAAGGACCCGTCGCGACGGGGGCTGGCTTCGTGAATCGCCATGGCGGTCAGTTCTTTGCCGGTCCCGCTTTCTCCTAGAATCATTACCGGCGCATCGGACTGGGCCACGTTTTCAATCAGTTCAAACAGTTCGCGCATGATGGAAGATCGCCCGATCAGGTCGTGATAGCCGTTTTCCATATTCAGGTTTTTCCGAAGGGATGCGATTTTTTCTTCCTGTCGGATACTGACGCCGATATCGGTCAAAATCTCCACGGCGCCGATGGTTTCGCCGGTCTTATTGCGGATCACCGAGGCGCTCTTCAAGACGTAGATGGCGCGCCCGTTTTTTGAATGGATGGTGCACCGTTTGGACCGCACCTCCCCTTTTTGAAATAGTCCGCACCATTTCTCGGTTTTTTCTTTCCGGATATTACATCCCGTACAATTCAGGATTCGGCAGGTATTTCCCACCAGTTCACCGCTCTTGTAGCCGGTGAGGGTTTCCGCCGCCGGATTGACGGCGATGATGGTTCCATCCGGATCGACAATCATCAACCCATCCTGCACCGTATTAATAATCGTCTTCCAGTGCTTTTCCAGATCCATGACAAACCTCTCTTTTCCCGTTCTCCTACTCCTACTCCTACTCGTTCTCGTTCTCGTTCTCGTTCTCGCGCTGCCCCTGAACGGCGCTGAACAGCACCCGCCAAAGTTAACATACGTCAACAACCGTTAACATACAGTTAACATAACATTAACATAGGCAACATTCAAATCATTTCTTGCACATTATTGTCCTTTATTTACATTTACTTATATTTTTTATATGTTTGGCATACGGTTTGCTTTGTCCTGGCATGACATGAATCGATTCCATACAGAAAATTGCATCTACATTTACTTTCAACCCAGGAGGAACCTATGAAGCGCACAATTGCGCGGCCCACAATCATTTTGGCATTGCTCGGCATGGTGCTGTCTTTTCCCATGGTGATCACGCCGAACAGTGCAGCTGCGGAAGAAGTTCAAACCCTGCAACAGGAAATCGAAGCACTCAAGGAAGAATTGGCCGATATGGATGCACGCCTGAACAAGTCGGAGCTCCACACGGCGACGGACAAGGTATCACTGGGCGTCGAACTGCGCACACGCGTCGATTCCATCCGCTACAATAAAATCTATTACGCGCCGCTGATGCTCCGGCAGGGGTTTTTTACGCCGGTGGCAATGGGCGGCCTCAACGGCGCCACCCTGCCCCAGATACAGCAGGCCATGATGTTCGCCGCCGGCATGGCGCCGGATGAATATGTGGCCAAAAACGATGCCATTTTCACCAACCGCCTGCGTCTCAATATGAACGCGAAGCTGAATTCCAACCTCGCTTTCGCGGGTCGACTGGCCATGTACAAGGTTTACGGCGACAGCACCGGTGTCAAAACCATGTCCGGCAGTCTCAACGATGTGGCCCTGGACGGCAACACCGCCAGCCTTCCCCAGGGGGATACCCTGCATGTGGAACGCGCCTACTTCAACTACAAGAACGACCTGGGAGCCGTTCCCATCAATCTCTCTCTGGGAAGACGCCCGGCAACCGAAGGGCCGCCGCTGGAGTACGGCAACTATAGTCTGGAGGGCGGATCGCCTCTGGGCACCATCATCAATTGGCAATTTGACGGAGCTTCCTTCAGTTTCGGACTGGAAGACATCAGCGGCATTCCCGGAGCGGCTTTCAAGCTCTGCTACGGCGTCGGTTTTGAGAGCGATTGGGGCAACAGTTATTCCCTGAACGGTTCTTCCTATGTTTCGGATGCCACCTTCGGCGGTTTTATCGCCACCTTCTACGATGACGACGTCACCAGCATGGTGCTGAACTATGCCCATGCATGGAACATCACCGACGGATTTGCGGGAACCGTGGTAATGCCGTTTACTCCGGTGAAAAATCCGGACGGAACCTACAGTTTCATCCCCAATACGGGCGGTTATATCAGCCGCATGGAAGCCGCCACCAATATCGGGGATTTTGACCTGGCCTCCCTGCTGCTGCGAACCAATTTTTCGGAACGTTTCGCCGATATCGATTTCTTCCTGGCGCCCTCCTGGAGCCATACCCGGCCATCGAACATCTCCCGAAATACCTTTTACGAGATGATGGGTCAGGGACTTGTCAGTACGGCCGACGCCAGCGGCCAACTGAGTTCTGAAAACGGCTACAGCATCTATGCCGGCATCCTCCTGCCCATGCCGCTGGATGCACGTCTTGGTTTGGAATACAACTGGGGTTCACAGTACTGGTTCAACATGACCGGCGCGGAAGACTCCCTGATCGGCAGCAAACTGTCCACCCGCGGACAGGTGTATGAGGCCTATTACATTCAGCCGGTGTTCAGCGACAATTTCTTCTTGAAACTCGGCGGTCAATATTATGACTACGAGTATACCGGCAGCGGCAATCCATTGGGAGAGCCGGTGAAAATAAAGGAACTGACCGCCAAGGACACCCTCTTCCCGGTGGCCGACACGGTCTGGAATGTATACCTGTCCGCGACCATACGGTTGTAAGGACGCGATGTCACCTGCAAATGTCCGAGAGGAAACCGTGGATCTGAATATGATCAAATCCGATAAAGTCATGGATACGCGCGGCCTGGCTCCCCCCATGCCCGTGGTGAAAAGCCGGAAGGCGCTGAAAACCATGAAAACGGGTAAGATCCTCGAAATCTGGTGCACGGACCCGGAGGGCCAACAGGAAATTCCGGATTTGCACAATGAAAACGGCAGCGCCTATCTGGGCTGCCTGTTGGATCCGGACGGGTACATACGGTTTTTCATCCGGAAAGGGCCTGAAGGCGGATCGTGAGCAAACCATACGAGAAAAAATGATTGGCAAACACAAACATACAACGATGAAAGGTAAAGGGAATCATATGATCAAAAAAATACTGCTTTCCATTTTCGGAATTTGGGTCGTACTGAGTTTCATTGGAGTCGCCATGGCCGCCGAAGGCGGCAATGAACGCAAAGGCAAATATTCCTATCGCAAGGTTTACAAAGCCTGCTTTGAAAGAGGCGCCGTGGAATCCGAAAAACCCTCCATCAGTCCGGACGCCAAGACCCAGGCGCAGTGGACCCGGGTGTTCGACAAAAAGAAATTCGATGAATTCGGATGCGCGGAAGAATGGAACAAGCTGTCCGAGGCGGAGTTGCTGGACATCTACACCTATCTGCATGCCCATGCGGCGGATTCCCCCTCGCCGGCAAAATGCAAATAACCGGAATTCAGAACGCAGATCGGAGACAGTTATGCAGCCACGGCAATTGATTCGCGGAGCGCTAAAAACCCTTCTGACCGCAGGCTTTTTCATCCTCGGGATACTATCCACGGGGCATGCCGCCGAAACGGCGGATACCGACGAAGCCCCCGGCCGGGTCATGGCACGACAGGCCATCCGGGAAAAAGAGCATTGGAACACGACCGACCACGCCATGCACCCGGCTCTTCAACAGAATTTTACATCCGGGGCGGAGATAACCGCCGCATGTCTTTCCTGTCACAATGAAGCGGAAAATCAATTCCACCGATCCATTCATTGGACCTGGAAAGCCGATGATTCTCCCGAGGGCGCCGAGCATGGCAAGGCCGGACTTTCCGTCAACAACTTCTGTATTTCCGCCAATCGCATGAAAGACAAGGGGTGTCTTTCCTGTCATCCGGGTTGGAACGGAGTGGAAGACGGGATCAATTGCCTGGCCTGCCACGGTCGAAAAAAAATAAATTTCAAGGAAGCGTTTGAAGATTACGCTTATTTTATGGAAACCGGCGATGAGGAATCCTTACAAATGGCCACGGATATCCAGAAGGATATCCACGAGGCCGTGGTCACTATCGGCAACCCGGAACGGGAAAACTGCGGCACATGCCATTTTTACGGCGGCGGCGGTGACGGCGTCAAGCACGGCGATCTGGACTCCGCCATGGCCAAACCACTCAAAACCCTGGATGTTCACATGGGAATCGATGGTCAGAATTTCACTTGCGTTCGCTGCCATACCACCCGGCTCCATAAAATCGCCGGCCGGGTGTATACGGCGCCGGCCGCCAGCGATCGAAAGAGCTTGATCGAAGACGACCTGACCACCAAGATCACCTGTGAATCCTGTCATACGGCCACGCCCCACAAAACCGTCTCGAAAGCGAACGATCATACCGATCGGGTGGCTTGTCAAAGTTGTCATATCCCCTATTTTGCACGGGTGAACCCGACGAAAATGTCCTGGGACTGGTCCAAGGCCGGCGACCGCAAAGACGGGAAGGCTTATACTATCAAAGGACCGCTGGGCAAAGAAACCTACATGTCCATCAAAGGTGAAATGGTCTGGGAAAAAAATGTCAAACCGGAATATTTCTGGTACAACGGCTCCATACGCTCCATCACGGCAAAAGATGTCATCGATCCGATCCTGACCATTGCCGTCAGCCAGCCGGAAGGCAGCCGCGATGATCGAAACGCACGGATCTATCCCTTCAAGGTCCATCACGGAAACCAACCGTATGACAAGATCAACAAAACCCTGCTGGCGCCTCTGCTGTCAGGTCCCAATGGTTATTTCACCCTGATGGACTGGAAGAAATCGCTTACCCTAGGAATGGAAGCCATCGGCCTGCCCTATTCCGGTCAGTTCGATTTTGTGAAAACCACCTATGTCTTTCCCACCACCCATATGGTGGCTCCCAAGGAAAACGTGGTCAGCTGCATGGAATGCCACCAACGGGAAGACAGCCGTCTCGTCAACCTGGCCGGATTTTACATGCCGGGTCGCGACCGGGTAAAGGCGGTCGATATCATCGGCTGGCTTGTCATTATGGCTTCCATCGTCGGTGTTTCCCTGCATGGATTAGGCCGGATTTTTACCAACGGCAAACGAAAGGAGGGTTGACGCATGTCCCTTGTAAAAATGATTCCGACCTATCTGTACACCCGTTATGAACGCTTCTGGCACTGGCTGCAGATGCTGCTCATCGCACTACTGCTCATCACCGGCCTGGAAGTTCACGGGCTTTACACCTTCATTGGATTCCAGTCGGCCGTTCGCATTCACAACATTGCCGGTATCACCTGGCTCGTTGCCTTCACGTTTTTCGTGTTCTGGATTTTCACGACCGGAGAATGGAAACAATACATCCCAACGACCCGAAAGATGCTGGACGTGATCCTGTATTATGCGTACGGCATTTTTAAAGGCCAACCCCACCCGGTCCCGAAACGCAAGGATGCCAAGCACAACCCCCTTCAGCGCTTAACCTATCTATCCCTGGCGGCCTTTCTCCTCCCCCTTCAAATGGCCAGCGGTTTTTTATACTGGCAATACAATTCCTGGAGCGCCTGGGGACTTGATTTCCTTTCCCTGGAATGGGTTGCGGTCATTCACACGGTTTTGGCCTTCGCCATTCTGCAATTTCTGATTATTCACGTCTACATGACCACCACCGGTCATACGGTTACCGCCCATCTCAAGGCCATGATCACCGGCTGGGAATCCGTTGAAGAGGGGGTGGAGATCGAATCCTGGGAAAGGGCAAAGGCGAGGCTGAAGACGGAAGGCTGAAGGATTGCACGAAGGGATTTCCAAAAAACGATCCTCATCGGGAGCGTCTGCGGTTGGTTTACGATGTACCGCCCGCTGTGCTCAAGAACGCCCAAAAGCGCAAGAAAAGTCCGTATCATCCGTGGTTTCATATTGACCACGGATGATACGGATTTTACGGATTTATGCAGCATATCATTCTGCCGGTTTTCTCATTCCGATTGACAAATCAAACCTATATACTCTAAAAGATCAGATAGTCGAGGCACTGACATTCCCACCGCCGGATGCCGTCCCGAAGACATGCATGTAACGGCATGGCAGTGATCCTCCCCTCCTCTCCGACAACCACTTCAAAACCCCGATAGAAAGGAGTTCGTATGCAAACTCATTTCGCGCCCGCCGAACGACGACATCATGAAGAATTGCAACGGGAAATCGATATGGTCAGCCACAACCCGGTTGTCGACGAACTGCTGCATTCCGTTGGGGGCGTTTTGGCGGTCTTGAACGAGCACCGACAAATTCTGGCGGTAAATGACCTGATGATCGAAATGCTTGGGATAGCCGACGGCAAAACCCTGTTGGGGCTTCGTCCCGGAGAAGCCGTCCGCTGCATCAATGCCCATCAAATGCCGGGAGGCTGCGGAACGAGCGAGGAATGCAGGAATTGCGGTGCCGTCATCAGCATTCTTGCCTGCCTGACGGCGGATAAGACTGAAGAGGGCGTATGCGTTCTCAAAACCGATGGCGGTGGCAATGGTGAGGAGCGCGATTTTTTCTTCCGGGTGCGCTGCAGCCCCTTCAAATTCGGTTCAAACCGCTTTATCTTCCTGTTTCTGCAGGATATCAGCCAGCATCAGCGCCTGCTGGCCCTGGAGCGAGTTTTTTTTCACGACGTCAACAACATCGTCGCCGGCATTCTCAACACCAGCGAACTGATGGCCATGTTGACAGATGAATCAAACGAAGACCTTCAGCGATTGTCACAGATGCTGGGAAGACTTTCCAGGCGTCTTGCCACTGAAATTTCGACCCAACGCTGCATCCAACAAACCAAAGCGGTCGGCTACCAGCCGGTGTTCGACACGATTCCGGTCACCGCCGTGTTACAGGAAATCAGGGATATTTTTTCAACCCATCCCTTGAGCCGCAACAAAAGGTTGGTATGGCAGGACCCGGACAAAGTGGTGATCATCAAGACAGACGTCTCGTTGCTGATCCGGGTGCTCGGCAACATGATCACCAATGCGCTGGAGGAAACCGTTGATGGCGATGAAATCCGAATTTGGACCCGGATGGAAGAAAACGTCATCGGTTTTCATGTCTGGAACCGCAAACCGATCCCCCCAGACATCTCGAAGAGGATATTTCAACGCAATTTCAGCACCAAAGCGGACATGGGAAGGGGGTTCGGCACCTATTCCATGAAACTGTTCGGAGAAGGGGTGCTGGGTGGGAAAGTGGATTTTTCTTCCTCCAAGGAGGGGACGGAGTTCTGCTTCCGGTTACGAATTTGAATATTGTTTTTCGATACCGAACCCCAACAGCAGCCCGTTTCAAAACCCGCAACCGGAAATGCCGGATGATGATCCGTTCGAATGCTCTCTCACCAACCGAAACCCAAGATCATCACTTCGATTTTCCGGGGATACCAAAGTTCGATCAGCGTAACCACAGTCCCGGAGAGATTTGCGCCAGCTTCCGCCTTTATACACCCGCTTTTCCGCTTCGCTTCCGCTCAACAGATCAACGACATTCCCTTGATCCGGATTGTCGCGATAGGCATCGGCAACCCATTCATGGACATTCCCATTCATATCGAACAGGCCGGCGGAGTTGCTTCTCCGATGCATGACCGGATGGGTTGTGCGCCGGCTGTTGTCCTTATGCCAGGTCATTTCATCCAGGTTGTCCGTCCCGGCTGGATCCATCCGGGAACCAGACGGTAGGCGGCATAGATATTCCCATTCCGCTTCCGTGGGAAGTCGATAGACCGAATTTCCATGGCTCATGTTATTCAGTTTATCGATGAATTCCCGGACATCGTTCCAGGAGACACAATCCACCGGATAGTCATTCCCACGGTGAAAAAAAGACGGGTTGGTTTTCATCACCCCCACCCATTGTCCCTGGGTTGTTTCCGAACGTGCGACCCACAAACCGCCACCACCGTCATCTTGTGGAAGCCGGCCGCTTCCGTTGACCACCTTGGGAGGGCACTCCATTTCAACCCAGACAAATTCCATACGGGTAAACGGATCTTTCCATATGTCTCCTTTTTCCGGCGGATTCTTCGACAGTTTCGCCGTAACAACACTCTCCTGTCCGGCATTCACCACCGCATCGGTGATGAACGCCCGGTAAGCTTCTTTCCGGTACCCGATGGAATATTCCCCCTCTTCGACATACCCGCTTTCGCCGGGGGTCTTTCCCATCTCCGCCCCGTTCAAATACCAGGTGGCGCCCGACGGCTCGGACTCGATAATCAGTTTACCGCAACTGGCCTGCAACGAAATGGGGACCTCGATGAGAGCACCCGGTGTCAACAGGACGCTTTTTCGACCGGGTGCATAACAGGGCTTCTTCAGCACGATTTCGTATTGCCCGCAGGCCATATTTTCCATTCGCAGGGGGGTTCGCCCGCGGGGTTTGCCGGAAATAAAAATGTCCGCACCGTCCGGTAGACTGGTGATGAACAGACTGCCGACTTCGGGTTCCAGAACAGCGCTGAGCCGGATCAGACCTCCCGGAGCCACCCGAACCTGTTTCTCCCAGGCAACATACCCCGCTTGTTCGATGGTCAGTCGACACCTGCCGTCACCTTTGGGGTGGAACACCAATGGGGTCATCCCCTGAAACTGACCGTCCAGATACACTTCCGCGCCCGAAGGAATGCTGGATACGGATAACTCCGGGATGGATGGAAGGTCTTTGTCATCCGTGATTTGAATCCGGCGGGGCTCATCCCCCAGCGAGAAGGGACTGTCTTCTGCCGCAGGAGGTTTCGAAGGCCTTGCTTTTTCCTCAAGGAGCGTCGGAAATCCGCCATCCCCGGATGGGTCGGTTTTCCCGACCGCTGGACTCACCGCCGGCATGGCTTTCCGTTCGAAGACTGTCCCAACGGTTTCGACTTCCGGTTGACGGTTTAAAAAGCCGCCGGCTCCAATGATCACGCCAAGCAGGACGGTTCCCATCACTGCGGTAACGGTCGTGCCCGTTATTGTTTTCCGTTTCTTTCCGGGAGAAAGGAACGATTTCTCCGGCGTGGAAGAATCAAACTCCCCATTGGAAACCGAAGCGGATTCAGCCGGAACCGTCAGGACGGAGACCGATCGAGGAACCGGTTTTTCGCCTGTCAGCATGGATATGAAGTCCTTGGCATGGATCGGACGACGGGAGGGATCCTTGGCCAGCCCCGCCAATAGCGCATTGTTGACGGAAGTCGGCATATCCGGTATGGGCGCCGCCGGCTCACTCAATATCCGGTTGCGCATATCAAAACCCAGGAACGGCGGTTTTCCGGAAAGCAGTTCATAGGTAATCGCGGCAAGCGCGTAGATGTCCGTCCAGGAGCCCGATTCCCGGTTCATGATCTGTTCCGGGGCCCGATAACGCAGCATGTTCGTTGTCTCGCGATTCGGCACCCGCAGCATCAGGTCATGCAATCTGCGCGCAATTCCGAAATCGGCGATCTTCACGCGATTATCCTTGCCGAAAAGGATGTTGGCTGGAGAAAGAGCCAGATGCGAAACGGATTGTTCCGAATGATGCGCATAATCTAAGGCCGCCGCGGTCTGTCGCAACATCGGAAGTTCCGCTTTTTCCGCTTGCCGGACGCCGCCTTCCGTCATGAGATGGGCAAGACTTCCGCAGGGGACATACTCCATGGTGATAAACACGAGGTCGTTCCAGGTTTGCAGGTCGTGAAATCGAACGATATGGGCATGATTCATTTCTCCGGCCACGGAAGCGCCCAACATGATGATATTCAACGCGCCTGCCTTCATCAGCACATCACGGGCAATCACCTTCAGCGCGACCGGCCGACCCGTTTTCCGATCCCGTGCCAGATAGACCACGGATGTGGGTCCGCGCCCCAAAACGCAGACGATTTCATAGCGTTCGGCCAGACAGATACCGGGAAAAATCTGGAGTCCTTCCTGCGAATTCATCTCTTTCAATTTTGTGTTCGTGTCACGATCGCAATGGCAGGGCCTTTTCGGCAAGCATGCGCCGACCGGAAGCGGTCAATCGCGCGAACCCCTCATACGATGTCAGGATGGAAATGTAAAGTCCAAAAAGAAACATCGTCACGAAAAATTCGGCGATTTCAGCTCGAAGGGTGGTTGCCTGAAACGCATGGGACATGTATAATCCGGAAACATCACTTCAAACCTCTTATGGAAGGCGCCTTGGAAATGAACAGAATGGAACGTGACAATCGATCCTATCGCGGCTTGCTGCAATCCAACGACGGCTTTATCCGTCGCGTCGTCGATTTCGACGGTCGGAACATCACCTTTGAAACGCAGTTCGGACTTTCCCAAAACCTGATCGAACGCCTCCGGCATCAACCGGAACACGTTTTTTTCAGTGAACGATCCAGAATCGCCCGTCTGGGTATCCAGATATCCTGCGATCCCCCGTCGGCGGATATTCTTGAAGGCGATACCCTGACGTTGATTCAGCAGGCGAGTGCGGCGATTCCCGGCTACCCGGGAATTGATCAATTGCGTGAATTCTTCACCGCGGGACTTCCGGTGGGGCGTCTCGTTTTTTGTGATCCGGAAGCCTTGCTGACCTCGGACGAGGTCCTTTCGGCCATCGAGCGGTCGGAGTTGAAACTACCCGCTTCCACGGCAATCTCAAGCGACGGAAGCATCGTCATCGCCCCGCATAAAGTGATTTACGAATTGCGGAAGGGAATCGACCGGGGAACCTTCGGCCGGATCCTGCTCCGGGAGGACGGCCGGGAAATTTTAAACCGCTACCAGGTGCTCAAACCGGTTTCCGCCGTCATGATTCCACCCAATGAAGGCGTGATCACCACTTGCTCCATGTATCTGAATGATCACTATGTCGTCTTGCAAAGCGGTTATTCCCTGGGACGCAATTTGCCCGCAACGGTTCTTGATCCGATTAAAACGCGCGGAATTCGTATCTATCTTGAAATTGTCAACGGGAGCGATCATCCCATCGTCAATCCCCTGATCTCGGCCAGGGTATACGGAAAGCCCAAAAGCGCCAAACGGGAACGCCGAAAAAGCGCCGGCGGCCCAATGCAATTTTATCCATACCAGTCCATGAAAGAACTGGAAACGAGATTGAAACGAGACGACAATGCGTCCTGTCACTTTGTGGAGAAACCCGTGGCGGTTATCGAGAAACGTGGCCAAAAGATCTCGGATGCACGCATTTTTTCAAACGGGCCGGATGCGATTTGCCCGGTATCCAAAGCCGAATGCACCACCGCACGCCGTGATTTTTCCCCCACGAGCAAGTGCAAGCATATATATGCGACATCGAAGATCATCCTCCGCGCCAACAAGAAGGGGGCGGCATTGGTCTTCAAATCTTTTCCCAACATCATGGAACACCGCGATATCATCAATCTGGCCTGTAACGGCGCGATCGGAACATTGTATTTTTTTGAACCTTCCTCCGAGCACGGGCCGTTTTTATCCGAGCAGGATCACCATCGCCTGCAGGAATATCATACATTCGGAATCGATGTTTTTTGGGTTTGCGGACTGAACCGACGCATGATGATCCATACCATCCGGGATGGCAAGGGATATTTCGTGGTTCCCGAAAGATTGGCGGATTTCCATAAATCCATGCTGTTCGCCTTTTACGGATCCACCGGGGAGCTTTCCAAGGAAGGCGTGCGCCGCTTGGGAGAATTGATGGATGCCCTGGTGGGGTTCTGGGGCAAGCGTATCGGCATTGTAACCGGCGGCGGTAGCGGGGTCATGGAAGAAGCGAATACCCAGGCGCGCAAACGCGGCATTCTTTCAGGGGCCAATTTTCTGGAAATTACCGACCAGCCCATGACCACCGATGTCGATTTCTGCCAGGTTTTTCAAGCCACTTGCCGCCACAGCCGTCAGAAATGGTTTGAAGTGGCCTCTTTTCCCATTTTCAATGTCGGTGGATTGGGATCCTTGGAGGAATTGGGTATTACCTTGTGCAACATGAAACTGTCGATCATGGAGAGAGTACCGATTATCCTGTTCACCACCCAGGGCGGAGAACGATTCTGGAACGGTATTCACGAGCAGATTCAAAGCATGGTGCAAGCCGGTCGCGCTCCGGCCTGGATCTTGAACAACCTTGTCATTACCGACGATCCGAATGTGGTCATCGATGCGTATCGGGAGCGTCTGCAGTTGTTCTGATATTGCCCCCGTCTATTTATCGCTTTTCTTCCGCCAAAGCTCGGCCACCTTCCGCCGCTGTTCGGGGGTGAGCTCCTCATGGATGGCGGCAACGGCGTTCACCATTCGGTCCGAAGACATTTTGAACTGTTGGATGCTGTTGTCCCGTATTTTCTCGAATCCGTGCCGATCCATGTGTTCATCTTCAAATGCTTCCATCAAACGATCCATCAGCATTTTATACTCTTTCGTGACCTTCGCGTTTTCAATGGCAATGTCGTTCATATTGGTCTTGATTATTGAACGCTGTTCGTCGGTGGCCTCAATCTGCTGAAGGATCCAATTGGTTTGCCGTCCCATTTTGGGGCTCAGGGAGGAAGAGGAGGAATCGAAACCTTTGTAGTGCTCCGGCTTTTCGTATTTTTTGCCGCACCCGCTCGTCATGCCCGACACGATCAGTAAACAGCTCACGGTTGCAATGACGACAAGTCTGCAACGCGGTAGCCGCCCATCATTTTCCGCTGCGGTGTGGCCCATCCGTCTCATGATTCCGTCTCCTTAAAGATTGCCGTAATATGTGTGCCCAAAAAAATCCCCAAACCGCGCGTCTGGCTGCCGAATTTCAGATGGTGCTGGCATTCAGAGATCAGGCGATTCGTAACCGTGCGAGTTCAACCGAGCGGCGCTTTGGGTCCGACACTGTTCCAAAAGGAAAAGGAGCTGCAACGCGGACGCGGGCTTGGGGTTACCGAATATTCAGATGTTTTTTTTCCTGCACCTTTTCACTGAGGAGGTGAAATAACTCCAGATCCTGTTGATCAACCGTCCGGGGTTTGACTCTGTGCCGTAAAAAATCGATCAGACCAAGCAGTTTGCTCTGGTATTCCATGCTTTGCATGGCGGTTCCATCCTGGACAGCCCCGTGATGATAGGTCTGTCGCCATGCCCGCGTCGCTTCCTGCTCCGCAAGAGAAATGATTTCAAATAACTCCAAATCCTTCACTTTGTCTGCAAAATATTCAAAATTGTACGTCGGCGATATCATGCCCCCTCCTTGTTTCCATGTTCCGGCTCTTTTTGACATGATTTTCCAGAATCGAGCGGCTTTCGAGATCTGAGAAAACGCCCGGTGAGCATGTAAACCATCGGCAAAGCCCGGGTCAACCCGGATTATGATGTGATTCGGAAGCGGGGCGACGCGGTTATCAACATATCGTATCCAATCTTAATCAATGGAAAATTTTTGAATAATCTGTAAGTATGCGTCGTGTTTGGATTTCATGAATCTATCAATATATTTTTGTAATTCAGCAATATAAAAAGTTATTAACAATTTTTTAACAAATACGGATTCTCCTGAAATCTTCTAAATTCACCCGATATCTCTTATTTTCTTACATCATCCATAATCCAAAGAAACCGAGCCGGACTTCGTCGGATTCTTCCAATCCCCGTCATCAATCAGATCCACGGCCGAATGAGGATACGGTTACTTTTCCGTTACATTCATCAAAATCGAATGGATTTCTAACCAAATCATAACAAAACCGGCCTATTTTTGCCCATCTGTTCGGATTGCGTTGGGAAATGATGCAGACAGCAAATGGATCATGGAAACGCAACCTATTTCAAAAACCATTCATTGGAGGTCACAAAAATGAAAACAATCCGCACCACCCTTTTTCTCATGGCGGCTCTGGTGATCGGCGTCGGTCAGGCAGTCGCCGGCAACGTCGTCATCAAAGGCTCCACCACGGTTCTGCCCATCGCCCAGAAAGTCGCCGAAGAATT
>JBGSLR010000082.1:0-15646 GCA_041740615.1 Desulfobacterales bacterium
TCCATATTTGGAAGCTATAGCACATGTAAAATGAAAAATCTAGCGAAATATTCAATTATTTCAATAAATTATAGTTGCAACAAATTTGTTTTTATTTCAAGTGGTTATAAATTAAGCTCCACCCCCCTGAATAGGTACAAACTTTTTCCACCAGAAGCGGGTCCATGAATCCTTCCCGCTCGAAAACCGTGTCCTTCGTTTTTAAAATCGCCACAGGAACTTTGCAGCCTTTGCAGAGATCCGATTTCCCTTTGAATGCCTGGTAACAGAACTCGCCGATGACTTTCCAAGGCTCGGTCAAGCCGTAATACTCGACCGCGCGCTTGTTCATCATCTTCACCCTCATCTCCTCGTCCAACAACACCAGGGGGTCAGAGATCCCATCAAAAACACTCTGAAGCATTTGCTTGTTTTTCAGCAACTGCGCTTCGGCCTCTTGACGCTCTTCGATTTCCCGCAAGAGCTGTTGGTTGGAAATGGTCAGCGCCAGGGTGCGCTCCTTCACCCGCTCTTCCAATTCATCTTGCGCTCTCTGCCGTTTCCTCTCAATTTCTTTTAATTCGGTGATCACGTCGAACACCGCCACGAAATGCTCCCGGACCGGACTATATACCGAAACTGAGAACCAGATCTGCATGGATTCAACGAACATCTCGAAACGTTCGGGCCTGCCGCTCACAGCGACCCGACCGTAGATCTCAAAAAGCTGCGGGTCGGTTTCCCGGATGCCGGGAATGACCTCGGTGATCTTCCTTCCGATGACGTTCTGTAGCCCGGTCAGGGCACCAAAGGCCTCATTGACGGCAAGGTAGATGAAGTCCCGTGGCTTCCCGTCTTCGAACAACACCCGACAATACGCGAAACCGTTCAGCATATTTTCGAACAAGGAATGATATAATCTTTCGCTTTCGTACAACGCCTCTGTAGTCTGAATTCGCGACAGTGCGGTGGAAACGTTGGCGGCCATTCTTTCCAGATGGGTAATGAGGTCGGGAGTGAAACGGTCCGGACGGCGGTCGTTGAATTGCAGCAAACCGAAAATCTGGTGATCGTCGCGCAAGGGGATCAACGCCACCGATTCATATCCCTCGCTGTTGCATCGGTTGCGGGTGCTCGTCCGGAGGTCGGCTGCGCCGGCAAGCAGAGCGGAGGTGCTGTTGGTCCAAAAGCTCCCATGGGTGGTGAAAAACGGTTTATCGGGATCGAACCGTCCGCTCAGTATGTTTCCACACATACACTCGAGCACGGGGTCGCCATTGCTGTCATGCAGGATTTGGCCGTTCCGGTCGTACGCACAAAGGCGGTTTTCCTCATAGACAAACGCAGCCGGAAAGCCACGGGTCTCATAATACGGATAGTCGTCTCCCGCACGAAGGCGGATGCCGACAGCCTCGCATCCCGTCCAATTCTGCAGGGAAGCGGTCAGGGACGACATGCGATCACGAAAATCTCCCGGGGTATTGACCAATAGAACCAAGGCTGCCGTCAGCTCGCGCTCTTCCTCCTGAAACTTACGTTCGGTGATGTCGCTCATTACGAAGCGGCAAACAACCGCGCCGTCCGCATCCCGGGCGGTGGCGGCCTCCAGATGCGCCCGGAATATCGTTCCATCCTTTTTTACCATCCGCAGGTCACATTCCAGCGGCTCACCGGTATTAACAAGCTTCTGGTGGTGACGGTAGTTGATATCCTGGTCTTCCTTGTGGATGAATCGGGTAAAGGGCTTCTTTATCAGCGCGCCTCTATCCATGCCCAGGATGGTCGCGGCGGTGAGATTGGCTCCCTGTATCATCCCTTTTTCATTGACCGTCAAATAGGCCACGGGTGCAAAATCATACAAATGCAAATATTTGTCCAGGGCCTTTTCAAGTTCGGTCTGTGTTCGCCGAAGCTCTTCGTTTTGCATTTCCAGCTCAACCTGGTGGACTTGAAGCTCATGGACGAGAGTCGCTATGTTTTCCGGGGAAATCGTGGTGGGACTTTCCGAACCATTGCCGGTTACGGCGAGTTTCTTTTCCGCGTTTCTGCGGAGTTTGGAGCCCACTGTTTTGTTTCTCGCGGGTTTTATTTTTTTTGTTGCAGGCGACATGTGTCATTCTTTCAAAGAAAAAAAAGAGCGCGTATCACACGCAATCAATTCATAAATTCTATATGTGTGTAATAGCGTCGCCGGAGATTTTTATCGTTTATCGCTGAGACTCAGCAAGTCCTGTATCGGTCGAGAAGAGAAGAGACAGAATTTCCATAGCAGAAAAATGAGATGATGGCAATGAAACTGAACAGATGGAGAAAAGAAGAAATACCGGAAAGAGATACCAGGGGAAACCCGTCTCCGCAGATTCCCTGTTTCCCTGGTTGCGGAGGCTGAAAATCCCATCGATGGTTCCACGACAGCCGGGCGGCGATCCGGTCGTTACGATCAACCGAAATGGAGATGCCAATAGGGTCTATGCCAAAATGGATTTCACCCGATGAAATCCCCGGATTCAGAGACTTTGCCATATCGAAGTATTCCAAATTGGCATACCCGGAGACCTGCTCCGGATCCACAAAAGACTTTGCCGGCAATCCCAATTGATATGCAACGACCTAAAATCAAATGTCTTTTTTGATGAAACGAAATAATCCTGCCTGGCACGGTCCTTGTAGACACATGGTTTATTATCGTCCTGCGGATAAAACACCAAAAAGCGCTCTTTCGGACTCAAATCCACACAGCTTATGGTGTCAACCTGTGATCAAATACGGAAATACGGATCTTATTCCAGGTTCGTATCGAAAAACGGCTGTATGAGAATCATAGCGAACGACAGGCATGTCTTGCAAATACAACGTAAAAAGGAGGAATAAATGCTGAAGGAATCCGCCAAAGTAGCATCCATATTTCAGAAGGAATCGTCCAATTTCCACACGGAAAACCTGGATCGTATTTTTGAAGCCCAACAAGCCGCCTTTCGCCGGAATCTCATGCCCGGCGCTCCTGAACGGATCCGGCATTTACAACTATTGAAACAGTCGTTGATCAAGAATCAGGAAAAACTCATCGCCACCATCAACGACGATTTCAGTTGCCGTTCCAGGGACGAAACACTCCTGGCGGAAATCCTCCCCAGTGTCGAGGGGATCCGCTATGCCGCCAGGCGGGTGAAGAAATGGATGAAGCCGGCCCGCCGAAATGTCGGTCTGTTGTTCATGCCGGCGAGAGCAAGGGTCATCTATCAGCCATTGGGCGTGGTGGGGATCATCACTCCCTGGAACTACCCACTGTATCTTGCCGTCGGGCCGCTGACCAGCGCCCTCGCCGCCGGCAACCGGGTCATCATCAAGATGAGCCGAAACACCCCGAGGACCGGTCTGGCGTTGAAGACCATCATCCACGAATTCTTTGAAGAGGATCATGTTGCGGTAATCACCGGTGAGGACGGCCTTGGGTCCGCCTTTTCCCACAAACCATGGGATCACCTGGTTTTCACAGGTTCCACGGCGGTCGGACGTCGCGTCATGAAAGCCGCATCCGACAACCTGACGCCGGTTTTGCTGGAACTGGGCGGCAAGTCTCCGGCGATCATCAGCGCAACAGTCCCCATGCAGGATGCCGCGGAACGGATCGCCTTCGGCAAACTGTTCAATGTCGGCCAGACCTGTGTGGCGCCGGATTATGTCCTGTGCCCCAAGGACCGGGTTGACGAGTTCGCTGCCGGATTTAAAAACAGTGTGGCGCAGATGTACCCGAGCATGGATGGGAATCCCCAATACACCAGCATCATCAACGAACAGGAATTTGCACGTCTGAAGGGTCTGGTAGATGATGCCCGTTCGAAAGGCGCCAGGGTGATCCCCGTCAACCCGGCCGGTGAGTCTTTTTCAGGCGGCCGAAAAATGCCCATTCAGGTTCTGTTGGATGTAACGGAAGACATGCAGGTAATGGAGCAAGAAATCTTCGGCCCCATCCTGCCGGTGGTTGCGTATGACACCCTGAAGGATGCCGTGATGTATGTGAATTCTCGTCCCAGACCGCTGGCCCTGTACTTTTTCGACTACCAGCGGGAAAACATCGACTACGTAATGAATAACACCCATTCCGGCGGCGCGCTGATCAACGACACGCTGGTTCACGTGGCGCAGGACGACCTGCCCTTCGGCGGCAGCGGTGAATCCGGCATGGGGCGATACCACGGCAAGGAAGGGTTTCTCGCGCTTTCCAACGCCAAGGGTGTTTTGTTCAAACCGCGGTTCAACAGCGGTAAACTCGTGTATCCCCCATACGGCAAGCTGATTCACCGCCTGATTTATGCGATCTTTCTGCGATAGAAGGTGCCGTGGTGATGATATGGTATCGTTTTTTCATCTTTCTTTGCCTGACCATATTACTTTCATATAACACTCTGCAACCCTTCAGGAGATTCCAGGATGAACAATCTGGACATTTTGATAGCCGGTGCTGCGGGTGAGGGCATCCAAAGTATCGGTGATATCTTGGCGGATATCGTTTCTCAAAAAGGATATGCCGTGTTTGCTTGGCAGGAATATGAATCCCGTATCCGTGGTGGACATAACAGCTACCGCCTGCGCATCACCCCCAAACCCCTCAATGCTCCTTTGTTCGAGGCCGATATTCTGGTCAGTCTGAACCAGGACTCTGAGAACAAATACCGCAGATATCTCAAACCCGACGGGATTTTGTTGTCACAACCAACCGAAAAGAAGGCGGCCCGAAAATCGATCCACATTCCCTTTGTGCGGATCGCCAAAGAAATCTCAGGCAACAAGATATTCGCCAATACCGTTGCGGCCGGGGCGCTTGCCGCCATGATCGGCATTGATCTTGCCGCCTTGAACGTGGTGATCCGTCAACGTCTGGGAGCCAAGGGGCAAGACATATTGCAGACCAATTTCAAAGCAGCGCTGGCAGGATACCAAGCCGCCGAAAGGCAGTGTAAAGACATATGCCCCTGGAAACTACCCGACCGGGATGAACATTTTTTCAAACTTACCGGAAACGAAGCCATTGCTCTGGGCGCGGCCTATGCCGGTTGCCGCTTCCTTTCCGCCTATCCGATGACCCCCTCCACGGAAATCATGGCTTTTCTGGAAAGAAGAGAACAACAGCTGGGTGTGTTTGTGGAACAGGCCGAGGATGAAATTGCAGCCGTCAATATGGCTATTGGCGCCGGTTTCGCCGGAGCAAGGGCCATGACGGCGACCTCCGGCGGTGGATTCGCCCTCATGGTGGAAGGCATCAGCCTGGCCGGCATGACGGAAACACCGGTTGTCATTGTGTTGGGCCAGCGCCCCGGCCCGGCCACCGGTTTGCCCACGCGGACCGCCCAGGGGGATCTGTTGTTCGCCATAAACGCCGGGCATGGTGAATTCCCCAGACTGGTGTTCGCTCCTTGCGATGCGCAGGACGCGTTTTATAAAACCGTCAGGGCCTTCAACCTGGCGGAGGAATTTCAGATCCCTGTCATCATCCTGACCGACCAACTGCTGGCCGAATCCCGTTTTTCCATCAAAGATATTGATCTGGACCGTTTCACCCCGATTTCACACCGGGTGGATCCTGAAACGATCGACAGCTACAAACGGTATGCGCTGCAAGAAGATGGAATTTCGCCGCGACTCTTTCCGGGTCAAAGCCGTCACTTGGTCGCCGCCGACAGTGACGAACATGATGAATACGGACACATCACGGAGGATTTGCAGCATACCGCTCCGGCCATGTTGACCAAACGACTCGACAAATATCAATCGATTCGGACCAGAATCCAATCACCGGAACAAATCGGGGTGCCGGACGCCGATATGGTTTTTGTCGGTTGGGGATCAACCCGCAATGCCATATTGGATGCCGTAGACAGCGCTGCGTCTTTGGGTATCAATACCGGCATGATCCACTTTTCCGAACTCTGGCCGCTGCCCAAGTACGATTTTCCTTCATCCAAACGGTTTTTCGCGGTTGAAAACAACGCCACCGGACAGTTGTCCAGTCTGTTGAAAATGCAGTACGATTTTCAACCCGCCGAACAAATATTACGCTATGACGGGCTTCCCGTATCTGGTCCGTTCATCATGGAGGCAATCCGAAAATGGATATGAGTACATATGACAATCAAGTCGTGTCTCAATGGTGTCCGGGATGCCCGAATTTCGGCATTCTGCAGGCGCTCAAAAAAGCGTTGACCGCTCTGCATAAATCTCCGGAACAGGTCTGCCTGGTTTCGGGAATTGGGCAGGCTGCAAAACTGCCTCATTACCTCCATTGCAATTTTTTTAACGGCCTGCATGGGCGTGCGATTCCGGTTGCAACCGGCATTCATGTGGCCAATCCGGATTTAACCACCATCGTCGTAACCGGTGACGGTGATTGTTACGGCGAAGGCGGGAATCACTTTCTGCACGCCTTGCGCCGCAATCCGAATTTGACGATTATCGTGCACAACAATGAGTTGTATGCCTTGACCAAAGGCCAGGCGTCTCCGACCACGCAACCCAGGGATAAGCGAACAATGCCGGTACAGGGTGTCATCAACACACCGATCAATATGCTGGCGGTAGCCATGATTCATGATTGTCCGTTTGTTGCCCGCGGTTATGCCGGTGAAATCGATCACCTGACGGACATTCTCGTCAAGGCGGTCCGACATCGAGGGCTGTCCGTGGTGGAAATCATTCAACCCTGCATTACGTGGGGGAATAAACCGCTTACCTGGTACCAGGAGCACATCGTTTACCTGGAATCGGATTATGATGCGGGCAATCTTACGGCTGCTCTTTCGACTGTCATGAACGTCCGGGAAAAGACACCGATTGGAATCCTTTATCAAAAAGCATCCCGCTCGTTGTTTGCCCAGCGATATCAAAAATTGGTGAGCGGACGTCCCTTGTCGGAATTGAAACCCATCGATCGCGGGGCCATGGAAAGGATTCTCGAAGAATTCAGGTCCACGACATAAGCCTCTTCCATTTACAAATCGCTAATGGAAAGACGGGACAGGGTCTCATGATGGTCCTGTCTTTCCAGAGTAATTACTTTTTCATCCTCCGGAACCTTTTGCCCGCCGGACCGAGTAAAAAGCGTTATCGACTATATTTCAGAGACGGCAGGATTTTATTTATTGTTCCACCAATTACCGGAATCTCCACCCTGTGACGGACCGTATCAACCGTTTGCCCCCATATCGGGTCACCGATCAATCGGTGTCCGTGTGATCCCATGACCAATATATCGACTTCGTGTGACGCTGCAAAATTGATCGATTCCTTTTACCCATGCTTCGCTGGAGAAAGAACCCATTTTCAGTTTATCGCTGGTGAAATGTACCGGCGGAATGGTGGCAAACGGTAATTGAAGACTGAGAATCACCCGGACGAGAATCAGGAATAATTAAGTCCCCTCAAGCACCCGGAAAACCGAGCCCATTCAAGAACACAGGGCAAGTGCTGCCGCAAGAGTTTGCATATGTCCTTTCTCCGCCTGGGACAGCGATAAAAACATGTCCCGGGATTCCGCCGGTTCTATCTGATTCGCGACGGTTCGATATAGGTCGTAAGCGGACAACTCGATATGCAGGGCGAACTCCAGGATGGCGATACAACTGTCGCCATCCATTTCAGCCAAGGCGTGAACCGCGGTTTCAAGAGGAATTCCTCCTTCCAGGATATCGGCGGTAAGGTAGTGGAAATAGGAATCGAAATCATCAACTTGCGTCCGACGTACCTTCAAATATCCGTACACTGCACGTGCATGTTGCATTTCCGCTTCCCCGAGGCGTGTAAAGATGGTTTCGAGTTCGGTATTCAGGTATCGATTCCGAACTTCGGCGTAGAAACTCAAAGCGCCCTTTTCCAGTTTCATGGCCGTGGTCAGCAGATTCTCAATCGGACTGTTCAAATCAAAAATCCGAAGCTGAGGAAATCCGGTCAACTCCCCGCCTTCCCAAGCGTGCATGCCACCCATCATATTGTATAGTGTTTTTCGGACTGCGCCGCTTTCGGCCGTCAATTCTGCCGCAACTCCTGAACGGCTACCGCTGGCGCAATAAAAAATAAGCTCCCGGTCCTCGGGCAGTTGATGAGGGTTTTTCACCAAATCACCCAGGGGGATCAGCCGCGCGCCCGGAATGTGACCGCCTGTATACTCCCGGGGCTGGCGCACATCCACGATCAGGAATTCATCTTCATGACGATCCGCCATATAGGTCTCAAGCTCTTCGGGGAACAGTTTTTCAATCTTGGATGCCATATCGAAGCCCTATCAACAGTCCATGTGAAAAGTATTGCCACAATCCGGCGTTTATGGATTTCATTCCGGTATCGACACGTCAGCATCCTTTTGACCGGCCGGCAGAAAAATACTAAAAGTTGTTCCCAAACCTGTCTTGCTTTCGCACTCGATATGCCCGCCGATACTTTTGACGATGCCGTAGACCAAGGACAGACCAAGCCCCTTACCGATCCCCTTGGTGGTGAAAAAGGGATCAAAGATATGTACAACCGTTTCTTCTTTCATGCCGCAGCCCGTATCCGATACCGTCAGCAGGGTATGGTTGCCGAGTGATGCGTTCCAATGGGCGTCTACATATTCATTATCCAGAATTACATTTTCAGTTGAAATGATCAGCCTACCGCCTCCCGGCATGGCATCCGCGGCATTGCCGCTCAGGTTTGATAAAATTTGTTCAATCTGAAACGGATCGGCAGTGATTGGCCATGATTGGCTATCCAAAACCAACTCAACGTCAATTGTTTTGGGCATGGTGTACCGCAACCTGGCGATTGTTTTACGGACGCTCTGGTTCAGGTCGATGGAACGGGGCTCACCTTCCATTTTTTGGCTGTATAAGTAGAGCTGACGGACAAGTCTGGCAGCACGTTCGCCGGATTTCAGAATCCACATTATATGTTCATACTCCGGGTCATTCAGGTTTTTTTCCATCAACAGCAGTTGTGCGAAACCATTTATTCCCTGTAGGATATTGTTGAAATCGTGGGCTATACCAGCAGTCAGTGTGCCTATCGCCTCCATTTTCCGGGCCTGGAAAAGCTGATCTTGAAATTTTTGCCTTTCATCCTCCGCCCGCTTGCGATCGGTGATGTCGATGATCGCAACGCGAAATCGCGACGCGCCGGCAGCATCATACGTAACGGTTGCATCCATCCGTGCCCAAAATCGCGTTTTGTCCCGTCGTACAAACCGCAGCTCGCAGGCCTGTGGCAGGTTTTTGGCAAGAAGACTTTTTCGCAGCCGGTAAAAAATATCCTGGTCTTCCGGGAGGATAAAGCTGGTCAAATGCTGCTCGACCAGCGCGCCCCTCTCCACACCCATCAAATTCGCGGCGGTGAGATTGACCTCCGTGATTCGGCCTTTTTCAACGATGGTGACATAGCCCACGGGCGCCACATCGTAGAGATCGAAATAACGCGCTTGTGAGGCTTGGAGTTTCGCCTGCGTTCTTCGTAACTCCTCGTTTTGCATTTCAAGCTCGATTTGATGCACCCGCAGCTCCTGGAGCAGCCGTAGTCCTTCCTTTGGCGACAGCCACTCGAAATTTTCCGGTGCCGAGAAGGTTTCTCCCCACGGCACATCCTCGGTCTGTGAGGGCGGTACAAGCATTGGATCGGCCGATTCCATGGAATCGGCGGTCGACTTTTGTGTGTTTTGCACATTTTCCGATGATTTATTTTTCATAAATTTTGGCACCTTGAATTGTCTGCTCAAGCAAATGGAATTCTTTCGTTCGATTCCTGGGCAGCCAGGGTAAAAATGTCATAGTCTCACGTTTTCTGGACTGATATCAGCGGCATGCTCTCCTGTGAATATAATACTAAGCGTCTTGGCGCCCGAGTTCTTTTTTTTAAATAATTCCTTGCCGAATGAATCGACATGATTCAGACAGTTGGTGTGGATGAATATTTTCCCTTTATACCCTTTGAAGTGGTCCAAGGTATTGATCAACTCAAAGGCGGATGTTCCATCAAAGTCTCCCATGAGCTTAAGATGCAGATTCCCGCTGTTTTGATGTCTGGATATTTTGAAATTCATCGCCATCCGGTTTCTCCTTGTCTGTAATAGTTCCCTTCTTGCCGAGACAACGAATGGTCGGCCAGCATTAGCTCGATAGAATGTTTCATGTCGTTTGAAGTGAATGGCTTTGCTAATATCAAATCCACATAAGTATCCTTGTTTTTTATTGCCATCGAGTGAACGTCTTCTCCAGTGATCATGATTACCGGCGTCTCGGCCGATTGTGTTTTTATCCGCTTTGACAAATTGAAACCATCCATTACCGGCATATTCAAATCCGTAATAACGAGATCAAAGGGAGCTGCGGTAAAGCACTGCAAAGCTTCAATTCCGTTGGCGGCAGAAATGACATCATGCCCAGGCGGTGAAGCACTTTCGAGAGGTCCTCACAGGTCATCCGCTCGTCATCCGTGATTAGGATTTTGCCATGGGAAACTCTCTTTTATAATGTCAACCAGGTATAACGAACAATGAATACTCAAATTGATGTGTCGACAGGGGATGCAATCCCATTGTCCGATATAGAAAAAGCCTCCTTGAAGGCATGACGTAGAACCGATCACCAACCACAAACAAGGAGGCATCATCTTCAGGTTGCCTTTACTGATCAGGCAGGAAAAAGATCTTCCGCCTTTTTCAGGTTGGTATCGATGTTCTGTTTTATATCTTCCTGCCCCTTTTGGCAGGCCTTGATCCAATCGGTAACCAGTTTCTTTCCCTCTTCCGGCACCCAGCTTGCTTGACTCAAAAAGGCGCTCGTGATTCTTTCCGCCTGATCCTGCGCCATGACAAACATATCATAGGTGTTGTTAAAATAGGCACGGTTGAAATCGGAAATTTGTTTCATGAATTGATTCTGCTCCATTTTTATTTCTCCTTTATTAATATAAGATGATTGCTCCGTAACAAGCCCCAGTTCCGTCACTCCGGCGAAGGCCGGAGTCCAGAACCAATTTAAAAAACAGGACCCCGGCTTCTGCCGAAATGGCGAAAACCGAGTGTCCCTTCTTTTGAAAAATGCCATTTTTTCATTTGGTTGCTTTTTGACTTCCTCTTCATTCGTCTTTCTTTTCGCTTTCGCTTTTATAGTTACTACCACCGGCACCTGGTTGATCGGGTCGGCTGAAACGAATTTTGCAAAAAAAAGTTTCGAATTGATTCAACCGATCGTCAAACCATTGAAACTGCAAACCAGCTCTGGACCGAACTCTGATGATGATACGCCGACTGCTTAAATTCATCCGACCAATTTCGCCGCAATTTCGGCGATATGCTTGCCCTGATAACGCGCCGCCTCAAGCTCGTTTTCACTCGGCAGTCGTTCCCCCTGGCTGCCGGTTATGGTGGAAGCACCGTATGGTGAACCGCCAGTTATTTCATCCGTACGCATCTGACCTTTGAATGCGTAGGGAAGGCCGGCGATAATGAATCCCAGATGCAGCAGCGGGATGTGGAAGCTAAGAATGGTTGATTCCTGCCCCCCATGCTGAGTCGCCGAACTCGTAAAAACGCTGGCCACTTTTCCCACCAGTGACCCATTCGCCCAAAGGGAACCAGTTGCATCCAAAAATTGTTTCATTTGCCCGCACATGTTGCCGAAGCGGGTAGGTGTTCCGAAAATGACGGCGTCCGCTTTGGCCAATTCATCCACCGTGCAAATCAGAATATGCGAGAAGATCGCCTGTGGCTCCAGCGCGCCCATCTTTTCGAGTACATCCCTGCCAAGTGTTTCCGGGACCCGCCGCAAATCGACAGTGGTGCCGGGAACCCGCCTGACCCCTTCCGCAACGGCTTCCGCCATTCGATGAATATGACCATACATGGAATAATAAACGACGAGAACTTTCATTGGATCTCCTCCTTATCAGGGCATTTCTCATACTTACGCCACGGCAAGTCACAATAAAAATTTCTTCCGAAATTGCCGAAAAAATTTGTTCCTATTCAAATCGCGGCATATCTTCCAGATTTGCTTTTAACTGTGCTATCTGTATCCCCAGGCTGACGCACTTTTTTCCGGTCATGCAGAGGTCGGCCTCTTCGATCTCGAGATGGGTTTTCAAATGTTCCCGGCCTTTCTTCAAATCAACCACCCAGGCTTTCTTTTCATCATCATAATCGACGATTATATCGATTCCGCACTCTCCGACGTCAGGAAACAGGGAAATTATTTTTTCGCATAATTCGTCTTTTGCAATCATTATCCTTTCTCCTTCCTATCAATAATAATATCTGCTTTCCCGGTTAGTGTAGTTATAAGAACTGATTTCGATCTTGACGGGGTCTTGTCTGTCATAAAATTCTGATTGTATACTTGCATTTCCGATATTTCAGGTTGCTTTTTTGAACCTTAATAACGGACGCACATATTTCGTCATCGCTTTTTCAAGTGTTTTCATCGTCACTGGTTTTGATATGATCAGATCGACATATTTGTGCTCTGTTGGTTGAAATTCAGCCACTGATGGATCGCCGGTTATCATGATCACAGGAGTTTCAGAAGAAATGTTCTTTATCCGTTTGGCAAGCATACACCCATTCATGACCGGCATATTCATATCCGTGATCACAAGGTCGAAAGGTCTTTCAGCAAACAACCTTACTGCTTCGGGTCCGCCGAAGGCTGTCTCCACATCATATCCCATCCCGCTGAGCATTGCCGACAGCACCTTTCGTACTACCGGTTCATCATCCGTGATTAAAATTCTTGCCATCGGCTTATCCTTTATCCAACATATCTCTGCTTCTGATCGAAGCAGATTCCACATGCGATTCGGCCGCTCCACCTACAGCCTCCGAAATATGAATTTCGCATTCAGGGAAAACCAAGTTCAGCATTGCGGCCAACAAATGGGAAGTTTCCGGACGTTGTGTAATAATAATAACCTTTTTCATTGACGCCCCCCGTATCGCAGCTCTTGAGAGCTTGGCGTATCCGTTTTCAAATTGAAAACGATTTCTTTTTGAGAATACATAGATGAGGTTGGACTCCATCTCAGATCGCTTATCTATCAAACAGCATGCCAGATGTGGCGTTTCCCGTTGAGTTAAAAATTCGCGTACTATTCCAATCAATTAAAGATGAATCGTTTCAGACGGAAGCGCTTATTTGGTTATGCGACAAAAGCATGGAGTGCATCAATTTGGAACAACACAAATCACCAAATAACTTGAAACCAAATACTTGCTGTTGATTGTCCCATTTTGACATATATCGTTTTGGAGGCCCCCTCACCCGAGACCTCACCCATGACTACGCCGCTCATGGGCATCGTCATTGGGATAATCATGTGGGATCGTTTGTTTCGCCGTTGATAAGCCCTATTCCGATAGGGACTGATAACCAAGACGGGACTGTATGAACTGATGGCGACAAATATGAATGAATCACTTCCAATTTCGGTCTGTCTGAATTGAGGCAATGGGTACCTGTCAATGAGGTGATCGATAAACTCATCAATTGGGATTTTGCATCGGCGAATTTTTTAAAACAAATGTAAAAGCAATGAACGATATGATCGAGTGAGAAATTACAGGGCCGTTTCCGGCCCTGCATATGCTGCTGAAAAATAGCTTCGATCATTTTTTAACACATTGTTTTCTTCTAAATCCTGCGATGCCAGCCAAACCGGCGCCGATAAGGAGCAAAGTTGCCGGTTCAGGCACCGGAGCCGCTTTAATATCGATTTGAGCAACAGCGCTGTCTGTCCAGTCATATCCTATAGGGATATCGCCAATTCCGATAATCCCCAGATGAGGTTGAAAGATAACACCATTTTCATCTATGCCGTCGGTTGGTCCCGCACCGAGTGCACCAACGCTGCCAGAAGCCTCATCATTTACTTCCGTCCCGGCATCCCAGACGTTTGCCGGCATAATGATATAAGTGCCGCTTATCGGCAACCCGCCGGAATAAAGGGAGATTGAACCATCACCTGTGGTTCCTCCGATAAATCCGTCGTTACTGACCCCCATCATGCTCATAAAGCTTAACAAGGGATGGGAGATGTCAGCATCGATCATAACCATATAGGACAAGCTTTGAGCTATCGGGCCACCACTGGCGCCGACATAGTCAAGAACTGAACCGGATGATGCCGCCTCGGCAAGCACCAGAGAATTGTTTCCGGTTTCCGCCAGCAATTCAACTGCCGCCGAAGCAGCACTTCCACCATCAAATAAATCGAAACCCGCATCATGAGTGATAAAAGCAGTCGGGCTGAGGACATTTGGACTAAGGTTTGTAATTTCAATATGGAACATCAATGCCAACGCCTGACCAGTCAATCCCGACCAAAATAATATGGAAGTAAACAAAAACAAAAAAAATGACAATTTGGGCTTTCTCTTCATATCATCCTCCTCTTTAAAAAGATTTGAAAATAAAGTGATTTCAATAGCCTAAAAGTAAGGCCACAATTGGCCTCTCCCGGAGAAACAAGCTCCTTTAAAATTCTCACGGTTTCCCTTCGTTTCTCCGGACGATCCCATGACTGAGCACAAAATGTGCCGATCTCACCTTTTATATTATTTCACTAGGTAATCGGTCGGCTATGAATATGGGTGGGATTTGTAAGATGGTCCATCCTTCGATTTGATTATGCCATTATGGCATGAGGTGTATCTGATTTTATAGAAATACCATTGGTTTTCAGCCCAATAGGCAATTATGGAATAGTTCAAATTAAAAAAAGGATTGAATTTCAACTCATCGTGTTTGCGCTATCAGAAACACGGGGAAACCACTCGTTCATAATTCTAATGTTTACAGGGTAATGGAGCCATAACAATCGATTGTCCACGAAATTCGTAGGGTATTCGTTTTATTTGAGGTTCGGATGGAGATTAAGCAGCCGTTGGCCAGATCACGATCGTTTATCTCCGGCATCACCACATCGGCTATCTGGAAAACAGCTGATAGAAAACAACCAACCGAGCGTGAAACATAGCGGCTATCCACCCAAACGGGCCACAGCCATCAAGTGCAGAATACCGTTTTCATTCTGCACTTTTCCAACCTCCGAATTCTTGAACGAAATGTCATAGAGACAGCCTCATTAATACGTCCAAATCCACGGCCTCGGACAACCCGCCATTCCAGGCAAATTATCCAGATGCAAAAACCTTTTCTTATGAGGGCCTGCCTGATTGAATCCGATGCCCGTGATCGGCAACTTCAAATCAAAAATCGCCTGCAAAACCACATAGGCCGCCCGACCAAATATCCCAATATCAATCGCATGCCCGAGCGGCCCCTCCGCGATAGAGAACGTTTTCATGACGTGGGGGCCGTCCGGACCGGTGTTCGATACTCGGGTATTCCACGACCAGCAACGGACCGCCGAAGTCGCCGGCATGACAATCCCTGTCTCACGCCTAGCAACAATCACTGCGCCCATCAGTTTCGGGTCCATATTGTCCTGGCCCAGGCCACACCCGCACCGGCATCTCAATTCATCGGCTGTAAAAAAATCAAACCGGTTCACTGCTGTCCAAAATAAACAGAAATTAAGAATCGCTCTTTGAAAATTCAGCCGTTTAGCTATTTTAAATTGCTAAATTCAAAATCAGGTTCCCATTTTCATTTTATGCTGTCCAAGACCTTTGAATGGAAGAAGATAT
>JBGSLR010000083.1:0-101940 GCA_041740615.1 Desulfobacterales bacterium
GCGGTTCCTTTTTTCAGTATTATTAATGATTTGCGCAAATCAAATATACTAAAATTGGAACCGCCTTTCAATCATTTTATAAACATTTTCAATGTATTATCAATATTTTTTACCAAAATATTAAGTGCGAAACTTCAGTAATATATATAATAAGGGCATTGGAAAATCAGGTTTTTGAAAGATCCTTAAGTTTTATTTTTTATCGCAACCGACTTGTTTTATTGTATTATATTGACAATTTTCGTTGGACATCTCATTTTTTCATTGGACAGTTGGAAAGCTGTGATTGGACAATAATCATTATCTGGTTGGGAACCCAGGCTTTTTTCATTGGACACCTTTCGCGTTTCCATGGGACATTTCCCATTTCCGTCGGAGCGAAGGGCTGATCATCATTGATGCCCAAAAACCGACCTTCAGAGACCTCTTTTTAGATGGATTTGTACCGACGAATGGCTCCTGAATTATTTACAGCCGGCTTTAATGTGGTTCCGTGGCGCACACAAGGTCATCGGATGATGGTGGGTGGATAGCCAATGAATAAATATCTGCAAGCCGCATTACGGATAGTTCAGGTACATATCCGGGCTAACAAGAATACCCCTGGTGGCTTTTGACTATCCGTAAACCGGCTTGAAGGTGGTTTATCCTGACATCTGGCGATGAATCGGGTAATGAAAAAATCCGATACATCCAAATGAGAGTTCTCTTTTTCCTCCTTATCTTGTCTGAATATCATTCCCATCTCCCCCATCGTTACATACAGACACCAAATAAAAAAAACACCGATTTTGCAAGGAACATGGAGCCGGGGCTTTCAAAAAGAAGTTTGAGATTACTTCTGATTTCTGAGCAGTATGCCAATTGAAGAGGATATCTCGTCTTTTCGCCTGTTACAGCCTTCCTGCCTCAGACTTTACCATGTCTCGATTATTAAGATTAAGAAGCCATGTTGTCCCTGCTTTTAAAGTTATTAATTCGCAATCGGTAAAATGGAGGTGCCTATGAATTTGATGCCGTTGAAACAAGGTTACAGTGGAAAATGGGTGATGGAAAATGATTCGTCTGGTTCAATCAGGGAGGTGCCACATGTCGAATGAGAAAAAATACGGCCGGGATCTCGGCCTTCGGGTAGGTCAGCCATTTGTTCCGTATAGTCTTTTCATCGGTGCTTTTCTTCCGGAAGCGGTGACGGCATCAACGATCCTTACCGGCACGGAAAAGGTCTGCTGGGCCAAGCTCAACTATTTCGCCGGCAAGAAAGGTTATTGTTACCCGTCCATAAAGACCCTGGCACAATCCATAGGAGTGTCGGTCCGGCAGATCAGTCGGGTGATCAAGGGGTTGATGGACAAAGGCTTTATCGCCAGAAAAGCGCCCGATCCAAACCAGAAAGGAAAGTATCGGACCACCAGTTATTATTTTCTGTGGCACGAGAGTTTCAACGACGGTGCACTCAAAACCCAAGAACATATGCCGGATCCACGTCTGGAGGTCAAGGTTGAAATCACGCTGCCCGGTGATGTCGTCCATAACAGGGGCGGGACGGATTGTACCCTTTCAGGAAGCAGGGGTGACACACCTCTCCCTGGCGCTGATGACACACTCCCATCCGACACCGGCGTCATCCCCCCCACTGGCATGGACGGCACACAAAGAGGAATATTTGAAAAGAATAATTTAGAAGAGGGATGCAAGAAGACGAATAGGGCTGCTCAGGATGACAGATGGGCGGATTCGTCTTTTTTCACCCCCTCTAAAGATATCGATACCAGCTCAAGGGAACCGGAAACGGCTTTTCAAAAAGAGAAGTCCGGTCTGCTGGAACGATATGACCCGATCCAGCGTACGATCATCAACGCCGGCCTCATTTGTCTCGGGGCTACACATGAGAACGGCGATCTTCCCAGGAATGCAGCTCTTTCCGAACTGAATTACTGGAATGAGTTCCCTCCGGACCAGGTCGTGAAGGGTATCCGGATCTATCTCCGCCAGGAACACTATCTGCAAAAAAAGAACGAGCACTATCTCCGGGGCATCATCCGGAATCAGAGCGATCCGTATTCCCGAATATCCCGGCATCCAATGGATGAGGACCAGGAGTCCCAGCCGTTCAACAACATGGAGGCATTCTATACCTGTGCGGAATGGCTTCATGATACTACGGGAGGAAATCATGCCGAATGTGGATCGTAAGCAATTTGCCGAAATCTTCTTTGGCCTGGAGGAATATTTCAGGAAAACGCACAAAAAAACAGTCATCGAAATATATTTTCAATGCCTGCAGGACCTCTCCCAGGAGCAGTTTCGACTGGCCTGCCGAAAAGCGGTAAAACAGGGACGTTTTTTCCCCATGGTATCCGAATTGCGGGAGTATGCCGGAGTAGAGAAGAATCCCGGCCATGAGGAAAAGGCTATTATGGCATGGGTAAATTTTTATCAAATTCTTAGAATCCATGGCGTGTCCGTCCTGAACACGGAACCGGCAGGCGGTTCAGAAAATGGAATTGTGCTGGACCCCGTTGTCTTCCGGGTGATCCGGATGCTGGGTGGTGTGGAGCGGGTTCGGATGTGGACAGAGCAGGAGATCCCCTTTCGGCAGAAGGAGTTTATCGAATATTACGTCTTGGCTCTGGAGGATGCTGCTGTCGGCACCCTACCGGTTCTGCCTGAAAAATCAGCCGGCAACAGTCTATCGTCGACTGGACGAATGCATTTGGACATGAATACAGGGGAAGCGCCGGTTGACAGAGGATAACCATCAACATATACTCACCCCCGAGGAAGTCGCCCGGTTCATGAAAAAAAGCCTCAGTTGGGTCTATAAAAACGCTGAGCGGCTGGGTGCGAGAAAGCTCGGAGGGTCCTTATTTTTTCCAGATAAGGAGGACCTATATGAGCGTTTATTCAAAGAAAGGAAGGGGGTGGAGGTACGACTTCACCCTGAATGGAGCCAGGTACACAGAAGCCTGGTTCAAAACCAAGCGAGAAGCCAGTCTGGCGGAAGCAAAAAAAAGAGAGGAGCTGAAAAACCCATTACCATCGATACCGGAGGATCAACCGGAGCCGACTGGAACAGGCATCAACTTTTTGGATCTGGTGAATAAACGGCTGGACCATGTCAAGGCCTACAATTCCAAACGGCATTATACGGATCACAAGTACATGGCCCGAAGGTGGGTGAAAGAGTGGAGACAACTCGAGTGCACTTGCATCCATACGGAGATGATCCGCAAATATCTGATCAAGAGGCTAAAAGGAACATCCGCATATACGGCCAATAAGGATCTGCGTTATCTGCGGGCACTCTTCAATTTTGCCATGCACCCCACCAGGGATTGGATCAAGAACAATCCGACGCGTGGTATCGACTTTTTCCCGACGGAAAAGCGGATCAAGTACGTACCGCCCAAACAGGATGTGCTGCGGGTAATCATGGCGGCCGATCCGGAAACCCAGGATTATTTATGGGCCATTGCGCTGACCATTGGGCGCATGGGAGAAATCAACCGCCTGCGCTGGCAGGACGTCGATTTTCAAACCCGCAACGTGACGCTGTATACGAGGAAAAAGCGGGGCGGCCATCTAACGCCAAGGAGAATACCCATGACCGCAAAACTCCACGAGATATTGGCAAGACGTTTTGCGAAACGGGATCAAACCAAGCCCTGGATATTCTGGCACCGGCATTGGAGTCGAAAGGAGAGTCGCTGGGTGGAAGGGCCGTATCGCGACCGGAAGACCTTCATGAAGACGCTCTGCAAAAAAGTGAAGGTTACCTATTTCCGGTTTCATGCTCTGCGCCATTTCGGGGCGACGATGCTGGATGCCGCGAATGTTCCCATCGGTTCCATTCAGCGCATCCTCGGACATGAAAACCGGACGACCACCGAGATCTATTTGCACTCCGTCGGTGAGGGTGAGCGTCACGCGATGGACATACTCGACAAGGGTTTTTTAGAAAATTCTCACACAGAATCTCACACAGAAAAAAGGATGGGTTAGGCCGCTTAGCCTAACCCATTGATATGATTGGCGCGCCCGGAGGGATTCGAACCCCCGGCCTACGGATTCGAAGTCCGGTGCTCTATCCAGCTGAGCTACGGGCGCGGAGAAGAGAAAAAACCACCGCAGCGCTTTTGTCTGCGGTGGCCTGGTTGGCGTATGGGGTGAGTGATGGGACTTGAACCCACGACCACTTGGGCCACAACCAAGTGCTCTGCCAACTGAGCTACACCCACCATGAAAAATAGACTCTTTTAGCAGATCGTTTCCCCCATTTCAAGGGTTTTCGACATTCGACCCCAATTTAATGGCATCGCCGCTTGTAAAATGCCCGATCGTGGAAACTTGGTATTGACCCGCCTTGCCATATTATATTATCTAAATGGGCGTTTATTGGTTTTCCAGCCATTTCCAATGGGTTTCCAGCCATGTATTCCGAAGGAGACGATGTGCATCGATTCACCATTTTTCTGATCCGCGCCCTTCTGGGAGCGATGTTCGCGGTGTTGCTGGTGCGGATGTTTTATCCGCAGAAGCCCGTCGGCTACACCATCGGACTGGCGGCCTTCATGGTTGGCATGGCCTATTATTTTGAATATATAAGAAAAAATAAAAGCGGGTGACCTTTTTTTTCATACACAATCAGGAGCGATGATCCATTGAAGCAAATCATTCTCGGAACGGCCGGCCATATCGATCACGGTAAAACGAGCCTTATCAAGGCCCTTACCGGCACGGATACGGATCGTCTGAAGGAAGAAAAACAGCGCGGTATCACCATTGAATTGGGGTTTGCCGCCCTTGACCTGCCCAGTGGTCAGCACTTGGGTATCGTGGACGTTCCGGGTCATGAAAAGTTTGTAAAAAATATGGTCGCCGGCGCCACCGGTATCGATCTGGTGGCCATGGTCATCGCCGCCGACGAAGGCGTCATGCCCCAGACCCGTGAACACATGGAAATCTGCTCCCTTCTGGATATCCGGTATGGGTTGGTGGTGTTGACCAAGATCGACATGGTGGATGAAGAGATGTTGGAACTGGCCACCGAAGATGTGCGTGATTTTGTACAGGGTACGTTTTTGGAGGGGGCACCCATTGTCAATGTTTCCTCCATGACCGGCCAAGGCCTGCCGGAGTTGCTGTCCGCCCTGGATCAATTGAGCGCCAAAATTCCCGATCAGCAGCTCTCCGGTTTGTTCCGCCTACCCGTGGACCGGGTTTTCAGCATGAAAGGCTTCGGCACGGTGATCACCGGCAGCCTGATTTCCGGCCGCATTGGCGTGGGTGAAACCATCATGGTCTATCCCTCTCAAATCACCTCCAAAGTGCGCGGTATTCAGGTCCACAACCAGAGCGTCGAAACCGCGATTTCCGGCATGCGCACGGCCATCAATTTTCAGGGGCTGGAAAAAACCGCGGTGAACCGGGGAGATGTATTGGCCAGACCAGGGACTCTCAAACCGAGCTATATGGTCGACCTGCAGCTGCGGTTTCTGGCCAGCAATGAAAAACCCATGAAAAACCGAACCCGTGTCCGCTTTCATACGGGCACCAGTGAAATCATGGGCAATGTCATCCTGCTGGACCGCGAGGAACTGAAACCGGGAGAAACCGCCGTCACCCAGATCCGGCTCGACACGCCGATATCCATCGTCAAGGCAGACCGCTTCGTCATCCGGAGCTATTCTCCGGTGCGCACCGTCGGCGGCGGCCAGGTTCTGAATCCGATTCCCGTCAAATACAAGCGTTTCAAGCCGGAAATCATCACCGGGCTGGAGCAACTGGTCGACGCCCCCACGGAGAATGTCGTTGGGTTTCATGCCGAACAGGCCGGATTTGCCGGCCTGTCCTTCAACGACCTGATCCTCATGACCAACCTGCCGGAAAAGCAACTCCAAACCGCCATATCCGGTCTATTGACGCGAAAGGATCTCATCCAGATCGACAGGGAAAACCGCACCTATGTTCATGGGGCTGTTTTCGAACAATTGCAGACCAACAGTTTTGAAATTCTGGACCAGTACCATCGGAAAAACCCATTGAAGGGCGGCATGCCCCGGGAGGAGCTCAAATCGAAACTGCCGGAAAAGCCGGATGCTAAATTGATCAACCTGGTGTTGGGGCAGATGATCAAGTCCGGTCGGATCGTCCAGGCCGAAGAAACCGTGCGCCTATCCGACCACACTGTTTCCCTGGCCGTGGATCAGGCCGCAGTGAGCCGGAAAATCATCGAAATTTACAAGACCGCCGAGTTGAGTCCGCCATACTTTACAGAACTGAGCAAAACCCTTGACATCGATGCCGCTTCGGCCAAGTCCGTCCTGATGTTGCTGGTGGAACAACGGGAACTCATCAAAGTGAAAGAGGATCTCTTCTTTTATCGTCAGGCGATCGAGTCCCTGAAAAACCGGCTGGTCGACTTTCTGCGGGAAAAAGGAGAAATCTCCACCCCGCAGTTCAAGGAAATGACCGAAGTGTCACGAAAATTCGTCATTCCGCTGATCGAATACTTTGACGCTCAAAACGTCACCATCCGCGTGGGCGATTTGCGGAAACTCAGAAGCGCATAGGTGTTTGTCCGAAAAAGAGTGTTTGTAAACCGAATCACCCCGACCGACGAGATCCAAACACCGGGGGGGGGGCGTAATGCCGAAGCAACGAATCCCGGCCCTGTGGGGAATAAAATCGGCATGCCGATTGACAGAACCATTGGGTCGAGTTACATATGGCGATACCATCATTCACTTCAGAACGGAGTTACCATGGAACAGGGAAACCGCATTGATAACGGCGACGACAAGGGCGCCGGCTTTAAACGCTTTGCCACCAAACAGATGATCGCCGTCGTTCTGATTGCCGTCGTCGGATTGTGGATATTGGGGTTGATCCTCGGCTTTGCCAAAGCCCCCGATACGGAGATGACCCAGCCGAAAAAGATAGTCCAATCGACGGAAGACAACCATGCGCTGGAACCCGTCGGGCAATCCAAGACACCCGACGTACCCAAAACGGCCTTCACTCCCCCAGTCCCCTACAGCCCTTCCCTGGCGGACAGCCCTCCCGTCGGCGTCGCTTTTGTTCAGGCCGTCATTGCGCCGCTTCGGTATGAACTGCAAGACCGTTTCTGGGGCTGGCGCCCCAATGACATTCTGGATGTTACGGATAACGTCAACAACTTCCAACTGGGCGTCATTGAGGTCACCAGACGAACCGTGGAAAAACTGATGGAAAATATCTCCCGCACCGGAAGCACCGCCGCTTTCGATAAAAATCTGGAAAACGCCCGCAGTTCCTGCTTCATGGTGGAGGCGGAACGATACTGGTTTCCCTCTCCGGAACGAAAATACAAAGACGGCCTGAAAGAACTTGAAAAGTATATGGAAAAATTACGGAAAGGCGAGGCCGCTTTCTACACCCGGGCCGATAACCTGATTCCCCTCCTGGCCGAGTTCGAGCATCTTCTGGGAAGTTGCGATGACAATTTGGTAAAATCATATGAAAAAGACGGCAGCCCGGTGAGTTTTTTCAAGGCCGACGATTATTTGTATTATTCCAGAGGCGTGGCCAGCGCCATGGCGACCATTCTGGAGGCGGTGGAAAAAGATTTTCACCCGACCCTGGACCGCAGAAACTGCATCCCGGACCTGCACCACGCCATTGAATCCTGCCGCCATGCTGCCCATGTGGATCCCATCATCGTCATGAACAGCGATGTGAACAGTATTTTCGCCAATCACCGGGCCAATATGGCCGCCCATATCAGCCACGCCCGCTTTTATCTGGGAGTGTTGATCAAAACCCTCGCCACTTGATGGTGGCAAACCCTTCCAACCCGTCCGTCAAAGAACCGGGACGGTGGCCGGCGTAAGCCGGAAACCGTCCCTCATGACCTTTCGATGAAGCGATAATAGCATATCCCCAGATACTCATGCAGGGCAGCGGCCGTATCGGCCAGTGCATAAGCATGGGGCAAAAAATCACTCCAATGATCGGGCGCGACTGCAGCATCGACAAGATAGGCCGGAAAGGGTTTCGTTTTCAACCCATAGCGCTCGAACAGCATGACAGACCGATTCAGATGAATCGACGAAGTCAGCAAAATGGGATCCTTCCATCCGCGTTCCCGGCAGATCGTGATGCTGTATCGCGCATTTTCCGCAGTATCCCGACTTTTTTCCTCCAAAAAGATCCGATCGCCCGGAACCCCCAGATCCATCATCAGCCGCTTGACAATCGCCGCTCCGGCCATCTTTTCAGGAAACACCTTGCCGCTGGTGATCAGCACCGGGATATCCAGTCTCCGCTGCAACCGGACCGCCGTTATGATACGCGCCAGCATATCGTCGCTCGGGAATCCCTTGCCGGTCATATCCACCGCCTCGTCGATGGTTCCGCCCCCCAGCAAAAGAATCACGTCGCCGGTAATCGCGGTCGGATTGTCGAATCCGGCCTCGAGCCCCTGCACCAGGAAATCGGACACCGGCGAGATGGACGCGGCCCACAGCAGGGCTCCCAACAGCAAGTTGATGAACCCGGCCGTCCCACGCTTTTTCATCCATAAAAAAGCGACCCCGGTGACCAGCAGCAACACCACCACGACACCCGGCGGCAGCAAAAAGGCTGTCAAGATTTTTTTGAACGCGAACATGTTACGTTTCCATGGCTGGTTGATGGTTGATGGATCGGCGTTGCCACCGAATCATACAATATGGATCCCCATCCACCATGCATAATTCGTAATTCCCAATTCATACTTTCCTCACCCCGTACATTTCCACAATCCGTTCCGCCGAACGTTTCCAGGAGAAATCCTGTCCCATGGCGGTTCGCATCATCTCTCGCCACTGATCCGGCTGGTTTTTGAACACGTCGCAGGCCCGCCGTACCGCCTCGAAGAAAAAGTGGGCATTGTAATCAAAGAAAGTAAATCCGTTGACGCCGTCCTGGATAGTATCGGCCAGGCCGCCGGTCAAACGAACGATGGGCAGGGTTCCGTATTTCAAGCTGTAGATTTGGGTCAATCCACAGGGTTCAAAATGCGACGGCATCAGAAACATGTCGGCGCCGGCCTGAATCTTATGGGCCAGCTCATTGTTATAGCCGATGTACACGCCGACCCGGTCCGGATATTTCCGCAACAGCCATTCAAAAAAATCATGGTAGCGGGGTTCTCCCTCTCCCAGTACGATCAATTGGGTGTCGAGCTGCAGGATTCCCTCGGCGCAGGCGGTCACCAGATCGATTCCTTTTTGACCCACAAAACGCGTGGTCATGCCGATCAGCGGGACGTCGTCCCGATCCGGCAGACGGTATTCCGCCCGCAGGCGTGAGGTAATGTCGCGCTTGCCGGCCATATTGTCCAGGGAGTAGTGAATCCCGTACGTGTGGGAATCGATCGCCGGGTCCCATTCCTGATAATCCGCCCCGTTGAGAATGCCGTGCAGATCTGCCCGGCGATTCCACAGGACCCCCTGCAATCCAAAACCGAATTCCGTGCTTTGAATTTCCCGCGCATAGGTTTCACTCACCGTATGGATGATATCGGCGTGGACGATAGCGCTTTTCATCAGATTGATCTGGCCGTGGTATTCGAAATCATTGACGTAATAGCCCCGGGGCATGGTCAATACCGGCCACTGATCCTGGGGAAAACGCCCCTGATAGGCGATGTTATGAATGGAAAAAACAATTCGGGCGGGATTGTCGGTGAAAAAGGGATCATTGCGGTAGTTGCGATACACAATTTTCAGGATGGCCGGCAACGGGGCGGTCTGCCAGTCGTTGCAGTGAATCACATCCGGCGCGAAATTCACCGCCTTGCAGTAGTCCAGAACGGCCTTACAGAAAAAAACGAAGCGCTCCAGGTTGTCGGGATAATCCCAATTGCCGATTCCGTAATGGCCGTCGCGGTTGAAGTAGACTTCATTTTCCACGAAACAGATCGGCACGCCGCCGTTGTCTCCCCGCCATACGACCGCACCCTGAAGGCCGTTATGCATCAAAACGGAAATCCCGGCCTCGATCGCCATGGCCGACCGAGATCGCGCCACCGAAGGATATTTGGGCATGATGGCGCGGACGTCATGGCCCATGGATGTAAGGGCCTTGGGCAATGCCTGGGCCACATCGGCCAGCCCCCCTGTTTTGGCGAAGGGTGCGATTTCCGGTGAAACGTACAATATTTTCATCATGCTCCTTCCCGGTTCGAGATTCAGATGACCGTATGATCGGCAATGACTGCGTCTTTGGGAACAATAACCAGGCCGTCCCGCACCACATAGTTTTCGGTTTCCATATCGGAGCGGTCCGGCAGGTAGTGAATCCGAACATTCCGGCCGATGCGCGCATTCTTGTCGATGATGGCGGCCTCGATGTGAGCCCCCCGGCCGATGCCGATATTCGGTCGCCCCAGCCGTTTGTTTTCTTGCAGCTCCGCCGCGGTTTCATAATAATCCGCTCCCATGATGACGGAGGAACGGATAACGGCGTCTTCTTCGATCAGACACCGCAGGCCGATCACCGAATGGGTAATTTCCGCCTTGGCCACCCGACATCCATCGGCCAGTAATGCATGTCTCAACCAGGCGCCATGGACCTCGGAGGCCGGCAGAAAACGGGCCCGGCTGTAAATAGGCCGGTCGGGACTGTAAAAATCGAAGGGCCTTTCCGGTGAGGCCATTTCCAGGTTCACTTCGTAAAAACGGCGGATGGTTCCAATATCCGCCCAATATCCGTCATACACATACCCCATCACCCGGTAGTCGTTGATCACACCGGGGATGATGTTCTTGCCGAAGTCGTCCCCTTCGGTTTTCAATACTTCGAACAACAGATCCGTGTGAAACACATAAATCCCCATGGATGCCAGAAAGGGGGTCTCGGAACCGGCCCTGCTGACCATTTCCGACAGGCTTTCCGCACGCGGTTTTTCGACGAACTTCCGGATGTGTCCGTCGGAATCGCGTTTCAGAATCCCCAGATTCGGCGCGATATCGGCCCCGACAGGTTGCACCGCCATGGTGATATCGGCCTTTGTGTCGATATGGTAGCGGATGAAATCATGGTAATCCATATTGTACAGATGATCGCCGGCCAGAATCAGTACATATTTTGTGCGGGTGGCTCTGATTTCCACGAACTGCTTGCGGACCGCGTCCGCCGTGCCCTGATACCAATTGGCGCTGTGGGGGGTCTGCTCGGCGGCGAGAATCTGCACCCATCCTTCGGAAAACATATCCCGGGCATAGGTGCGCTGGATATGCCGGTGCAATGAAACCGAGTTATACTGCGTCAGGATGGCGATTTTATCGATACCGGCATTCAAGCAGTTGCTGATGGGGATATCGATCAGACGATATTTCCCGGCGAGCGGCACGGCCGGCTTGGCGCGAAGTTTTGTCAGCGGGTACAGACGCGCTCCCTGCCCACCGCCCATGATCAAGCCCAATACATCTTTCATTATCCAGCGTTTCCTCCCTAACCGTGCATCCCGAATGGAATGGAAATGAATATTTACCCGTTTGATTTCACATCGAAATTTTTTAATTTTTGCATGATATAGGCGGTCTGTCAAAGGTTTCGTTGCTTCGCGAGACTATCAATTGAAGATCTTGTCGTATTGTGATATGAGCCACAGGTTGGCGGAAATGAATGACATGGACCCATGACGATCCGATGTTGAAAAAATACGATAACAAATTGAATTGCATACAAAAGGGAAGCACCTCGTGAAAACGCGCACCAAACCAAGAACCATGATGGCCGCACTCGTCGTAACCCTGCTGCTCATTTTTTCCGGACCGGCCCTGACGGAGATCCCGGAATCCATCCGCACGCCCGATAAAGTCAAAACCCGTATCGGCACGCTGACGTTCAACGACGGGTTCCCCTCCAAGGAAACCGTCAAACAGGTTTATGAAAATCTAGACTTCATGCGCGGGGTGGAAGTATTTCTGAATACCTGCCAGGGGGCGTCTCTCGCCGCCCTGCGCGCGGGGATGCGCAATGCGGGGGTCGAAGACGGCTCGGTGTTGCTGTTCAAAAACAGGATCAATGCAAACACACTCCTGCTCACCGCGAATCCGGAGGCCGTCATGGCCATCGCGTGGGTTGACCTCAAGAAAGGCCCGGTGGTGCTGGCCTCGCCTCCCAACACCCGGGGTGTGCTCAATGATGCGTGGTCACGCCATATCATCGATATCGGCAATCCGGGTCCCGACAAGGGCAAAGGCGGGAAATATCTGATCCTGCCCCCCGACTATAAAACCAAGGCACCCGCCGGCTATTTCATGGCCCGCTCCCGAACCTATGGCGTTTGTATCATGATCTACGGATTCCCGAAAAACAACAAACTCAAGCCGGTCGTTGAAAACTTCCGGAAGAAAATGAAAATTTATGAACTGGCAGCGGAAGGAAAACCGGACAAAACCAGGTTCATAAATGGCTCCGGAAAGTCGTTCAATACGGTGCACGCAAACGATATCAGCTTCTATACGGAAGTAAATACCATCGTTCAGGAAGAACCGTCGGATTCCCTCAATCCTGAATTGTCGGGATTGCTTGCCGCCATCGGGATCAAAAAGGGCTACCCCTTCAACCCGGATGAACGCATGCGCGGCATCCTGACGGAAGCCGCCTCGGTCGCCAACGCCACGGCGCGGACCATCGAGTTCAGGCCACGCGACAGCGAAGCCTGGCTCTATCCGGGTGAATCGACCTGGTCGAAAAGCTTCATCGGCGACAATCACGAGTTCCTGCGCAATGGCGCACGCGACCTGGATGCGCGCACCTTATTTCATTTCGGCCATAATTTCGTTACCCCGGTCATGGCGGAAAAGTCAGTGGGGAAAGGGTGGCAGCGCGCCGTCAACTCCTTGGATTCCGATGGGAATTATCTGGACGGATCGAAAAGGTATAAGTTGACGCTTCCGCCGGATATTCCGGTAAAAGGCCACTGGTCGATCGTCGCCTACGACCCCCAGACCCGCAGCATGTTACCGACGGATCACGCTTTTCCCGGCTTGAGCAGCGAGGGAAACGGACCGGCCGACAACGAGGACGGATCCATCGACATCTATTTCGGTCCGAAAGCGCCCAAGGGTAAAAAAGGCAATTGGATCAAGACGATTCCCGGAAAGGGTTTCTGGCTGATTTTGAGACTCTATCAACCCCTCAAGCCCTGGTTTGACGGAACCTGGAGACCCGGCGAGATCGAATTATTGAAATAGAGCGAAATCAAACAAATCGACACTGCCGGCTCCGTGCCCGCATCCTTCTCGACCGGCGACAGCCCGGCATGGTGAATTTGGAATGCGACAGCTTACCGGCCAGATAAGCGGCAAGGACGTCTTCCACATCGCCGGAGATGAAGGAGATGGTCTTGATGCCATAAGTTCCGATCAATCCGGCCAATGGTTGGGATATGGCCCCGCAAATCAGGGTCTGAATCTTCAGTCCGGCAAGCAAAGAAGCTTTATGCGAAGATTGATCGCCGATAAAAATTTCACGCCGCTTACCGGTAATCGAACCCTTTTCGATATCCAGCACCAACAGGTTGCGGGCGACGTCGAAAACCGGTGAAATCCGATCGTTCCATACCGTAATTGCAACTTTCATATCCCATGACCTCCGGCTCAATGCACTGCAGGAAGCATACCAGATTGGCTAAAAAATCGTCATCCATTCGGTAACGACCGCCATTCAGGAAAGGGCGGGACGCCCCATAGCCCGCGCAAGAAAAGCACGGTTCGCCACCCTGCCACGGTATCTACATACCGATAGTGCATTTGTGCGACCCTATCGACCGGCGGGCTGCCCGAGGAACAAGAACCGATGGAAGCGCTTCAATGACTGCAGCCACCGATGGTCGTATGACCGGCGCAGGTCTGGTCCAGGGTAAATTGCGGGAGTTTTCCCGACTGGAGCAATGAAAGGTTTTCCGCAACCGACCCTTCGATGGCCCGATACACAAGAACACCTTCCTTGTTCAACTTACGAAGTGCGCCGCCGCCGATTCCTCCGACCACGACGGCATCCACCTTGCGTCCACCCAGTGCGATCAGCGGCTGACACTGACCATGGGTATGGTTCAAGTCCTGATTGGCCAGAACTTCCGGTTCCGGTTTTTCCGAATCGATGAGTATAAACAAACGGGCGGTTCCAAAATGTCCGTAGACAGGGCTGTCTATCCCATTATCCGTCTGAATCGGGAATACAATCTTCATACTTCAAATCCTTTTTCGAATGCGGTAACTATTGTGATACATACGGTATGTATCATCCAAAAAAAACGATCGGCAACACCATCCACCCATTTGACGGTGCGCCGCCTTCAGTTCCCCTTTCGCAGGGAGCGGCCATCCTGAGGCGGCAGAGAGATACATAGGGATTTTACTTTTCGGAAAAGGGTGCTTTTATGAATACCGAGATCTCTGGCCGCCGCCAGACGATTGTAACGGTTTCTTTTCAGCGCTTCCAGGATCGTCTGGGCCTCCACGGCTTTTAAGGCGCCGTTCATATTGGTGATAACCTTCTGTTGGGGTGAGCGCGCCATGAACTCTTCCGGGAAATGACGGGACTCGATGAGGCCCTCACCGCAAAGAATAAACGCATGCTCAATGAGGTTCTCCAGTTCACGGATATTGCCGGGATAGTCATACGCCATCAGGAAAGAAATGACTTCCGGTTGGATCCCGCTTACGGATTTGCTCTGCAACCGGTTGAAGCGCGATATGAAATGCTCGATCAATAACGGGATATCTTCCCTGCGTTTTCGCAGAGGGGGTAGATCCAGCTTTACGATATTGATCCGGTAGAACAGATCCTGACGAAAGGCGCCTTTTTTCACTCTGGCCGCAAGGTCCTGGTGGGTGGCGGTAATAATGCGGACATCCGCCTTGACCGATCCGGTGCCCCCCAGGGGTTCGAATGTTTTTTCCTGCAAAACGCGCAACAGACGTACCTGGAGCGCCGGGCTGATTTCGCCGATTTCATCCAGAAAAAGGGTGCCGCCTGCCGCGATCTGAAAGCGACCGGGTTTGTCCTTTGTCGCGCCGGTAAACGCCCCGGCCTTGTAACCGAACAGTTCCGATTCCAGGAGTGTATCCGGAAGAGCCCCACAGTTCACCGCCACGAACGGTTTGTCGTGTCGGGGCCCTTGGTTGTGGATGGCCCGGGCCAGAAATTCCTTGCCGGTGCCGGTCTCTCCCTGAATCAGAATCGTGCTGTCGCTGGCCGCCAGCAGGGGCAGGAGATCGAATAGCCGGCGCATGGACGTGCTGCGGCTCACCAGATCACCGGCCTGAAACCGCCCCTTGAGCTCCTTGCGGAGCTCCTCCACAAGACTGAGATCGCGAAACGTCTCTGCCCCTCCGAGTATTTCGCCTTTGCCATTACGCAGCAACGCGGTGGACACACTGATGGGAATCCGGCGTCCCTCCGCATCGATAATGAAGGCCGATTTGTTGATCACTGAAACGCCGGTCTCCATGGTGCTCTTCAAGGCGCAATCCTCTTCGCACATGCTTGCCCGAAACACTTCCGAGCAGGGTTTACCGACGGCTTCTTGCCGGGCGATACCGGTGATTTCCTCCGCCGCTCGATTGAACGTCGTAATCCGCCAGTTGTCATCCACGGTAAACACCCCATCGGAAATACTTTCCAGGATAATCGCCGTGGAATCCATGGATCTTCTTCGTTCAACGGTTTTTTTGATGCATTTGGGGTATGCTTCAGACATTTTTATCCACCACAAGACTATCGGCGACAACTTCCCATAAATACTTGACCGTAATATCCGCCATGTTGTGTTCTGCCAGCAAAGCCTTGATCTGACCGTGACAGCTGTGACAGGGGAGCACGATCATTTCGGCCCGGGTTCGTTTGATCTGTTCGATTTTTCGGCGGCCATAATGCATTCGGGTTTCCTGAAACGGGGTCAGCAACGTGCCGCCGCCGCCGCCGCAGCAGTACTGATTGGCCCGTGCAGGGTACAGGTCGACCCAATTCGTGAGACATTGATCGAGAATCCAGCGGGGTTCGTCATAATAGCCGTGGCCGAAAAGTTCCTCGGATTTACGGCCGTAATTGCAGGGATCGTGATAGGCCGCCCGCTGGAGATAGACGCTTTTGTCCACCTGGATGCGACCGGAGCGCAGATAGTCCATCAATAAATCAAAGACCGTAAAAGCGCCGTGTCGATCAAAAAAGTCAGGATACCATGTTTGCAACCCGTACCGGGTCGCCATATAGGCGTGCCCTCACTCCGGATACATGAGGTTCCGGATCTCGAGACGATCCATGTGCTCCACGATACGCCCCACAAAGGTACGCATGACTTCGTCATCCCCTGAAAACAGCCCCCAATTGACGCCTTCCCAGTTATTGCTGGGAATGGTGAATTCTTCACCCGCTACATGAAAAATCTTCCACCAATGCACCAGATCTTCGTTCTGGGTATTGACCAGCTTGTTGTGCAGGGTGTGGAGCAAATTGGCTCCCTGCTTGTCAAAGGCGATGGAAAAACCCGAGAACCCCTCTTCTTCCGCCAGCTCATCGGCCACATCACCAATAATGTATTGAAAATCTTCCGCCGGCAACCCCAGGTTGTTACCGGTTTTCAGGCACAAATCGATTCCTTTCTGGATCTGTCCGGGAACCTTCTCACGGTCCAGCAGTCCCCGAGCGCGCCGCATCATGTTCACGATATTAATTCCCATGGGGCAGGCGTGCTCGCATTTACCACACAGGGTGCAGAGCCACGGCAGATTCGATTCGATCAGTTCCCGATCACGGCCGAGCAAAACCAGACGCACCATCTTGCGCGGATCAAATCCCTCCCTGCCTGTGATGGGACAACCGGCGGCGCAGGCGCCGCAAGCCATGCATAACGACGGACTGTAATCACCCGGACGAAGCCGCGCCGTATCTTTTATGCCTTTTACCTCAGTTGTTTCCATCCGGAATATCCCCTTCAAAAGTGAACAGTAAACGGCAAACGGTAATTGGATGCCGGTTGTCGATTAGCCCATTGCGTCAACAATATCATTGATTCCCCTCCACCATCCCCGCTTCATATTTTTCTTCCTACAACGAAGCTTCAATCGCCGCCATTATTCCCCGGGTTTCAAATCCACCCAGAATGGTTGCATTGTTGGGACAAACCGCCGCACAGGCACCGCACCCCTGACAGGCGGCGGGATCCACCACGATATGGCCCACGGACTTGTCGGCATGGCGGGCGTTATAGGCACAGACCGGAATACATGCCTGACATGCGCAACAAAGAGCCGGCCGCACCCGCGCTGTCACCAGGGAGGCCTGTAGTGAATCACGACAAAGCAACCGCATGGCCCGCATGGCCGCAGCTCGTCCTTCCCGGACGGCCTCGTCCGCCCGAACCGGTGCACGGGCGAGTCCGCAAACAAAAACGCCTTCCGTTCCGGTATCCAGCGGCCGCCATTTACTGTCGGCTTCCGTAAGGAAGCCATCCCTTGTAAGCGTGAGATGGAAGACATCGTTCAAAATGTTATCGCCATTCGGCACCAGGCCGGTGGCCAGAAAAACCCAGTCCGGTTCCAAGCGGACCGGCTCACCCAAGACCGGATCGAATCCTTCCACCACGATCGTCCCATTTTCGGTGCGCACCAGCGGCTTTGCTGCGGGATCAAAGGGAATGAATTGTATCCCCTGCTTCCGGGCCTCGGTATACACGGTTTCGCTTTCACCGTATGTCATCATGTCCCGGTAGAAGATGGTCACATCCGTTTGGGGGGATCGTTCCTTGAAAGCCAGCGCCGTTTTCAGGGATTTCAGACAGCATATCCGGCTGCAGTAATTACGCGGCTCCTCCCGGGAGTCGGCGCACTGAATCATGACGATCTCCCGAGGCGGCGAGCCGGCCAGGACGGATAATGGGTCGGAGATTATTTTTTCACCTTCGTAAATCGTCGTAATGCGCTCATGGGAGCCTCCGGCGAATGACGCTGTGGAAGCGCTCCTTCCACCGGTTGCGACAATCGTGACACCATGAAATAGGGACCGCTCCTCCCCGGATGAATCGGCAATCCGGGTAGTGAACTGACCGGGCCTTCCGAAACTTCCCCGCACCGCGCCGTGACAGCAAACCGTTATGAGGGGGTGCTCAGTCACCTCGGCCGCCAGTTTTTCAAGGGGCGCGCGGACGGCCGCATCCTGAATCGCCCACAGGTTGCCTCCCAGTCGGGCGGTTTTCTCCACCAGTGTCACCGGCACGTCGTTCCGGGCCAGCGCCAGGCTCGCAGCCAACCCCGCGGGTCCGCCCCCAACCACCAGGGCCGCTCGGTTTACCGGTCGAAGCTGGCCCGGGAGCGAAAGCCGACAGAGCAATTGTCTTGCCGACATGGTGATTTTATCGGTAATCATTTCGGTCCTGGGGACGATTTCCGCGGTCGCGGCATCGGGTCGTCCCAGGTCCAGCGCATCCATAAAAATGAACGGGATGCCGGTTTGCCGTTCCAACCTCTTCAGATAAGGCTTCATGGCAAGGCCGGAATGGGCCCCAACCAGCAACAGACGGTTGGCGCCGTTTTCCGACGCGGCCGCAATTACCTGCCTGAGTTCGTCAAGGGATTCCAGGAATAAGATACCTGCTGGATTCAGTTGTTTCTGCAAGCGCTGTCGCAGGCTTTCGCGATTCAGGATGTCCGCTCCGATGCCGGAGCCCGATAAAACGATCAGCAACCGGGGCTTTTGCTCCGCCGTCTCCGGTTTGATTTCTTCCACGGCCATAGTCGACGTGCGGGGAAGCCCGAGTCGCCTCAGCATGGTCATCACCTGCTCGGCGGCAGCCCCGGAACAGACCAGCGTGTCACCGATATCGGTGATCTCCGGCGTCCCATGAAGTGTAAGAATCCCCTCCTTTCGGCTCCAATCGGGATAGGCCTGGTGGCCGCGTTTTCCGGTGGACAGCACGACCAGATCAAAGACCTCATCCTGCAATCGACCCTGTTCGTTCACATAACTGACGGTCAGGTCTTCCGTATCGGCATGGGGTTGGATGCTGTGGATGCGGCACCGAATCAGTCGAACCCCGGATGTTTCCACCCGATCGCGATAGCGCTGATAATCCCGGCCGAACGTTCGCAGATCCATGTAGAAGACGGCCGCATCCCCTTCTGAGCCCATCTTTTCCTTGGCCAGCAGGGCCTCTTTCAGTGCGAACATGCAGCAGATATTGGAACAGTAATCGGCCCCCTTGGTCAGGTTCCGGGAGCCGACGCACTGCACCCAGGCGATTTTACGGATGGGCCTCCGATCCGAGGGTCGCAGGAGCTCGCCCTGATAGGGGCCGCTGCCGCTCATGATCCGCTCCAGGGCGGCGGCCGTGACGACGTTGGGAAGCTGTCCGAAGCCGTACAGATCGGTCTCACTCGGATCGTACAGCGCCGCCCCTTCAGCCAGAAGAATGACGGCGATATCGTTCAGTCGAACCGGTTGCGCCGTTCCATCCAGCCGAATTGCATCCGTAGGACAGGCTTCGACGCAGGCGCCGCAGCCTGTGCAGGCTTGCCAGTCGATGGTTCGAAATAGCGGCGCTTGATGCGGCACGGGGATAAAAACCGCCTTGCGCCGGGAAAGCCCTGCATTGAAGGGGTCCGGCATATCCACCGGACAGACGGTTTCACAGGCCCCACAGCCCGTGCAACGATCCGGTACAATGCCGGCGGGTGTCGTCTGGATATCCACAACCAGGCGACCGGGACTGCCCGTGACATCCACGATTTCGGCCGACGGCAGAAACGAGATGCGTTCATGAAAAAGGCCTCTGCGCAGGCAGGTCTGGGGTCCGCCATCGCGGTCCAACATGGGCAGCATCCGGCACATGCCGCAATGATTGTCGGGAAACTGGTGATCCAATTGGGTCAGAATGCCGCCGACGACAGGCGCCTTGTCCGCCAGCACCACCGGATACCCCATCTCGGCAAGTTCAATGGCCGCATGGATGCCGGCGATGCCGGCTCCGACCACCAGTATCCGGGGGGCTTCAACGTCATCGTTTTTCTGGCCGATATCCGCCGACCTGTCGACCCGTTCATCACCACCGGTTTTTTTTTGTCGGGTATCCGTCATGGGTTTTCTTTCCCATAGGCCAGGTATGGGATCGGCTCGTCCAGCCTGCGCCCGGGTTGATAGTCAAACAATTTCTGCACATCCGCCGCCACCGCCTGGAAGATTTCCGCCACCGGAATGTGACTTGGGCAGACACTGCTGCATTGCCCGCACCCCACACACGCGTGGGCCATATGGGCCAAGCGGGTCATATGAAACATGGTGGTGTCTGCGGGAAGTTTGATACTGCCCTTCTTGGACGCCCGTTGCAACAGGGTTTCAGGAGGATGAGCGAATACATCGGTCAGGAAAACGCACTCCCTGCAGTAGCATACCGGACAGGCGGTCCGACAGTTGTAACAGTTCAGGCAGGTGGCAATGAGTTGCTGAAATCCTTCCATATTTTTTATTTTTTCCGTAATGGCGGAAAAACGCGCCGCTCTGAACGCCTGGCGCTCCTTCCGCAAATCGGAAACCGCCGAGGCTCTTTCGGCGGGCGGATCACAATCCACCAACCCGAGATCGTCTGCAAGCCGCTTCCCCGCATCGGTTTCCACCGCCAACACGGGCAGCTCCGAGGCCGTTCCGAGCAAGCAAAGCGTCAGATCGGCGCCCTGGGGCTGAAAGCGCTCGCACATCCGGCAGGAAACAGTGGTTTCATCCCGCAGGTAGACGTCACGGTAAAAGGCAGTGGTGGGATCATCCTGTGCTTCCGCCAGTTTCAGATACGTGTCGTTTTCCATCCGCCCCTGGCAATCCATGCTGATCAACAGCGTATCCTCATGGACGCACTGATGCAGTTTGATCAGCTCCCTCCATGCGCTGATTTCACAAGGACGCAGAAACAACCCCAATCGCCTCCCGGAGGCATGGCGGGTGACGGTGGCTGTCTGCCGGGCGCTGTTGAACGGCGCCACGGGGGCCAGGGGGTCAATATCGGCCAGCCCTGCCGGATCGGTAATCAGCATGGGCATGGGAAGTTTTCCATAGGGTGAACGCGCCGGCACCAACACGGCGTCCACCAGGTGTTTCGACAGCATGGCTTCCAACATGGAACGCAGCGCCTGAGTCGGTGTGACGGCTTCCGGGAATGCTTTAAAAACGGTCATGAAATACCTCGTTTACAGAATCATCCGGTCTGCAATAGGACTGGGGCCCAGTCCCTTGATTGTTTCGACGAATTCGGTCATGTTGTGTTGAAATTCCGGCCCCTCGCTGGCGCCGATCCAACGGAGTCTGAGTCGTTCAGGTTCGAATCCGAAGCGGGTCAGAATGGAGCCGATGCCGTCCATACGTTTCACGGCTTTCAGATTACCGTCGATATAATGACAATCTCCCGGATGACAGCCACCGATAAAAACGCCGTCGGCGCCGTCGAGAAAGGCCTTGAGCACGTATTTGGAATCGATCATTCCGCTGCACATCAAGCGGACGATGCGAATATTGGCCGGATAGGACATCCGGGAAGTTCCGGCCAGATCAGCGGCCGTATAAGTGCACCAGTTACAGACCAGTGCGATGATTTTGGGTTCGAATGGATTCATTTGCCTACCTGTTTCATTCGATAATAACAATTTCAATTTCCCCAACGACAGCCGACATTTATGGCCGTTCTTGCGGCGAATCAACCGAAAACAATATGGACACTACCTCAAAATCGCTTCGATCTCCTCCATTACCTGACGATCCGTGAAATGCCGAACCCCGGCGGCGCTGCTGGGACAGGCGGCGGCGCAACTACCGCATCCCTGGCACAGCACTTCGTTGACCTTGGCCACATTCAGCGCTTCGTCGAAACGAATGGCCGAATAAGCGCAAACCGCCATGCAGGTGCGACAACCGCTGCAGAGATCCGGATCGATGTAGGATATCTCCGCCCGGGTCTTCACCGTCCCCTTGGAAAGCAGTGCCACAGCTTCACCGGCGGCTGCCATTGACTGGGCCACCGTATCGGGTATGTCCTTGGGCCCCTGGCAGCAACCGGCGAGGAAGATCCCGTTCACCGGCGTACTGACCGGCGCCAGCTTGGCGTGCAGCTCGTTGAACCATCCATCGCCATCCCGGGAAACTCCGGTGATTTTCCCCACGTCCGCGGATCCATCGGCCGGTTCCAGACCGACGCTCAGGATCACCATGTCCACCGGTACGCGGGAGGTTCGTCGGGTCAGGGTGTTCTCCGCCACCACCGTCAGGCGTCCCCGATCCTCCGGGTTGTCGGGGATGTCCGTAATTTCAGCGACCTTTCCCCGGATGAAATGCACGCCCTCCTCCTGGACCCGGTTGTAAAATTCCTCGTACAACTTACCGGGAGCGCGAATATCAATGTAGTACTCCCAGACTTCCGCTCCGGTCTTCTCGCGCACCAGATGCGCGAATTTCATGGAATACATACAACAGACCCTGGAACAATACTTGCGGTACCGGCTGTCCCGTGATCCGATGCAATGGACGATGGCCACCCGTTTGGGGGGGTGGCCGGTTTTCATCAGAATTTTCCCGGCGGTGGGCCCGGTGGCATTGTTCAAACGCTCGAATTCAAGGCTGGTATAGACTTCCGGCAAACGGCCGTATCCGTAGTTGGTCAGCGGCGTCGGGTCAAACGCTTTGAAGCCGGTGGCCAGAATCAGCGCGCCAACCTCCAGCTGGAAGCTTCTTTCGGGCATGTTGTGGTCGATGGCCTTTACCTCGCAAACATCGACACATTCCGTGCATTCGCAACAGCCGCCGCAATTAAGGCAACGGTTCGCTTCGTTCCCGGCCGCTTCTTCGGACAACCCGCAGCTGATTTCGTCAAATGATGAAATCCGTTCATCCGCGGGTAGATGCGGGGACACTGCGCGCGGTTTTGAAACCGTCGCCGTCGGAATCGGGACCAGGTCGTCTTCATTGGACCGCCGGCCGTCGACCTGTCCCGGAACAGACACAGCTTGTTTTTTGGGAAGATCAGCGACGACCGTTTCGCCCTGGAGGTAGCGGTGCATGGCTTCGGCGGCGCGATGGCCCGCGGCAATGGCTTCGATAACCGTGGCCGGGCCACTGACCACGTCGCCACCGGCGAAAACATGGGGCATACTGGTTTGCATACTCTCCGCCGCTACCGCCAGGGTCTGTCTTGCCCCCCAAACCAGATCCGCTTCCTGCGCAGCCCATGGGGCGTCCGTCCGCTGTCCGATGGCCGGGATGACTGCGTCGCAGGGGATTATGAATTCGGAGCCCACCACCGGAACGGGACGTCGCCGGCCACTTTCATCCATCGGACCGAGGGCCGTACGTAGACATTCGATGCCCACAAGACGGCCGTTCTCCGATAGAATTCGCAGGGGAAACGTCAGACAGGAAAGCTGAATTCCTTCTTCCAACGCCCCTTCGACCTCTTCTTCATAGGCAGGCATCTCCTGACGGGAACGCCGATACAGGATAGTAACCTTTCGGGCGCCGAGTCGTCTGGCGACGCCGGCAGCGTCCACGGCCACATTTCCGCCACCGATGACCACCACCTGCTCGCCCGGTTTCTCTGTTCGCCCAAGGTTCACCGCCTTCAGAAAAGCGATGGCGTCGATGACCCCTGTTGTTTCCGCCTCACCGGGGATGTTCAATTTAAGGCCGCCGTGAGCGCCGATAGCCATAAAAACGGCGGCATAACCTTCTTCGGCCAGACCCTGCAGGGTAAAATCCCTTCCCATGGCTTGTTCGGTTTTGGCGACAATGCCGAGACGCAACAAATAGTCGATCTCGCGGTCCAGGATACGCCGGGGCAGCCGATAGTCGGGTATGCCGATGCGCAGCATCCCCCCGAGGACCGGCAACTTTTCGAAAACAGTAACCTGGTATCCGCGCAACCGCAGGTCATAGGCGACGGTAAGACCGGCGGGGCCGGAACCGATGATCGCGACTTTATGAGACCGCTCCTCAATCCGAGGCAGCGGGAGACTCGCCCAATCGATGTGGTCGGCGGCGAAACGCTTCAGATCTCGTATGGACAACGCCTCATCTACTTCCCGACGGCGACAGGCCGACTCGCAGGGATGGGGGCAGACCCTGCCGAGGACACCGGGAAGGGGAATCTTTTCCATGATCAGGCGCACGGCTTTTTCATAACGCCCCTTGCCGATCAACTGGACGTAGCCCTGAACATTCACCCCGGCCGGGCAGGTCCGGGTGCATGGCGCGCTGTCTTTCTTGTCGATGCAATAGGTCAGCGGCACCGCCTGGGGGAAGGCGCGATAAATGGCCTTGCGCTCGCTGAGTCCCTGGTCGAAATCGTTTACCAACCCCACCGGGCAAGCGTCGGCGCACAAACCGCACCCGGTGCATTTGTCTCCCAGAACATAGCGGGGTTTTTGGCTCACCGTCACGGTATAATTTCCCACAAATCCTTCCACCTGGCGCACCTCGGCATATGTGTGAAGGGAAATATGGGGATGTTGTCCGATGCTGACAGTTTTTGGCGTGGAAATACAGGCGGCGCAGTCCAGGGTTGGAAAGGTTTTGTCGAACTTGGCCATGTGCCCCCCGATGGACGGTTCCCGTTCCACCAGGTGAACCTGAAATCCGGCCTCGGCGGCGGTCAAGGCGGCCTGCATCCCGGCGATGCCGGCGCCAATCACCAGCACCGCTTTTTTTACGGGCACCGACCGAGTTGACAACGGAGCATGAAAGGCCACCCGAGCCGCGGCGCCGGCCACCAGATCCTTGGCCTTGGACGTGGCTTCCCCGGAATCGAGGGTCACCCAGGATGAATGTTCCCGGATATTGGTCATCTGAAAATAATACGGATTCAACCCTGCGTTTTCACAGGCTTTACGAAAAGTCGGCTCGTGCATTCGCGGCGAGCAGGAAGCGACCACCACCCGATCGACTTTTCCTTGACGAATGTCGTCCACAATCAGTTCCTGGCCCGGATTGGAACACATGAACTTGTATTCCCTCGCCGTCGCCACGTGTTCCAGATTACCGGCGAAACGGACCACCGCTTCCACATCCACTTTGGGCGCAATGTTCATACCGCAGTGGCAGACATACACCCCGATTTTCGGTTTTTGGTAGGCGCTCATCTTTGACGCAACACTCCTTGCGCGGAAATCAGCAGTTGATCAAGTCCCAGTTCTTCCGGCGGCAATCCCAGCGCCAGACCGGCGAGCTGTGTGAAAAAAAGCACCGGCAATTTCGGCAGACCGGAAGCCCGCTGTTGTCCCTGGTCCAGGTTAAACTGGCAAAGGGGACAAACGGTCGCAATCAATCGGGCGCCCTTCTCATGGGCGCCGCGAACAATTCGGGCAATCAACGGGGAACATTCATCGCCATAGGGCACGCCGTGGGAAGCCCCGCAACAAAGGGTCTTGGCGCTGTGGGCAACCGGTTGGAAACCAAGCCGTTTTATAAATCGCTCCAGGATTCCGGGCTGCTCCGGATCATCCGCATCCCCGAAGGGTCGGGTCAGTTGGCAGCCGTAATATCCGGCCACCGGAACGGATTCGAAGCCACGCTTCGTTTGAGACGCCCATGCCGAATGCGGAAGATCATCGACCAGCACTTGCAGGATATGACGAACCGGTAACGGCTCGGCCAGATGCAACTGTTCCAACGCCAGTCCGCGATTGAGGGCGGACAGGTAGTCAGGCTTTTTGGCCAGCAGTTCCGCAGACTTCCGCAGAGTTGCGTAACATGCGTTGCAGCCGGTAACGATTTCACGGAAACCGCCGGCGGCCGCCAAGGCGAATACCCTCCCGGCCAAGGCAACCGCTTTGATATCGTCAAGACTGAAAAACACAGTGGCGCCGCAGCAGTTCCAGTCCGGAATCTCCACGAATTCAATTCCCACGGCGCGGGTCAGAGCCGCCACCGAGAGCTGATAGCCGGCGGCGGACTTGAAGGAGCACCCGGGATAGAAGCCGTATTTCACGTTGTTTCCCTCCCCCCGGCAACGGCATTCAGGAAACCGTCAAACTGTCGCGGCAGGCGTACGCGCTGGGGTAACCACTCCAGGCGCCCCCTTTTCAGCAATCGCAGGGCAAGGGGTATCTGCCGCAAGGCGTCACCAGGATGATGCAGTCCATACTGCGCCATCACCAGGGGTTCGGTGATGCGGCCTCGGTGGACCACCAGATTCTCAAAAGCCCGATACAGGTGCGGCATTTTATGATCTTGGGGTGTATTTCCGGTTTGGGCCGCCATGCGTTTGAGGGCATACATGAGATCCGTCACCGGTATTTGCCTGGGGCAACGAGTCGTGCACTGATAACAGGAGACGCAATACCAGGGAGAATTGGATCGCAGAACCGCTGTCATTTCCCCGTCCCGGATCAGGGCGAACAATTCCCTCGGCGCATGATCCATCCGGTTGCTCAAAGGACATGAACCGCTGCACGTACCGCATTGAATGCACGTTCTGATTTTATGGGCGTCCGCTATTTCAAAAAAAAGCTGTTGTTGCTGATTGTCATCCATATCGTAATTCATTCCATCGCGGCATTGATTTTTATTCTTCACGCAACTTTCGGGTTCGGAACGACTTGATCTTGAAAGTCGTATTTTCCAGTTTAGCGCGAATGCAGCTCCTGTCAAGATGTCATTTCCATTGAAGATACGGCCTCCGATCGGATGCATACGCCATGCCAAACATGCCGTTTTCGTTACAAATGCACCCATTCGTAACAATTCAATCAGTTGAGTCGCACGAAAGGCCTGTAGCGCGACTGTAACATTCGCATATTTGCGACTATGCTGTCAAGGCATAGCCCCAACATTTCGACCCGACAGTCGTTTCCCTTCCCATGGACACCATGGAATTCGGCGAATGCCTTCTTGATTTTCATTCGTTATGTATGATGTTATGAAAGCGTAATGAACACGCATGACGATGAACCGAAATTCAACAAACCATTGAGAGCGAAGACATGACCGCATCCACCTCGAAAACGCCCCCGACCTATGAAGGATTCGAACAAGGGCCGATCCGACCGCCCAGTGAAGCACGCAGCCTGCTGATTCGGGTCACACGCAATTGTCCCTGGAACCGCTGCGCCTTCTGCCCGGTTTACAAAGGCGAACGCTTCAGCCTCCGGCCGGTTGCGCATGTCAACCGGGATATCGATATGGTGCACCGCAAGGTGGAACAACTTCGCAAACTGGCAGGAAAGAATGGACAGATCGACCGCGGAATGATCAGCAGCAATGCGCAGCTCATGGATCCGGATGAAATTCAGGCCCTGAACGCCGCCTTGAACTGGATGGCCGGCGGCATGGAATCGATTTTTTTGCAGGACGCCAACAGCCTGATCATCAAACCGGAAGATCTGATCGCCATCCTGCGTCACCTCCGGAATCGATTCCCCTGGGTGAAACGCATTACTTCCTATGCCCGCTCCCACACCATCGCCCGTATCGGGGATGAGGATCTGCTGGCCATGGCCGATGCCGGCTTGAACCGAATCCACATCGGCCTCGAATCCGGCGCCGATGCCGTCCTGAAACTGGTCCAGAAAGGCACGACCCAGGCCGAACATATACTGGCCGGCAGAAAGGTTAAAACAGCCGGCATGGAGCTTTCCGAATATGTCATGCCGGGACTTGGGGGAAAAGCCTTGTCCGACATCCATGCCCGCGAAACCGCGGCGGCGCTCAATCAGATCAATCCTGATTTCATCCGTCTGAGATCCCTGGCCATTCCGAACACGGTCGGACTGTTCCAGGAGTGGCAATCCGGCCGTTTTGAAAAATGCTCCGATTTGATGATGGCCCGGGAAATCCTGCTGTTCATCGAAAGCCTGGACGGTATCACCAGCGCCATCAAAAGCGATCATGTCTTGAACTTATTCGAGGAAGTGAACGGCCTCTTGCCGGAAGATCGGGAAAAAATGATCCACGTGCTGCGCTCCTTTCTTCAAATGCCCCCGGAAGACCAGATGCGCTATCAGGTAGGGCGCCGGATCGGCCTCTTTTCTCGTTTGCAGGACATGGAAAATCCACGCCTCTTGCAGCAGGCCGAAGAGGCCTGTCGGCGCTTTGGCATCACCCCGGCAACCGTGGACGCGACCATCGATGAGTTGATGAAACGATTTATATAGTGTTGTGTTCCGATTGCGGATACCGGAGGGAGTATGCTATAATCCGGCATTCTATTGCAAACCCGCATAAGAAGGGAACCGGAATGACCCAACCCAAACTGGAAGCGATCATTATCAACCGGGAATGGTGCAAAGGATGCGGCATATGCGTCCATTTTTGTCCCCAGCACGTCCTTGAGCTGGATGGGGAGGAAAAGGCCATGGCGGCAAGACCGGAAGATTGCAATTGCTGCAGGCTCTGCGAATTCCGCTGTCCGGACCTGGCCATCGAGATAAAACCGAAATCCCAAGAGTGAAGGGAGAGAAGGGACATGAGCAACCCCATTAAATTTCTGCAGGGAAATGAAGCCTGTGTGGAAGCGGCCCTGTATGCCGGGCTCAATTTCTTCGCCGGGTATCCCATCACACCTTCCTCCGAAATCACCGAGCATATGGCGGTCCGGCTGCCCCGAAACGGCGGAAAGTTCCTGCAGATGGAAGACGAAATCGCTTCCATGTGCGCCATCATCGGCGCATCCCTGACCGGCAGCAAAGTCATGACCGCCACCAGCGGACCGGGATTTTCACTGATGCAGGAAGCCTTGGGCTATGCCGTCATGACGGAAATCCCCTGTGTGATCGTGAATGTGCAACGCGGCGGTCCATCCACCGGTCTGCCGACCAATGTCAGCCAGGGCGATGTGAACCAGGCGCGCTGGGGAACCCATGGAGAGCACGCCATTGTTGCCATGACGGCCTCCTCCCATCAGGACCTGTTCTCCGTAACGGTGGACGCCTTCAATATCGCCGAAACCTACCGGACACCGGTGATATTGCTTTTCGATGAAGTGATCGGACACATGCGGGAACGTCTGATCATGCCGGAACCGGGTGAAATTCCCCTGGTGGAGCGCCTCAAAACGGCTGTCCGGCGGGGTGTCGACTACCACCCGTATCTGCCCCGAGAGGACGGTCGCCTGCCCATGTCGGATTTCGGCGGCGACCATCGCTACAATGTCACCGGGCTGTTTCATGACATGTGGGGATTCCCTTCGGACAACCCCCAGGTCGTTCATGGACTCCTGCGCCATCTCGTGGATAAGATCCAGAACAACGTCCATCTGATTTCGCGCACAAAGGAACATCACCTCGATGACGCCACTACCATCCTCATTTCCTACGGTTCGGCGGCGCGCTCCGCACTTCATTTGGTGGAAAACCGACGCAATCGCGGGGAACGCCTGGGGCTGCTGGAACTTCAGACCCTGTGGCCTTTCCCCTATGGCCTGATCCGCGACAAATGCGCCAACGCCAGATATGTGGTCGTGGTGGAGATGAACATGGGTCAGATTCTCCGGGAAGTAAAAATCGCCGTGGATGAGCCGGAACGAGTCTTCCTGGCCAACCGCATCGACGGGGTCTATATCACGCCGACCGATATCCGCAACATTTTGCGCCTGATCCAGGGGAAAGGGGTGTAGACGATGCCTGTCAAAGACTATATTCGAGAACGTTTTTTTCCCCATATGTTATGCCCGGGGTGCGGCCATGGAACCGTCATGAACGGCATGCTGCGGGCGATTGAAAACCTGGGAATCGATAAGAACGAAATCGTCATGGTATCCGGCATCGGCTGTTCCTCCCGAATTACCGGCTATGTGGATTTTCATACCCTTCATACCATTCACGGACGCGCCCTGGCATTCGCCACCGGCGTCAAGATGAGTCGTCCGGAACTGCGACTGATCGTGCCCATGGGTGATGGAGATGCCCTGGCCATCGGGGGCAATCATTTCATTCACGCGGCCCGGCGCAATATCGATATAACCGCCATTGTCATGAATAACCGGATCTACGGCATGACCGGCGGACAGTTCTCGCCCCTGACCGGTTACGGGAAATTGGCCACCACGGCGCCCTATACCAATATCGATCACAGTTTCGACACGGTCTCGCTGGCCATTGCGGCCGGCGCCAGTTTCGTGGCCCGTACGACCACCTATCACATCACCCAGTTGATCGATATCGTGGGAAAGGCGATCCGGCATAAAGGCTTTTCCGTGGTGGAGGTGCTGTCCCAATGTCCCACCTATTTCGGACGGCGCAACCGCATGGGCGGGGCCGTTCAGATGGTGGAACAGTTCAAAACCGACACGACCCCCATCGGCTCCAAGGCAAAGCAGGAGAACCCCGAGCTGATCGAACGGGGGATCTTCGTCGAGAAGGATCTGCCGGAATATTGCGCGGAATACGACAAGATCATTGCAAGGGCCACAGAGGAGGATTGACCATGGAAAAATGCCGCATGGTGTTTTCAGGCTCCGGCGGGCAGGGCGTCATCACCGCCGCCATTATATTGGCCGAAGCGGCGGTTCTGCACGAAAACCTGCTGGCCATTCAATCCCAGGCTTACGGCCCGGAGGCCCGTGGCGGAGCCGCCCGTTCCGATGTCATTATTTCCGATTCCGTCATTCACTTTCCCAAAGTGACGCAACCCAACGTGCTGGTATGCCTTACCCAACAGGCCTATAATAAATTTTACGCCATGGTTCGCCCCGGCGGTCTTTTACTGACCGATACCCGGTATGTGAAAACGGAACGGAAAGCCGACGCCAGGCAGCGGGAGCTTCCCCTGTATGAAACCGTCATGGCGGAAATCGGCAATCCCCTGACCCTGAACATCTGCATGCTGGGGGCGGTCATCAGCCTCACGGACATCGTGCGCCCCGAATCGATCATGGAAGTACTTTCCAACCGGATTCCGCGGGAATTCCTGGAGATCAACCGGAAAGCCCTCCACTTGGGGATGAAGATCGGGATGGATTTCGAGAAAAACCCGCCGGATCATCCCCGGGTTCGCCGGGTCCCATGTCCGGAACCGGAAACGTCGGGTACGGAGTAAAACGATGGGAAGAAAGAGAAGATTGTTCCGGGGTTCTATCCGGCGGCCGGCGCGGCATGTCCGGTGAACCCAGCGTCCTGGGCGGCATGTATGTGCACGTTCCCTTCTGTCTGCGGAAATGCGCTTACTGTGATTTTTATTCCATAACGGATCAGTCGCTCCTGCCGGAATTCCTTGTCGCCATCGATCGGGAAATCGCGCTTACCGCTCCCCTTGGATTCCCCTGCGATACGGTATATTTCGGCGGCGGCACCCCTTCGTTGCTCAGCCCTGAATCCATCCGGCAACTGTTGACATCCATTCGTCGTCACCATCCCCTTCAAGAACAGGCTGAAATCACCCTGGAGATCAACCCGGGCACGGTGGATCCGGATTCGCTGCGTTCCTACCGGCGGGCCGGGATCAATCGACTGAGCATCGGCGTGCAGTCGTTTCAGGACGGTCACCTGTCCTTCCTGGGAAGAATTCATACGGCCGGCCAGGCGGATGAAGCGATCCGCTCCGCCCGCAGAGCCGGGTTCCGGAACGTGAGTCTCGATCTGATATATGGCCTTCCCGGTCAGTCCGAAAAGGATTGGGAGGAGGACCTGCGGCAGGCATGGACGTATGCACCGGAACACTTGTCCTGTTATATGCTGTCCTATGAGACCGGCACGCCCATGATGGAAAAACGCGATCAAGGCGCTTTCACCGCCCTGGTGGACGAGGAGGTCGCCCTGCTTTTCCGGAAAACGGTTGCCTTTCTGACATCCAGAGGGTGCGAGCATTATGAGGTGTCGAATTTTGCACGCAGGTCACGCTATCGATCGCGCCACAATCTCAAATACTGGGACTTTTCGCCCTATATCGGATGGGGACCCGCAGCCCATTCCCATGAAAAAAATCGCCGGCGTTGGAACCACCGGGATCTCGGGTCCTACCTGGCGGCCCTGGCATCCGGCCGTCTGCCCATGGAGACCGAAGAGGTGCTGAATCCCGGACAACGGATGATGGAGGCCATTTATCTGGGACTTCGACAACGACAGGGGATCGATATCGTGGGATTTGACCGACAATTCCAGGTGTGCTTTCGGGAACGGTTCGCCGACACCATCGAAACCCTGGGGAAGCTGGATTTTCTCCGGGTGACCGAAAAAAACTGTTACCTGACGATGGAAGGAATGCTGCTGCTGGATAGTATCGTCGACCGGTTTGTGGATGCCGTGGACTAATATTTCCCGAATTCGTCATCATCCAGGGCAATCACTTGTTTGGGGGAGATCGTTTGGGTTTTGGGCGGCGTAACGGGCGCTCCTCCCCAGCCATCGATTGGGGACGTCTGATGGGATTCGGGGGGCGCAGCATCGGTTTCGGCGTCCGATTGTTCATTTTCTCCCATAACCATGGACGCCGCGGCAACCATCTGATCCTTCAGTTTAAACCGTCTCAGCAAGTGGTGCACCTGAGCCGCCTGGGCGGACAGCGTCTCGGCGGCCGACGAGGTTTCTTCGGCATTGGCGGTGTTGCGTTGGGTGACGCTGTCCACCTGACCGAGCCCCTGGTTGACCTGCGAGATTCCCTGGGCCTGCTCGTTGCTGGCGGTCGCGATTTCCCCCACCAGATCCGTCACCCGGGTCACACCTTCATTAATTTTCTGGAACGCCTCGGACGTTTTTTCGGCCATTTGATTGCCGTCCTCGACCTTACCGATGGACTTTTCAATCAACTCGGCGGTTTCCTGGGCCGCTTTGGCGCTGCGCGCCGCCAGTGAACGCACTTCCTGGGCCACCACGGCGAACCCCTTGCCGTGTGCGCCGGCCCGGGCGGCCTCCACGGCAGCGTTCAAGGCCAGCAAATTGGTTTGAAACGCAATGCTGTCTATGGCCTTGATGATTTTCCCGATTTCGTTGCTGGATTCACTGATGGCACTCATGGCGGCCACCATGGCGTCCATCTGGCTCATCCCGTTATGAACGGCATCTTTGGCGGCAACAGCCAGTTGATTGGCCTGACCGGCGTTTTCGGCATTGGTTTTGGTCTGGGCGCCGATCTGGGTCATGCTGCTGGTAATTTCTTCGATGGCGGCGGCCTGCTCGGTGGCGCCTTGGGAGAGAGCGGTGCTGGAATCGGCGATTTGCCGAGAACCGGCATCCACCTGGGCCGCGGAAAAATTGAGTTCCGCCACGATATTGTTCAGACTCTCGATCATGGCTTCCAGAGCCTTGCCGAGCAAGTCCTTGTTCGATGAGGCCTGGATATGTTGCCGCAAATCCCCTGCGGCGATATTGGAAGCCGCCCTGGCTTTGATATCCAGTGATTCCATCAGGGCGTTCAACGCCGCGCCCATTTTGCCGACTTCGTCCCTGCCGGCCGGCAGGCGCACGGACAGATCCCCCCGGGAGGCTTCGTTGAGTGCAAAGACGGTTTTTTTGAGCGGAGCGATGATGGAGCGGCTGATGATCAGCCAGATGACGAAAATGGAACCGATCACCACCACGAAAAACGCGATCATGTTGTAGTTGCGTTGGATGCGGGTGTCTTCACTGACCGAAGTCAGTTCGGCCTTGAGTTCGTCGACAAAGCCTTGGGACAAGGCGCCCAGTCGTGTCTGGATATCCTGGGTCGTCGCAGCCAGTTCGGCGATTTTCCCCTTGTCGGCCGCGTCCTCATTGGCGCTCATGGCTTTATAAGTGGTTTCGGCGGACTGGGAAAATCCATCCAGATCCTGAATCGTCCGCTGAAGCGTTTCCTTGACGTTGCCGGACAGCCCCGCCAACCCGGCAATGGCCTGCAACGACCGATGGACCTCCTTGGCCTGTTCGCGGGCCGCATCCAGGAGGGTCGTGTCTCCCATCAGGACCGTATCATTGTACAGTTTAATCTGTTCGTCAAACGCGGTCTGTGCTGTCTGGCTGAGCCTGGTGGCGGGAAATACAGACTCTGACACCGTATACAATCGGCCTTCCGTATTCTTGCCGTTCAGATAGCCGAATACCATAGAAGCGAAATAGCCGATAATCAGGATGCTCAGGCTCAACCAGATTTTGTTGGAAATGCTCAGCGAACGCCACATATTTCCTCCCTGTTTGATCGAATTCCAAAAAAAGAGCGATGCCCATGGGGGACTGCCATATCACGCACTCGGGGTTAGATAAATCCATCGGCTGAAGGACGATCTGTCTTGGAAAATTCGGTGATGATTGCCTAAAATGTCAACGGGATTTCTGAAACCATCATGCGTGAGAAAATTGCGACGGGTCTCCCAACGACCCAAGACATCGTCATCGAACGATGTCGCCTACGGTGAAACCGGAGCCGCTGACCACCGTTCCTTCCGAGTAGCCCTGCTCCACTGTCTTCAATTTTATCTCACCAACGGTCTCATATTTAATTTTCAATATCTTTCCCGTGCTCGGATCCTTGATTACCTTACCTTGACGACATATGGTGACCGTCTGGCCGATCTGCAAATCGATCTCCGTGCCCTTGTTCAAGGAAACGCTATTCCCGTCCACATCTGCCACAACCGCCTTCCCGGTTCCGACAACTGCCTGTCCTGTGGACGAACTCGATAGCGGCGTCGATTCGATCTTGGCGGCCACCTTTTGAATGGCACCGCGCATGGCTTCGGTGGCATTCTTTTCGTTGAATTCTTCACCGCCACCAAAACCGAAAGCGCTTACGGAAAATGAACTTACACTATCGCTGGCCGAGTCGGCGAAGACGATCTTGCCGCTGGTGGCATCGACCATTCGGATGTCCACGGCCGAGTGGTACCCAACCTGGCCCACATTAACACCGCCGCCCCCACCGCCGGCACGGCTCCGTCCATACTCCGTGACCGCACCGGTGATAATGTAGTTGACGCCAATCAACTTTCCGATCTGCGCGGCTGTGGCTGGATCCACGAGTCCGGATGCGCCCATTTTCTGCTCCTTCAGCACTGCGTTCAGGCGATCACGTTCGAACATATCGAGTTTACCCGTTTTCACCAGCTCGGTGGTCAAAATATCGGCCGCACCGGAACCCAGGCGCCCCTCGCCATACTGGGACCTATTCTCAAAATCCATTACTGCCACACGGGGGGCAGCCCATCCAGACGCTACCCTTGTCAAACCGATCAGTAGTACGGATAAACAGATGAAACAGCATCTTCTCATCGTTTTCACCTCTAAGGTAATATGAATTTCAAATGAAAGTTCAATCTTTTTCATCGCCAGATCCGCTAAAAGATCAGCATCGCCCAATCATCCATCTTCACTATCACTATCACTACTTCACTTCACGCACATGGGGTGAGATAAATCCATCGGTTGAAGGACGACCTGGCTTCGAAAGTTCGGTGATGATAGCCTAAAATGTCAACGGGATTTCTGAAACCATCATGCGTGAGAAAATTGCGCGTTTCCGGATGGAACGTTTATAACTGCGCCTATGATATAAATTTTTCACTTTTTTGTCAAACAAAAGGTTGCGGCCCCTTTCCCCGCATGGAGGAGAGGAGCCGCATTCGAGGGGATCAGACGGAAGCCAGATACTGCTGGATGCTCTCGGAAATCGTTCGCCAAGTCCAGTTGCGTTTCTGGTCATCCGTCTCCAGCAAGGTGATCCGGAATCCTTCCCGTTTGCAACAGAATCCGGTGAGGGGAACGACGCATATTCCGGTAGCGCCCAGCAAATAGTAAACAAACCGTTTATCGGCCTTGACGCCGCCGACTTTTTCCTCCACGAAGGCTTTGACACGCGGGTCGTCAATGGGCAGGGTCTGTCGGTTATTCAGGGCCCCGTCCTCAAACAATATGGCCATGTAGAAGGCGCCATGGGGGCGGGTGACAAAGACGCCCGGAATCTTGGAAAAGAAGTCATAGGCTTCATTGGCCCGGTGCTCGAACATCCGTTTCCGGTTTTCAAGGTGTGTCAGATAGCGGGGATCACCCATGACCCTTGGAATGGCGTACTGGGGAAGACTGGTGGAGCAAACCTCCAGCATTTTGGCATCCCGCAGACTTTTGATATATCGGCGGAAAATGGGCTGCTTATCCTGGTTGAAAATCTCAAGCCACCCGCAACGGGCTCCCGGCCAGGGGAACTCCTTGGAAATTCCCCGTAGCGACATTCCGGGCACGTCGCCGATGACCTCGCTCAAATGCACGGTTTGGGCGCCGTTGAAAACAATATGTGCGTAAATTTCGTCACAGATGACGAACAGGTCATGGCGCCTGGCGATATCGACCATGGCTTCCAGCAGCTCGCGGGAATAGACCGTGCCCGTGGGATTATCCGGGTTGATCAGCAGCAAACCGGCGATGGCGTCATTATATTTAACTTTGTTTTCAATATCTTCCAGATCCGGCATCCAATTTTTGGTGGGATCCAGTTCATAGGTCAGATGGTCGTATCCGGAGTGGGCCGCCTCGGCCGACGAATGAGTGGAATAGGCCGGAGAAGGCCCGATGACGCGGGCTTCTCGCTTCAGATACGTGAAGATCTTGGCCACCGCATCCCCCAGGCCGTTGAAAAACAGGATCTCATCCGCCGTGATGCGGTGACCGTTCCGCTGGTTCACCAGTTTGGCCAGAAACTCACGGGTTTCGCGCACTCCCTGGGTATCCACATACCCGTAGGTCTTATCTTCCGCCACGAGTTGCGCGATAATATCCTTGATCCATCCGGGAACGGCTTCCCCTTTCTGGATCGGGTCACCGATATTCTCCCAGGTAATGTCAACGCCCAGCTTTTGCAGTTCAAATCCGACGGAGACGATTTCCCTGATTTCATAGCTGAGTTGGCTCCAACCGACATGTTCGATATTTCTTCGCATGATGATGATCTTACTTGAGGTTACAATAAAGTTGTCATAAGTCCTTCGAACTCAAACCGGATTCCATTTCATCCCCGGTGCGCCGGGGCCTAAATTTTTCAAAAATGTATATATATAAACGGCTGATGTCCCGGAAGCAAGGATTATTTCAGTGGAGCCATCGATGAAACCAGGCGGCCGTTTCACGCAGGAACTGGGCCTGATGCTTCGGGTTGCTGACCCGATGATCGCCATTGGGCTGGACAATCAGCTTTTTGGGTTCGCCAACGTGCTGATGGATCGAAAAAGCGTTGGAAACGGGCACAACGCCGTCGGCTTCCCCATGAATGATGAGTATGGTGGAGATGTTGTATAGCGATTCCATCAGATCGAAAGACAGGTTCCGCTCGTAGAAAGAAACGCTCATTCCGCGTAAATCTCCAGTAATTTTAGCAGCATGCAGAATAGGCTCACTACAGACCGGAGCAGCCAGTATCGCGATTGCGGTCACGGGTATCCGGCCGGCGAGTGCCAAGGCCGTCGCGCCGCCGACGCTGCTTCCGAAAACGCCCCATCGCGGTCCGATATCGGACCGGACGGTTACGGTTTCAATGGCGGCCCGTAAATCACGACAGCGATTCTCCAGGGATGTGACGCGAACGAATTCCCCTTCGCTCGCCCCGCAACCGCGATGATGAAAACGGAAATACGCCATGCCCAAGCGGTTGCATTCGACGGCCAGTGCGATTTGCTTCGGCGAACCGCCGTCGCTGAAAAGGCCGTGGGAGCCGATAACAACCGGCGGTCGTACCGAATTCACGGGGAGATGCAGATATCCTTTGAGAGTCAAGCCATCGGTTGAGAATGAAATCGGTATGACGATCGGATCCGTTTGCGCCGCGATCATGATTACTCCTTGATTATGAAAACGGAATGATCATATAACGAATCCCGCTTGTTTGTCATGGAAAATATGCGGTTCGGGAGTCGGCTTTCAGGCTGAAAAAGGAAGTCCGGATCGGTGCCATGTCGGAATTCAGGCGCCGACATAACGGGTGGACAGAAACAGGGAGGGGCTGTGGAGGATGGATATGAAAAAGGGACAAATTCTGGAGTTTGACATAATCGATATGGCCTTCGGCGGCAGAGGGGTGGCCAAGCCGGACGGGTTTGCGGTTTTCGTGGATCAGACCGCGCCAGGCGATCGCGTGACGGCGCGCGTGGTCAAGAAGAAAAAAAACTACGCCGAGGCCCGGATGGTCGAACTGCTGACTCCCTCTCCCTATCGTATCCAGCCGCCCTGCCCTTACAGTGGATATTGCGGCGGCTGTAAATGGCAGTTCCTGGCCTATGAAAAACAACTGGAATTCAAAACCAGCCATGTGGCGGAATCGATGATACACCTCGGATCCATTGCCGAACCGCGTGTACGGCCGGCGCTGCCTTCGGAACGGGTTTTCGGATACCGCAACAAAATGGAATTCTCCTGCTCCGACCGGCGCTGGGTATTGCCATTTGAGTCCGAATCGGAAAGCGCGGACAACGGTTTCGCATTGGGACTGCATGTTCCGGGCACTTTTCACAAGGTTCTCAACACCAGGGCATGTCTCCTGCAGCCGGATCTGGGCAATGAAATTCTTGCGCATGTACGCGATTACATCCGGCAATCAGGCGCACCGGTATATGGCCTTCGCAGTCATGAAGGTTTTTGGCGCTTTCTGATGTTACGTCATTCCGTGACCTACGACTGCTGGATGGTCAACATCATCACATCCGCGGAAGACCCCAAGACATTGCAGCCGCTGGCGGATCAATTGACCGCGAAATTTCCACAAGTGCGGACCGTCGTCAACAACGTTACGGCCCGCAAGGCCGGGATCGCCGTCGGTGAATACGAGCGTTCCCTTGCCGGCCCATCCGTCATCCAGGAAAAAATCGGATCGCTGGAATTTGAAATTTCCGCCAACTCATTTTTCCAGACCAACACCCGCGGCGCGGGGGTCCTGTATCATCAGGTCCGGGAATATGCCGGATTGACCGGCGGGGAAACCGTTCTGGACCTATACAGCGGCACGGGGACGATTCCCATCTGGCTGGCGGGAGAGGCCCGCGAGGTCATCGGGCTGGAAATCGTCGCGAGCGCCGTGGCCGATGCGGAACGGAATTGCCTCCGTAACCATGTCGACAACTGCCGGTTCGTCCTGGGGGATATCCGCGATTCCCTGCAGCAGATCAGCCGGACGCCGGATCTGATGATCATCGATCCTCCCCGGGACGGTATGCATAAAGACGTGGTCAAACAGGTGCTCGCCATGGCTCCCCCACGAATCGTTTATGTCTCCTGCAATCCAACGACACTGGCGAGGGATTTGGGAATGATGAAGGAAGTATATGAGGTCGCGGAAGTCCAGCCTGTGGACATGTTTCCCCATACCTATCATATCGAGTCGGTGGCCAAACTGGAAAAAAAATAAGATTTACGAAGTGGGAATTACGAATTGTGGATTTGGAAGCATTATCGTAACATCGGCCGAACCCTCCTACAAAGAACAAACCCGGTTTCTGCCGTTTTGTTTCGCCCGATACAATGCGCCGTCGGCTTCGGAGAGTATACGTTCCCAACCCTCCGGGAATTCAGGGATATGGGTCGATACGCCAATGCTGATGGTCGTCCTGATCCGCAGCCCCTCGCAGCAGATCTCCAATGCCTCCATTTTTCCACGAAGGGAATCGGCCAACGAGCATGCGGAAGCTTTGGTGATGTCAGGTAGCAGCACCGTGAATTCCTCTCCTCCATATCGCGCCACCAAATCCGTAGACCTTCTGAAAAAGGACTTCATGCTTTGGGCGATGGCCTTCAGACACTCGTCGCCGGCCTGGTGGCCATAGGTATCGTTCACCTTCTTGAAAAAATCGATATCCACCAGAAGCAGGGAAACCGGAGATCGATGGCGGCAGGCCCTTCTCCATTCCATCTCAAGCCGCTCATCAAAATAGCGTCGATTATTGATACCCGTGAGACCGTCGACCGTACTCAGCTGCGTCAGCAGCTCATTGGCCTCGTTCAATTTCCGGGCCTGCTTGTCATTGATTTTGATCAAGCGCCGCAGCTGTTTGTATATTTTTTTATAGCCTGTCAGCAGGTTTTCAAACTCCACCGGAAGATTCGGATTGTCACCGGGCCGATCTCTGAGAATCTCCTCGGCTCGCCGAAGGATCGTTTCCTCTTGTTCAAAAAGGGTTTCTTCGCTCACATGTCCACCGTTGCATTCTATTGCATTTGAAACGCAGCAATCCCTTCACTACCATCTCTAAACCTTGTACCTCAAACCTTGAACTACATCTCTTTTTCCACTAAATGGAACTGAACATATTCCAGGTCTTCGGCAAATTCTTCACCGAATTCGAGATTGTCTTCGTCGTCTGATTCATAAAACCAGTTAATGGCCACATCTCGACCTTCCTTTGCCGCCCCATCCAGCAAATCGAACAGGTTGATCAGGATTTTCGAGGAGCTGCTGTTAAAATAGATCAGGTCGACATTGACGGTCAGAGGCGGTGCTTCCGGCAGGGCCAGATATTCTTTCAGGTAATCAAACACCGGGGCATAGAACTCCATCGTGTTTTCTGGATAGGATTCCCCTGATATCTGAAGCACCCGTTTTTCCGGTTCAAACCGTACCGCGGGAGAATATTTCGTAGCTTCGATGTTGAGACTGTCCATGGCGGCCTCCCATTATACAAGTGCTTTGATCGTAAAAAAAGAATATTTTTCATCAACCCGGCGAATATTGAACATCAAGGGTTCAGCTGATTTTCGCGCCATTTCGATAAGGCCCAGCCCGGCCCCCTTGCTGCCTTCACCCGGACCTATCCGGCGCTGTTCCTTGTAATAGGCCTTCAGTTCGTCCTTATTCATACCCAGCAGCTTTTCCAGCTTGTTCCGCAACTCTCCGGTTTTACCATTCTCGACACGATTCCCGCTGATGACGGTGCAATACGCGCCTTCCAACCCAACGGCGATGATGCCGACACTCAATTGATCCACTTCATAGACCGAATTGTCGACCGGATACTTTTCATCCGAGTATCGGATGATGTTCTGAACCTGCTCCACCAGAATGGAAAAAACTCTTGATCCGACGGATTTGCTCGCTTCTCCCAACATCATTTTTTTCTTCAGGATATCCCCGATCTCTGCTATCAACACCTGGGAAATGGGTCCGAAGAAGCAGAAAATCACATTCTGACGATTCAAACCCGCTTTGAAATCGTAAAGATCTGCTAACATGGTCTTTTCTCCTTGATTTGTGATCCCGTCTATTTTTTTCGCTGCCGGCACACCTACCTCGAGGGCAGCGTAAACCCCACCACCGTCACATCGTCCTGCTGTTCGTTCAGACCTTTGTATTTCTTGAAAGCCTTTAAAATCGCCTGCCGCTGGGCATCAAACGGGTTGTGAATCGTTTCCGCCAATAACTCCCGAAACCGCTTCTGGCTGAAACGCCTGCGATTCAGCCCGCCGAGTTGGTCGACAAACCCGTCTGTATATAGATACACCCGCGCCTCCGGAGCCAATTGAATGCGATGGTTGGTGTAGGTAAATCCAAGATCCGAAGAAGTATACCCGAGACTCTGCCGATTACCCTTGATCATCTCGAACCGACCGTTCGACGCAACCACAAGCGGTAGTCGCGCGCCGGCATATGTCAATTCACCCGTGGTCGATTCCACATAGCAGATGGCCGCATCCAGGCCGTCGTCGGAGATGGCCCGACCGGTGTCCTGCTGCAGGGATGTCTTCACCATGTAGTTGAGTCGCTTCAATATCTCGGCCGGATCCCTGCAGCCCTCGTCCCGCAGGATCGTTCGCAGACCCGAAGCCGCGATCATGGTCATAAAAGCGCCCGGAACCCCGTGCCCGGTGCAATCCATCACCGCCGCGACAAACCCTTCTTCGAGTTGCTCGATATGAAAAAAATCACCTCCGATCATGTCCTTGGGCTCCCAAATGAACAAGCTCTCCGGCAGCCATGTCCGGACCCATTCCACGTCCGGCAGCAACGCCTGCTGAAGGGTTTTGGCGTATCGAATGCTTTCCACCATATGCCGGTTGACCTTCTCCACCTTCTTGAGCATTGCCTTAAGCTCCAGGGTCCGCTCCGCCACCCGTTTTTCCAGATCGGCATTGAGCTTGCGGATTTCCTTCTCCGCTTTCTTGCGTTCGGTGATGTCCGACACCATGGAAAAAGCCCCCACCTGTCGTTCACCGTGAAACAGGGGCGTAGCCTTGAACAGGCATTGCACTTCCGTTCCGTCCGGTCGCCGGGCGGCGGTTTCGTAGCTCAGTTTTTCTCCGCGCTGCAAGCTTTCTTTCTGACGCTTGGATTCGGCGATGCTCTGTTCCCCCCCGAACTCAAAAATATGGTGTCCGATCACCTCTTCCCGGCGCCTTCCCAGAATCCGGCACATCTCCGGGTTGACATCCACCGTGTATCCCTTGCCGTCCACCTCCCAAAACCCTTCGTTGGCCGTTTCCAGGAGATTCTTCACCCGCTCTTCCGCACGTTTGATGTTCTCATACAATTTGGCGTTCTCCAGAGAAATAGCGGCCTGGGAGGAAAGCAGCTCCAGCACGCTGATCCGATCCGGCGTGAACGCACCCCCGGCCATATTGTTTTCCAGGTACAGAAGCCCCACCAGGCGATTCCGTCGCACCACCGGCAGGCACAATACGGAACGCGGCCGCTCCCGAAGCACATAGGGATCGGAAATAAACTCTCCTTTTTCGGTGGCATCATCCAGCACGATAAACCGGCGGGTCTGAGTCACCAGGTTCAGAACCGGCAGCAGCAAATCGTTTCGAGTAGCCAACAACTGCGGCCCCACCCGGGTCTGCAAACCGGCCTCGGTCTTTTCCTTTCCCCCTTCCTGGTTCATCACGGTGGTCTCGGCCTCGATGGTAAAACGCTCGTCGCTGACGGAAATAAAAAATCCCCGACCGGCGCCGGCGTTTTCGATCACCGTCTTCATCAAGCGCTTCAGCAGGTTTTCCAGGACGATCTCCGTGGAAATGGCCTGCAGGGAATTGACCACGGTCAGGTAGTCCATCTGATCCAGGCCCGCGCTCTTCTCCCGGGACGGTGTTTCTCTTCCCGGGTCTACCATCCGGCCGCTTTGCAGTTCCGGATACCGTTCGCGCATTTGCCGAACCTTGCCGGCGGCCCCCCATTCCCCATACAAATCGTGTGCCTCCTTCCGATAGACCCCCGCGATCTTCGGCTTGCCCTTATCCAGCCAGAAGGCGGCCGCATATTCGTTGCTCAACGCCGCATGATGAAGTATCCCGTTTTGCCGGGCCGACTCCACGGCCTGATCATACAGATCCGCCGCCTTCCGCTCGTGTCCGAAGAGTCGTTCCATCTCAGCGCTTACTAGAAAATACTGGTGTCCATAATTTTCCGGGCAATGCTCCGCCCACACTCTCAATTTTTTTCGACATTTTTTCATTCGGCGCAAGAGAAGCAGACGCCCCCAACCATGGGCTGCCCGGCATTCCCGGATCAATACCAGGGCATATAGGAAATAAAATTCCGTATAGATCGGTACGGAAAAAGCCCCCATCAGATTTCTTTTGCATTCCGAAACAAATTCCCCGGTTTTGGAAAACTCATTGAATATAATGCATAATTCCAATTTTTGAAGCGCCTGCCAAAAAGGCAGCGTCGGGTTTTTCAGCTTTTTAATGCGTTTTTCATCGAATTTCGCACTGCTGAAATCCAGCGGGTCGTCGGTCGCCTCGCCCCTCAGGCCGACGATCATGCCCAAGGTGAGATGCATGATCCATCGAACATTGCTGCGCAAGGGTTCAAGGAGAGCGATGGCCCGATGGCATTGTTTTTCCTGCACAGGCAGCTTTTCGCCCATCATCCAGGAGTTCTGGGTTAACCAACTCAGGATCATGGCGACAAAATTGAGGTCGCCGTAATCCACCCCCTTCTGGAAACTCTGATGCAGCAAAGGCTGTATTTCAGCGAAGGACTTTCGCCAATGAAAAACCAGTTCAGTCGATATTCCCAGGAGTTTGCATGACAGCTGGGGATTGTGAAAACGCTGGTGAATCTTCAGGGACAATTCGGCAAAAGCCTCTCCTTTGGGGTAATCGCCCAATCCGCCGCTCAGCAACATCCCATAACCGCAATAACCAATCGCCGAAGAAGGTGAATTCCCGTACGTGATGGACAAGCGGACCATTTTCAGAATAATGAGGGCCAGGAGGGCCGGGTTGACGAAATACGCGGAGTCCAGCGACATGGCCAGCAACTCCATGGCCCGTTTTTTCCCCGAATCCGTCATCTCCGGGAGATGAAGGAAACTCTCGGTTTTCCGTGCGCGCAACAACAGGCGGACCAGCAGCATCTCTTTCAGGATAAGCCTTCGTTTCGGTTTCTCGGGGATATACTCTCCCAGATGGGCCAAACCCTTCAACCCTTCCCGGATCGCCTGCTTGCTCCATACCATGCTGGCGTACAACACCACTTTGCGACGATGAATTTCAACCCGATCGGCATCGGTTGCCGCCTTTGAAAGCAGGAGATCGAAAATGCCTTCGGCTTTTTCGTAGTGGGCATTCACATATTCACATTCCGCCAGTTCCCGATGGAGTTGAAACGCCAGATCAAAATGACGTTCCCAACAGTCGGAAGGCAGCAGCGACATCCCGACATGGATATACCGCAGGGCCGGTTCATATGCATTGGATTCTTTTGCCCGTTTGGCCGCAATCCGGTTAAGTTCAGCCAGTTCAAGACGCTCATCCGGATCGACGATCAACTCTTTTGCAATGTTGAGCTGATTGACGATATAAAATATTTTTTTTTCTTTTCCCGCCACACTGACCCGTTCCAGAAAAAGTCGACCGATCTTTAAATGGATGTATTTTTCTTCTCCCCTGGGAATGAGTGAATAGGCCGCTTCCTGAATACGGTCATGTCGAAAGACAAAATAGGCATCCGCGGACACAAGGCCCTCTTCGATGGCCTCGGCCACATCCTGCACCACCTGTTCGATGGGTCTACCGACAATGCAAGAAAGGGTCTCCAAATCAAAACGATTGCCGATGCAAGCGCCGACTCTGAGAAATTCCTGCGTGCTTTCCTTCAAACGCGTGATCTTGCCGGCCAACAGATCCACCACATTATCCGTCACCTGCATTTGTTCGATGCGGGCCTTGTCCCAATACCAACCCTTTTGGGGGTCCAGCAGCAGCAGCCCGCCGTCATACAGGGATTTGAGGAATTGGTTGACGAAAAACGGATTCCCGCCGGTCTTGTCATGTACCAGGCGAGCCAGCGGCAGGATCGCCGTTGCATCCGACTTGATGATTTCCAGAATGAGATCCTGAACGTTCCTCTCCGTCAGAGGGTTCAAAAAGATTTCATGAAAAACGCCGCCGTTCCGGCCGATTTCTTCAAGTGTTCGCCGCAACGGATGGGTATCCTCTGTTTCATTGTGTCGGTAGGCGCCGATGATGAACAGATAACGGATATCCTCATCGGTCATGATGGTCCGTATCAAATTCAGGCTGGCCGTATCGGCCCATTGCAGATCATCCAGGAACAATACCAGCGGGTGGCGCTCCTGAGCGAAAACTTTAACGAAATTCTTGAACACCATATTGAACCGGTTCTGACTTTCCTCCGGTCCGAGGCTGGGGGTCTCGGGTTGGGGACCGATGAGCAATTCCACATGGGGAATCACATCCGTGATGACATCCCCGTTGGGTCCCAGAGCGCTCCGCAAGCGCTCCTTCCATTCCTCGATTCTGACGGCATCCTCCGTCAGAATCTGCATCATGAGGTTCTGAAACGCCTGAATAATGGAATTGTAGGGAACATCCCGGCGAAACTGCTCATATTTGCCGGAGATATAATAGCCGCGACGGGCAACGATGGGTTTGTGGATCTCATGGATCAGCGCCGACTTGCCGATTCCCGGATAGCCAGACACCAGCATCATCTCGCACCGCCCTCCGGCGACCTGGTTGAAAACCGCCAGCAACCTGGCAATTTCCGGTTCGCGCCCCACCAATTTCTGGGGGATATTGAACCGCATGGAAATATCCTTGCGGCCCAATTCAAAAGGCGCGATCCGTCCCGAACGCGCCAATTCGTCGCGACAAACGGTAAAATCGGCCATCAGGCCGAAGTTGTTCTGATATCGCTCTTCAGCGGTTTTCGACAACAGCCGCATGATGATCTCACTGATGGCAACGGGAATTCGGGGGTTGACTTCATGTGGCGCACGAGGGATCCGGGCGATGTGGGCGTGGATCAGTTCCATGGGATCGTCATACCGGAACGGCAACTGGCCGGTGAGGGCTTCATACAACGTCACTCCCAGAGAGTACATGTCCGTCCGGTAATCCACATTCCGGTTCATCCTGCCGGTCTGTTCCGGCGATGTATACGGCAATATTCCGCTGACATATTCGGGCGCATTGATCTTCCGGTTTTCATGGGTCAACAGCGCCTCGATGCCGAATCCGAACATTTTGACCTGAAAGCTTGTCGAATCCACCAGGATGTGTTCCGGACGCACGGCTCCATGGATGATATTCTCCTGATGCAAGCTCCCCAATGTCTCCGAAAGTCGGATAGCGATTTCCAGAAACGCATGGGTCTCCAGCGGCTGGGAGGAGATCATTCGCTTCAGGGAAACCCATTGAACATCTTCGACTATCAGCTGATAACCGCCTTCACACTTATGCACTCCATGGATCCGCAAAAGGCCCGCAATGTGCAGTTTGCAGATGACATCGTATTCCCGGACAAAACGAGCCTCTTCATCTCTGGAGGCGGATAGGACTTTCAAGCGATGGATGATGACGGTTTGTTCCGGATCGTGCCCTTTGGCCCGAAAAACGGTGCGGTACGCATTGTCTTCTATTGTTTCCAACGCGCTGTAGGAGGAAATCTCGTTCATGTTCACGCGCCCTTCCAAATTGGCTGCAAGATAGGCCCGCATAAAGCGCTTCACCGCTCGTGGGCAAACACGTCAAATGTCCGCACGCGCTCGTAAACCGATGAACGCGCCGAAATAAATCGAGACTGATGGGTACGGAAGCCGAAAACTCCTTACAAAATCGTGTAAAGGGGATTGTAATGATCCAGACAGTACGACTGAAATAGTAACAAAAATGCAACGCTCAACGCATAAAGCGCAAAGCGGAAAGGTGAACGCTCGACAAGATTGTGTTTTGATCGCCAGTATATTCGAAGAAGGGGGTAAATGTCAATGAATATGCAAATACAGCATGTTGGGAACGGCGCCGTCGGACCATGGCTTGACGGATGGGAGGATCGCCGGCCCCGGTGACCGGGAGGACGCCATCGGCCACCGGGGGGGCATTTTATCCGTCCACCCCATGGCCTTTCGGGACGCCCCGGACTCCGGGGTAAAGGAAGTTTGTTGCGATTGTTTCCGTTTTCAACGTCCACTCCGTCGCCGATTGCGGCTGCAGGAGATTTCTCATCCGGCTGATATTCTCTACATGGGTCTGGATGATTCGGACGATTTCGGATGCATGGGTTACCGGAGACATATGCCCGGCGTTTTTAATTTGAACGAAATCCGCTGCCGGAATGGTCTCCGCCAGCTGCCGGACAACCCACTGGATCGGCAAGGGACTGCAATTTCCGGAGACCATGATCGTCGGCGCCGTGATGTTCCGGAAATCGGACAGGCGCCATGTATCCGAAAAAATGGCGTCCCACCCGCGGACGACTTTTTCCATCCCCGCCGCCAATACTTGCCGGACGGGATTCGAAAGACTGTCCCAGGCCTGTTCGCCGCTCCAATAGGCAACGAAAAAATGGGCCGCCGCCTGCAGATCGCCCGCTTCCACCGCGGACAGACAGGCTTTTTTGACCGCCATCAGCTCGGCGAAGTCTGCGTTCCGGGGATAGGTCGCCAACAGATTGAACGCCACCGGCTCGATCAGCACCAGGCTGTTGAACAGATGGGGGTATTGAAGGGCAAGGCGCATGGCGATGACGCCGCCGTAGGAATGGCCCGCCACATGCACCGGACCACCAGTGGACTCGATCAGGGCCCGAATCATCCGGCATTCCTCTTCCAGGAGATCGGACCAGTCCTTCCGGCCCGGTGTCCTGCCCTCGCCGAGAAGATCGGGGATGAGAATACGGTTCCGAAAATTCAACGCCGTTTTGGCTTTCAGCCATTGAATGCCGGAACTGGCCGCTGCGTGCAGCAGCAGGATCGGTTCACCTTCCCCACTATCGTCCAGATGAAATTGCACTCCGTCAATCCGCACCAACATGGTTCACCTCCGTCCAACTGTCGCGAAATCCGTACCGGTTTCATTGAAAAATCATTTCAACAGGCATCCCTTTATCCTGCGTATCCTCTCCACAAAAACATGTCAAGTCCAATCAGAAGTTCTTTACGACATCGGTTTTCCCTGGTATTCTTCTCGCGCAACAATGTCATGCGATGTCCAACGGGAAGAGCGTTCGAGAGAATATGGAAAGCAATCGTCAACACCGCGAAACCGGTCTCGACACTGGAACTCAACCCGGCCAACGAATCCACTCGGAGAAACCTGAAAAACACCCTGGCGGCCATGAAACAATAAAGCGCGGAAAGCGGGTCTGTTTCTCGATCACCCGACACGTTCATGCCTTCCCGTGACCCGGTTCCGCCCCCTTGCCTTGGAACGGTAAAGGGCCTCGTCCGCCATTTGGATCAGACCGTTCTTGTTCGCCGCATCCAGCGGATAGACGGCAATGCCCAGGCTCACGGTGACCCGGAGAATTTCTTCCGGCCGCCCGGGATGGGGAACCCCCAGCTCTTCGATGGTTTTTCTGAGCTTTTCCCCCAGGTTGAAAGCCGTATGGGCGTCGGTCTCGCGCAAAATAATCGCTATTTCCTCTCCACCATACCGGGCGATAATGTCCGATTTGCGGCAGACGGTGCCGATGGCCGTGGAAACCTGCTGCAGTACGGCATCACCCACCTGGTGTCCCCAGGTATCGTTGAAACGCTTGAAATGGTCGATATCGATCATCAGCAGGGACAACTGCCGGTTCTGTCGCTGGGACAGAATCATCTCCTGCCGCAGCACGTTCTGAAAATAGTCATGGTTATACAAGCCGGTCAGCCCGTCCTTGACCGCCTTGCGGGAAAGTTCCAATCGGCCGGCCGCCGATAAACAGATAATTTCCAGCATCTCGACGATATCGCTGGTGAACGCATGGGTGGCGCGGCTGTTTTCAAGGTAAACCAGACCGAGCATTTCCTTTTCCGAACCGGTAGCGACTCGGATGGGAAGACAAAGGAGTGATTTGACGCCGGTTCTTTGAATATACGGATCGGTGAACAGCTGGGGAAGCATTTTTTGTGGTTCCTCGACACTGTGAACAACGATGTTTTCGCCGGTCCGGCGTACATAGTTGACCACCGCCTGGGAAATATCGGGAAACGACTCCAGAGGGATCGATTGCAGAATGGTCACCTCGGCCCGGTCCACGGAGCCCTCCCCTTCGATATACAGTTCCTTGGCTTCGTTTCGGAGGATCAGGATGCCTCTTTGTGCGCCGGCAATCTGGATGGAGTTTCGGATGGTCTTCTCCACCATCCGGCTGTGAATGGTTTCTTCCGCGAGGGTTTTCAAGGCGCTTCGCAGGGTTCTCAGATCGATGGTGGACAAGATCACCGCCCGGTGATCTTCTTCCGCGACGGATTCCCGCAAGACCGACTCCTTCATCAGGTAAGGGTAGCGCTGTTCCAACTGTCGGGCTTTTGCTCTCGCCCCCCATCGCAAATAGCTGTTTCGCGCTTCATTCATCAAGGGCGCCGCAAGCCTCTCGAGACCGATATTCAGATAGAACAAAGCGGCACGCTCATCCGCCAGGGCCGCATCCTGGATATATCCGTTTTCCCTGGCGGCAGAAACCGCCTGGTCGTATGCATTCATGGCCTGTCGTTCATGACCTTTCAGTCGGGCCGTTTCAGCGCTGACCAGAAGGTGCTTGTGACGAAAATTCTGCGGGCAGATGCGGGCCCAGCGTTTCAAGTTTCTTCGGCAAGTCGCCGCTTTTTTCAGCAGCCGCAGCCTTCTGCCGGCGCCGGCATGCCATAGAAGCTCCAGGACGATCAGCGCCATGTAAAAATAATGGTCCGCCATGACGATCATTCCCATGGAATAGCCGATCCGTTTTTCCGATTCCAGGGCGGATTGAAACGCCTGGTCGTATCGTCCCTGGAGGTACTGGAGCTGCATTTTCAATATATAATGCCGCCCGAGGATGATGGGTATCCCATCGTCCTTCATATTGCGGATATGATCGGACTCGGTAAAGGATTCGTCATCCATGCTGAATGGTGAGGCGGTCTCACCCCGCAGGCTTTTGGCGAATTGCAGGATCGACAACAATGAATTCAATGCGCCGGGATCTTTCGTCCGCGCAATGAAATCCAAGTGCCGCTTGCATTCGCTGGTCAGTTCATCCAGAGACGTTCCCTGGTGGGTCATGAGAATCACGATGGACTGCACGGCGTATATGGCGCTGTTCAAATCACCATTTTCCATGGCCGCGTCCAGGGCTTTTCGGGTCAACCCGAGTGCCTCGCCCACCGGTCGATTCCATACCAGGATACCGCCGCCCACGATCAGGAGAATCTTGGCTTCGATTTCCACCAGGCCCAGTCTATGGTGCAGTTTCCGAGCTATCTGGCCGAATCGGACTCCCATGGCGTACTTGCCGAAACCGGAACCCATGGTGACGCCGTAGATGGCGTACGCGTATGGAGAAATAGACGAATTTCCATGCTTCAACGACAGTTCCATCATTTTCAGCGCGATGAGAATACTATAATCCGTGCTGATGAAATAGGCCGACATGGTCATGTTCATCAAAATTTTCATGGAAAGGAACACGGATTCGTCGGTCATGATCGGTAAATCCAGAAGCTCCTGGGATTGCCGCCTGCCCACGGCGAAACGAATCCGCCCAACGAGCCATAGGATGGACCATTTACCGCCGTTTTTCGGCAGTTTCACACCCAGCAGCTTCAAGCCCTGACGTCCGGCTTCCAATGCTTCGCGAAAACGCGTCAGATTTGCAAGCATCAGCAGTTTCAGGTTATATACCTCGGCCCGATCCTTGTGGGAAACGGCCTTTCCCAGCGCCAGATCGAACAGCTGTTCCGCTGTATCAAAACGGTGACTCAGGTGTTCACATACGGCCAGATTCAGGTGCACGGCCAGACTCGTTTCGTATTCGGTCCGCCAGGCATCGGCCGGCAGTAGTCGAAGGGCCGTTCGAAAAAAATCGGCCGCTTTGACATACGCGGCGGCATTTTTCGCTTTTTGGCCGGCCTCCATGTTCAAGTTTCTAAGAGAGGCGATTTCCTTCGGGTCGCGGATGAAGGAAATTCCCTGGTTGAGTTTATTGACCGCGAAAAACAACTTACTTCTGTCTCCCCGGGCGTCCATCCGGCTCAAGATCTGCTTCCCGATGCGATAATTCAGAAAGGAGCGATCCTCTTCCGGTATCCTTTCATAGGCGGTCTCCTGAATCCGGTCGTGGGTAAAATAGTAGGTATCCTCCGTGCGCTCGACGAGGCCCTCCGAAATCGCCGGCTGAAGATGTGACAAGGCCGACGCCATGGGTTGATCCAGAACGGCGGCAACGGTTGCGAGGTTGAAGCGCACACCGACACAGGCGCATATTTTCAGAAGTTCCCGGGTGGACTCCGGCAAAGCCGCCAGGCGATCCGCAAGAAGGGCGGCAACGTTCTCCGCCATTTCCTGCTGTTGGATTGCCCGGATATCCCATTGCCAACCCGTGGTTGGTGAAAAGATAAACAGCCGGTTTTCATGGAGGGCGCTCATGAACTGATTGACAAAAAACGGATTGCCGCGGGTTTTGGAATGAATCAGTTCCGCCAGAGATAGAGTTTGACGCGGTTCACAATTGAGAATTCCGGATATGTGCGTGTTCACTTCCTGCAGATTCATGGGTCGCATCCGAAGGTAGGTGACCCGACAGCCGATTTTCCGCATTTCCTCGGGCAAATCCGAGGGTTCCGTGTCTTCCCCTGCGGAGACATCCCGATAGGCGCCCACCCACATCAAACGGCCGATGGCTTCCTCTCCGACGATATGGCGCATGAACCGTAGACTCTCCTCATCGGCCCATTGCAAATCATCCATAAATACCACCAGCGGCCGGGAAGCCGTGGCAAACACGCGGATGAAATTTTTCAAGACCCGATCGAATCGGTTCTTCTCCTCTTCAATGCCAAGGGGACGGATCGCCGGTTGTTCACCCATGATCAGCTCGAGTTCCGGAATCGCATCCGTGACAATTCGGGCATTGGGGGCCAGGGCGACGGACAGACGCTTCTGCAATTCCTTGATCGACCGGGGACTTTCCGCCAGCACCTGCCGAACCAGATCTCGTAACACCTGGTAAAGCGATGCGTATGGCTCCTGGGAGCGGAATTGATCATATTTCCCTGAAATGAAATAGACGTCTCCCGCCGGCATTTGTTTTTGAAATTCATGAATCGTCGCGGATTTACCGATTCCGGTCGCCCCCCCCACCAAAACGCATTCGCTTCGACCCGTTTCGACTCGGTCAAATACCTGTTGAAGGGTTTCGATCTCTTCCTCTCTTCCGACCATTTTCCGGGAAATACAAAAATGGGATGAGAAGTCCTTTTGCGCGAGGGAAAAGGGAGCGATCACACCCTGCCGCTCAAACCGGTCGAGGCATTCCCGTAAATCATGCATCAGACCGAATCCATTCCGGTACCGTTCTTCCGGGTTTTTGGAAAGCAGTTTCATGACGATGTCGGACAAAACCGCCGGAATGGCCTCATTGAATCTTCCAGGCGCCATGGGTGCTGCCGCCATATGCGCATGGATCAGCGCCGATGGATCCGTTGCGATAAAAGGCAGCCTGCCGGTGAGCATTTCATAAAAGACGACTCCCAGCGAATAAAAATCCGTTCCTTCGCCCACGGGCTGTTTCAGCCGTCCGGTCTGCTCCGGGGAAATATACGCGAGGGTTCCCCGGATCGTTTCCGGATGATAACTGTCGTTATTTCCCACGCTCAATTCCGCCTCGACCCCGAAACCCGTTACCTTGACGAGACGGTCGTCAGAATCGATCAAGATGCTGCGTGGACGAATGTTTCCATGAACCACACCTGCCTGGTGCAATTGGCCGATGGTCTCGGCCAGCTGAACGGCGATTTTCAGGACCGCCTCCACGGAGAACGGATTGCCGGTTCTGCCGCCCAGCGGCAGCGGCCGACCTTGAAAATCTTCAAGAATGATGGCGATGCCGTCTTCTTTGATGAGCACATCGATGATATTCAGGATGCCGTCGACATTCAGGGTTCGGATGACGTCGTATTCACGAGTGAATCTGGCCAGGACCGACGGCGAAGGGTTGGATGTCTTGAAGGCTTTTACCAGGCAGGCGGTCTTGTTCTCAGGCCTGCGGCTGCGGTACAGTAATGCCTCCCGACTTTCGTCGATAATTTCCTGTAGCGGGTATTCCGGAATCGTCCTCATCCGTTTTCTGTTACCGGCTGTGATAATGTGGGTTTACGGATAACCGTCATTACTGGGATGGGTGCCGATCGGCCGGGATCCTGATGACCTTTTCATTTTGGTGGGCGATCCACCTACGCCCGGTCCGACTGTCTATGATTTATCACGAATCAATTGAAGAATCAAATTCTTGTTTCCTTCATGGGGATTGCCTTTAGGGGTCGATCTTTCAGGGTAAAAGGGAATGCGGTTATGATCGTATTGACACATCATTGCCGGAATCGTACACTCGGGTTTCCAAACGAAAAAGCCGGGGGCTTTTCGCATCTCTTTTGCCCATCGCGTCCCGGACATACACGCCAAGGAGGCCGACCATGAAAATCCTGCGAACACCGGACGACCGATTTCAGCATTTGCCGGGTTACCCTTTTGCTCCCCATTATCTGGATATACCGGAGGATGACGGCGGCAGCCTGCGGGTTCACTATGTCGATGAAGGTCCCCGGGACGCCTTACCGGTTCTGTTGATGCATGGCGAACCCTCCTGGTCCTATCTGTATCGCAAGATGATTCCCATTTTCGTCTCGGCGGGATGCCGCGCCGTCGCACCGGACCTGATCGGCTTCGGACGATCGGACAAGCCGGCCCATCGGGATGATTATACCTATGAGCGCCATGTATACTGGATGCGACATTTTCTGGATCTGCTGGGTCTGGATGGGATTACACTGGTCTGCCAGGACTGGGGCGGACTGATCGGCCTGCGCTTGGTGGCGGCCGTTCCGGAGCGGTTTGCCCGCGTCGTCGTCGCCAACACCGGCATGCCCACTGGCGATCAAAAAATGCCCGAAGCGTTCCTGCAATGGCAACAGCTTTCCCGGGAAATGCCCGAATTTCCGGTGGGGGCGATCGTGAGCGGGGGGTGTGCAACCCCCCTTTCGCCGGAGGTGGTCGCCGCCTATGATGCGCCTTTTCCCGATGATACCTTCAAGGAAGCCGCTAGAATTTTCCCCTCCCTGGTGCCGACGTCGCCGGACGATCCGTCCGCCCAGCCCAACCGGGAAGCCTGGCAGGTGCTTCAATCCTTCCGCAAACCCTTTCTGACCGCCTTCAGCGACAAGGACCCCATCACCCGGGGCGGTGACAAGGTATTCCATAAGTTGATTCCCGGTGCCGCCGGTCAACCCCATACCGTTATCACCGGCGGCGGGCATTTTCTACAGGAAGATTGCGGCCGGGAATTCGCGACCGTCGTAATCGACTGGATCCGCCGCACCTGAAAAAAGGCGCCCATCATGAAAAACGTGACCATTCTGGCCCTGGAAGGCGCCATGGCCTCCACGGTCACCGACCCCATGGATATTTTCAGTCAAGCCGGGGTTTGCCGACAAACAGACATCGGCTTCGTAATTCACCCACGAACCGCACATGCGTTCGTCTTTACTTGACATTCGAAATCGGTTGTTTGAATTAGGCGGGTTGGGCCTGGACCACCACCCGCAGGTAGAGGTCTCCCCGCTGGCCGTCCGGCAATGCCTTCCCCAGGCCCCGTAACCGCAGCGTACTCCCGTTGCGGGCTCCTTTGGGCACGGCGATGTTGAACATGCGGTTATGAAACCCCCAGGGAATGTTCACCAGCTTCCGGGTTCCGGTCAGGGCTTCATAGAAAGTAATCACGATTTCGCCGTATAAATGGGGGTCGTCCCCTCCCCGGCTCTGGGGACGAATCGCTTGCAGGCGGTGACTTCTTTTCTTGACCGTTGCCCGCTGGATCCGCTCGTTGGCGCCGATATGGGGATAGGCCAAAAACGCTTTCAGCAAAACGATCCCGCCGAGAAAACCGCCTATATGGGCCCACCAGGCGATGCCCCCGGCTTGGCTGCCGGCCGCGTTCATCATCTGCAGTACGAACCAGATTCCCAGAAAGAGATAGGCGGGAACTTCCACCAGCCAGGGAATGATGATGATGGGGATGAGGGTCAGAATTTTCGCGGAAGGATACAGAATGAAATACGCGCCCATGACGCCGGCAATGGCGCCGCTGGCGCCGATGGTAGGCACATTTGAATGCAGGTTCAGAAACAGATGGCACAAACCGGAAACCAGGCCGCACGACAGGTAAAAAACCAGATAGCGCAACGGCCCCAGACGATCTTCCACGTTGTCCCCGAAAATATACAACGACCACATATTGCCCAGAATATGCCAGAATCCGCCATGCAGAAACATGAAACTGACCAGGGAAAACGCCTGCTGTCCCCCGCTGAAATACGCCGATAGACGCGGAATGGAATAACGGGCGGGCACCAGCCCGTAAATATAGATGAAACGGTCCAGTTCGGCCCCCTGGGCCAGTTGAAACAGGAATACGAGAACATTCAACCCAATGATGGCATGGTTGACAACGGGATTGTTTTTGGATGGGATGGTGTCGCGAATGGGAATCATGTCTGCCGGTCACCCTGCAAATGTCGCCGCCCCGAATCCGACATAGTTGATCGCTTACGCTCCTTTGCGATGGATACGCATGCTCAGATCCACTGCCGCGGCCGAATGGGTCAACGCACCGACCGAAATCAGATCGACTCCGGTGGCCGCCAGATACCGCAGACGCGCCATGGTCACATTGCCGGAAACCTCGATCAAGGCCCGCCCGGCGATCCGGGTGACGGCCAGTTGAATGTGATCGTTGTCCATGTTATCGAGCATGATCACATCGGCGCCGGCCTGCAACGCGTCTTCCACTTCGATCAAATTGGATACTTCCACTTCAATCTTCACGAGATGATGAACCTGGTCGCGCGCCCGCTTTACGGCCGGCAGGATACCGCCGCAGGCGGCGATATGGTTGTCCTTGATGAGCACGCCGTCAAACAATCCCATGCGGTGATTATGGGCCCCGCCCACTCGAACGGCGTATTTCTCCAGCACCCGCCAGCCGGGAGTAGTCTTACGGGTATCCACCAGTCGAACGGGCAGATCCGCCACGGCATCGGCGAACCCACGCACATGGGTGGCGATCCCGGAAAGCCGTTGCAGAAAATTCAGGGCGATGCGTTCCCCCTTGAGCAGCGCGCCCAAATTCCCTTCCGCAATCATCACGTTCTCCCCTGCCTCCACCCAATCGCCGTCCTGTTTCAACCATGTCAAGCAGAGGTCGGCATCCATGGCGGCGAACACTTGCGCGGCCACGTCCGCCCCGGCCAGCACCAATCGCTGTTTGGCCAGGATCAGTCCCGTGCCTTCCTGTTGGGGCGGAATCAGATAGTCGGTGGTGATATCCCCCGGTCCGATATCTTCATGAATCGCCAGGTCGATGAGTTGTTTGATAAACATGATCGAACTCTCAGTTCTCCTGCAACGACTTGATCCGCTCCAGGTTGTGGCTCAATTTCTGCTGTTTTTCCCGCAGGACATCGTAACTGGCGCGCACTTTTTCAATCACGTGTTCGGGGGCTTTATCCATGAAGTCCCTGTTCTCCAGCTTTTTGGCCGTCGTTTCCAAATCCTTGGCCACTTTATCCAGCTCTTTTTCCAACCGCTTGGCCTCCTGGGAGAAATCGATCACGCCGGCCAGGGATACGTAAATGGTCCCGCCCTCGAAAAGCGCGGTGGCTGCCGACTTTTGCCGTTCTCCGGGGGGATTGACGGTCAGCGTCCCGAGCCGCGCCAGATTCGATATGAGATCCCCGTTTGCCGTGATCGAACTGCGAATGTCCTCATGGGCCGATTGGATCGTCGCGTTCAGCGCCAGGGAAGGAGCAATGTTCATTTCTCCCCGGATATTGCGGATGGCGGTGATGATATCCACGAGAAGGGTCATTTGCGTCTCCGCCTCCGGATCCACGACGACTTCCGCGCCGGTGTCCGCTCCTTCCGGGAACGCCGCCTTCATGATCGAACCGTCGGTGCCGGGCAGTTTGTGCCAAAGCTCCTCGGTCACAAAGGGAATAAACGGATGCAGTAAAATCAGGGTATCATGAAAAATCCGCCACAATACGGTCCGAGTCGCCTGCTGGGGCCCGTCGCCGTTTTTACCGTTCAAGGCCGGCTTGGCGGCTTCGAGATACCAGTCGCAGAATTCGTGCCAGACGAATTTGTATAAGGCGCCGGCGGCATCGTTGAAGCGATAACTATCTATGGCCTCGGCCGTCTGGGTCGTCACGCGGCTCAGTCGTGACAGAATCCAGCGATCCGGCAGTGAAATCCGATCCCGATCGATGGGCTCCTGGTGCGTCTGGATATGCATCAAGGCGAAACGGGCCGCATTCCAGAGCTTGTTGATGAAATGCCGGTATCCTTCCACCCGCGCCTCGGACAACTTGATATCGCGTCCCATGGCGGCGAAGGCGGCCAGGGTGAAACGGAAGGCGTCGGTGCCGTATTTCTCGATGACTTCCAGCGGATCGATGACATTGCCCTTGGACTTGCTCATCTTCTTTCCGTATTCATCCCGCACGAGGGCATGGACGTACACCTCCTTGAAGGGTACATCCTTCATGAAATACAGCCCCATCATCATCATGCGGGCCACCCAGAAAAAAAGGATATCAAAACCCGTGACCAATACCGAAGTCGGATAAAAGGTCTTCAATAGCGCGGCCTCATCCGGCCAGCCCATAGTGGAAAACGGCCATAGGGCCGAGCTGAACCAGGTGTCCAGTACGTCCGTCTCCTGGACCAGTTCCTTGCCGCCGCATGCCGGACAAACAACGGGCGCCTCCATGGCCACCACGACCTCTTCGCAACCGCCGCAGGTCCAGGCGGGAATCTGATGTCCCCACCAGATCTGCCGCGAAATACACCAGTCGCGGATATTGTACATCCACTCAAAATAAGTCTTGGTCCAGGTTTCCGGCAGGATGCGGGTGCGACCGTCTTCCACGGCTGCAATGGCCTCTTGCGCCAATGGTTTGACTTTCACGAACCACTGCTTGGACAAATTCGGTTCCACCACGTCCTTGCAGCGATAGCAGTGTCCGACGCTGTGATTGTGCTCGTCGATTTTTTCCAGCAACCCCTTTGCTTCCAGATCGGCCACCACTTTCCGGCGGCAATCATACCGATCCAGGCCGGCATACCCCGGGCCGGCGTCATCGGTCATCTTGCCGTCGTTTCCGATGACCCGTACGATGTCCAGATGATGACGGCCGCAGATCTCGAAATCGTTGGGATCATGGGCCGGCGTCACTTTAAGTGCGCCGGTGCCGAAAGACATGTCCACGTAGTTGTCCCGGATAACGGGAATCCGGCGCCCGGTGAGGGGGAGTTCCACTTGACCGGCCGTCATGCTCCCATAGCGCTCGTCCTCCGGATTGACCGCCACGGCCGTATCCCCCAACATGGTTTCCGGACGGGTGGTGGCCACCACCAGATAGCCGGAACCGTCGATCAGGGGATACCGGATGTGATAGAGGCGACCGGCGGTCTCCTCATGTTCCACCTCAAGATCGGACAAGGCCGTGTTGCAACGCGGGCACCAGTTGATGATATACTGGCCGCGATAAATCAGCCCCGCCTCATAGAGTTCCACGAACACCTTGCGGACGGCGCGGGACAGTCCCTCGTCCATGGTGAATCGCTCCCGATTCCAATCGCAGGACGCCCCTAACCGTTTCAATTGGTTGATAATGGCGCTGCCGTATTTTTCGCGCCACTGCCAGACGGCTTCGATGAATTTATCGCGACCCAGCGCTTCCCGGTTGGTGCCCTCGGCGGCCAATTTCTTTTCCACCACATTCTGGGTGGCGATGCCGGCGTGATCCGTTCCCGGCATCCACAGCACGTTGTCGCCGCGCGACCGCCGATACCGGCACAGCACATCCTGCATGGTATTGTTCAGGGCATGCCCCATATGCAGCACACCGGTGACATTGGGCGGCGGAATGACGATGGCGTATCCCGGCCGATCACTTGTTTCCTGGGCGGCGAACAATCCTTCCGTTTCCCAGAATTCATACCATTTTTTCTCCACTTCATGGGGCTCGTAGCCCTTTTCCAATGCACTTTCCATCGTACCGTCACTCATTTGGCAACCTCTTTGTCCATCTCCGCATTTCGGTAAATCAAAAAAGCAAAAAGGGGATTATCGAATAACCCCCTGGAAATATTTCGTCATCATTTCTGTTGTTGGATGCCGGCCCGGTGCTTGTCCTGGCCACCCTGCGCGGTTTTGTTATGATGCTCGCTTGAAAGAAAAACGCTTTCACCGCCGAGGAACGAAACCTTCGGCCGGCTGTTGAAGCTACTCTTCCAGAAGGACGTTCTTGATTTTTCGGATTTCCTCTTTTACGACCTTCTGAATGACATCCGCCAGCATCTGATCGATTTTTTCGCCATACATCTCCCGGACCACCTGCTGAATCGCTTTTTCCAAATCCGCCCGGGGTATGACGGTCAAATCCGGTCCGACATATTTTTCCCGATAAATTTTCTCGCCGGGATGGAGACGGGATTCGAATTTAAAATCAATCGGCTTTCCATCCGGCCGATTATCCTGCACATGAACCGAAACCATGCCAGGTTTATCCAGAACGGTCGCTTCTTCCTTTTCCCTTGCGGGCTGTTCATCCGAAGGCGTCAGCGCCGACACCAGATCGACACCGAGGGAATCGGCAAAACCCTGTTCTTTTTCACCCGTATCGGCGGACGCCTTCTCTTCGCCCAGATCGAATTCTCCCTCAACCTCCAGCAAATCGCCTTCCATTTCGCCCAGGTCATCGAGGGATTCTTCTTCCGGTTCCCCTCCTTCTCCGGCTGTTTCCAACCCTTCCGCGATTTCGTCCGGAATTTCATCCAACAGCGCATTCAGATCCTTGCCGTCAGCGCTCTCGATCAGTTCCAGCAGTTCCTCATCGACTTCAGGGGAGGATGCGGAAGCGGCGCCGGCATCATCGAACTCAAAAGCGGCGGCCTCTTCGGATGTCAATTCGATCGTATCTTCCAATCCGATGGGGATGGGGGTGTCGATCTTCCGTGATGGCGGCATAGAAGGCATTCCCGCCGCCTCAACAACCGACTCCGGTTCCGCATCCGCCTGGATGCCGATATCCTCCGCCATCTCCAACTCATCGGAATCATCTGCCAGGGGCTCTTCGACGGTATCGACCAGTTCCAGAATTTCTTCTTCCTCCGACGCTTCCGCTACATCATCCAGATCGATGAACTCCTCCTCATCGGGTTGCGGAAGTTCGATGGTATCGAGCAACTCGGAGGTTTTCTCCGACGTTTCCAACATCTCATCCAAATCGATGGGTTCGTCCCCATCGGATTCCGGCTCGGCAACAACATCGGTCAATTCAAGAATGTCCTCTTCCTCGGACGCCTCCACCATGTCTTCCAGCTCGATGAGTTCCTCCTCATCGGATTCCGGCTCGGCAACCTCATCGGTCAATTCGAGAATGTCCTCTTCCTCGGACGCCTCCACCATATCTTCCAGCTCGATAAGTTCTTCCTCATCGGATTCCGGCTCGGCAACGACATCGGTCAGTTCGAGAATGTCCTCTTCCTCGGATACATCCATCACATCTTCCAGCTCGATAAGTTCTCCCTCATCGGATTCCGGCTCGGCAACAACATCGGTCAGCTCAATCACATCATCCGCTTCATCACCGTCATCTTCGACCAGGATATCGGTCAGTTCAATAATCTCGTCCTCGGATGAATCCGATGGTTTGCTTTTTTTTCCGGCTTCATTCATATCTGTCATAAGGATGCCGCTCCCTCAAGTGAGCCTCAACATGGTGGAATTTTGAAAAATTAGATCAAGCCCCTATAATTTTTGGGAAATTAACATACGGTGTACAATGTGTCAAGGCATTTACCAGGGAGCCTTCCCATAAAAAGGCATTTACTTCGACCCGGGATCATCATAATTTAGTATTCGTTTCCCATTTCGGCGATGGCGACCAGTTCCATATTGTTTTTGCATCCAGGGGAGGGCTTCTACCCATGCGGCGTTTTCTCGTTGAAAAAGAGGCTGTTCAGGGCCGGTCCGCGACAATTGCCGGAACCGACGCCCGACACATCCGGAAAGTGCTGCGACTGAAAACCGGCGACGCCATCCGTCTTCTCGACGGGGACGGATTTGAATACGACGCCGTCATCACCGGGTTTTCAACGGACGCGGTGCAGGTAGCCATCGGGGACAAAACCCGTTCCGGCAACGAGTCGCCCCTCCACCTGACCCTTGCCCAGGCGTTGCTGAAAGATCGCAAATTGGACGGCGTCATTCGGCAAATAACCGAATTGGGCGCTTCGCGCGTAATTCCCTTCATCAGCAGCCGCTCCATCCCCGTCCCCGTTTCCGACCGCTTCGCAACCCGCCTGGAACGCTGGCGCAAGATCGCGCGCGAATCCATCAAACAATGCCGCCGGGGAACCCCGCCGCGGATCGATCCGCCATGCTCCTTTACGGAGATGCTGGAACTGAGTCAGGGATGCGATCTGAAACTGATTTTCTGGGAAAACGCCGTGGACCCGATCCCGAACGATAGAAATTCTGACCTTCCGGCAATCCGCAACATCTTCTTCATCATCGGTCCGGAAGGCGGATTCTCCCAAACGGAATTCGATCAAGCAAAAGCCGCCGGATTTGTAGGCGTCGGCCTGGGCCCCCGCATCCTGCGCGCCGAAACCGCCCCGTTGGCGGCCGTGGCCGTCATTCAATACCTTTTTGGCGATATGGGAAACAAAAAGGCTTGACAAAGAATAGACCATCGAATAATAAGCATTTGTCTTTTGAGCCGAGGTAGCTCAGTCGGTAGAGCAGGGGACTGAAAATCCCCGTGTCGGCGGTTCGATTCCGTCCCTCGGCACCATGAAAAAGCGAATCAGATTAAAGGGTTGGAGGCGCAAGCTCTAACCCCTTTTTCTTTGGAAATCGACGATTGTGCCCGAAACTGTGCCCATCCGCGATTCGAGGTACTCGGCCTGCTTCCGTGCCGCTTCTTTCAGATCGGCATCATTGGTGATGTTGTACCGCTCGAAAACCGATCTGGATTTGTGGCCGGAAATGAGCATGGCCACCCTTTCCGGGATACCCGAACGGACCATGTTTCTGACCGCGGTCCGGCGCAAGTCATGAAACAGCCGCTTACCGATCTTCGCTTTGCCGCATGTCGTTTCCCAGGTTTTGTCGAAGCGTTTGATTTGATCATCCCCTTTCGCGTTGGGAAATACAAACGGCAGTATTTTCCGGTTTTGTTTCCGGGCATTCCATTGTTGATGAAAAATCGCTTTCAGCTCCTCATCGAGATAAATCGTTCGGCCCTCGTTATTCTTGGTCTCTCCGACCTCAAGCCTAACAATGCCAAGGGTTCTATCGACCTGCGTCCAGGTTAGATTGGCGATTTCCGATACCCGCCAGCCGGTCTTGTAGCCAAACGTAACAAAACCCTTAAGGTAGTCCGGGAGTGCCTCCCGCAAGACCAAAAATTCCTCATGCTCGAAAAACCCCTTTCGCGTGTTGTTTTCTTTGAGCATCGGGATGTGGGGAACCCGGTCAACGATCGGGGGCGTCTGTCTAGCCCCAAGACTCAACATCCGCTTCAACGCCGACAACTCACGATTGATGGTGGCATTGGCGGCCCCTTCTCCCAGCCGCATTTCAACGTATGCCTGAATCCGGGGGGTGTTGATATTCGGAACCCGGTATCCCTCGAAATACTGCTTGAGATGTTTGACGCTCCTTTCCGCTCTTTTGAGCGATTTCTTCTGGTTGATGCGATAATCCCGCAGGAAATCCTCCGCCAATTGGTCGAAGGTGACTTTATCAAAAACCACCCCCGGCAACTTGCCCTGGGCGATCTCCCCTTCCCGGCGTTCCAGCAGCTTTTTGGCCACCATCTTCTTGGTGCTGTTGGAACTCTCCCGATAGGGTTTTCCATTGCGGTAATACTTGATCCACCAGACCTCTCCTCTTTGATACAAACTGCCCATGTCTCACCTCCATCTCGCCTTGACGGGCACAAGATGGCGTAGGAAAAGCCCGCAGGCTTTTCCAATGCCGGTATACCCCAAGGTGACCCGGTGGTTCAAGGTGAAATCCATTTATCAGCGCCCCTTCGGTTCTTCATTCCGCAGCTTGTATTTCTGAAGAAACGCATCGATATCCTGGCGGTCGATGAACATTTTTCTTCCGACCTGAATGACGGGCAGATGCCCGGCCCAGATCTGGCTTCGCCAAAACCACTTGGTCGCCCCGATTTCGGCGACCAGCTCCTTGATGGAATACAGGCGTTTCGTGGGCACAGTCTGGGCACAGTTTTTCATTTTCATTGCTGATTCCCCCTTTCGCATGATTCGTCACTTGGAACCGTTGCCGGATTCTTTTCTGATGGGTGCTGTGACTGTTCTGGCAAATTTGAAACGCCTGGGTCCGTTGCAATGGCACTTTCCCCTGCTGGTTGTTCTGTGTCTCGGAATGCTTCTTTCGTTGCCCCAAGCGAGAAACCCCGGATCATGCTCCAGAGAAACATTTCGCTTTTTTTCAGGTAATAGCGCTTGAAGATATAAATTCTGATTGCCTTGATCACATGTTCGGGGGCCACCGCGCTCCATCTTTTCAGCTCCGTGAGAATGAAATCCTCGGTTATTTGACCGCTGCCAGGGGCTCTTTTCATGCAATCGATCCATCGTTTGATTGTATGCTGCTGGGCGGGGGTATATCGTGCCAGCAAAGCGGCTTTTTCTTTTTCAAAAGCCGTTTCCGTCAGGGGTGGTCCGGATTCCGGGGGAGGGGTGGGGAATCCAGGAGAATTCCCCATCCCGCTCTCTGTGTCATGAGGGTCCGGGTTCTTTTTCTTATGATCTACTTTAAAATTTTCTATTTCATATGATCTAGTTCGGGTGCCATCGGTGACGAATGCTTCCCCGTCACCGGTGTCTAAAGCCGATTCGTCACCAATGCGCCATGGGCTGCCGGTATGGATGACCTGGCGGAAATGTCCGTGGCTGTCATCCCTCACCTCTACTGACATTGTTTCTGCCTCGTTTTCCGGAGGCAAGGTCAGCCGCTGGGGCGGGTTGTTGACCACCGCATCGTCGTAAATGGGATGCCACGCATGATAATACCGGGTGGATCGATGCTGACCTTTTTGGCGGTTCGTCGGCACCCTTTTGATGAGAAACCCCTTCTCCACGAGCGCATTGATCACCCGGTTCACCTGGCGCATGGAAATCTTGATGGATTTGGCCAGGGTGCGAAGGGAGGGGTAGCATTGACCGTTTTGACCGCTGAATTGATTGAGCTTGGTCATGCAAATCTTTTCCGTGTTGGTGAGAAGATCGGTTTCCAGCAGCGGTTCCGGAAGATAGCCACAATTGAAGACTTGGTATGACAAAAACGCCTCTCCGGGCTTCATATGGAAATCCCGGCCGTGGGGTCTTGTTTTTGACCGTACTGCGGACCGCTGCTTCCGATGCATGCTTTCCTGATTCCGTTTCATGAGGTCCTCCATTTGTTGGTTTTGCGTGTTTTGATTCCACAGGTTCCAAAAAGAAGCCTTTCTAATTTCAATAATAGGAACAGGGTAAAGGTCGAGTAGCCCGAGGGAACCGCCCCCTCAGGCCCTCACAGAACCGTACGTGAATCTCTCGATTCATACGGCTCTTATTATCCAGCCATTGTCGTATACAAACGCCAGTGTGCAAATTGGACTGGCTTGATCCTGCGAATATATCTAAGCCATTTCACTGCACGAGCTCTCCTGCACAATCGTTTAAATTTCCGTTGTGCCCATCGGATGATATCGTCATCCAGATAAAATAAAACCCGTCTCAGTTCACCTATCCCAAACTTGCCATAGTAATTAATCCATCCCTGTACCCTTGAACGGATGAGCTCCGATAAATCATCCAGACTTAATGCCTGCCTTTTCGGCAACTTCAAAAATCTTATAGCCTCCCTGATTCGCTTGGCGGATTTCCTGCTGATTGCAGGTGTAAAACCAACCATTCGATTTCCACGATAACTTCGTGTCGGCCGGGGTCTGAATGTGAATCCCAGAAAATCAAAACATATCTCAGGATACTTCTGTCTAAAGTAGCTGCTCTTGTAATATACGATCTTCGTTTTTCCCGGATGAAGCGCCAGTCCACAGGATTTAAAACGGTCAGTCAGTTCCTGTTTTAAACGACTAGCCTCGCCCTCACTGTTGCAATGACATATTATATCATCTGCATACCTTTCAAATTCATTCCTCGGCCAATGATTCGTCATCCAAAAATCAAACGCGTAATGCAAAAACAAATTTGCTAAAAGCGGACTGATTACTCCCCCTTGCGGGGTTCCTCGATCGCGCTTCTCAAGCCTTCCATCAGGATGTTCCACCGGCGCTTTCAGCCAACGCTCAATGTATAGCAACTGCCATTTCAGCTTTACATGTTTCCGAACTGCCCGCATGAGCAGGTCGTGGTCGATGGTATCAAAGAACGCTTTGATATCCATGTCCAGAACCCACGGCCGCTGCCAACATCTTGCCTTGGCTTTTTGTACCGCCTGATGTGCCGATTTGCCCGGCCGATAACCATATGAATCCGGGTGGAACACCGGGTCCAAATCTGGCTCGATAGACACTTTGACAACCATCTGTGCGATCCGATCCGATACCGTCGGGATCCCTAAAGCTCTCAAGGATCCGTTTCCTTTGGGTATCTCCACCCGTCGCACTGGTGGTGGATGGTAACTACCCGAGAACATGCGATTCCACAGCTTATAGAGATTGCCGGCCAGGTTCTCATCAAACTCCCTTAGACTCTGATGGTCGACCCCCGCGCTACCTCCGTTCGCCCTGACCCGCTTATAAGCCTCGAACACCTGCCATTTTGTAATCGCAAACGGCTTTGCCTGACCGTAAGGGTTCCTCCCGTTTCCCGGTTGACCCGCAACGTCAGACTGGATAATGTCACCCCTTTGCTCCGGTGCTATTACAGGACCTTCAACGCTACTACGGGTGACTCCGTCCCTGTGCCTCGCCTCGGTACTCTCACTCTCGTGGTGGTTGCACTTGAGTTTCTCCCTTTCCATCGAGACGACAGGTTCCCAAGTTCCGTACAGAGCCTGCATCCAAGTCATGCCGTCTCTATGCCGGTTGCCACCTGGACAGTAAGAAGGTTCCTTCCAGGTTTGTCCCTGCGACGCTCCAGCCCTCAGGTTTTGACAACGTCTGTCCGCTTTTCGACACCTCATCGACGGTTCACTTTCGTTCATCTCTTGGATACCCACCTGATCCTGTCAAGCAGGACCTTTTCCTTAACGCTCACCACCATGGCTCTTAACCACAGCAGCTTAAGGCGGTTTGGAACCCACGCCTTCACGTCGATTCCGAGGGGCCCTCCCTCATCTCTTGTACAGCATGAACTGATCTCTCAGCTCTTCTTGGCACACTGGAACGGGAACGGAAGGAGTGTTTGGTTGGGTTACATCCGGAACGGGGAAAATGAATCAATAGATGATAATATGCTGATTAAAATGATGATCTTAATATTGTCGGTGGGAAAGATGAAAGATTGAAAACAAAAAATCTGTCCCAAAACGAAACTGTTTCGCTTGCTGGGACAAAATCAAATTTTTTGGAAATTCTCGCTGAAAAAGAATGAATTTCCCAATCCAATCCCGGAAAGGACCAAGCAACGGAAGAAAGTAGTGGTGCATTTCCGCACGGACATGAATCGGCATTCAATTTTTCTGATTCATTTCTATGTACTGGGAAACATGGCGCCCAAAGAAATCACACCGGCACCTGAACCATTGATTATTGCATTCATTATTGGTCTTAAATATTGATATTTTCAATTTGACATATTGTGGGTATCTATGAATTAATTTGTTTTTCCCTAAAACATACAAAGGCGACACTTTTTTGAAACAATACGCTGCAAGCATGGTCATGAGCGGTGAAAAACCGACAAGCAAAAAATTCATCGTTCGGGATATCGGGCACTATTATACCGGTGCCGGTAACAAGCGCATCGAGTGTTTAGTAAACATCAATCTTGTGGTTGAAAACCATGAATTCCTTTCCATTGTCGGACCAAGCGGCTGTGGGAAAAGCTCTCTACTGAATGTCATGTCCGGCTTGATTAGGCCAGATAAGGGAAGTATCCTTATAGACGGCGATGAAATAACTGGAATTACCAATAAAATCGGCTATATTTCCCAGGAGGACTCCTTGCTTCCCTGGCGCACGGTTCTGGGCAATGTTGAATTCGGTCTTGAAATACGAGGCATGCCGAAAAAGAAGAGACGTGCCGTCGCCAGGGATCTCATCGCCAAAGCCGGGCTTTATGGTTTTGAGAAAAGCTACCCCCATGAACTATCTGGCGGCATGAAAAAACGTGCCGACATAATCAGGGTCCTGGCCGTTGATCCGGAAGTTATTTTTATGGACGAGCCCTTTGGAGCTCTGGACTATTTCACCAAAGAAAAACTGCAGGACTATATTCTCGAAATCTGGAGGAATACTAGTAAAACGATTGTATTCGTCACCCATGATCTGCCCGAGGCGGTTACTATGTCGGACCGCATTGTTATTTTAACGGCATGCCCGGGATCCGTAAAAAATCAGTACCCGATTATACTGCCTAGACCGAGAAATCCCTATGATATTCGCTTCAGCAACGCCTTTATCGAATTGAATCGCATGATTTGGGAAGACCTCAAGGATGAAATCGCCCGTGCTGATGAATCGGAAGGCTATGAGTAATATGACAAACACCAAACTCAAGACCCATCTCTGGCGCTTCTTCTTACTGGGTATGCTGGCCCTGCTTTGGGAGCTTTTCGCTCACTATAAAATTATTGATATTTTTTATTTCAGCCGCCCCTCACTGATTCTTATCGACTTTTATCAGCTTTTTTCAACTGGTCTGGTGCTACCACATATATCCGTCACCATGCAGGCCACCCTGGCCGGCCTATTTATCGGTTCGGTATTAGGGGTGATCGTTGCCTTTATCATGGGCCGCTTTGAAATGATTGGCAGGATATTCGATCCGGTCATAGTGGCCTTATACGGCATACCCAAGCTGGCGTTAGGTCCGCTTTTTATTCTCTGGTTCGGACTCGGTATCGAGTCCAAGATATTTCTATCCTTCATCTGGGTTTTTTTTATCATGTATTTCAGCGCCTATGGTGGATTTAAAAATGTTGAGCCAAGGGTCATCAACTCGGCGGTCCTGATGGGCGCGACTTCTTTTCAAATCATCCTTAAAATCATTCTTCCCTCCAGCCTACCCTGGATCTTTACCGGCATTCGAACCGGTATAGGCGTGGCCCTGCTGGGTGCCATCGTAGGCGAGTACATCGGCTCAGCGGCGGGCCTTGGATATCTTGTCCAATATGCGGGCAACATGTTTGATACAACCCGGGTACTGTCGACCATATTGGTCATGACCCTGATTATGGTTATTTGTAATGAACTGGTTAAATATTTGGAATTATGTCTTCTCCGGTGGCGACCGGTGAGTCGGCATGTGTAATGCTTAATAAGGAGGTCAGATCATGGTTTTCTTGAAAAAAAGTGTTTTTTTTCTGGTCGCGCTGTTAGCGGTACTGACGATTGCGACCGGAGCGTTTGGCGGCAAACTGGAAAAAGTCATCATCGTGCAACCCAATTTTCTGGTTCCCTGGCTGCCGATCTATATTGCCGACAGATTGGGGTATTTCACCGAAGAAGGACTGGAGGTGTCTTTCACAACGGTAATGGGGGGACACAATGTCCGCGCAGCGGTTATCAGTGGCAGCGCTCATTTCGGTTTGACCGGCTACGAACAAGTGCTCAGCACCTGTGAACAAGGAAAAAGCTCAAAAATGATCATGACAACGACGCTCAAACATCCCTGGTCATATATCGGCGCCAAGGGTGTGAACAGTATCGCTGATTTCAAGGGTAAGAGGATCGATGGCGGACTGGAAGCCTCGTCGTATCGCTCCTTTGCCCGGGCGGTGGTCAAGTTCGGCGGGTTGAACCCCGACAAGGATGTCTTTTTTGTTAATATCCCCAGAGGCTCCGAGTTGGCGGCCCTGGAAAAAGGCCAGGTGGCAGGCATACTGGGAATTGATATGATGAAAATCGAACTGATGAACCGGGGTTTTCCGCTGCTGGTGGATATGACGGATGCGGATCAGCATAGAAAGGTGCTGGGCTATGATGTCTATCCCCTTTTTGTGGTACAGGTCAGCGATGACTATATCGCAAAAAAACCTGAAAATGTACAGAAATTTACCAATGCCGTGGTTCGGGCCATGTATTGGCAAAAAGGACATTCCGCTGAAAAAATCGCCGAAACCGTGAGGCCACTCTTTCCCCAGGCCGATCCGGAGGTTTTCACGGAGAACATTAGACACAATTTGCGAGCACTTTCGTATGACGGCTTCATGTCGGAAGAGGCCCACAGTGCGGCAGAAAAATTCGGCCTGGAGGTCAAGTTCATTAAGGCGCCTGTGGATCGGGTGCATGTTGTCGACGAGACCTTTTTACAAAAGGCACATGAAAAAATAAAAGAATAGCATAATGCGATCAGCAGGCATAGACATCGGTTCTCGCACCATAAAACTGGTTCTGGTCGAAAACGGGGAAATGGTGGTTCAAAAAAAGGTCCCCAGTACCTACAATCCTCTTGTGTCGTGCGACGAACTTCTTGACGGCGTTCAATACGATACCATTACCGCCACGGGTTATGGCCGTCATCTTTTCAGGAACTATCGTAACGGTGATGTAATCACCGAGCTGAAGGCCTTTGCCATCGGCGCTGCGCAGATCGATCCGACCTGCCGGGCAGTGCTGGATATCGGCGGCCAGGATACCAAGGCCCTGGCCATCGACGGTAAGGGCGGCCTGACCAAATTCGAAATGAACGACAAGTGCGCCGCCGGTACCGGTCGGTTTCTGGAAATAATGGCCGCGGCCCTGGGGTTTGATTACGAAGCTTTTGCCACTGCAGCCAGTTCCGCTGGCCGGGCCGAGGCGATCAACAATATGTGTACGGTGTTCGCCGAATCCGAGGTCATCTCGCTGGTCACCCAGGGAGTGCCCCGGGAAGAAATTGCCTTGGGTATCCATAAGTCCATCGTCTCCCGGGCGATCAACCTATTAAAACGCGTCGGCAACGGTGGCAGGATCATGTTTGCAGGCGGGGTGGCTTTGAATACGTGCGTGGTGGACTTGCTGCGCCGAGACCTGGCCGTCGATATTTTTGTTCCCCCCGATCCCCAACTGGTGGGGGCTCTGGGCTGCGCGATCCATTGCCAAAACAGGAATCAATAATCCATGAATAAAGGGACCACAATGCCAACAGTAACACCCATTTTTGATGATGAATATGTCGGCCAGCCTTCCGCGAAAAGAGCGCTCGGCTATATTCAGGGACAGCAGAAACAAGGGAAGCATGTCGTCGGTATCTATTGCGGCTATGCGCCGGTTGAACTGATCACTGCCCATGATCTTGTGCCGGCGGTGTTATGCGCTTTTTCAAATGAAACCATAGAAACCGCCGAAGCAACCCTGCCAGCAAATTTGTGCCCGTTAATCAAATCCAGTTACGGCTTCATTGAAAAGGACACCTGCCCCTTTTACTGGGCGGCTGAAGCCGTTATTGCCGAGACTACCTGCGACGGCAAGAAAAAAATGTTCGAACTGATTGCCTCCCGCAAACCACTCCATGTCATGGATCTCCCGCAGCTTTGCGATGAGCCGCAAGCCTTGGGGAACTGGACGGTCATGATCAAAAAGCTCCAGGGATTTCTGGAGAACACCTTCAACGTAAGCGCTGATGATGACGCCATTGAAAAGGCCATCCAGGAAAACAACGAAAAAAATCGGATTGTCATGCAGATGCTGAATCATTCCGCCATGGAAAATCCCGTGCTGGGATGGGTGGAAATGCTCGATATCATTTTTTATGCCACCATGGGCCGCGGCAAGCTGATCAACGAAACCCTGAAAAAAGGACTGCGTGTACTTCAATCCCGGGCGGAAAACGGGTATGTCCACGGCCGCAAAGGAGCGCCCCGGGTGCTCATCACAGGATGCCCGACCGCCGGAGATGCGGCCAAAATCTACAAAATCATCGAAGCGGCCGGCGGCGTCATCGTGGCGCTCGACTCATGCACCGGCATGAAGCCGTTTTATGAACAGATTGAAGAAAACACCGGAGATCCGCTGCGGGCCATTGCTGAAAGATATCTCAAAATCCCCTGCGCCTGCATGTCTCCCAATACCAGAAGAATGGTTGAACTCGACCGCATGATCGAAAGATATCGACCCCAGGCCGTGATCGACATCGTACTGCAGGCCTGCCATGGCTACAATGTGGAATCTTTCAAAGTGGGAAAGCATATCGAAGAAAAGCATGGGCTGCCGTTCCTGAAAATCGTAACCGACTATTCCCAGGGGGATGTCGGGCAGTTGACCACCAGAATCGAAGGGCTGCTCGAGAGTGTTGCCAGGTAGTGGAATGGCTTATCCTGATGACAAGAAAACACGACGACCGGCGTCATCCAAGATGTGAGCGCATTAATCGGTAGCGAAAATTTTATAACGCCTCTCCGTAATACCCAAACGAACTCACAGAGAAGCAGCGCTGGTACAGCGACAAGCGCAGCTTAATGCAAAGCTTTTGCCGCCAGATGGTCCTGCTGCTTGTCGTCATGAACGATTGCTGGCACCAGCACATTGGTATCGGCTGTCATTCTCATTTTTCCGCCGCCCACCTTTTTTCCCTAATCGACTTCATTTCATCAATCGCCAGAGCGGGCCGGCTTTCTTGCGAAAGGCATTCAAATAATCTGATAGCGTGCCATGACTTTTTCGTTGAAAATGGATGAATTTACAAATACGATCTCGGAACGTTACCCGAAACATATTAAAAGGGCATTTCAATGGCGGAAAACACAGTCTCCGATCAATGTAAGAACGATACACAAGAATTTGTTATCCATATCCCCTGCCGCCTGGCGGAACGGGTGGAAAAATATGCCAAAGACAACGGCAACACCATTACCGGCGTCATCATCGAAGCGCTGGATGCTTTGTTGAGAGGACGTGTTCACTGAGCACCTTCCCCAAGGCCTGTGGAATCTTTTCAATCAGTTCGATAACCTGGGTGGCCGGACTTGGATCGGCATAATGGCCGGCCCAGCGGTTGACCATGGCCGCCAGAATCGCTGCATCCGTCAGTTTCAATTCAGCGCCGCATAGTACGGACAGCAATCCGGTCAAGGTATCGCCTGTGCCGCCAATCGCCTCCATCGCTTCAAAGGAAGACTGCTCCACCTTTCGCACCATTTGTTGCTTCTGGACGATGTCGTCCGATTCGGCTTCATCCTGTAAACGGGCATGACAACTCGCTGGCATGGTACACATGCTTTTGGCCGCAGAACGGACAAGCTTCGTTGAGAGCCACCTTGGCATCCAAAAACTTGTTGCCGGCTTCGCCAATGGTGATGCCCATATTATCGAGTATGCTGAAATCCGAACTTTCAAACACCCCGTTGTTATGCGGGCAGACAAATATGAATTTCACTTCCTTTGCATTCGTCATTACAAATTAGGTTATCCCTTATAGGAATTACCGTCGGCTCGTGCGTTACCGGCGCATCATTCGTTTGTCACCGATGCGGACAGTGAAACCGATTTTGTCCAGATAATCGAGGACAGGTGCTCCGCCCCAACGGCCATAACCCAGGATCTCCTGGCTGTCCTTCAAGGTGATGCTGCCTTTGGTTTCAATGGCCGCCTTGACCCGTTCCTTGATGTGGGCAAGGGAATCCGCGGGTAAAAAACGATTGTCCCGCAGGCGGATCAGCCTTTTTTGGGTAGCCAGCAATTCAAGGGTTTGTTGGATTTCTGTTTTGTCCATCGTTTTCTGGTGAAGCTTCCAGATTGTGTCGGCACTGAATGGCGACAGGCCGGTTTGTTGAGCATACGCCAACACCAGTCGAATCAGCGTTTCCTTCCCTTCCGGAAAACTCTCCTCGAAAAAGGGATTATCCAGGCCGGTGCTACCCTTTTTCAACTGTCGATTCCGGCAAAGATCTTCGATGATCGCATTCAGGAAATTTTCTTCCAAGTTAAGTGCCAACTGATCCGCGATCTCCTTTTCATTGATGCTCTTTTTCGCTGTTCCTTGCCGGAAAATGGATTCCACCGAACCGAGAACCGCCGTTTTGATCCGTCGATGCGCATCTTTTTCAATGGCGCCCAGACCTTTCATGTATAGAAGAGTGCCCTTTTTGACGCGGGCGTTGATTTCCGCCTCGAACCGCAGGGGCGGCCATCCGGTCCGGCGCGATAGTACCTGGGCGGAAAGCGGGTGGGCCTGCTGTGGGTTGAACATCAGGCATAGGTATTCGGGAAGGTCGCCTTTTCGCAAGGCGGACAACACCGGAAGGGTTGTGGCCGATGCCGCCGGACGATACTTCCGCCGGGTCGTTTCCAGGATCAGACCACCACCGATAATGACATTGCGGTTCAGCAGGGTGACCACGAACGGGTCCCGCGGGACGGCGGCCACTGGTCGCATTAGGCGGAACTGGACCAGGCCGTGTCCGCCCGGAGGCAGGTTTGCCGAGTCCATGGTGACGAGCATGGCATTGGTTGCGGACGTGCCGATATACAATTTCAGGCGTTGCCGGTTCGTTAGATCGCTGGGAGTACCTTCCAGGACATGCAGTTCCGCATTCAACAGGTAGCCCGTCGTCAATGCTTCCGGGGCGGCCAGGGTCATGCCCCTGCTCACGGAGGTCACTGGCATTTTATGCAGGTTGATACCGACGCGCTGGCCCGGGTAGACCTTGTCAACGCTACGGCCGTGGGACTCAAGGGACCGTGCCCGGGTCACGATGCCCTCCGGCAGCAATTGAACCATATCGTCCCGACGCAGTTTCCCCGATGCGACCGTTCCGCTGATCACCGTCCCGAACCCGGTGCGGACCGTAACCTGGTCGATCCATAAGCGGAACGGCTCCCGGGCGGTTGTCCGTTCCATCCGCTCAGTCATGGCGGCGATATGCTGCCGGATACGGTCGATGCCCGTATGATCCATGGCGGAGAAAGGAATGATGGGGCAATCCTCCAGCATCGTCCCTTGCAAGGCCTCTTCGATTTCCAGCATGGCGAGTTCTTGGGTTTCAGCGTCCACCAGATCGATCTTGCTCAGTACTACGAACCCCTTGGCGATGCGAAAAAATCGCAGCAGCGCCAGGTGTTCGAGGGTCTGCGGCATGATGCCGTCATCGGCGGCCACCACCAGAATGGCGCCGTCGACGGCCTGAAGTCCGCGGATGGTGTTTTTCAAATAGTCGGTATGACCCGGGACGTCCACCAGGGCGATCTGGTGCGACGCGGGCATTCCGAGGGGCGCAATGCCCGTATCGATGGAGAGCCCGCGCAGTTTTTCCTCCGGTCTCCGGTCCGTGTCGACGCCGGTCAGGCAGCGAACCAAGGCTGTTTTACCATGATCCACGTGACCGGCGATGCCTATGGTCAGATATCGGTTCATACGGATAACAGTCGATTGTTCCAGTTGGAAGGGGCAAGGGGAATCGAACCTCCTCCTCGATTTTCAGGCGAGGCCGACGGTTTTGAAGACCGCGGGGTGCCCAGCACCATTGCCCCTGTCATCTTTGCTGATGATCAACGGGCGCCGATGCCGGGAGATGATACGTGGACAGAATCCGGGATTCGGTCTTTACCCCTCGCCGCACCTCGGCGCAATTTTCATTCAACTCTCAGGTAAAGCCGAAAAATGGAAGCATGACCTTCTCCTCATTCCATGAATGACCTTTCAATTAGTATACCCATTTGCTGTTGGTCAAATTGATAATCATGATTCGGGACGACGGATCGATTTAAAAAATCGATTTGATTCATTTAAATCTTTTATGCTACGATAATCCGCAATTCGCATCGGAACCTCGCCGCTCCCAATGGTATGCGATTATTGGTGCTGTACAACGGAAGCGGCCTATACTCCCAGGAGTTTTCATGCATCGGTTTATCGGCTTTACTTGAGTGTGTTGCAGCGTGTCTGCCCGGGCTTGGCAGGCGGTAGCGTAGCGACCTGATAACCGATTTCACTTCTCTTTTGTTCATGTAATCCACACGGTCCGTCAGGCTTTTTCTACTATCCGGCGTCTTTGCTGACCTATCCATGCCCATCGCGCACCAGACCCAATAAACAACCCGGGCTTTCTCCCGACGGCGGAAGACTGCGGTGATGATACGGATTTTTATCTTATGGAAAGGGAAAGAAGATGAGTGATCGAATCTTGATTCAAAAAGACTGGAGTCCGCAATTCAAAAACAAATTGATGGCGCTCTTGCCCCAGGGGGCCAATCTAAGCCTTTGCCTCACCTGCGGCGCGTGCTCGTCGGGGTGTCCGGCTTCCGGTCTCTCCGACATGGACCCGCGCAAATTCGTCCGGATGGTGGCCCTGGGAATGGACCAGGAACTGATTAGGCATCCCTGGGTCTGGCTTTGCAGCATGTGCAAGCGCTGCAGCTATGTATGCCCCATGAACATCGACATCGCCGCCATGGTTTTTGAAGGCCGCAAATTGTGGCCCCGGGAAGAACGTCCCAAAGGGATCCTGGGTTCCTGCGACATGGCCCTGAAGAACGACAGTTGCAGCGCCATGGGGACCCCGGAAGAGGATTTCCGGTTCGTGGTGGAGGATATGCTGGAGGAAGTGCGGACGAACCAGCCGGGTTGGGAGGCGCTGCAGGCGCCCATCGACAAGCAGGGCGCGCATTTTTTTCTGAGCCAGAACTCCCGGGAACCGGTCACCGAACCCGAGGAGATGGCGCCCCTGTGGAAGATCCTGCATCTCGTCGGCGCGGATTGGACATACAGCTGCACCGGTTGGGGCGGCGAGAACTACTGCATGTTCCTGGCCGACGACGAGGGCTGGAAGACCATCACGGAAAAAACCCTGAAACAGGCCATGCGGCTGGGCTGCAAGGTCTACCTGAACACCGAATGCGGGCATTCCACGTTTTCGGTCTGGATGGGACAGAAACGGCACAAGATCGAAACCGATCTTATAATCGCCCCCATGGTTTCCTATTACGCCCAATGGATCCGGGAAGGAAAATTGAAGGTCAACTCCGATTGGAACAAGGAATTGCAAGTGAAGTTCACGGTCCAGGATCCATGCAACCAGGTGCGCAAGGGATTCGGCGACAAGCTGGCCGATGAACTGCGCTTTGTCACCGAAGCGTGCGTGGGGGCGGAGAACGTCATTGAGATGTGGCCGAACAAGTCCAACAACTACTGCTGCGGCGGCGGGGGCGGGTATCTGCAATCCGGTTACAAAGAGGCCCGCCTCCATTACGGCCGCCTGAAACATGAACAGATTGCCCGCACCGGCACGGCCTATGTCATTACCCCGTGTCACAACTGCCATGCCCAGATCGACGAACTGGGGCAGCATTTCGGCCAGGGTGCTTACCGGACGGTGCATTTGTGGACGATCATCGCGTTGTCCCTGGGCATTCTGGGTGAGAACGAGCGTGCCTATCTCGGGCCGGATCTGGTGGAAGTGAATTTGCCGGGATACTAGCCGGCGTGGGCGCCGGAATGGTGCCGACCGGCGGAGGATCGCCAGTACGGGAAAAAAGGTAAGGAGAACAGAATGATGTCAAAAAAAACCACGGGTGCCGTTCTGATCGCCGGCGGCGGGATCGGCGGGATCCAGGCGGCCCTGGATCTGGCCAATTCCGGTTATTACGTCTACCTGGTGGAAAAGAACGCCTCCATCGGCGGGGTTATGTCCCAGTTGGACAAGACCTTCCCCACCAACGACTGCTCCATGTGCATCATGTCCCCCAAGCTGGTGGAAGTGGGGCGGCATATGAACATTGAACTGATCACCCTGGCGGAAATCAAAGACGTCCGCGGCGAGTTGGGGAATTTCGAGGTGGACGTCTTTCAGCGGGCCCGCTATGTGGACATGGAAAAATGCATCGCCTGCAGCGCCTGCGCGGAAAAATGTCCCAAAAAGGTCGCCGACGAATACAACCGGCGCCTGATCAAACGCAAGGCAATTTATGTGCAATACCCCCAGGCCGTGCCACTGAAATACGCCATCGACGCCCGGCATTGCCTTAAACTGACCAAGGGGAAATGCGGCAACTGTGAAAAAGCCTGTCCGGCCGGCGCCGTCAACTTTGCCGATACGGACAAAAACGTCACCGTGCGGGTCGGCGCCATCATTCTTGCGCCTGGTTTTTCGACCTACGACCCGGCCGGCAAATTGATCTACGCCTACGATAACAACCCGGATGTGGTCACTTCCATCGAATTCGAACGGTTGCTGTCGGCCTCCGGACCCAACCAGGGCCATGTGGTACGCCTGTCCGATCATCGGGAGCCCAAACGCATCGCCTGGTTGCAATGCGTGGGTTCCCGGGACCTGAATACCTGCGACAACAGCCATTGCTCGGCGGTCTGCTGCATGTATGCCATCAAGCAGGCCATCATCGCCAAGGAACACGCGCCGGACCTTGCCTGCACCATCTTTTATATGGACATGCGCACCCACGGCAAGGGGTTCGAAAGTTGCTACAACGAGGCCCGGGAGAAATACGGTATCCGCTTCGTACGCTGCAAAGTGCATTCCGTTTTCCCGGAAACCGGCGAAAACAGAGGCCAGGTGCTGGACTTCATGGATGAGCAGACCGGGAAATGGACCCGCGAGATGTTCGATATCGTGGTCCTGTCCGTGGGCATGGAGATCGCCGGGGATGTCCGGATCCTGGCGGACAAACTGGGGATCGGATTGACGGACGCCGGCTTTTGCCAGACTGCCTCCTTTGACCCGGTGAGCACTTCCCGGCCGGGGGTGTATGTCTGCGGTGCCTTCCAGGGCCCCAAGGACATTCCCCAGACCGTGGTGGAGGCCGGCGCGGCCGCCATGCGGGCCGGTGTCTCGCTGGCCGCTGGCCGCTACACCCTAACCCGCAGCATCACGCCACCGCCCGAGCGCAACATCTACGGCGAGCGGCCCCGAGTCGGCGTATTCGTCTGTCATTGCGGCATCAACATCGGCAGCGTCATCGATGTCCCCGCGGTGCGCGACTATGCCGCCGGCCTGCCTTTCGTGGAATATGTCGGTGATAATATGTACTCCTGCTCCCAGGACACCCAGGACGCCATCACCCGCCTGATCCAGGAGCAGAACCTGAACCGCATCGTGGTGGCGGCCTGCACACCCCGAACCCATGATCCGCTGTTCCAGGAAACCCTGTTGAACGCCGGGCTCAACAAATACCTTTTCGAAATGGTCAACATTCGCAACCATGGGTCCTGGGTGCATAAGGACTATCCGGCGGCCGCCACGGAAAAGGCCAAGGACCTGGTGCGCATGGCGGTGGCCAAAGTCGCCCAATGCCAGGCCTTGGAGGAGGCCCAGCTGGAGATCGACCGGAACGCCCTGGTGATCGGCGGCGGCTTGTCCGGCATGACCGCCGCCCTGGCCTTGGCGAATCAGGGCTACCCGGTCCATCTGGTGGAACGGGAGGCGCAGCTGGGCGGCCAGGCCAACCGCTTGTATCAAACCGCCCGCGGGGAGTCGATTCAGGACGGTCTGGATGCGCTGCGCATCGCGGTCGAGAATCATCCCGGCATCCGTACGCTCTTGAACGCCCGCTTGACCAATGTGGACGGCTTTGTGGGTAATTTTGTAACCACCATGGACCAGGAAGGCCGGGCGGAAACCATTCGCCACGGGGTGGCCGTCATCGCCACCGGCGCCACGGAAAGTCGTCCGACGGAATATGCCTATGGGCAGGATCCGCGGGTGCTCACCACCCTTGCGCTGGATGAAAGGCTGCGCCGGAAAGATACCAGCCTCATGGGCGTACAGACCGCGGTCTTCATCCAATGCGTCGGTTCCCGGGAACTGGGGCGACCCTACTGCTCCCGGGTTTGCTGTACCCACAGCGTGGCCGCCGCTGTTCACCTGAAGGAATTGAATCCGGAAATGAACATATTCGTGTTGTACCGGGATATCCGCACCTATGGCGAGCGCGAGAAAATCTACAAGACAGCCCGGGAAAAGGGCGTCGTTTTCATCCGCTTCGGCCTGGAGAACAAGCCAAGGGTGACGGTCGCGGAAAACAGTCTTACGATCGAAGTCCTGGATCATGTCCTGAAAAGGCCGCTGCTGATCCAGGCCGATCTCTTGACCCTGGCGGCGGCGGTGACGCCTTACAAGGATGAACAGTTGGCCCGTTTTTTCAAGGTCCCCATGAACGCCGATGGATTTTTCGCGGAGGCCCATGTGAAGCTCGCGCCCTCCAATTTCGCCACCGACGGGGTGTTCCTCTGCGGGCTGGCCCACTATCCCAAGCCCATCGACGAATCCATCGCCCAGGCCCAGGCCGCGGCTTCTTCGGCCACCCGGCTGTTGGCCCAGAAGACCATCCGCACTAGCGGCACCGTGGCCTATGCGACACCGTTGGATTGCAGCAGTTGCGGCGTCTGCCTGGCGGTTTGTCCCTATAACGCACCGTTTATGCGCACGGAGGGCCCTTTTGCCGGCCGGGCGGACATCAACCCGGTGCTGTGCAAAGGCTGCGGAGCCTGCGTGGCATCCTGCCGCTCCGGGGCCCTGCGCCTGAAAGGTTTCGAAGAGGCACAGATCATGGCGATGATCGAATGCGCCTGAGCGGTTTGATGGAAAAAAGATCCCTTGTGGAGGAGGATACCCATGAACGCTTTTGAACCGAAAATCATTACGTTTCTATGCAACTGGTGCAGTTACGGCGCCGCGGACCTGGCGGGGGTGAGTCGCTTTCAATACCCGCCCAATATGCGGGTGATCCGGGTGCCCTGTTCCGGAAGGATCAGTCCGAAACTGATCCTTTCGGCAATGCGCAAGGGCGCCGACGGGGTCTGGATTTCCGGGTGCCACCCCGGCGATTGTCATTATCTGACCGGCAATTACTATGCCCGTCGGAAATTCGCCCTGATGAAAAATCTGCTGGAACATACGGGGGTGGAGCCCGGGCGGTTGCATTTTTCCTGGATTTCTTCCGCCGAGGGCGTCAAGTTCGCCGAGGTCGCCAATGCGGTGATCGCGACAGTCAGGGCCCTCGGTCCGACCGGACAGCGGCAGGAACCGATGGCAGCGTCGGCGGCTGGTTAGTTATTTGCCAACAGGAGGGAAGATGTCACAGGTATCTCATATGGACAAACAGCGTGCGATTGGCGCCGTCATGGTGGTCGGCGGCGGCATCGCCGGTATCCAGGCCTCCCTGGATCTTGCGGAAGCGGGCTTCCTGGTGCATCTGGTGGAGCGCAAGTCGGCCATCGGCGGCGTCATGGCCCAGCTGGACAAGACGTTTCCCACCAACGACTGCTCCATGTGCATCATCTCCCCCAAGCTGGTGGAAGCCGGGCGGCATCTGAACATCGAGCTGCACACGCTTACGGAAATCGAAGCCGTTTCCGGCGCAGCCGGCTGTTTCCAGGTCCAGTTGCTTGAGCATCCGCGCTTTATCGATCCGCAAAAATGCACGGCCTGCGGGGAATGCGCCAAGGTCTGTCCGGTGGAGCTGCCCAACACCTTCGACCAGGGGCTGCAGAACCGCCGGGCCGCCTTCAAACTCTATCCCCAGGGCATGCCCAGCGCCTATGCCATCCAGAAAATGGACCCGGCTCCCTGCCGCCTGGCCTGTCCGGCCGGTCTTAACGTGCAGGGTTATGTACAGATGGTCAAGCAGGGCAAATACCAGGAAGCCCTCCGGATCATCATGGAAGAGCTGCCCCTGCCCGGGGTGTTGGGCCGGATCTGTCCTCACGGCTGCGAGGATGCCTGCCGCCGGAGCCAGGTGGATCAGCCCGTGGCCATCCGCGATCTCAAGCGTCTGGCCGCCGATCGCTTCGATCCGCGGCAGATCAAGATCGCGTGCCTCCCGCCCCGGGAGGAGAAAGTCGCCATCATCGGCGCGGGGCCGGCGGGACTTTCCGCCGCTTATCATCTGGCGCGCAGCGGCGTGAGGTCCGTCATTTACGAGGCCTTGCCCAAGCCCGGCGGCATGCTGCGGGTGGGGATCCCGGACCACCGACTGCCGCCGGAAATCCTCGACCGGGAGATCGCGGTCATCACCGGCCTGGGCGTGGAAATCCTTTGCAACACGCCTCTGGGGCCGGAGCTGACCGTGGACGATCTGCTGGAAAAAGGGTACCGGGCCGTCTATCTCGCCATGGGAGCCCACAAGGGCATCCCCCTGGGCATTCCCGGTGAAAAGGCTCAAGGGGTACTCCAGGGGGTGGATTTTCTGCGAGAGGTCAACCTCACCGAAAAGGCGCAGGTAGGCAGGAAAGTGGCCATCATCGGCGGCGGCAACGTGGCCGTGGATGTCGCGCGTTCGGCCGTGCGCCTGGGGGCCGCGGAGGTCACCATCATCTACCGCCGTACGCGCAGGGAAATGCCGGCCTGGGAGGAGGAGATCCAGGCCGCTGAACAGGAAGAGGTGCGGATTATCTATCTGGCCGCGCCCCAGGAGGTGCTGGTAACGGACGGCCGGGTGACAGGGCTGCGGTTGATCCGCATGGAGCTGAGCGCGCCGGACGCTTCCGGACGCAGGCGGCCCATCCCGGTTCCGGGCACTGAGTACGATGTGGACATCGACCAGGTCATTCCGGCCATCGGCCAACAACCGGACCTTGCGGCCCTGGGGGAGGTCGCAGGCATTCAATTCTCCCGCTGGGGCACCGTGGAAACCGACGGCGTAACCTATGCCACCAGCCGGGAGGGGGTTTTTGCCGGCGGTGATCTGCAGAGCGGTCCCTGGATCGCCATCGGCGCCATCGACGCCGGCCGCGAGGCCGCGGAATCGATTCTCCGGTATCTGGATGGCCGGGATCTGGTCGCCGGGCGGGAACCAAAAGCCGCCGGCGAGCCGATCCACCGGCCTATTTCGAGAAGGGAGCCAAGGCGCCCGCGGGTTCACATGCCCGAACTGGCCGAAGAAAAGCGCCGCACCGGCTTTCAGGAGGTGGCCCTGGGTATTGACACGGAAAGCGGCCGGCTCGAAGCCGAACGTTGCCTGAACTGCGGCGGCTGCTCGGAATGCTTCCAATGTGTGGAGGCCTGCATAGCCAAGGCCGTCCAGCACGATATGCCGCCTATGTGGAAAACCATCGCAGTGGGGGCCGTCATTCTGGCCCCCGGCTTCGAAACCTTCAATCCCGCCCCCCATGCGCCTTACAGCTATGCGGCCCATCCCAATGTGGTCACCAGCCTGGAATTCGAGCGGCTGCTGTCCGCCTCCGGTCCATTTCAGGGACATCTGGTCCGACCTTCGGACCATCGCGAGCCGGACAAAATCGCCTGGCTGCAGTGCGTGGGTTCCCGGGACATCAACCAATGCGATCACGAGTATTGTTCTTCGGTCTGTTGCATGTACGCGGCCAAGCAGACCGTCATCGCCAAGGAGCACAGCACCAAACCGCTGGATACGGCGGTGTTCTATATGGATCTGCGAACCTTCGGCAAAGAGTTCGACCGCTATTGCCGCCGGGCTGAAGCCGAGCACGGAGTTCGTTTCATCCGCTCGCGGGTGCACACGGTGGAGCCGGCGGCGGACGGGGACCTGCGACTCCGCTATGTGCTGGAGTCCGGTGAGATAGTGGAAGAAGTGTTCGACATGGTGGTGTTGTCCGTGGGGCTCACACCCGTGGCGGATGCCGCCCGACTGGCGGAAAGGCTCGGGATCGAACTGAACCGCCACGGGTTTGTCCGCTCCGGCGACCTGGAACCGGTGGGTACCAGCCGGGAGGGGATTTTCGTTTGCGGCGCCTTCCAGGAACCTAAGGACATTCCCCAGGCGGTGATGGAAGCCTCGGCGGCGGCGGCCGACGCCGGACACTTGTTATCGGCGGCTCGGGGTTCATTGGCGCGGGTGCGGGAGCTGCCGCCGGAAAAGGATTTTGCCGGTGAACCGCCGCGCATCGGCGTATTCGTGTGCAACTGCGGGATCAACATCGGCGGCAGCGCCGACGTGCCATCCGTGCGGGACTATGCCAGCTCCCTGCCCCATGTGGTGCACGTAGAGGACAACCTCTTCACCTGCTCCCAGGACAATCAGGACCGCATGAAGCAGGTGCTGGCGGAAAAAAACATCAACCGGGTGGTGGTGGCCTCCTGCTCGCCCCGAACCCATGAGCCCCTTTTCCAGGAGACGATCCGGGAGGCCGGTTTGAATCCCTATTTGTTCGAGATGGCCAATATCCGCGATCAGAACACCTGGGTGCACATGCACAATCCGGCCATGGCCACGGCCAAGGCCAAGGACCTGGTGCGCATGGCGGTGGCCAAGGCGGCCCATATCGAACCCCTGCACCAGGTAACCCTGGGCATCGAGCCGGCGGTGCTGGTGGTAGGCGGCGGGATCGCGGGCATGGAGGCGGCCCTGGGGGTGGCCGACCAGGGCTATCAGGCCTATCTGGTGGAGCGTTCCGGGGAATTGGGCGGGGTGGCGCTGAAGTTGTCGCGGACCTGGCAGGGGGCGGCTGTCGGACCCTATGTGGCGGATCTGGTACGGCGGGTCCAGGGGCATCCGCGGGTGCGGCTTTTCCTGCACACCGAGGCTGTTGATTTCAGCGGCATTTTGGGGAATTTCCGCACCGAGTTGATTACCGGCAAAGAACGGCTGACGTCCGTGACCGCCAAGCACGGCGCCGTGATCCTGGCCACCGGCGGCGGGGAACGCCGTCCCACGGAGTATCACTACGGTGACCATCCGGACATCCTGACCCATCTGGAGCTGGATGCTGTCATGGAACAGGACCCGGAACGAGTCCGAAAGGCCGGAACCGTGGCCTTCATCCAGTGCGTCGGCTCGCGGACGGCGGAACGTCCCTATTGCAGCAGGGTCTGCTGCACCTACACCCTGCAATCCGCCTTGGCCATCAAGGAACGGAATTCCGAAACAGCTGTTTTCGTGTTTTACCGGGATATCCGCAGCTATGGTTTCCGGGAAACCCTGTACACGGAGGCCCGCCGGGCGGGCGTCCTCTTCATCCGCTATGACGAGGCGCTGCCCCCGGAAATGGCGCTGACGGAAGACCGCCGCATGGTGCTCACGGGGCGGGACCATATTCTGAATCGCACCGTTATGCTTCAGCCGGATCTGCTGGTCCTGGCATCGGCGATCCTGCCCAACGAAAACCGGGAGTTGTTCGAACTTTTCAAGGTGCCGGTGAACAGCGACGGATTCCTGGTGGAGGCCCATGCCAAGCTCAGACCGGTAGACTTCGCCTCGGAGGGGATTTTTATGGCGGGCCTGGCCCATTACCCGAAATCCATCGACGAAACCATCGCCCAGGCCCGGGCGGCGGTGGCCCGGGCCATGACCCTGCTGGCCAAGGACGGGATCCGGGCGGGCGGTGTGGTGGCCCATGTGCGCGATCCGGATCAATGCGCCTGCTGCCTGGTCTGTGTGCGCAGTTGTCCATATGGCGTTCCCAAGGTGCGGGAGGGACGGGCGGTCATCGAAGCGGCCGAATGTCACGGCTGCGGCATCTGCGCCGCCGAATGCCCGGCCAAGGTGATCACACTGCAACATTTCACGGACGAACAACTGCTGGCCAAGTCCCACGCCCTTTTTCAGGACCCGGTGCGCTCTATTGCAGCGGGTGATTAACAATACGGAGGCCTGATGACCGATACATTCGAACCCAGGATTTTGGCCTATTGCTGTAAGTACTGTGCCTATGCGGCGGCGGACCTGGCCGGCTCCATGCGGCTTGCTTACCCCGGTAACATCAAGATCATTCAAGTGCCCTGCACCGGCCGGGTGGATGTCCTGCATTTGTTAAAGGCGCTGGAGGATGGGGCCGACGGTGTTTGCGTGGCCGGATGCCTGGAGGGGGAGTGTCATTTCGTTGCCGGCAATCTGAAGGTCAAGAAGCGGGTTCAGCAAGTCCAGGACATCCTGACCCGCATCGGGATGGACCCGCAGCGGGTAGCCATGTTCAACCTGTCATCGGCCATGGGCGCCCGTTTCGCGGAGATTGCCACGGAAATGACCGAACGCGTCAGAAATCTGGGGCCCAGCCCCATTGGTGCACATCTCAGTCGGCTGGTGAACTGAGTCAGACCTTGAATTACCCATCAGAAAGGACCCAAAATGAAATCGATCATGACCATCGTCTTTTGTTGCTGTGTTATCTTCTATTTCGGTCAGCCGGTTTCCGCAGAACCGGTAACGACGAAGGCTCCTCTTAGCGCGCCGAGGATCGTAATCGAAGCGCCGCGTTTTGATTTCGATCCGGTCCTCGAGGGCACCATCGTTGAACATGAATTCAAGATCGCCAACACCGGTGATGCACCCCTGACCATTGACGACATCCGCACAGGGTGCGGCTGCACCAGCGCTGATTTCACCCGCACCATCCCGCCGGGCGGGACGGGGCATGTGGTCATCAAAGGCAACACCGAAGGGTACGGCGGTGAGACTTTTTCCAAGACCATCACCATTTTCTGCAATGATCTGCAGGAACCCAGGTCGCGACTGTTTATTAACGGCCGGGTGCGGCGGTTCGCCGGCATTGAACCGGCCAAGGCGGTACTGCGCGGGATGGTCGGCACCCCCACCGAGGTGCAGGTGCATATCACCCCGGAAGAGGATTTCCCATTTCGGGTGGTGTCTTCCTATGCGGATGAGCGCTTGGGGGACAAGATTGCTTTCACCCTGCAGGAGAAGGGGAACCATTACATTTTGACCGTCAAAAACCAAATGAAAATGCCGGGACGCTATTGGGGCGTGATTCACCTGAAAACGGACCATCCCGAGAAACGCGACCTGCTGATCCGGGTTATGGGCGATATGGCGGAGTCCAAATCATGATGCAGCACATACATCTCGATCCGAAATTCCAGAAACGTCTCGGCGCCCTGCGCAAAGCCGGTAAAAAAGCCGGCATCGCCGCCCAGAAGGTGGACGATATCATCGCGCGGCTGGCCCTTCAAGGTTTCGTCCTTCCGGAGGAAGTCGGCACCGTCACCAAATACGGCGAGGCGCGGTTGAAGAACTGCATCAAATACGATCTCGGCAACGGCTACCGCTTGATCACCCTGAAAAACGCCGGCGAGCTTTTCGTCTTGTATGTCGGCACCCATGACGAATGTCATCGCTGGGTGGAAAACAACCGTGAACTTCGCCTGGATCAGGTGCGGCCGCGATGTGACTCAATTCCCATTACGTCTCCGGTGTATAAAGCCACCGAGAAGGCTTCTTCCGAGGACGAAACGGATGCAGTGGATGACCTGGTGGAAAGGATCGAAAACCTGAGTGACCGGGACCTGCGCATGATTTTTTGCGGTTTGGTGGGTGCGGAAACGACTTGATTAGGCGATGAAAAGTGAATACGATCTGCCGTCTATGTTCATTGTAAAACCCCACAATCAGTTGAGAAAGATATCTATTTGTGGGATAGTATGCGCATGAAGCTATTGCATTTACTAAGTCAACGACCAGATAGCACCGGTAGCGGTTTTTACGTTCAGGCGATCATTCGGGAAGCAAAGAAATCAGGCCACGATAGTTTTCTTGTTGCGGGCATTTCAGGCAAAGTCGGTGCCGACATCGGGAGTATTCCAGCAGAAAACTGCTCTTTTGTGCGTTTTGAGGGGCTGGACCTTCCTTTTCCCATTCCCGGGATGAGCGATGTGATGCCTTATAAAAGCAAGCGATTCAATGAACTTACAGACGATGAACTGGAACTCTACGAGAGATGTTTTGCAAAAACCATAGCGCATGCGGTCAGCCGGTTCAAACCCGATCTTATCCACAGCAACCACCTGTGGCTCATGACGGCGATTACACGTGACCTTTTTCCGGATATTCTCCTGGTCACCAGCTGCCACGGAACCGATTTGCGGCAATTCAAAAACTGTGTCCATCTCAGACCGCGGATTACTGAAATCCTGTAGGCGTGTTGACCGGGTCATTGCTCTGAGCAGCAGCCAGAAGAGTGATATAGAGGATCTTTACGGTATTCAGAAGGAGAGAATACATATCGGCGGGAGCGGTTTTGACGACAGGCTTTTTTCCTATTCAACGAAACCAGAGCCCCGGCCGGTCAATATCCTTTATGCCGGTAAACTGTCGAGGGCCAAGGGCGTCATCTGGCTGCTTGAGTCCCTCGAGCATATTCCGGATTTGCCGTTTCATCTTTATCTTGCCGGTTCCGGCATCGGGTCTGAAAAAGAGAGCTGTGTCAGGCTCGCGCAATCCTACAAAACAAAAGTCACGTTCTGCGGGGCACTCAAACAGGAAGAGCTTGCCGGAATGATGAAGCAGGCCCATATTTTTATCTTACCATCTTTTTTTGAAGGATTTCCTCTGGTTTTGCTTGAAGCCCTTGCTTCGGGGTGTAAAATCATTACAACCGCACTTGGCGGAGCGAAAGAGATTGAAGCAGAGGTTGGGCCTGAACGGGTCCGCCTGATCGAGCTTCCCCCTCTTGAGACGGTGGATGCACCGTTTGAAGCGGATATGCCCATACTGAAAAAACAGCTCGCGGATATTGTACGCGATGAAATCGATAAAACAAAGACACAAGCATATGTGGATGAAGCCCAGATCCGTCGCGTCACGGAAAAATATACCTGGAAAGCGGTTTTCAAACGGATTGAGTCGGTGTATCTGTCTTTGTGAACAAAAGCTGGATGGCGTCGTTTCCTTGCGCTTTTATCCGTAAATTCGTCCTCCCTGTCTCGTATTTTACGTCAATCATTTTGCCGCCATGTATTTGTCTGATACGATCACGGCCTTTTGATGCCTGGACATAAAACCCCGCATCCTGTTCAAAGGGAAGCACGGCTCTGACTTTTTCAAGATGGATTTCAAACCCGTTTTGTATGGGTTTGAGTTCTGCGAGCCGGCTGTATATGATCTGGGTCAGGGTTTCCGAGATAGTCGGCAAAAAAAGCAACCCGTTTTTCTTTGCCCCCTGTCGGATGAAATTCACCCATTTTTCAGTAACGCTCAAATTTTCCATGGGATCGTTATGAAGAATATTTCCCCAGTGAAGAGGGAGAATCGGCCATCCAAATGCAAAAACGGGTCCTGATGCCGTTTGGTTCCATTGAACCGGGGAAAGACCGCGCTCAATCAGAGTAACCCCGCACTCCCGCGTAAAATGGTCGTACACAGGAGGCGCATGCTGTTTGGCTTTTTCGAAAACCGTCAGGACAAAGCGGATTTCGAAGTCGGAAAGAATTTTCTGGAACCCCTTTTCCCCGTTTCCAAAACTGTGCTTCAGTGCCGGTGGAATAAAGATGTTCGGGGTCTGTGCTTCTATTCCGCTCTGTTTGAGAAGTTCATAAAAGGCTTCAAAATGGGCGATAATGTCCGCCCGCCCCCGCATATTCCCATGAATGTCATGAAACTCCGCCCTGGACACTACCCCGTTTTCCCAGAATTCATGCCCCACGCCATGGAATCCGATTTCAATGAATTCTGAATGGCCGTTGATCACTTTCGCGGCCTGATCCAGCAGCGGGCTATACCGAAAGGGGTTATCCCAGGACGCGCCCAACCAGGTGGCGGTGGGCGTCCGCCGGAGCAGGTTTTTGCGATCCCACTCGCAGAACACCATGCCGCAAAGTATCCTGGTTCCGAGTCTTTTCCCGAGAAAAGCGATGGCTTCGTAATCTTCTGGACCGTGGGGTCTGCCCATACCAGTCCGGTATGGCCCGTTCGAAAGGGATTCGTCGCGGCCGCTCCACCAACCCACATCCTCAATGACAACCAGAAGAGATGGGGGGATTGTGAGTCGATTGTTACGATCCATAAGAAATCTCAATATGGATGGTAATTCGCATCAGAACAATCAATTTGACCCAAGACCGTTTTGGAATTAAATTCACTGCCTTGGTAACAGTATAGTGGATAATCATGAAAATCAAAATCAAATCCATACATGAACAGGGAACGGGCCGTATCAACGAAGATGCGCTGTCCATAAACGGCAATATGTTCGGTGTTTTTGACGGGGCCACGAGCCTCAATGGGGCGACCTATGATGGCGGGAAAACCGGCGGTTATTATGCCTCCCGGATTGCCCGACGGACTTTTCAACACAACAACGATTCGCTATACAACCTTGCCGAAAAAGCGAACTCGGCGATTCTTCATAAAATGCTGGAAAAGGGTGTCGATATTTTCGATAAAACCGCTCTGTGGAGTACAAGTGCGGCAGTTGTCCGAATCAAAGAGAACACCACTGAATGGATCCAGACCGGTGATAGCCTGATAATGCTGATCTATGCGGACGGCTCCTATAAAATCCCGATAAAGAATTACGACCATGACACAGAAACCCTCTTGATGTGGAATAGCATGGCTGATCAGACCGATCAGCATATCTTCGAAGCGTTGGAAGGCCAGATCAAAAAAGTCAGGGCGGGTATGAATGTAACGTATGGGGCGTTGAACGGTGAACACATGTATTCCGATTTTTTAAATTCCGGCGTGGAAAGCCTTGAAGGCGTCCGTCACATCCTGCTGTTCACCGACGGATTGTTTATTCCCACCAGCAATCCGAAAAGAAGTGATAATTTTGATATGTTTGTCAATGTTTTTTTCGAAGGTGGTCTGCATGCGATACGAGACCACGTCCGCAGCCTGGAAGCCTCAGACCCCGAATGCAGGACCTACCCCAGATTCAAACCCCATGACGATATGGCAGCGGTGTCCATTTCATTTAAACACCTTCAAAGCGACCAATCGGCTCACCCTCTGAAATGATAAACAAGCTGCAGCAAATCACGGAACAAAATGTATTGGACATCGAACAGGCCAAGGCTTCCGGCCGGGCAGTGATCGGATTTTATTGCCTGTATTCTCCAACGGAAATGGCTGTGGCGGCAGGCGCGATCCCTTTACCCCTGTGCGGCACGCGAAACGACCCGATTGCCGCGGCCGAAGAAATACTGCCGCGCAACCTGTGTCCGCTGATCAAGAGCAGTTTCGGGTTCGCCACCACCGGTTCATGCCCATTTTTCCGCTTTTCGGATATCATCATCGGCGACACTACCTGCGACGGTAAAAAGAAGATGTTCGAAATCCTCGCTCGTTATAAAACCACCCATGTGCTGCAATTGCCCCAGAACCAGGATTCAAATGCAGCTTTGTCGTTTTGGCGAAACGAGTTGTTGCGTTTTCAGAAAATCGTCGAAGACCATACCGGAGTTGTCATCACTACAGAACGTCTACACACCGCCATTCAGCTGATGAACCGCGAACGATCGGCGCGCAAAAGACTGATGGACATCAACCAAAAAAAGCCTGCGCTATTAAGCGGTTCCCGGCTCCTGGAAATTTTATTCAAGGTGGGATTTCTGGCGGACAAGGAAAAAGGCATCGGCTTGATGGAGGAGTTTGCGGCGGCCGCGGAAGACCGAATTTTTGAACCGGGCGCTGAAAACACGGCAAGCCGAAAACGCATCCTGCTCACCGGCGTGCCCATCGGCTTGGGCAGCGACAAGGTGGTCAAGATTGTGGAACAATGCGGTGCGGATGTCGTGGCCTTTGAAAACTGCTCTGGGTACAAGCAAGCTTCTTTCGTGGAGGAAGACAGGGACCCCTTGGATGCCTTGGCGGCGAGGTATCTCGCCACGCCCTGTTCGGTGATGAGCCCCAACACCGGTCGATTTGATTTGTTGCAGCAAATGATCGGAGATTTCAGCGTGGACGGGGTCATCGATCTCACCTGGCGGGGCTGCCATACCTATCACGTGGAAGCATACCTGGTGAGCGAGTGGGTGAAGAAAACATTCGGTATCCCGACACTTCATCTCGAAACCGATTACGCCGAAAGCGATACCGAACAACTTCGGGTCCGCATCGAGGCCTACCTGGAGATGCTATAAAATGTAGTGGAGGATCGATCAAATCCATATCAACCCCGATTAAAAAAGGAAAAAAGATGAAATCACATGCCGCTAAGACAATACTGATCGCTATTCTGTGCTTGCTGGTTACTTCAGTCGGCCTGGCGGAAGAAAAATTGCCGCCTTTGGGCAAAAACGTCACCATCTGGTTTGATACCGGCGGGCCGGTGGGAGGCCCTTACAATACCATCGTTCAAAATGGAGCGATGCAGGCGGCATCGGATTTGGGCTGCGCGGTAAAATACCTGTATTCGGACTGGAGTCCGGAGAAGGTGGTGGAGAATTTTAAAAATGCGGTGGCGGCATCTCCGGACGGCATCGTCCTGATGGGGTTGCCCGGTGACGATGCATTGGCGCCGTTCGTCAAAGAGGCATTTGAGAAAAACATACTGGTTACCTGCGTGGATACGAATCTGCCGGCAACCCTGAAGCAATACAAATCCCGGGGATTTGGTTTTATTGGTACGGATTATGATGTGCAGGGCACGGTTTTGGCCGAAGAAGCACTGAAACGCGCCGGCCTTACAAAAGGAGACCGGGCGTTGGTTTGGGGCCTGAAACGACTGGAAGACCGGGGCCGCCGTGCCCGTGCCATGATCCGGACCCTGGAAAAAGCTGGTATCGTAGTGGATTATATCGAGATCAGCCCCGAGGTGGACAAGGATTCGGCCCTGGGGACCCCCATCATTACGGGGTACGTCGCAGGCCATCCGGACTGCAAAATAATGCTGATCGATCACGGCGCGTTGACGTCCCAGATGGAAAATTTCCTGAAAGCCGCCGGTGTCCAACCGGATGATATTTTTGTGGGCGGCTTTTCCCTTTCACCGGCAACGGCAACGGCCATTGAAAGCGGTTATGTGGACCTGGTATCGGAAATGCAGCCGTACCTGCTCGGCTATCTCTCCGTGGCGCAGATCGCCTTGACCAAGAAATACGGCTTCACCGGACTGGAAATCGATACCGGCGGAGGTTTGGTTCATAAAGGGAACATTCATTTGATTGCGCCATTGGCGAAAAAAGGAATCCGCTAGTCGATGGAGAACGGCGGTAGGGATTCGGTTCAAGCCGCAACGCCTGTATTGAGTCTGCGGGCGATCTCCAAGTCCTTCGATGGGGTCGAGGCCCTCAAGTCCGTCAATTTGGACCTCTACCCCGGCGAGGTTCTCGGCCTGGTTGGGGATAACGGCGCCGGCAAATCGACGCTCATAAAGATACTTTCCGGTCTCCATCCGCCGGACAAGGGGCAGCTCTTCATTGCCGGCCAAGAGATCCTTTTCAGGACTTATGGCGTACACCAGGCCCGGCAACTGGGCGTCGAGACAGTCTATCAGGACCGGTCCATAGGCGAGATGCAACCCCTGTGGCGCAATGTCTTTATCGGCCGGCCGATCACGAATCGACTGGGCTTTATCCGGGTGCAACAACAAAAACAGGCCACCCTGGAAATATTGAAACGCCATGTCGGATTACAGGGGGACGGTGTCAGTGCCGATGCCCGGGTGCGCACGCTTTCCGGCGGTGAACGCCAGGGACTGTGTATCGGCCGGGCCATGCATTTTGATTCCCGGATCATCATCCTGGATGAACCCACCACCGCCCTTGCGCTGAAGGAGGTGGACAAGGTGTTGTCCTTTGTGGATAGAATCGCAGGCGAGGGGAAAGCGTGCATTTATATTTCCCACAACATGCGTCAGGTTCATCGCGTCGCCCACCGGATCATGCTGATAGACCGGGGAAGGGTTGTCGCTGAATATCGGAAAGGCGATCTTTCCCTTGAAGAGCTTGGCGCCAGACTGTTACAGATCTCTGCGAGCGCCGACGAGGGCCGCTCATGACGTCCACCTTGTTCCACCGCTTCAGGATTCAGGTCGGTATCTTCGGGGTGCTGATTTTTCTGCTGGCGGTGTTCATGCTGTTGAGCCCCAGGACTTTCCTGTCTTCGCGTATTTATGTTTCCTTTGGTTCGACGATCCCATTCACCGCTATTTTGGCGCTGGGCCTTACCTTCCTGGTCATCGCTGGTGAGTTGGACCTGTCGTTTCCATCCGTAATGGCCATCTCCGGTCTGACCTTCGCTGAAATCTTTATGCGCACCCAAAGCCCGCTGGCGGGCTTGGTGGCCGCCATTGCCGTGGGCAGTCTGGCCGGATGGGTCAACGGCCTGCTGGTGGTGAAGGTGGGGGTTCCGTCGATCATCGCCACCATCGGGACCCAATTTTTCTGGCGCGGTCTGGCGACCCTGCTGGCCGACGGCCTTGCCAGAAATATTGTCCCAGTGCGCGAGACCTTGATTCATCATCTTTTTGTCGGACGGATCGGAGGCCTTGTCCCCGCCCAGGCCGTATGGTGTCTTATCATCGCCGGTCTGCTGGGGCTTATATTGAACCGCCACGTGTTCGGCGACAACATCCTTTTCATCGGTGATGATATTCGGACCGCACGCATGATGGGCGTTGCCACCGACAGCGTCAGGATTCTGCTGTTTATTTTCATGGGCGCCTTAAGCGCGTTGGTCTCTGTACTGGTTTGCCTGGAAATGGCCAACTGGTGGCCCACGCAGGGGGAAGGCTACCTGCTGCTGGTTTTTGCATCGATTTTTATCGGCGGCACTTCTGTTTTCGGTGGCCAAGGCACAGTTTTCGGTACACTCGTAGGTGCCATTATCATCGGAATCATTGAAGCAGGAATCATCAGCGCCGGACTCTCCGGATTTTGGACCCGCCTGGTACACGGCTTTATTATCGTCGCCTCGGTGTCGGTCTATGCGACCTTATTCAAAACCGGACGATAAAAACAAGCTGCCTGGCTTCTATCAAAAGCCAATCTTCGGCCTTACAAACACTCCTTCCGGCATTTTCGCGCCACGATCAGGACGGGTAGCCGCCAGGGGGTGGCGCGAGACTGGCTTTTCCTGGCGGCATCAACACCAAACCCGTGCCACTTTGATGACCAGAGCCTGGCCTTTTGGAAGCCACACACCACCACTTGATAGCCACCTCCAGGCCAACTTGCGTCCACTACATGGTGTTTCGGAGGGGATCATCATGTATTGTTCCGGGTTTTCCATCCCGTTCGTAATGAAACCCGTTTGTCCAATGAAAAGGAGCCGGGTGTCCCACGGAAATCGGACGTATGTCCAACGAAACGCCAGAAAACCTCTTCCCAAAAGCCTGCCGGAAACACTAAATCCATTTGATTTCATAGAAAATTATCGCCAGACAACCGAACCATTGTTACATCTACCGAATTCCGCGGCTGTCCAATGAAAATTCAATCACTGTCCAATCCCGGGAATCGCCCTGTCCAACGAAAAAAAGGGGTGTCCAATGGAAAATACAAATAATATTAAATTATATAAAGTGGTTGAGCGAAATAATCGGAATTTCTGTTTTTTTACAGCCCCGATTTTCCCATGCCCCTATATATTATATTAGAAACGTTGGACACGTCCGCTTTTATGCGGTTGGTGCTCCTGCTCTCGTGGGGAATTTGCGGTTAAACGAAGCAAGAATGGTCATCAGAAAAATGGAGAAGGAGGCTGTGAACCGCCACCGAAGAATCTATGGCCGCCAGTGATTTCCACCGATGGAAAGGAGAACCCTCATCTGGAAAGAACAAACTACTTGACAATGTATTCAACTTTGCGTTAGGAAATCACTTTCCAAATCTGCGGCAGAAGCTGCAAGATTCTTAACGGTCTTTATATCAGCCGATTATAGCCTGGGGAATTGTAACAACTTTTTTATATATAGTTCCCCGAAAGCATCGCCACGAAGGCATGCGCACCCCGAAGAGGGATGATCATGCCGCGTGGCTTTTTTATTTGGCGGTCCACCAAAGATTACCCACATCCAGTAGATCGCTTCCCGCCTCCGGCATAAAAAAAATGAACGCAGAAACAAACCTGACAGAAATGGAGAGGGGAGTATGAGACACTGGGGGATTATCATCGGATGTATTTTGTGTTTTTTGGTGGCTGGGGCACCATCTTCAGCCAAAACCCAGCAGACTGGGAATCTTCAAGAGGAGTCGGGCGCAACTCTATCTTCGGATCAAGACGAACATGGCAAGCCAGCTATAACAAAACTGGAAGACATTGTCGTCACCGCCACACGAACCAATCGTGAGACCATGGATGTTCCAGTTAGCACCACTGTGGTGACCGCCGAGGAAATCGAGGCCCATAAAATCGTCAACTTGGACGAGGCTTTGAAGTACGCCACCGGTGTATGGAATAAACGCATGCGCGGTATTGCCGATGTAGGTGCAAGCATTTCCATCCGCGGTATTTCCGGAGGCGAACGCAACCTGATCATGCTGGACAACCAGCCGATCAATTCCGTGGTGTGGGGCGGCGTGCCCTGGAGTGGTATCAACATCGACCAAGTGGAACGCATCGAAGTTGTCCGGGGGCCTTTCTCCGCTCTCTACGGTGTCAACGCCATGGGGGGTGTGGTCAACATCATTACCAAAAAACCCATGCAGCAGACCATGTCACTCGAGGCTGGTTACGGAGAGGACCACACTACAGTATCCCGCTTCAGCTGGGGCGATCGCTTCCATGACAAGTTCAGTCTGAGCTTCGGCGCCGAGCGCAAATACACGGATGGGTACCCGACCTTTATTCAAACCAAAGCTGCGTCGGCCGCTACGCCCCCGGAAGGTGCCGTCATGGTCGGAACTCCAGAGGCCACAACGGATGTGACCGGCGGTCAGACCCGCTATATCATTGGCGATACCGGAAACAATCCCACAACCGACCTGAACCTGTTTTTCAAGGGCGCAGTGGACTTTTCCGCCGGCCACAGCCTGAGTTTTCATTATACACACAGCAAGCAGTCGGATGACTGGGGCCGGCCCAATTCATACCTGATCGATCAAAATGGTCGCAAGGTATACAGCGGCACCGTTTATTTTGGTGACCGGTCCATCACCTTTCGGGAGGCTGACCTGGTAGGCTGGATCTATGGTGGCCGGGACAACGAAATCGTCGCGGCCAATTATGTCAATGAAATCAGCAAACGATTGACCTTGAAAGTGGACACGGGAGTGGATTACCAATTCCGGTATTATACGATTCCAGATGTCTGGTATCCAGCCAATGCGTTGATTTCAGGCGGTCCCGGAACTTATTACGAATATCCGTCCACCGTCTACAACACCACCGTTTCATCGGAAATCGGCATCCTGGACAGCCTGGTGGCCACCCTGGGTATTTCCTATCGGCATGATCACGGCGAGCAGGATGTCTGGCCCCTGGTCGATTGGAACGTCGAGGATTCCAAACAGGCCAGAACCACCCATATCGAAGGGAATAACGACTATTACAGCATCTTTGCCCAGGCCGAGTGGCGGGTTCTGGAGAAAATCAATATTATCCCGGCGCTGCGCTATGACTACTGGGAGACCAAGGGGGCGACCGACATCGCCGGTATCACGCCGCAAGATTTTGACACAAAAAGCGATTCCATGGTCAGTCCGAAACTTTCCATCGGTTTCCGCCCTATGGAATCATTGTCTTTTAGGGCCTCCACCGGAATCGGCTTCAAGCCGCCGGATATCGACAAACTGTACCGTGTCCTGCCAGCCGGAGGACCGGATGAAACCCCGGTCTACCCAAATCGCGATCTCGACCCGGAAAAGGTATTTTCCTGGGAGATCGGCTTCGACCAACTATTGTGGCAGAAAAAAATTCAGCTTTCCGCTACATATTTTGAAAATCAAATTTCTGACTCACTGTTCCAAATGACGGATGCCAGTGGAACACGCTGGTACAGCGGCGCCGAAGCCGAAGTAAAAGGCGTGGAAGCGAGCATGCGTGTATCGCCGTCGGATTGGATTAGTCTTTTCGGGAATATTACCCTTCAGGACAGTGAAGTGACGGAGAACAAGGCCGATCCCACCCTCATCGGCAATGATTTGCCCTCCACGCCCAAGATGATGTGGAATACCGGTTTCGAAGTGAATTACTGGAAGGCACAGCTGGTAACGACGGTGAACCATGTAGACAGAACCTTCACCAGGGATAACAACACGGACGCGGCTGACAACGTCCCCACGGGTCAGTCTGATTACACCGTGGCCGATATCGACCTGCACCTCAAATTGACCCCTCAGGTAACCGCCAGTCTTTCCATAGACAATCTGTTTGATGAAGAAAACTATCTGTATTGGAAAGCCGCGGGCAGAAAATATCTGGCCTCGGTGCGTTATGAATTTTAACAGACGCCACATAATCGGCGCCCTCCCCTTTCCCAGATGCCTTCCGGCAGGGGGAGGCGCCGCATTCCGGCTGATTAGGCTGCTGCTACTGCTCCTGTTGATTGCCGGGGGGGATTGTCTATCCGCATACTGCGGCGATCATATCTCCCAACCGTCAGCTTCCGAACTCACACCTTCCACGCCAGTCGGACCAGCCCACCGGGCCACGCTCATCAGCGTCAGTCTGGAAGAAAGCATCATCGCTCTCGGGGCTTGGGACAGCATCATATCTCTACCGCACACAAGCCTCGACAACGTTCTGGTGCAACGTCTGAAACTTCCGGAGAAAGAGCACACAACGTTTTCCAATGCCGGAAATTTCAATTTTGAAAGCCTATTCCGCATGAATCCGGACTTGGTGCTGACTTGGGCCGGCAACGATCAGTTGATCGCCCGCCTGGAATCCCTTCAAATTCCAACCGTCACCGTTCACCCCCGCAATCTTACGGATATCGTTTCCATGTTGGATCGCCTCGGTAAAGCGCTGGGACGGGAACAAAGGGCCCGACAGCTGGCGGAATCGATTGATACCATTTCCCGTGATCTCTCGGGGCTATCCTTTGAAAAACCGACCAGGGTGTTGTGGTTGGGTGGCACCCGGACATTGGTCTACGGGAAGAAATGGCTGTTCCATGATCTGATTGAAAAGGCCGGAGGGGTGGACGTGACTGCAGACCTGGCTTTCGATCCCTGGGTGGCGGAGCTCTCCGTGGAACAAATCGTGGCCATGGATCCCGAAGTCATCGTCATCGGCGGCTGGGCCCCTTACGGGCCTGAAACACTATGGAATGATCCGCGGTGGGCCAGCATCCAGGCCGTCAAAAACAGACGGATTTTTAAAACACCAGCGGGCCGGGCCAACTTCAGCCCATATGCTGCCCTGATGGCACTGATGACGGCACACTGGTGCCATCCGGAACATTTCCCGACCATCTCTCTGCGTAAGGCCCTGGATATCTATCATCGTGAATTTTACGGGATCGATTTTACGGAGCTTCATCCGGATTTTTCAAGCAAATACTTGTAGAGAGAGGCGCCATGAATCCAACCGGTATCGAAAAAGAATATATAATATCCGTAAGCGACTTCGAAATTGGCGCAACCGTTACTCTGCCGGAAGGCCAAGGCCGATTTCCGGCCGTGCTTTTGGCCGGTGGCTCCATGTCCCATCTCCGGGACGGGGATCTCATCATGGCAGCCGACTGGACCATCCCGCGGAAAGCCATGCGGAATCTTGCCCACTATTTGGCGGGCATCGGAATCGCCTCTATTCGGTGGGACAAAGTCGGTTATGGCCTCAGCCGGCTAAAAACGGACAGACAAGCGGAAAACCATGATCACGTGGAAGCACTCCATCGGTCTTATGAATTCATGAAAGAGGCGCCTGCCATCGACGGTGGCCGGATCATCGTCGCTGGTGAAAGCGCCGGCGCATATTACACCTGCCTCTTCGCAAAAGCCTACCGGCAACCATATGCATATATGCTGCTCGGTGGTCTTTGTAGCAGCACCGAAACTCTTTTTGATTTCAATTACCGGCGCACCGTCGAATACGCCCAGCGTTCTCCCGATCATCTGAAGTGGGTGGAAACGAACGCGGTCAAGGCGCTGGCCGTCGGTTTGCATTATGAAAAAATGTTTCAGGAGGCCCGCGATGGTCGCTCCTATTATCAGATGGGATATGACGGACGCAACTGGAGCTGGTATCTCCCGCCCCTTCGGGAGCAGTTGGAGCAGGACCTGCTGCAGCTTTACAGGCACCTGAACCGTCCGGTCCTTGTGATCCAGGGGGAAAATGACATGAACGTTCCCCCTGGTGACGGAGAAATGATCGCTAAGATTATTCGGGGAAACAACAACCCGGAAGTGGAACTGGCAATAATTCCCGGCGCCGACCACAATTTTCAGCAAACACCCGCCGCCTATGAGGAAAGACTGCGCGAACGCATTTCCCTGGCCTGCCTGAACAACCCCTATGTCAACCAATTTTATCAGCGGATTGAACAATGGTTGCAACGCATCATCCAATAAATGGAGGAATCGCAATGGAAACCTTTCCGGAAGGTATCAAAATCGTAACGGATGTGGAAAGCCGGATCGGGGTGGAAACCCTGGAGGGACGAATCGGCCCCCTGCTCGCCGGGGAAAAGGGTCAGTGTCATTATATTGAAATGAAACCCGGCATGTATTGTGAGGAGCACCCCCATGCCACCGAAAGCCTGATTTTCACCGCCAAGGGGGAGTGGGTCCTTTGCAGCCAGGGAAAACGGTTTCACATGAAGGCGGGCAGCCTTTTCTGGTTCGGCCCCGATGTGCCCACGGGATATGAAGTACCCTTTGATGAAAGCGTTTTCCTGGTGATCTTTAAAAGCGGTCAGGCCCCGGAAAGCAGCACCGATATGCTGGAATACCTGAGCGGTCTCAAAGAACGGCTTGAACAACGCAATCAGGCGGGGGAGCCATTCACCTTTGCCGAGCTGTCGGAAGATCATCCGGCCGTTCGTTTCGCCGCGGAATGCATCGCTAAAAAACGCCGCAACGGATCAAAATGAAATTCGCATGGAAGAATCGCTCGTTTTTGCCGTGGCTGGCCGCCGTCGGCATCCTGCCGGCGAGCATGCTCGCCGCCATGGTCATCGGGGCCTTCGATATTCCAGTCACCACTGTTCTGGAGAGCGTCTGGGAGCGTCTCACCGCCGCAGGAACGTCGCCCTTGTCCCAGGCCATGGAAATCACTTTGTATCAGATCCGTTTGCCACGCATTCTCATGGTGGTGCTGGTCGGCATGTCCTTAGCGGGGTCCGGGGCTGTGTTGCAAGCGGTTTTCCGCAACCCCTTGGTGGACCCTTTTATTCTAGGAATTTCATCGGGGGCGGCCATGGGGGCAGCCTTGTCATTGGCTTTTTTTCCACAGGTTCCGGTGCAGATCACCGCCTTCGGATTTGGCCTGGCCGCTGTTTCCCTGGCTTTGTTTCTATCCGGAACACATTCAGAAAAGGAGATTATCGGGCTGATTCTGGCAGGAATCGTCGTGTCTTCCTTCTTCTCCGCCGGGCTATCCATCATCCAGTTTCTGGTGGATCCGGATCGTCTCGGGAGTATTGTCTTCTGGCTGATGGGCGGCTTCACCATGGCAAGCTGGAAGCTGGTCGGCACCGCGGCCCCGCTCATGCTACCAGGAATTGGCCTGCTGCTGATGTTCAGTTTTCGCTTGAACGTTCTTTCCCTGGGTGAAGAAGAGGCCCAATCCCTTGGCTTGTCGGCACGACGCTACCGGATAGCGCTGATTGTGATCGCTTCCCTGTTAACGGCATCGGCGGTTTCTGTCTGCGGCATCATCGGCTGGGTCGGTTTGATCGTACCACACATGGCCCGCCTTCTGGTCGGTCCGGAGCATCGCCGGCTCGTGCCTTTTGCCGTGCTTCTGGGTGGTATTTTTATGTTGTGGGCGGACAATCTCGCCCGCGGATTCACCGATTACGAAATTCCCGTCGGGATCATCACGAGTCTTTTCGGCGCCCCACTATTCATGGTCCTGCTGAAACAGGGAAAGGAGCATTGGGTCAATTGATACGAATCGATGGGTTGTTTTTTCACCATGAAAAAGACGGAGGTTTTCAGCTCAAGGATATCTCCCTTGATATCCCGGAAAACAGATTTTCCGTCATTCTCGGCCCCAACGGCAGCGGAAAGACCACCCTACTGAAATGTATCGCGGGACTCCTCAAAATACACCAAGGGTCCATTCAATTGGAGGGCCGGAAGCTTTCCGGTATGACTACCCGCCAACGTGCCCGACGGATCGCCTATGTTCCGCAGCAGCACCAGCCGGTATTCCCATACCGGGTCCAGGATGTTGTCCTGATGGGGCGCAGCCCCCATCTGAATCTTCTCGGCTTTCCTGGTAAAAAAGATCGTCTGATCGCCCAAAAAGCCATGGAAACCATCGGGGTCGATCCGCTGGCCGACCGGATTTATTCCAGGCTGAGCGGTGGAGAACGTCAGCTGGTTTTGATCGCTCGTAGTCTGGCACAGGAAGCGAGTGCCATGCTCATGGACGAACCGGTCTCCCACTTGGATTTCAAAAACCAAATTATCGTGTTGCGGCAAATCCGCCATCTCATCGCAAAACATCGGGTAACCGTGCTCATGACTGTACATGATCCGAACCTGGCGGCTGCTTTTGCGGACAAACTGATTCTGATGAAAAATGGCCGGGTGTTCCACCAGGGCGGCCCGGAAGAAATCATTACCGCGGAGTGTCTCTCCGAACTGTATGAAATGGAAATTGCAGTCAGTCACGGGGACCGCAAATGGGTCTATGCGCCTTGAAGCCGCTCTACAGATATACAAATAAAC
>JBGSLR010000084.1:0-234464 GCA_041740615.1 Desulfobacterales bacterium
GACTCCGGCTATGGTTTATTTTGAAACTCTCTCTCAGAATCAGGCTGCGGCATGATCATGAACCAAGAGCAGTTTCCCACTTATCAACTTCGGTATCCTGTCCAAACAACCCCGACCACCTCAATATCTTGGAGACAAAAACATCGCCAACCTGGATGGCCAACTGGCACCGATTCTCCCGGATATCGTGTTGCCGGCGGGGGAAAAATCCTCTTGTCAAAATGCCTATGATCTATATGAAACAGTTATCAATTCTTTGCTGGATGCAACAGCGCTTGAAACGCATATCGATGAAAGAATTCATATGGCTATTGGCTGTATACGGGAGCTCGAGCTGAAGAAAATTTCCACCAAACTCATCGCAGAGGCCATCTGCCTTTCTGAAAGTCGCCTGATTCATTTATTCAAAGAGCAGGTCGGCATTCCCATCAGGCGCTACCTGTTGTGGCTGCGCCTGATCGAGGCGGTTAAAAGTGTACTGGACGGATATTCACTGCTCGATGCCGCCCACAATGCCGGTTTTGCCGACTATGCCCACCTGAGCCGGACGTTTAAAAAAATGTTCGGCAACCCTCCCTCCTTGATATTTAAAAATAGCCGGTTTGTTCATGTTTTTTCCTGTTTTTCCTGATACATCTTTCCGATACGGAAACCACTGTAAAAGGAGAGAAACAGATGAGGCTGAATTTTGTGGAAAAAGCCATGATGAACAATCCTGTCAGAGCCATGCTGCAACGTAGATTCGAGGCAAAACGACTTTTGGCCATGGGCGGGAAAATGAGCGGCGGCATTGCCTTGGAGGTGGGATGTGGGCGCGGCGTTGGGGCGGAGATCATCTTTACCGATTTCAATGCGAATTCAGTGGATGCCTTTGATTTGGATCCCCGAATGGTCGCGCTGGCTCGCAAAAAATTGAAATCATATGGCGGGAAGATCAATATCTGGGAAGGTGATGTCACGAAAATAGCGGCGGAAGATGATCAATACGATGCGGTCTTCGATTTCGGAATCATCCATCATGTTCCGGATTGGCGCCGGGCCGTTAGTGAAATTTATCGGGTTTTGAAGCCGAACGGAACCTTTTATTGTGAGGAGGTATTCGAAAAATTCATCGTCCACCCCGTCTGGCGATGTTTACTGAAGCATCCGCAACAGGATCGTTTTGACTTCAACGGGTTTATGGGGCATCTGAAAGATACGGGTTTTTCTGTCGTGGATTCCAATCAGCTGTTTTCCCAATTCGGTTGGTTCGTTTCCAAAAAAGCCATGGGATAGATCGGTGAGTCTCTATGGGTAGATCCGATGAACCCGCAATGGTGAAGTCGTTTTCAAACAGGTATTTCCGGTTTTCATGTGAATGAAAGGAGCCAGCCCTATGATACGTTCAGAAAATGTTGATTATGACGAAATCGCAAAATTCGACCGCGTATCCTCGTATTGGTGGGATACCCAGGGTGAGTTTCAAGTTTTGCATGATATCAACCCGTTGCGATTGAGATACGTCAATGACCGTAGCGCCTTGCCGGGGAAACGCATCCTGGATATCGGGTGCGGCGGCGGTATTTTTTCCGAAGCAATGGCTGCGGCCGGGGCGGAGGTCGTGGGTATTGATATGGGGGAGGCCCCCATTTCCGCTGCCCGGCGTCATATGATGGAGTCCGGGCATATCATCGATTACCGCCGCATGTCGGTGGAAGACCTCGCCAAAACAGAACGGCAACACTACGATATCATCACGTGCATGGAATTGATCGAGCATGTTCCGGATCCGCAATCCATTGTTCGTTCTTGTCGAAAATTAATCAAATCCAACGGAGATATATTTTTTTCCACCATAAGCAGAACCTGGATCGCCTATTGCTTTGCCATACTGGTTGCGGAATACTTCCTTGGAATCGTCGGAAAGGGGACCCACCAGTTCAAAAAGTTCGTCAAACCGTCGGAGCTGGAAGGTTGGGCCTCGAAAGAAGGTCTGGTGAAGCAGGATTTGACCGGTATGGGGTATTTGCCGTTTATCCGCAAAGGGTGGCTCGGCTGGAATACAAAAGTGAACTACCTGATGCATTTTCGCAGCATGGGATAGGGAAAAGAGAGCGGACCGATCATGCATTGAAAAAGAGGTTGCGTTGTTTACCTGAGGGTGAATAGAATCGGATTTCAATCGATTGTTTCGCCTCCCCGTGATCCCCTCCCTCGAGGGGAGGGGAAAGACGAGGTTTTCGGTCAAGCACGACAAGCGATCTCAAAAAAGTCTTTTGGCTCAAGATCGAGGCGGATTTGAGTTTCAAACCGGAGGTCTATGCTTGTATGCCGAGGATTTGAAAACCGAGTCCAACAAAGAGATTGGGGCAAAAGACTTTTTTGAGATGGCTTGTTATGATGTGGATAGCGAGAGGACGTCATGGTAAACGGTAGTGGGATCGGTAAATGGTTTTGGGCGGCATGCATCATTGTCACATTCCTCAATGGAGCTGTTTTCCACTTTCGCGCAAAAAAAAGAATACAAGAGAACCCCGATTTGGAAAAAGGATATCAAAAGATAATAAAAGGCTTTGTTACCTGGGGTAATCTACCATGGATCGTCATGGGAATTGGCTGCACCGTTGGCGGTATTCCTTCCGTGTTTTCGTATTTCCATCCGCAAGATGGCAACCCGTATGTTCTCGCATTTTTTGCCTCCGTTTTTCTGGTTTGGATTTTGGGGAGTTACTGGATCCTATTTCGGGGCGGTGCACAGGAACTCGTTACTCATCCTGGGATGTTCAATTATGAAATTACAAGTCCGACCATTATAAAACTGGTCTGGATAGCCTGCTTGGTGGGCGGGATCGTTGCTGCTGTATTGATGTTCACGCAGAATATTCCGGTTCCCAACGTATCGCTTTGAACAGGATACAACGAACATGATGCCGATAGAGACGGTAATCAAAAATCAAGATGAGGATTGGAATTAAAATCATAAAAGAGCTTGGCCGACGAGGATTGCGGGGAATCCATACTCGTCAACGTGAAAGATGGAAAGATCCTGTCGGCGGATCCGAAAGGGCTGATCGGCCATGTTTCCGTCCCCTTTGGAAGATGGATACTCAACCTTCCCTATTCCTGAAGCACGATGAATTTCTTCCGGTCGGAAGAACATCTCGGTAATTGGAAAGGCTTTCAAGAAAAGAAACGAGGCGGCGTCATCGCCCTTGGCGATTTGATGCGTCTTTTTTCCGGACCGTATTTTACGAACCGGAGGGAGCCCGCCTATTTCCCGCACATGGGTGAATACGCTCTCGATATGATCACGACACTCGACAACCTCGAAAGCGCCGGATCATACTGGCGCTTGATGTGGTTTGAGAAATTCGGGTTCAGGCTGGCAAGCAAATTGGGGCTGATCTAAACGGATGAATTGGAACCGTTCGAGAACATTCGGGATTTTTTTGGGTGCTCGAACACACTCGCTCGGTTATAAAAAGACAAGAACATGACGCGAGATCAGATTCTATCCGAAGTACAGAAGGCGTTCCGCACCGTCCGGCGTCCGGACAGATTCATTCGGGGCACCTGCAGCTGTGAAGAGTGTTTGGAACACGAAGCCGAAATGCAGGCGTTTGTTCCTGACAACCTGCCGCTGGACCGATTGGACAATCCCGGATGGGATCCGATTTGCTTTGCCTCCAACGAAGCATTCGCCTATTTTATACCCGGCCTTGTCACGCTGGTTTTCGATCATACGGATGACTATGTTCAGCAGTTTATCTTCCATGTTGAGCAACCCGAACGACTGGCGTCATTTTCGCCAGGACAAGCGCTTTGCATGTTGCGTGTCTTGGATTTTCTCATCCTCAACGAAACCAACGCACTGGATGATAACCTGGTCGTTGATGAAGTGATCAGGACAAGGGAGAAACTCGGACAAATCGCTTCCGGATGCGATGAAAACCCAGCTGTTTAGGAGTGACGGTCACGTGGGAAACGGTATGCAAACCGGTCAAAGAAAAGTAACGATCCTTCTCCTGCCGGGACTGCATGGTACGGAAGCCCTTTTCGCCAATTTCATTTCACGTTGCCCGGATTCATTTGAAGCCATCGCCTTTTCCTATCCACCCAATCAAATCATGTCCTATAAAGAGCTCACCAAGTGGCTGTGTGAACGGATCGAAAATATTTCCGGCCCGCTTGTGCTTGTTGGCGAATCCTTTTCCGGCCCTCTGTCTTTATTCGTTGCGAATCAATCATCAAATGAGATTCTGGCCGTTATTCTCGTGGCGAGTTTTATATATCCGCCACGACCATCATTTTTCAAATGGTTACCGTGGGAATTTGGGTTTTCCATCACGAAGCCGCTGTATGCGTTGCGCAGCAGACTTTCGCGCAATCTCCTCACATCCTCCGTCATCCATGACATTTCCATGGAACTTCAAAAGGTGAACCCGTCGGTCCTCGCACATCGCGTGAGAGAAATACTGGCTGTGGATGCCGGCGCGGCACTGCGGAGCTGCCATATTCCCATATTATATTTGCAGGCGGGAAGAGACCGGATTGTCCCGAAGTCGGCATTGCAGAGAATATGGGGAATCTCAACCGCGGTAGAAGCCGTGTCTTTTCCCACGCCTCATTTTCTGCTCCAATCGGCACCACAGCAGGCTTGGTCGGCGATCCATCGGTTTATACGTAATCTTCCGTCCAAGAAGTAGCATAATATGGATGCGTTTATTGGCATTCAATCGCATTCCCTTGAATTCCGATCCGACTCATAGTACGAATTGCGATACGATAAGGCAACGGACCTTAAAAAAAGATCAGCGAAAATCGAGACTGGAAATCAACCATGGGAGCGGACGTGCATACCAAACGGAATCGTATCCTCATTATTGTCCATATCGTGATGTTTTTTTCCATGGCGGCTCAAGCGGCCGCGGCCGACGAGCCGACGTTTGACAACGTTCTTGCCGGAATGAGGGAAACTTTTGCGAACCTGAAAGATTATCAATGCCTGTATCATCTCTATTCAACGGACGGAAAAAAGGCGCGCCAGATCTCTTTCACCTATTATTTCAAAAAGCCGAAACAAATTCGTATGGATGTCAGCAGCGGGAAATATCTTGGAGCGATGATCCTTTATAACCCCGCCATTCAGGAAAAGCAGGTGCGGGTTCGATTGTGCAATCCGGCCCTTGCTTTTCTCCAGAAGCGACTCCGCAGGGAATCTTTGGATCTGGACAACGTCTGGGTCACGGATGCAAGAGGCATGGGGGTTCATGAATCGGATCTTCCTGCCGGTAAAGGATCCCGGCAGCGAAACGGATCTTTTTTGCAATGAATGGCACAAAAGGGGGATTCCCGTGTTGCGATCCATTTTTTTCGAGCCCACCAAAAAATTCAACTTCGTTGCCTCCTTTTTGCGCAAACGTTTGACGCACTGCAATTTACAGATTCTCTATGCCTGTAATTTTCAGTGCGCCATCTGTGATTTCTGGAAGAAATCCGATACGGACAAGGACGTTCTTTCCCTTGAAAACGTCCGCATCATCGCGGAAAAACTAAGGGCCATCGGTCCCCAGGTCATTTCCATCGGTGGGGGCGAACCGTTGTTGCATCCGGATCTGTTGGAGATCACCCGGACCCTCGCCCGGAACAATTTTCCGGTGATGATCAGCAACGGATGGTTCATGACCCGGGAACTGGCCGGATCTCTCTGGGAGGCGGGCTGCTACGAGATCAGCGTCTCGCTGGACTATACCGAACCGGAACTGCATGACCGGCAACGGGGAAAGATCGGCGCCTATACCCGGGCCGTGAAGGCCTTGAAGGATCTCCACGCCACCCGTGTCCACCCGCACCAGCGGGTCAACATGATTTCCGTTCTCATGGACGACAACCTGGATCAGATCGAAGGGCTCATTCAGCTGTCCGCGAAGATGGGGATCACCTATCTTCTGACCCTATACAGCCATGGCCGGGGCAACAAGCAGACCAAGACCATGCCGGCCGACGCCGGTCGAAGACTCATGCGTCTCAAGAAGAAATACAATCACTTCGTGGTGCTGCGCGATTATCTGAGACGCTTCGAAGACGCCGGAAACAATCCCGGCGGCGTCACTCCCTGTTATGCCGGCAGGAATCTGTTCAACATCGATTCCCAGGGAAATGTGACCCTGTGCATCGACACGCTGGATGATCCGGTGGGGAACATCCTCCGAGACGACATGACCGCCATCCAGGCCGGATTACTTGCCCGCCAGCGCACCAATACCTGCGGCGCCTGCTGGACCAGCTGCCGGGGGCCGGTGGAAACCCTGATGTATGGAAAAAACAAATTGCCCAACCTGTTGGACTATTACCACATGACCCGGGACATTCCCCTGGGCGGGGCTTTTTGAGTGAACGACCTGTTTAAATACCTGCATCATAAATGGGTGCGGCGCAGCACCCGCTGGTACCCGATGCTGGCGGTCTTCTACCTCACCTATCGCTGTGATTTCCGTTGCTGCTATTGCAGCGACGGCTCCCGGACGCCCTATTTCCGTCTGGCGACGCCGCACCTGCCCGGCCACACCGCCTTATCCATATTGAAGGCCATCCGTCGCCATACGGCGCATGTGGTAATCACCGGCGGGGAGCCGCTGCATCATCCGGATATCGCTTTCGTCCTGAAGCAGACGGCGCGGCTCCGCTTCCGCGAAGTGATCCTGACCACCAACGGAAACCTTCTCCATCGATATCTGCCGGCCGTCGCCGCCGGGGTCACATCGCTGGTGGTCAGCATCGATACGCTGAACCCGGTCAAAGCCGACGCCATCAACGGAACTCCGGCCGGCACTTTTGACGGGATTCTTCGGAACATCGATCTGGCTACACGATATCGGTATGGCGCGTATCGGATGTTCATCTCCAGCGTCGTGACCCCCACGAATATCCTGGATCTCTATGATGTGTATGAATTCTGCAAGGCAAGGCGTTTTGTTTTTGCGGCCTGCCCCCAACTGGAAGGCGTCAATCCCCATCCAGAGCTGCGGCAAAACGTCCAATACCGGGCATTCTACGATTTTTTGATCCGGGAGAAAAGAAACGGCGGCCTGATCAACGGCACCTTGCCGTATCTGGAAACCATGCGCGACCTGGAACGGTTTACATGCCGTCCGTTCACCATGCTCACGGTATCGCCGGAAGGGGAGGTCTTCTACCCCTGCCTTGAAATCGGGAAAACCGCCGGCAATCTGCTGCATGGCCACAGTCTCCATCACCTGCGCCGGATGGGGGAAAGACGGTTCGGCCCGCCGCCTGCCTGCGGCAACCAGTGCCATTCGGCCTGCGCGTTAAGTTTTTCGGTTCTCCTGGAACAGCCTGCCGTCTTGTTGCAGGAAGGACTCCTTGCGGCAAAACGCCTGTTCCGTCGGAACGCCTGCATCGTCTCCCGCCTGAAATAGAGTGAAATGGTCATGGTCCGTGCGGGAAGATATAACACCCCTTTCAATCGTATCGTTTCAGCACCAGCACCGCATTCTGCCCGCCGAATCCCATGGAGTTTTTCAAGGCGATGCGGATGCGCCCGTTGCGGGCCTCTCGGGGAACATAATCCAGGTCGCAGAGGGGATCCGGTTTTTCCAGATGAAGGGTCGGGGCGATGAAGTCATCCCGCAGCATGGCCAGGATGCCGGCGATTTCCACTGCGCCGGAGGCGCCGATCAGGTGTCCGATCATGGATTTCATCGACGAAACGGGGATGCGGTGGGCCCGGGCTCCGAAAACTCGCTTGATGGCTCTGGTTTCCACCCGGTCGTTGGACAGGGTCCCGGTGCCGTGGGCGCTGATGTAATCCACTTCTTCCGGCGACGTTCCGGCATCCTGCAGGGCCCTTTCCATGGCGGCGGCCAGTCCGCTCCCTTCGGGATCCGGTTCCGACAATTTATAGGCGTCAAAAGACGAAGCGTAACCGGTGATCTCGGCCAGGATCGGCGAGTGGTTGCCAAGGGCCTCATCCAGGGATTCCAGGATGAACACTGCGGCTCCCTCACCCAAAACCGTGCCGCTACGGGTGACATCGAAGGGCCGGATGGCCTTTGCGCCCAGGGAATTGTCGGCGCTCAAGGCCCCCAGACGGGAAAAACCGCCGAGGCCCAGGGGGTTGAGCATGGAATCAAATCCGCCGGCGATGACTTTCGGGTGGCGACCTTCCCGTATCAACTGGAATCCATGCCCGATTGCCTGGGTGCCGGCGGTGCAGGCCGAACAGTTCAGATAATGGGCGCCCCGGATATGGAATCGTGATTTGATCAGATTGCCCAGGTAATCGAGGGGCGGTTGCAGATAGGGAAGGGTGTTGCCTGGAATTTTTTCAAGATAGCCGGCCAGGTCGAACCGATGGGGCGACAGCCGGAACAGCTTTTCAAGGAGATAGCATTCCAGCGATGTGCCGAGATGGATGGGACAGTCCGTCAGGTTCGCGGCGCCGCCTTCCAGGAGCTGCAAAAAGGCCGTCAATCCCAGGAAAATCTTCCGATCGTCGACCTGTTCCAGCATGGGGAATCCGTTCTGAAGGGCCTGCCGATCCAGATCCCGCACCTGCCCTACGATCCGACATTGAAAGCGTTGCGCATCGAAGCAGTCGATCTCCCCCAGTCCGGAGATCCCTTCCCGCAGGTTGCGGCCGAAGGTTTCAAAATCCTTGCCGTTGGGGGCGATGAGGCCCACATGGGTAATTACGACGCGTTGCATACTGCTTCCAGGATAATGCAAAAGAGTTCACTCCCCGGACCGAAGGAATTGATCAGAATGCGGCGGCACCTTTCCCCATTGGGTAAGCGGCCCGTTTTGAGCAGATGGGCGGCCAGGGCAAGATGCATCATGCCGGCGGCGGCCACCGCGTTTCCCATGCGTTTTTTGGGAAACCGGACTGGGCAGGACGGTCCCGTCACCTGTTGGATTGCCTGCAGCTCGGCCGCGTCATTTTCCCCATGGAGATCGCCGGAACCCAGGATCAGGTCGATATCCGCAGGCGTCAGGGCGCTTTCCGCCAGCACGGCCGTCATGAGTTCGGCAAACAATTCCGCGGCGCACGCATATCCGAGGTTGTCAGGCAAGACATGGGAGCGATGGGTCACACCGCGCACCGTGCAACACAGGGGTGCTTTCCTGTTGCGGGCATCCCGAAGAGATTCCAGCGCGACGCAGGCGCTTCCTTCGGAGAGGATGACGCCGCTGTTTTCCAGCAAGCCGTATTCGGCAAAGGTCAGCAGGGCGTTCGTATGGGTTTTGCAATCGGAACCGCTGCAAAGGACGAGTCGCTCCCGCCCGCAACGGATGGCCCAGACGGCTTCCCGGAAGGCCAGGAGTGCATGGCCCTCCCAGGGGTTGAAAATCAGGTTGCTGCCTTTGACGCCGGCGTAAATGGCGGCCACCGCGGGCGGCATATTGGGCAGTATTTTAAAAGAGGTCAGCGGATTGAGCTGATTCAGCGCCTCCCGGCCGAATCGTTCGAGATCAAATCGGCCGGTTTGTTGGTTGACCGAATGCAACAACAGTTTTTCGATCTGCTCAATATCGATGCCGCCGGAACCGGTTCCGGCGTAAAAGGCGATGTCGTCGGCAGCGTGGGTTTGATCAACGCGGACAGCGGCATCGGCCAGGCAGAATTGCAGGGTGCATACGGCAAACCGGGTTTCCCGGGACATGAAACGCACGGTTTTTTTATCCGCCAGGAATTGTCGGGCGTCGAACTGTTCCACCCGCAAGACCGGACGCTCCATCGGGGAAAGGGGAATCGGCGGGTAATCACGATCGGCATCCGCGGCCCAAAGCTTCCGGGCAACTTCTTCGAGGTCGCAGCCCAGCGGACAGATCAGCGCAGCGCCGGATATGACCGGCAGATCAGCGTCCATTGAGGCCTTCCATCCATAGTTCCAAAAGGCGTTGCCGATCCCGGCGCAAATCGTCGTCGGTGATCTCGCTGAAGACAAAGGTGAATTGTGTTGCGACAATGAGTCTCCCGGCATTATGCGCCGCCACCGCCGTGCGGCCGCCGAGTTCATTGCAGGCGACCACGCTGGCTTCATACAGGAGCTGATCCCCCGGCCGTACGATTTCCCGGAATTTGGTTTTATCGATCATGGTCATCAGGGCTTTGCGCTCCAGGTCCTGGACTTCTTTCAGGGTTTCCTCCAGGAAAAGGCCGCCCAGCTGGGCCATGCCTTCCAGGATCAGAACCCCGGGCATGATCGGCATGCGCGGGAAATGGTCATCGAAAAAGTCCTCCGAAAGGGAGATATTCTTGATGGCTTTGGCGCTGCCGCCGATCCGCCATTCCACGATGGTATCCATCAGTAGAAATCTCATACGACATTCCCCGGCGCCTTCCGCCGTTGTTTTTTCCGGTACAAATTGTTGTAAGTGCACATGGGATAGAACTTTCCATCCGGTTTTGGGTAGATCGTACAGCAGCGCCGCACCCGGGTTAGATCAAAGGTGTCCGCATCCATGAAATGATGGATATAGATCGACTTGATTTTACGACTGGCGGTATCGAAGGTCCTCTTGGCACTATGGCAACCGCAACCTTCGTTGGCCCGCTGAATGTCCTTGATGATGCCCCGGATGCTTTTGAGGGCTTTGGCGGTGCTTTCCCGCAGTTCCGGCGATAGATCCTCCGCGTCGGTCCAGATGGAAAAGATGATGTCCTTGATGCCTTCGAAGCTTTCCTCGTCGGCGCCGAAAAACGAACGGTTCTGGATGGTCTCGATATAGCGTTGTTGCTGCACAAAACGCTTGATCGGCAGATAGGCCCCGTCTTCATATTGCAACAGGTGCACCAGGGAAAAGCAATTGGCGTTGCAGCAGGGCAGCGGCATGAAGTCATCCGTTCGGATCTTCCCGCGACTTGCCTCGGAAACGAGGCGGATGGCGTCCGGTATGGTGATCCGGTCCATGACGTTCACTTCGTTTTCCCGGTCTTTCCGATACACCAGCGGTTGGATCATCCAGGAAAGGATATTGGCGTGCTCCATGCAGAGATCGTACAGAAACATCATGTCTTCCCGGGTATCGTTGATCCCCCTGGCCAGGGTGGTAATGAGGGTGAAATCCAGATCATGACGCAGAAGACCTTCGACAATGCGCTGCTTTTCGGCCCGCAGATCACGCCCGCGCAATCCGGGATAGACCGACGGCCCGCATCCGTCCAGCTGCAGCGATACGATCACGCCCTGGTCCTTGTGGAACTTGATCAGATCGTCATCGTCCAGCAACGCCAGGCCGTTGGTGGATACGGAAATTTTGGTGACGGCCTCCAGCGAGGTCAGATAGGTCATGATCTCCCGGTAATGGGGATGCATCATGGGCTCGCCGCCGCTGACATTCAGCACATCGATGGTTCCTTCAGCGGAAAGGAGGCGGTCCATCATGAAGCGGATCTGGTCCAGGGTCAGATCCGGCCGATCCTCTTCATGGGCGATGCAGATCGGGCAGTTCAGACTGCATCGTCCGGTGATTTCCAGCACCGGCATGCAGATATGCTGCTCATGGTCCGGACAAAGGCCGCAATCGTCGGGGCAGCCGGACACTCGTTCGGCAAAACTGGCCGCCGGAAGGCGACCGGGCTTGATGTACCGGTGGGACTGGCGATAATAGGTTTCATCCGATGAAATCAGGGCGCTGTTCCGGCCATGGGACAGGCAGTACTTCTCGATATACACCCGGTTGTTTTCCGCGAACACTTTTGCGTCGACCACTTCCCGGCAGACCGGGCAGATTCCCCGGGTGGTATGCAAATAGATCCTATTCATCGGATGATTCCTTCCAGAATCGTTCGTCTTTCATGCGGTAGAACAGATTGTAGGCGCAGGCCGGGATCAAACGTTCCCCTTCCACCGGCACCAGGTCCGTGCAACACACGATCCGTGACAGATCGAAATTCTCCTCATCCATATGCGCGTGAATGTAAATGGTGAGGATCGATTCCTCGGCGATACGCTGGCGTTGAAACAACGTCAACTGTCGATCCTTGGGGTACATGGTCTTGAGCATTCCTTTGATCATCGACAGCAGTTCCGGATGTCGTCCTTCGGCCCAGTTCAGGGCGATGGCCTCCTGCAGTGCGTCCTGGAGTTTCTCGTCCGGCCGGATCAGATAATTGGGTCCGATGAGCTCCAGCAGCCTGGGGACCGGCAGCAACTCGGTAAAGCTCGTAAGCCGATCCCGGTGCTTGAAAAAGTAGCCGATGCTGTAGCAGAGGGGGTGGTTGGAAGGCAACGGGAAAAAATGATCTTTCCGGATATCCCGCCCGGATCGCTCGGCAATGATGGCAGCGGCGCCGTCCAGGGTCATCCGCTCCCGGGGGGCGAAGGTGGCGCCGCCCTGACCCGTAAAGGTCATTGTCTGAACGGTGATGCTGCGGATATTCGCGTACGTGTGCGCCAGTCGGATGATATCATGGATCTCCGTGTCGTTCACGCCCTTGATCATGACATTCAGCAGGGTCACCCCCACCTCGTGCCTGGCCAGATTTTCCAGGGCTTTGTGTTTCAGGGAGACGATGTCCCGTCCGTGGATCTGCAACGAGCGATGGGCGTCCAGGGTATCCAGGCTCAGAATGACGTAGACTCCCAGGTCTTTCAGGGCGCGCACCAGATCCTCGTCCTGGGCCAGGCGGATGCCGTTGCTGTTCAGCGTGATACGTCCGATGCGTTCGTGCCGGGCGACTTTCAGCAATTCGAGCAGCTGCGGGTGCAGCGTCGGTTCACCGCCGGTGATGTTGATCAAGTCGTACGCGTCCTTGTTCGCCAGCAGGAAATTCACGGTCTTTCGCATTTCTTCAACGGACATATAGTACTTGCGGTCCGTCCGGTTATAGGTGAAGCAGATCGGGCATCTCAGATTACAGTCGTTGGTGATGGAAAACACCGGTAGATTCGGCCCGCTTTCATGCCATTCGCAGATGCCGCAGTCAAACGGGCAACCATTCCGGCCGGCAGTGTGAACGGATGTCTTCGGCGGCGATTGAATCGGAAAATTCACGTATTGAAAATACCAGTCCCGGTCTTCGGCGACCAGGGTCATGGTCGGACCGCAGGTATGGCAGAGATTTTCCTGAAAGACACTCCCGTCCTTCTCGAAGATGCGGGCGTTCACGATTTGGCGGCAGTGCTTGCACATGCCGCGGGTCATCTTGTAGTAGGAATAATCTCTCAGCATTAAATTCTCCCGCCGATTGCGTTCAACCGTTGCCGTTCTTGTCCGGAAACACGCTGCCGCGGCACAACTCCCGATACATGCGCTGGAATTTGCCGGGATCCGCCAGCCGTTCCAGATCGATCAACGCGCCCACACAGCCTTCCCCCCGGATGACGACTTCCGGTCCCACATACCCCGTTCCGCTTAATTTGACATTGTCGCCGATCACGCTGATCAGATCCACCCGGGCCGTCATCACCTCGCCCGGCGTCAACAGACGCCCGATGGTCACCCGGCGGAAAAGGGTCAGCAGGGCCAGCTTGGTGTGGAAGGTCTCGTAGATCAAATAATTCCCCAACTGCAGGAGGGTTTCCAGCATCAGGGTGGCCGGGAAATGTTTTCTGAAGCCAAGGCCTCGCTGCAGGAAATATTCTTCCAGCGAGACGGCTTTCACACCGGTGATGTGCCGGCCGGCTTCCACCGCCGTGATTCTGTCGACAAATCGAAATTTCATGGCTTCCCGTCGGTTGAACTTCCGCTAAATTCCGCCGTCGATGTGGATGATCTGCCCGTTGATGTATGCGGCGCGGTTGCTGGAAACGAAAACGACAAGATCGGCGACTTCCTTGGGCTCGCCCAGTCTTTTGGCGGTGCAGAACTCGAGATACTGACGTTTCTGCTTCTCCGTCACATTGCGGCCGACGCCGCCTTCGATCAAACCGGGCACCACACAATTGACCCGGATGTTGAAACGGGACATCTCTTTGGCCAGGGCCAAGGTAAAACCCGTCATGGCGGCCTTGGCGGCGGCATAGTGCACCGGAACCTCCAGAATCCGCTCTCCGGCCAGGGAGCCGATATTGACGATGGCGCCGGATCTGTTTTTGATCATATAGCGGGCGACCTCCTTGGTGACGAAAAAGGCGCCTTTGGTATTCACATCCATGCATTCATCCCAATCCTGTTCCTCGATCAACGGGAAGGGCAGAACGTCGGTAATCCCGGCGTTGTTCACCAGGATGTCGATGCCATTGAATTTCTGGAACACTTCCCTGGCGATATCGGCGATTCGACCCTGATCCAGTATGTCCGCCTGATAGCCGATGCAGCGATCCCCACCAAAGCGGGCGGTCAGTTCAGCGGCTTTCTGTTGTGCACGACGGTACAGGAACACCACTACGGCGCCTTCTTCCCGATAGACCTCGATCATGCGTCGGCCGATATCTCCGGTGCCGCCGGTCAAGAAGACGACTTTATCTTTCAGCTGAAGATCCATTTGCAACTCCCTGCATCTGCTCCAGAACGATCCGGGTGAATACCCGGATATTCAAAAGGGTGGGAATGTCCTCCTGCCGGAGACCGTACCGGAAGTTTTCCGGTGGAATTTCCGGGATGCTCTCTTTCAGGGCTTGAAGGGCCGTGGGGCTGAGATTGCCTTTCTCGTCCAGCATCTCCTCTTCGGTCATGCGGTCCTTTGCCCGGCCTTTCAATTCATCGGCGCCGATTTTTACATGGAACATTTCCTCGGCGGTGAACGAAAAGTCGATCAAATCCAATGAATCCAGGCCGTATTCGACCATGAGGGATTTTTCGGGGTTGATCGCCATCCGGTCGTCCCCCAGAATTTCACGTACGATCCCGATCAATTTTTCTTCAATTTCTGGTTTATCCATGCGTATTATCAAATCTCCGTTACGGTTTTTTGCATACCACCTCCAGGATTTCCTCCAGGGGTTTGTGGGACGGTGGTTCCGGCTTCCGGTCAAAGTATCCCATGCAGATGAACGCTCCAATGGTGTATTTGGGGGGGATGTCCATGATTTTCTTGATATCGCCGGCGGCAATCAGCGGCGCCGTCATCACCAACGTGCCGATATTCAGGCTTTCCGACAGCAATAGAATATTTTGGATCACCAGGGAAAGGCTGATCAGCTCACCGGTGAAATGACGGTTCTCCTCATTCATGGGAAACAGCTTGAATTGAAAGCGATTGGGTTTAACAAAGCAGCAGGCGATTACCACAGCGGCATCCTGAAAATGCAAAAAATGTTGACGATAGGCCGGTAGCACCTCTTCAATGGTCCGGCTCTCGGTCCTGCATTCGGCCAACCGTTCCGTCACCGCCTGCTGCATCTCCCGCAGCACTTCCGGATCCCGGGCAAGATAGAATCGCCATCCCTGGCGGTTGTTGTTGGAGGGGGCATGGGAGGCGACAGCGACGATCCGCTTCACGAGCTCCAAATCCAGGGGGGTGCGGTTAAACGCCCGGATGCTCCGACGGCTTTTCATGACCGCCGCTATCGATTCAAATGGATCCATCTCACTTCCCGTCCATGATCGGCAATGCCATCGCCGCCCGGCGCGGTTCGGTCGGAACAAGCATGAGCGCTTTCCCATCGTTTTCGACCGGGCGGGTTTCGAAATGCCTGTCATTTTCCATACGATCGGCAGGAATGTCAAACGATTCCGGATTTTTTTCATGCCCATGCGTTCCCTGTTTGCCACGCGCCGCGGATATGTGGTATTTTCAACCAGGAAAGGAAGCCGCCGAACGCCGACCGATAAACCGGAACCGAAATGAGGGTATGCCTCCATGGGGAAATCAGCGACCTCCCGTTTTGTAAATGCATTGGCCCTGTTAACCCGCAACCTGTCGCCGGTGAATCCGGCGGCCGTCGACGCCTGTCCGGCCCAATCCAACAGAACGGAGCGGCAAACCGTCTATGATCTGTATGAGCCGAACCGATCGGCGTTAAAAACCGTCATCGTGATCCACGGCCTGACCCTGCAGGGGGAAAAAGACCACCGACTGATCCGTTTTTCCAGAGCCCTGGCCGGGTCCGGCATCCGTGTCGCCGCCATCGGGCTGCCCGGATTGAAAGAGTGCCGTTTCGCTCCGGCGGATATCCACTCCATTGACGATCTGGTAGGCTTTCTATTTCGGCGCTACCAGCAGGAAATCGGCATCATCGGGTTTTCGCTGGGCGCCGGTCTTGCCCTGGTGGCCGCCGCCGAATCGGATATCGGCAATCGGATCGGCCCGCTGATTCTGTTCGGCCCCTATTACGACTTCCGGGATGTCCGGCGTCGTATCATGGAAATCAAAACAATGGTCCCGAACACCGACGAGGAATGGAACAACTTCATCTGGATCCATCTGTTGCTTGCCTACCGCGTCCAAGAATCCCTCCCCCTGGAATCCGTTCAGCGGACGGAAATCGAAACTTTTTTAACCCACTACTGCCACGAACCCTCACTGTCCCGCAAACAGGAATTCTACCGGAGCCATCTCGCCGATCTTCGCTTGTCTGACAGCCGCTTGTATCCGGAAGATGAAATCGTATCGGCATCCATTTCACCCGCCCATAAGATCCGATCCATCCACGGCAGGGTGTTTCTGCTTCACGATCAGAATGACCAACTGGTCCCGCCGGTTCATTCCCGGCGCATTTATCGGGAATTGACGGCAAGGGGGTTGCCCGATGCGCAGCGTTTGCTCATCACGCCGTTGTTGTCCCATGTAACGGCGCGCAGCTCGTACAAGATGATCGACATATTCCCCCTGCTCGGCATTTTGGGGGAAATCTTCCGATAAGGAAACGCCATTGAAAGGAAACGCCATGAAGGGAACATACAGGCAGGGGGTCTTACTCACCGTCGCCGGAATTCTCACCGCCGGTTTGCTTCCGGCTGTTTTCTTCTGGATTGTTTGCGGCAGCGTCCCGAACATGAATGCCGCGGCGGTCCGACAGGCGCTTCTCGATCCCCGCCATCCGGCCGCCCTGGTGGATATCCGGGAACCATCGGAATATGGACGCGGACATATTCAAGGCGCCTTGAACTGGCCGTTTCCGCGCATCATGGCGATATCGTCCGGGGATCAGATTCCCACGGAATTAAAGGGTCGCACGCTCTTCTTGATCTGCGACGCCGGTATCGCCAGCGCCACGGCCGCCCGAACCATCAATGCCCATACGCCGCAAACCAATTTCAGCGTCCGGGGCGGCATTCAGAATTGGACAAAAGATATGCAACGCACACCGGAGGCATATGGGGTGTTGCAGTCCGCTTCCGGGGATCTTCGGCCCTTTCCCGTGAGACCCCTTTCCCTTTTTGTACAGGTCATTGCCTGTATGGCGGCGTTCGCCGTCAAGCCGCTCTATATGCTGCTTTCCCTTGCCGGCATCTGGGTGCTGCGCCGCCAACAAACGGCGGATCTGATCAGCCTGAAATGGGCCATGATTTTTTTTCTGGCGGGCGAGAGCTTCTGCGCCGTAAACTATCTGTTCTTTCAAGATGATTCCTATCTCGTTGAATATCTTCATATATACGGCATGCTGCTGGCCTTTGGATTTACGATCCATGCCGTCATGGAAGGCTTCGACCTCCGGATCATGCGCCTTCACCATCCACAGAAGAAATGCGCCGCCGTGGGCATCTGCCCCACGTGCATCAAGTATGCGCAAGTTCCCTGTGGTTTTTCCCGAATTCTCCTGCTCCTGTCGGTCATGATGGGCAGCTGCTCCCTCATCCCGCTGCTGGCCGGCATCCATCACGATGCCTATGGCGCCGACATCTTCGGAACCCGGTACCTTTACACCCACCCTGCCGTTTATCAATATGTCGAATTCCGCTACGCACCCGTTTTGGCGATATTCTGCTTTGCCGCTGTGGCGATCATCACGTGGAGAAAACCGATCCAACCCCCACCCCTGGTTTCGGCGCTTTTTGCGGCCGGATCCGGTTTGATCGGTTTCGCTTTCTTTCGGCTGGTTTTGTTTGCCGTCTATCGCGATCGGCTTCAGTGGTTCGTTATCTGGGAAGAACTGACGGAACTGCTGTATATCCTGGGCGCTATCGCCGTCATGTGGACTTTCCGGTCAACGCTTTTTCAAAAAGATGTTCGCGTCAACCATTGAACGAGCGCATCCCGACAGGGTCCGGGGAATCAGATCAAATGATCCAATTCCTCATCCAGCTTTTCCAATTTCTCCATCATTTTTTCTGCAAAGATGTCCATATCGAAAAGAATGTCCCGATAGCCGTCAAAATACAGAAATTGTTTGATCAGCAGGGTGAATTCCCGGGGAAAGCAGATGCCGTGTTCTCCACCGATTCTGACGATTTCCAGCAGGAACTCTTCCGGATCCGGAAGGGATAGGGGGGTGGGGGTCGAATCCGGGGCTTCGTCCGGTCCGGTTGACCGATAGAGCGCTTCCAGGTCCCGGGCGAGCCGGTCGGTATGGACCTTTTTTTTGGTCATGCCGATGGCGGCCATGGCCTGGGCCATGAGCGTAGTGTCGCCCAGGATCATGGACTTGAGCAGGGATTTGACCCCTTCCTGGGCGGTTTTCGAAATCCGGCCCACAATCCCGAAGTCGATGAATCCAACGCGACCGTCCTCCAGGATCAACAGGTTGCCGGCATGCAAATCGGCATGAAAGAGTGGACAGCCGGTGATGCTGTCCATCCAGGTGCCGAAGGCCGCATTCAGAATGGTTTGCGGATGGGCCGTAGACTCCAGCAATTGACGGCGGTCGGTCAAGGGGATGCCGTGCAGATGCTCCATGGTCAGCACCCGCTTGGTGGAGGCATTGGGATAGATGCGGGGCGTCACCACGGCCGTATTGCCGGTATCCTTCAAATAATCAGTGAAGATGCGGATATTGTCCGCTTCTTTTTCAAAATCGCATTCTTCCATGACCGTCCTGCGAATTTCCGAGAGAATGCCCGCCAGGGAAGTGTGCTTCAGGCCGGGTACCAGGAATTCCAGAAAATTGGCAGCAAAAAAAAGGAAATTGAGATCCGTGGTGAGAATGTCCTTGACGCCGGGGCGCTGAATTTTGATGACCACCTCTTCACCGGTCACTAGACGGGCGGCGTAAACCTGGGCAATGGAGGCGGAAGCGATGGGTTTGGTGGAAATATGGGAAAAGATATCCTTTTGATACCGGCGTCCGAGTTCTTTTCGTAACATTTTTTTCATTCGGTCAAAGGGCACCGGTTCGGTCCGGTCCAGGCAGCGCTGGAATTCCTCTACGTAGGCTTCGGGAAAAAGGGAAGGGGAGCTGGCGATGAACTGCCCCAGTTTGATATAGGTCGCCCCCAAACGCTCAAATGCTTTGCGCATGAGCACCGGTGTGGCGGGCCGACCTTGCAGCACCCAGTCCAGGCCGGTTTTGGCCAGAGCGCTTGCCGTCTGTCGGATTCTTTTGAAACCGTTGAATCCCAGGGAAACGACGGAGGGAATTTCCTTGTATAGTTCCTGAATCATCATGGTCCTGCCTGACAGGTGTTTCTGTTTTCCCCTGGTGGGGGTGTCGCCGCCGAAAAATCGGAATGAGATCGCATGGCGTTATATCAATCCGTTTCTCGGACTTCAAGTGTGATGTGGTTTATGGTGGATCCGGGCGGCTGATAGGTCAGTGCAGGGTCACTTTTTGAGTTGGTTGCTGCAGCATCCATTCGGCGGCGGTAATGAATTGTGAGAGCGCCCGGCTGAATTGCTGAAAGGTTTGATGGAGGGCCCGATGGTCGGCGGCGAATTTATTCAGGTCTGTCTCGCGGTCCTGGAACTCAATGTAGGCGCGAAGGATGGCTTGATCAACGGGCGACATTTCCGAGAAGGCCACCTCCAGCAGGTAGTCGCCGGACCCGTTGTCGGGAGCGTATGCGCACTCGGTAACGGTCCCGCTGACCGTAATTTTGTCCAAATGCGCATCAGTCGGCATTTGGATGTCCCAATTCAAGAGGGTGCCTACCGGACAAGGTTCCGCTACGCGCAGGGTGATGTTTTTTTCCGTCAGTTTGATGATGGCTTTGTTCATATTCACGATTCCGGCCAGCTCGTGCTATGCCCGGTAACTCCCTGGATATGTAGCGTTAATGATTCCGGCTGCAATGCTTTCCGCGTCAACCCGATAGCTACGCGTCTGGACCATCTGGGTCAGATAACGGAGTTTTTCCTGTTCCGCCGCCGGTGATGGATCGGCTTTCGTCGGCTCTTCCGACGGTTCTTTCCGGTCAATGGGTACCCGGTAAGGCTTCATGTTTCCTCCACAATCAAACGGCATTTTTCAAACCCGGCATTTTTCCGACCCGTCAGTCTGGAAATTGACCGCGAACAATGTTTGCATACTCGATTATTGTATGCGTGTCAAACGAAAAGCGCATATAGGTGCGGAAAAAACACCGTGACCCGACGGATAGAGGCGGTCTTGAGTGGCCCGGATGAATCGGACCGGGGCGGTGTTCCATTGGAAATGGATCCAATTCGATCATAAGGTATTGACCGGATCAAAGCGATTTGGCTATTACCATGTTGTCACCAATTCAAGAAAGGATCTGTTCCATCGATAAAATCATCGCCACGATCATTATTCCGCTATTTTTCTGGATTCCGGCAGCGACGACGCAAGCGTTGGAGTATCGTTTGGGCGGGGAAATATACAACCGGTTTTATATGGACGATCATTTCTGGGATGGCGAGGATCTGCAATTTGCCCGCAGTGAACGCTACAATGTTCTCACGGCGGCGCCCAGCCTGTCGCTGACCGTCGGGAAGTTTCTGTCGGGATATCTCCAGGCGGATGTAGAATGGTTTCATTTTTTCGATCCCGGACCCGAAGACGCCCTGGAGCCGGAGCTTACCGGTGCATATGTCACCCTGTCCACCGCTGGTGTTGCGGCATCCATCGGCAAAATGCCCCTTCAATTCGGCAAGGGTCTGATTACGGCCAGCGATGAACCGGCCGTCAGCCTCCACTTGGAAGACGCCCATCATCGCTACCTCACGATTACCGGAGCCCAGGTAATGGACACTTCGCCCATGGCGGCCGTCACCCTCGGATACCGTCCGGGATTTTTGGAAAGAATCGAATGCTTTGGGGTGTTTTTTCAGGACGAGGACAATGGTTTTGCCGACATGTTGAACCAGTCCATATGGGTGGACGACCTGCGGAGCGAGGGACATCTGTACTGGCTGGGCGTGGGCCTGGACCTGTTTATCGGGGATCTGTATGCTTCCGGTGTGGCCATGCTGGAAAAAGGGGATCTGGATTTGTCCAATGCCCTACGAACGGTTCCGGTAAGCGTATCCGGTTATTTGGTCGACGTGAGCCTGGACTACAACATCAACGACCGGATCTCGGTCGGCGCCTTCTGCTTTCTGGCAAGCGGCGATGCCAACCTGCGGGAAAAGGAACTGAGCAATCTCACACTGAACACGTTTCTGTCACCGCTGCCGTTCAATCCGCGCGGGGCGATTTTTTTCGATCCGGAGTTTTCGGATCTGGATTTGGATCAGGAGGACATGCTGTGGCCGGGGGGGGTGACAATATCCGGCGCCGTCGTCCCCGGGGTGCGACTCAGTCTGCAGGTTCTGGAACCCCTTTCCCTTGACTGGATGCTGGCGACCTATTACCCGGAACAGAAACCGGCCGACGATCGGGACTGGTACGGCTGGGAAACGGATGTTTTGTTGACCTATCGTTGGAGCGACTCAAAAAAGGTTTTCCTCGAGGCGGACCTGTTCCGCCATGGGAATTATTTTCGGCAAGCGGGCGGCGGGAGCCCCGAAGCGGCTAGCAGAATCATGGCCGGTTTTCATCTCATTTTTTAAAGCGGGTTGTAACTTTTTCCTTGTCGACGTGTTATATACAGTAGATGATCATGGATGCGGACGTCAAACAGATGCTGGAATTTCAGGCCGGTAACCACGGGGCCTTCCAGGTGTTGTTTACGAAATATAAAAAAAAGATCATCAACTTCTGTTACCGGTTTTGCAGGGATCAGGCAAGGGCTGAAGAATTGGCCCAGGAGGTGTTTTTGAACGTATACCGGGGAGCCGCCAATTACCGTCCGACGGCCAGGTTTTCCACCTGGTTGTTCCAGATTGCGACCCATGTATGCTTGAACGAAATGCGAAAAGCCCACTATCGCCACAAGATCGATTCCATTGATGCGGCGGTGGTGACGGATGACGGGGAAAGACGCAACCGGGAACTGTCCGATTCTTCCGGCAGCCCGGAAGAAATGATGGAACAGCAGGAAAGAGAGACGTTGATACAGCAGGCGCTTCTGTCGCTGCCGGAAAAACAGCGGTTGGCCCTGTCGCTGCGGGTCCTGAACGGCTTTTCCTATCAGGAAATCGGGCGTCAGATACGCTGTTCGGAAAATTCGGTAAAAACCTTGATTCATCGGGGACGGCAACAGTTGAAGACCTTGTTTCAAAAGCGGGATAAGGGGGGGGCGAGACCATGACCTGTCCATATGAGAAATGGCTTTCCCAATATATCGATGGGGAGCTTCCGCCGGAGAAGAGGAATCAAATCCGGACGCATCTGGATAGCTGCGACATCTGCCGAACGGAATACAACACGCTGACCGGCTTGGATATCCAGCTCCGGTCGCTGCCCGAAATCGAGCCTTCGGAAGGATTTGAGCGCGCGTTTTGGAAAAAGGTGGCGGACTGGGAAGAACGCAAGGAGCGTAGTGCTTTCCGGGCCTTTTTCGGGCGAGGATGGCGACCGTATGTTGTAAGCGGCATGGCGGCCCTGATGATCGTGTTCGGGCTTCATTTTTTCAATTTGGCCGCACCCGCTCCCACGCCGGAAGATGTGATGATGGCGGAGCAAATGGATTTGCTGCTGGATTATGACATCATCAGCCATCTGGAATTGCTGGAAAACTGGGAGGCGATCACCGCGGTCGGTGAGCCGTCATGATCCGATATCTGTGTTACGCCGTCGGGCTGATCCTGTTTTTGGGGCCATTATGGGCGACGGCGGATGAAACACCGGCGCAACCATCGGCCGAGATCAGCCGGGAAGATCTGGAAGTCATCAGCGTCATGGAAACACTGGACCTGATGGAAGTAGTTGCGCAACAGGATTTGCTCAACGACATGGAAATACTGATTGAACAGGAAGGAAAGGAAAATGATGAAAACTAGACTCATTTTCTGGGTGTTGATCCTTTTATGCCTCCCGTTTGCGAATCTGTATGCGGATACCGCATCAACGACGACCGTGTCAAACGAGGCCGTTGAAAAATGGAACAACCTGAGTGACGCACAGAAAGAAGCGTTGCGGGAACGATATAAAAAATGGGAATCGCTGTCGGAGGAGGAAAAGGCGGATCTGAAGCGCAAAATCGATCGATTCAAAGCCCTTCCCGAAGAAGATCGAAAAAGAGTGCAAGCCAATCTTGATCGCTATCGCAAACTGTCTCCTGCGGCGCGTGCCCAATTGCAGCAACGCTACGAGCGCTGGAAAGCGTTGCCGCCGGGGCAAAGGCGTCAGATGAAAGAAAATTTTCAACAATTCAATCGCATGGATCCGGCTCAGAGATCCCAGGTTATGCAGCGGTTGCAGAACTGGAAAAAAATGACTCCGGCCCAGCGCGGGACTGTGCGCGATAATTTTCAACAATACAAGCGTCGCCGGAACCCATGACGACCCAGCCCCGCTATGATGTCATCGTTATCGGCGCCGGTCCGGCCGGCGCGTTGACGGCGTATCATCTGGCGCAAACCGGGGCGCGGGTGCTCATTCTCGACAAAAAGGCCTTGCCGCGCTATAAGCCCTGCGGCGGCGGTTTGACCGCCCGCGCGATTTCCGCATTGCCCTTTGACATCGGCCCGGTGATCGAAGACTACACCCTGCAACCGAAAATGCTGTATCGCAATCGGGTTGTATTCCAGCAGACGCTGGATCATCCGGCCATCGCCATGGTCATGCGCGACAAGTTCGATTTCTATCTTGTTTCCAAGGCCCTTGAAAAAGGGGTGGACCTAAGGGACAATCATTCTTTCCGTTCCCTTTCCGGCGAGGCCGGCGCCCTCACGGTGCGGACCGATCGCGGAGCGTTCAAAGCGCGGATGGTCGTCGGCGCCGACGGCGTATCCAGCCGGCTGGGTCGCCACCTTGGGTTATGCGTGGACCATAAGGTCATGCTGGCGGTTGAGGGGGAATGCCATTATGAGGATAGGGATCTGCCGCATCCTTACAGGGGAACGGTTCATTTTGATTTCGGAGTTCTACCCAAAGGGTACGGTTGGGTGTTCCCGAAACGGAATCATCTCAGTGTCGGGATCGTGACCCTGGGACGGCCCCGGCATCGGATGTTCGATGCGTTTCACGCCTACCTTTCCCTGAAAGGCCTATCTTCCGGCGTGCGCGTCCACCCGTTGCGCGGTCATTTGATTCCCTTTTCGCCGTCCGGTCGCAACGTGCTGGCCGATCAACGCGGGCTGGTGGTAGGCGATGCGGCCGGTTTCACGGATCCGTTGACCGGAGAAGGAATTTATTACGCCATCCACGGTGCGGCCATCGCCGCTGACAGCATCCGGAAGGCCCTGGATTTCGGGCCTTCCATTCTTCCTTCCTATACGAGTTCGATCAAGGCGGCCTTCATGCCGGATTTGATTCGCGCGGGGCGCATGTCGCGAATTGTATACCAGTGCCCGAAACTGACGAAACTCCTTCTGCATCGAAAAGGTGATCTCGTCGGACGCAGCCAACTCGATATCGTCACCGGCCGAAAAACCTACCGTCAACTATTTCGTCAGATTCTGAGTTTTTGGCACAGGGGATGGTGGCAACGGCTTTGACAACGTGTAAAAATTTCCGTCGTATTCCTGTCATACAATCCTGCCGATCATGATGTCGCTTCTTCGGCAAAAAGTTTTTTTTTCAATGCCTTGAAACGGATATCACTCCCTTTTGGATTTTGGCACATTCATTGCTCTTTCATTACGTCAGCAAACGCGTCTTACCATTTCCCATCGTCATGAATGGCGCATTTTGAAAAGCAGGTTCACACAGTGCGAAGGCGGGTGTGCTTCTTTTTCTTCATTGGCTCTCAGGATTACGCGTGACCCTGCGGAACGGATCCATCGTCGAAAGGAAGAAAAATGGTGTACACAATTTCCCTCTATGCGTCTCTCGCCATTTTTTGCTTTGGTTTGCTATACCGGGTTGCCAACTGGTTTCGATATCGGGTCGATCAGGAAGCGGAAACCATTTCAACGTCGCAACGGGTCACGGCAGCGATCACCGGTCTTGCATCCACCCTGTTCAGCATCCAAATTCTCGTGTTGCTGCGGATCTTCCTGCTGGATGTGATTTTCCAAAAGTATTTCATGAAAATGGGCGCCCTGAGATGGTTCGCCCATATGTGCATTTACCTCGGCTTCATCCTGCTGCTGCTTATGCACGCCCTGGACAAAATCATTACGAACTCCGTATTCGAGGTGTACTATTCAACCCTGAATCCCTTTCTGTTCTTGAGAAATTTATTCGGGTTCGTCATCCTCCTGGGGCTTGGGATCGCGCTGTATCGTCGTCTGTTTTCTCCCCAGCCCCAACCGAAATCGACGGTCGTTGATTATTCCGCCATTGCCGTACTCGGCGTGATCATGATTTCCGGAGTCCTACTGGAAGCGACAAAAATCACCTCGCATACCCTATACCAGGAGATGGTAAGCGATTACTCCGGGTTGGATGAAGCGGATACGGATTCCCTTTCTGCCCTGAATGCCTATTGGGTGGAAAACTATGGGCTGGCGTCCCCGGGGGTGAAAAGGCCGTTTGATGCGGACACGCTTCAAACGGGAGAGGAACTCCATAAGGGAAGTTGTATGGAGTGTCATTCGCCTCCCCAATGGGCTTTCATGAGCTATGGCGTATCCCGTGTCTTGCGTCCGGCCGCATTGTATCTGGATCGGTCGAATGTTCATACCGGATTGTGGTATATTCATTTCCTGGCGTGCTTTTTGGGTCTGGCTTATCTTCCCTTCAGCAAATTCTTTCATATGTTCTCCACCCCGATTCACCTTTTCATAAAAGGCATTACGATCCATGGGAAATCGAAGCCCGCAAACCTGGCCACGTTTCAGGCGATCGAACTGGACGCCTGCGTCCATTGCGGGGAATGCACGCGGCGTTGTTCGGTGGCCGTCGCCCTCAACGAGATACCGAATCCCAATATCCTGCCATCGGAAAAACATGCGGCCTTCCGCTCCCTGCTGTCGGGACGGTATATCAGCAAGAGGAATCTCCTTCGAATCCAGGAGGGATGTCATATCTGCACCGAATGCCGGCGTTGCACGGACGTCTGCCCGGTGGGCATCAATCTGGAAGGACTGTGGTTCAATCTCAAACGACACGCAGCCAATCTGGGATACCCAAAACCGGAAGCATGGGCCCGGAATACCATCGGAAGCGACTTTATCATTACGAAATTCAATGAAGAAAGACTGCCGCTGTCTTTTGACGATAAAACCTTCGAGAAGGAAATCACCGGCCATACCCAGGTCAACACCTTTTCACTTTGTTTCGGGTGCCAGAACTGCACCAATGCATGCCCTGTCGTGAACAGTCACGAATCACCGAGAAAAGCCCTTGGAATGCTGCCCCACGAAATCATGCATTGTCTCGCTCTTCGGCAAAAGGAATTGGCCCTCGGCTCCATGATGCTGTGGGACTGCCTGACATGTTATCTATGCCAGGAGCAATGCCCCCAGGGGGTTTGCATAACCGATATTCTGTACCAGTTGAAAAACCTGGCCCTTAAACGGATGAAACAAGAGGCATGACATGCAAAAAATGGTTGCAATATTTCTCGGCTGCAATATTCCGGTCCGTTTGAAACAGTATGAAGCCGCCTCCCGGGCGGTTCTCGGAAAGCTTGGTGTGGAATTGACGGATATCCCGGAGTTTAACTGCTGTGGCTACCCCTTGCGAAATATCGATCGGACGGCGTTTGTGCTTTCTTCCGCAAGAAATCTGGCGCTTGCCGAGCGCCAAGGACTGGACATCCTGAGTTTGTGCCAATGTGGGTACGGCACCTTCCGGATGGCGGATCATCTGTTAAAAACCGAACGTTCCCTGCGCGCTGAAGTGAACCGCGTCCTTTCACAGGAAGGCTTGCAATATGAAGGGAAAACGCAAATCAAACACTTGTTGAGCGTTCTTTTTCACGATGTTGGGCTGGATGCCATCCGGAAGCAGGTGATCCGAAAATTCGAAAATGTAAAAATCGCCGTTCATTACGGTTGCCATGTGTTGCGGCCCAGCAATGTAGTCGGGTTCGACAATCCGGTTGCCCCGAAGATTTTCGATCGTCTGGTTGATGTCACGGGTGCCGAAAGCATCGACTACCCGACGAAGCTGGACTGCTGCGGAGCACCCCTGTTGGGGACTCACAACCGTCTTTCCCTGGATTTCGCTGAGAAAAAGCTGGTTGACGCCCAAAAAGCGGGCGCGCATTACATCGCCAGCGCCTGTCCCTTTTGCCAAATCCAGTTCGATACGGTCCCCAGACGAATTGAATTTGAGCGCGGACTGAATTACCGTCCGCTCGCATCCATCCTGTACCCGCAACTACTTGGATTAACTATGGGTCTGGATGAGATGGCTCTTGGCTTGGATCGCAATTGCGGTGATATGAATTTTCTCGGGCAGGCATTGGTCGGTGAAACCGTTGCCGCCCGCTCCAACGGCATGGAAAGCCGTGAATACGAGCAGGCCGTTTAAAGTAACGCCGTATGCTTCCCGTATCAATGGCGGTGTATCGGTTATCGCCGGAAAAGGACGGAACAATGAACCAAGACCGTGCTATCAGGCCGATCCAAATTTTTGGTTGCGGCAATCTTCTCTTCGGAGATGACGGATTCGGGCCGGCCGTGATCGCGCATCTCGTCCGGCACTACCCGCTCCCGGAGGACGTTCTTGCCGTGGATGCCGGTACCGGCATATGCGATTTTCTGTTCGATATTCTGCTCTCACCATCCCGGCTGTCCGCTATCTACATCGTCGACGCCGTCACCATGAGCGGACGTCGTCCCGGAGAGTTGTTCCAATTATCGACGGAACGGATTCCCCATATAAAAGCATGCGATTTTTCCCTGCACCAATTTCCGTCCGTCAATCTACTGCGGGAAATTGAGCATCATACACACATCGGCATAACGGTATTGGCCGTTCAGGCAGGACGAATACCGGATGTCGTTCAACCCGGTCTGTCTTTGGCGGTGCAACAAGCCGTCGAACCAGCCTGCGCGTGGCTTCTGGAGCGGATTGCGCCATCGCTCCCGCCGGTCGTGCGTCGAGCCGGATCCGGGCTATGTAGAGAGAATGACATATTTGGATAACCACAAGAGGGGTGACACACATGGCGGAAAAACCGATTGGATCGATTATGGTTGTTGGCGGCGGCATTTCCGGGATTCAAGCCAGCCTGGACTTGGCGGAATCCGGATACTATGTCTATCTGGTGGAGAAAAGCGCCGGCATCGGCGGCGCCATGGCCCAACTGGATAAAACCTTTCCGACGAACGATTGTGCGATGTGAATTATCTCACCCAAGTTGGTCGAGTGCGGTCGGCACTTAAACATTGCACTACATACGCTTTCGGAAGTCATGTCCGTTACCGGAGAGGCCGGCGACTTTCGCGTCGAGTTGAAACAGCATCCACGCTATGTGGATATGGAAAAATGTATCGCCTGCGGCTTGTGCATGGAAAAATGCCCCAAGAAGGTCGATGATGAGTTCAACATGTCCATCAGCAAACGCAAGGCGGCCTATATCAAATACGGACAGACGGTTCCCTTGAAATACGCCATCGACGGGAAAAACTGCATCTACCTGACAAAGGGAAAATGCCGGGCCTGTGAAAAATTCTGCCCGACCGGCGCGATCAATTTTGAAGATACCGAGAAAATATCGACGATTCATGTAGGCGCCATCATCCTGACGCCCGGATTCAAGTTTTTTGACCCCGGCGCCAACGATTTTTACGGATACGGCAAGATTCCCGATCTAGTCACAAGTCTTGAATATGAGCGGCTCCTGTCGGCCAGCGGTCCCAATATGGGGCATCTGATTCGACCTTCCGACGGCCGGGATCCCAAAAAAATCGCCTGGATTCAATGCGTCGGTTCCCGGAACACCTGTCGCTACGATCATGGCTATTGCTCCAGTGTTTGTTGTATGTACGCCATCAAGCAAGCCCTGGTTACGGCCGAGCATCTACCCGGAGACAATCTGGATCAGACCATTTTCAATATCAACATTCGGACCCATGGAAAGGAATTCGAACGTTATTACGACAGCGCCAAAGAAAAAGGAATCCATTTCGTCAAGACCCGACCTCGTATCCTGCCGGGTAAAAACAATATCGGCGTCACCTTGATGTATTATTCAGAAGACGGCCGCCGCATCACCGATGATGTTGATATGGCGGTGTTGTCCATCGGCTTGGAAGCTCCCAAAGATGGTCCGGTCCTTGCCGAAAGACTCGGCTTTGAGTTGAATCATTATCGTTTTGCCAAAACCACTGATTTTGAACCGGTCACCAGCACCAAAAAAGGTATTTATATCGCCGGTGCATTCCATTCTCCAAAGGATATCCCCCAATCGGTGACCGAAGCATCCTGCGCTGCCGATGAAGCGGCAAAGATTCTCACCGCCGCAAAAGGCACGCTCACCAAGGTCAAGACGTATCCACCCGAGCGCAACGTCGCAGGTGAGGAGCCGAAAATCGGCGTATTCGTATGTTCCTGCGGCATCAACATCGCCAATGTCGTCAATGTCAAAACCCTGGTTGATTTTGCGAAATCCCTGCCCCGGGTCGCACTCGTGGAGAACAATCTGTTTACGTGCTCCACGGATACCCAAAGTCTGATCGCCGGCAAAATCCGCGAGCACGGTTTGAACCGCATCGTTATCGCCGCATGCACCCCAAGGACCCATGAGGCCATGTTTCAGGATACCCTTCGGGAAGCCGGGTTAAACCCCTATCTGATGGAGATGGCCAATATCCGCAATCAAAATGCCTGGGTGCATCAGAGCGAACCGGAAAAAGCCACCCAAAAAGCCAAAGACCAGGTTCGAATGGCGGTTGCCAAAGCGTCCCTGAACAGTTCCCTGGATCGACTGCAGGTTCCGGTCATTCAAAAAGCCCTTGTCATCGGCGGCGGTATCTCCGGTATGACCGCGACTCTTGATTTCGCTGACCGGGGATTTGAAACCCTGCTCGTCGAAGCGACGGACAGACTGGGCGGAAACGCCTTGCAGCTTGATAAAACGTGGCAAAATGAGCCGATCCGTCCCCGGATTGAATCGCTCGTTCAAAAAATCGAAGCCCATCGCCGCATTCGCGTTTTCAAAAACGCCCGGGTTACGTCCTGCATCGGATCGGTGGGCAACTTCAGCGGCGAGGTGGAAGCGGAAGGCGTCGTTCACCAAATCACCTTCGGCGCGGTTGTCGTCGCCACCGGCGCCCATGAATATCAGCCCGCTGAATATAGCTACGGTGAAGATGAGCGGATTGTGACCCAGCTTCAATTTGATCATTTGCTCCATGAGGACCAGACGGTCGCCCGTTGGGCGAAAAATGTGGTGTTCATTCAATGCGTCGGATCGCGTGAGCCAGATCGACCTTACTGCAGTCGCGTATGCTGCACCCATTCCGTCCGGGCGGCGATCTCTTTGAAGGAGCAGAACCCGGAGATAAACGTCTTCATCCTCAACCGCGACATCCGCACCTATGGTCAATGGGAAGATTTATACCGCAAAGCCCGGGAAATAGGCGTTGTGTTCATTCGGTATACCCTGGAACGAAAACCGGAAGTCGTGAAAGAGGGCGGCGGCCTGCAGGTGAAGGTATATGATGCGGTGTTGCGACATGTGTTCACCCTATCGGCGGATATCCTTGTGTTGGCCACGGCGATCATTCCCAACGACACCCAGACACTGGTGGACCTGTTCAAGTGCAGCGTCAATTCCGACGGCTTCATCAATGAAGCCCATCCCAAACTGCGACCGGTGGACATGTCCGTGGATGGCTTGTTCGCCGCCGGACTGTGCCATTATCCGAAACCCATTGACGAGGCGATTGTTCAGGCCAAGGCGGCGGTTTCCCGCGCCAGCGTCATCCTTTTCAAAGAAACCATGCTGCTGGACGCCGTGAAGTCTTATGTCACCGAGCAGTGCGACGGCTGCGCCGTATGTCTGGATGTTTGTCCTTACAAAGCCCTCTCCCTGGAAACGGTATCCGGGAACGGGAGAAGCGGAAAGCGGATGCGGGTGGATGCGGCGTTGTGCAAGGGGTGCGGCCTCTGCCAGGCCACCTGTCCAAAGGGCGGCGTTTTTGTTCATGGTTTTACCATGGAACAGCTGAAAGCCCAGGCGAATGTTCTTCTTTCAGCCGCATCGGCATGAGGAAGATCGATAGGGATTTTGAGAATAGACAATGTCAATCCTCACAGGGAGGTCAGCCCATGCAAGAAAATTTTGAACCGCTCATCATCGGATATTTGTGCAACTGGTGCGCCTATGCCGGCGGTGATCTTGCCGGCGTGTCACGTCTTCAATACCCGACGAATATGCGGGCCATCCGTGTGATGTGTACCGGTATGGTCCATCCGGATCTGGTTATGGAGGCCTTTCAAAAAGGGGCCGACGGCGTCATCATAATGGGCTGACACCTGGGAGAATGTCATTACCTGGATGGTAATCACAAAGCTCTCGCCAGGATCGAGGCCATCAAAATTGCAATGGTAACCGCCGGCATTGATTCGCGGAGGCTGTCCATTGAATGGAGTTCATCCGCCGAAGCACCGCGATTCGCGCATCTTGTGACGGCGTTTACGGACGAAATTCAAACACTCGGACCCAACCCGATCCGAACGGCAAGCAAGGCGGAAAACGCCTGACCGACGGCCAACGGGCTTTGAACCGAACGAGGTGGAGTATCCCATGAAAACATTTTTCAACTTGATCCAAGAAGTGCTGAATCCCAGACTGTGTCATCGCTGCGGCGGGTGCGTCGCGTTTTGCACGGCCATCAACTTCGGCGCGCTGTCAATGGGTGAAGATGGAAGACCTTGCTACAAGGACAAGGACAAATGCATCGAATGCGGTCTCTGCTACGAAATTTGTCCGGAAATCGATGAACTGAAAGAAGAAACCAAACGACGAATTTCCTGGAGCGCACCCATGGGGCGCGTACTGGAAATATCCGTGGCCCGCGCCAAGGATCCCGGTCTCCGTATCCATGCCAGAGACGGCGGTGTCGTCACCTCTCTTCTGCTGCATTTGTTTGATATCGGTCGCATCGACGGGGCCATTGTGACCAAGGTCGTAACACCGTTTACCTGCAAGCCCTGGCTGGCCAGAACACGTCAAGAAATTATCGAAGCCGGCGGATTTCATTTTGACGCTTCTCCCGGCGTATCTCTTTTTGGGGAAAAATATGCAAGCTATCCCCCCTATCTGGAGTTGATCGCTCCCATGGCCAAACAGAATCTACGCCGCATCGCTTTTGTGGGCAGACCTTGTCAGATTGAAACCATGCGGCGAATGGAAACCCTCGGTGTCGTGCCCTCGGAAGCCATAAAATATTATATCGGACTTTTCTGCATGGGGAATTTCCGATTCGGGGCGCAAGAGCAGGCGACACTGGAGAAACTCGGAGGTTTCAAATGGGAGGAGGTGCGGAAAGTCAATTTTAAGGAAGGACTTCAGATTCATTTGAATAATAACGACTTGAAAACAATTGAATTCAATAAGCTTGATTTCATGAAACGCTATGCCTGCCTGCATTGCGGAGACTATTCCGCCGAGTTTGCTGACATCTCCTGCGGCGGTATGGGCGCCACCGAAGGCTGGACCACGGTCATCATTCGAACTCCGGTCGGTAGAGCGATTGTTGCGGACGCCGCGGAGGGAGAGCTGGAGATGTTCAGCCATTCAAAAAGTCAGGAAGTCGCCTTACGGGCGTTGAGTAAGATTCGCGTCATGTCCGACAAAAAAAAGAATCTGGCCAGACAAAATCGGAAAGAACTTGCGGAAAAAATGAAGGAAGAAGAATAGGAGGAACTATGTCCGTAACCATCGCCTCGGAATGGCTGAATTCCTGCTCCGGATGCGAAATATCCATCGTAGATATGGGCGCCAGATTGCTGGATACCCTTGCCCTGGTGGATTTCGTTCATATCCCGGTTCTGATCGACCACAAATATTTCGGACAGTTGGGCGACCGGGAACATATCGATATCCCCGAAGCGACGGTGGGAATCATTAGCGGTGGAATTCGCAATGAAGAACACCTCGAGGTGGCGATGGAGATGCGTAAAAAATGCCGGATCATCATCGCGCTGGGCACCTGCGCCACCCATGGCGGGATCCCGGCTCTCAGCAATTCCTACACGAATGAGGAAATTTTCGATACCTATTATGCAACGCCTACCACCGATCCGCCAGCCGGGATTCCAACGGAGGGTATCCCCCCATTGCTGGATAGCTGTTACGCCCTGGATGAAAAAATAAAGGTGGATATTTGTTTGCCGGGCTGTCCGCCCCATTCCGATCAAATTTTTACCGCCCTCACGGGATTGCTCAAGGGAGAGCCGGCAATACTACCCTGTAAAAGCGTGTGTGACACGTGCCCGACAATTCGGAAGGGAAAAGGACAACTCAATGCCGTCAAACGGTTTTTACAGGCTCCGGATTACGATAGAGTGGATGCGCCCCTGGAAGAGATGCGCTGCTTGCTGGAGCAGGGTTTTTTATGCATGGGGCCGGTAACCCGGGCCGGATGCGGAGGAGACAATATTCTGCCAAGGTGTATTTCGGCCCGGGTTCCCTGTCGGGGTTGCTACGGTCCCGTCAGACATGAAGGCAATCAGCTGCTGGATATGTTGAATGCACTGGCATCCAACGGCATCCAAATCAGCACATTGCCGGAAACCAACTCCTTTTTACGGTTTTCCGGTGCGCATGGCAGGCTTCGTCCCACACGACAGCAGAAGGAGGCCTAATATATGGGAAAAACAATTAATATTTCTCCTATAACCCGAATTGAGGGACATGCCTCGATCGTTATTCAGCTGGACGACGAGGGGAATGTGGCCGATTCCAGGGTTCACACCATGTCGCTGAGGGGCTTTGAAAAATTTACGGAGGGTAAGCCGGCTGAGGAATTGCCCCGGATTGTCAGCCGGATCTGCGGCATCTGTCCCTGGCATCATCATATGGCTTCCAATAAAGCCGTCGACCGCTGCTTCGACGTCACCCCGCCACCTGCCGGACGGAAGCTCCGAGAGTTGATGCAGATCATCTCTCACGCCGAAGACAAGCTGCTGCACTTTTTCTTCCTGGCGGCTGCGGATTTCGTTATCGGACCCGACAGTGATTATGCCGTGCGGAATATCGTGGGAATCGCCAAGGCCAATCCGGAATTGGCCGTAAAAGTCGTCAACATGCGTCAGATGGCCAAATCGATTCTGGAAAAATTCGCCGGCAAGGCCATCCATCCGGTCGCAGGGGTAACCGGCGGGTTCGCCAAGCCGCTGCTGGAGCAGGATCGTGTGGAAATGCTGGCGAAAATGCGTGAAATATTGGAATTCGCGCAATTTACCATTCATTTTGCCAAAACACAGGTTTTCCCCAAATACCTGGATGTCATCAAAACCCTGGGAGTCATTACGACCGGCTTCATTGGAACGGTAGACGACCAGGGAGCCTTGAATCTGTTTGACGGCCAAATCCGGCTCATGAAACCGGACGCAACCTATACCGATTTCGATGTCCAGGACTATGCGGATTATATCAGTGAGCATGTCGAAGCCTATTCTTATGGGAAAATGCCCTATGCCAAATGCTGGAATGAGGGCTTTTCCCTTGATTTGGAGAATCCCAAGGGAATTTATCGAGCCAATTGCCTTGCGCGAATCAACGTGGCGGATAAAATGGCGACTCCGCTGGCCCAGGCGGAACTGGAAGAATTTCGGGAACAGTTCGGCAGACCGGCTCAGGCGACGCTTCTGTATCATTGGGCGCGTCTTATTGAAGAAGTCTATGCGTGTGAACGGGCCATTGAACTATTGCAGGATCCGGAAATTACGGACACCCATATTCGGGCAAAGGTCGAACCCAAAGCGGGCAGAGGGGTCGGCTGTGTCGAGGCTCCCAGGGGAACCCTGATACACGACTACACTACGGACAAAAACGGCTTGATAACAAACGTGAATCTCATTGTCGGCAGCACGCATAATATCGGCCCCATCAACATGAGCGTGAACCAGGCCGCCAGGACACTGATTAAAAATGGCAAGATAGACGAAGGTATTCTGAATAAGGTGGAGATGGCCGTCCGTGCCTATGACCCGTGAGTGTCCTGTGCAACGCATCGCCTGGATGGCGATCACATTGTGTCCATCGAAGTTGTCAATTCAGAAGGAAACGTCATGGTAAAGTGGCCTGGATATCGGGCGTAATCCGTTTCGACGGTTCCGCTAAAGATCCAGCCATACGGAGTATATGTCGGGCTTTCCCGGTCGTTTAGGACGATAACCGACCATGGAGGGAATGAGCATGACACCTGCAATCGTTCCTGATGCTTCCAGGCGACGCGCCATTGCGCGGATATCGAAAGCGGATATCAACATGTGCTGGACATGCAAGGCATGTCTGGCGGAATGCCCGGTCAATATCGCAACCGACCGGTTGCAGCCGCTTCGAATCGTGCGCATGGCAGCGCTGGGGATGCTCGATGAATTGGTGCGGCTGCCGGAGATCTGGTATTGCCTCACCTGCCGGCGTTGCAATGAAGTCTGTCCCATGTCCGTCAAACCGTTCCTGCTCATCGACTATCTTCGCCGGGAGGCTCTGGAACGCGGAATCGTCACCTACCAAATGATACAAGGACTTGAGGAAGCGATAAGACGGTTGCATCGGGCGCGGTGGTTTGCAGCCTGTGACTGTCGCTCGGGATACATATCACCGTCGCAGACAATGACATACTGGGAAAAAGCCGGTCAATCGAACGTGCCGGTATTCAACGGCAAAATACAGATGGGAGGAGGGCATCCGGCATCAAGACCGGAATCGAAAGAAATGCAGAATATCAACTTGTGCCTCACCTGCGGAGAGTGTTGCAGCATTTGCCCGGTCTGCTATGACGGGGATGTGTTCAATCCCATGAAAATCCTTCGGATGGCGGTTTTGGGTTTGACCGATGAACTCATGAAATCTCCGGCCATTTGGCTGTGCTTCGGCTGTCGGCGTTGCGGGGAGGTCTGCAGCCAGGATATCGCCACTCATATCATTATCTCCGATCTGCGGGAAGAAACGCAAAAACGTTATATCGTCGATGATGACTACCCATATCGATTGATGCAGATGAGCAAATCCATATGTAAGCAATTTATAGAGGATGTCGATTCGATATTTCAGCGAACCGAACCGCTATTTGAAAAAGCCGCGGCGATCCGGGAAGCGCTGGCAACAGCGCCCCTATAGTACGAAAAGATATTCGTCGAACCACGACGGTTCGCCGTCAAGAGGATTTTTCGTTTTTGTGGATGAAGTTTTTGTTCTCCAGGTATTCGAGCAGGCTCTCGACACATTGGGCAACGCTCAATAAATCCGTGCGCAAATGGATTTCGGGGTTTTCCGGTTGCTCATATGGCGCGCTGATTCCGGTGAACTGCCGGATGACTCCGGCGCGGGCTTTTTGATACATTCCTTTTGGATCGCGTTTTTCGCATAGCGCTACAGGACAGTCCACAAATACTTCGATAAACGTTCCGTCATCATTGCTGAGCTCCCTCGCGGTCCGGCGATCCGAACGATAGGGAGAGATAAACGCGACGATATTGATCATTCCGGCATCCCGGAGAATGCCGGCGACTTCACCGATGCGGCGGATATTCTCCTTCCGATCTTCGGGTGAAAAACCCAGATCCTGATTCAGTCCATGCCGAATATTATCGCCGTCCAGAATATAGGTTCGGCAGTTGCGCGTATGCAGGCCGTATTCCAAGGCAACCGCCAACGTCGACTTCCCGGATGAAGGTAATCCGGTGAACCAGAGCGTAACGCCCTTATGACCGTTCAGGCGTTCGCGGTCGGCTCGTTTGATTTGGCCCGGATGCCAATGAATGTCCGTTGGTGAAGGATCGATCATGTATACCGCCTTGCCGTTTCGGTATGGTTGCTATACTCTCAGACCGGCGACTTTGACGGCCCCGCGGTGGTATCCATCCGGAAATAATTTCCCCAATTCGTCGATTTCCATACCGAAAAAGGAACAGGTATCGTACACGGTCGGCACACTGCGGGTCTGGAAATAGTGACGGCGAAGAAAATGGATCACCTTCCAGTGCGCATCCGTCAACATGTCCGGCATCTTGAGCTCAAAGGCTTTATGCAGCGCAAATTGCTCATCCCACTGATCCGGATCGATCAAAAATCCGCAAACATCCACCCGATATTCTTTTTCATCTTGCCTGGTTTCCAGGGGGCGCTTTTCATTCAAAACGGCCGCCGGCTTTTCCGCCAGAACCGACAGTTTGCCAGTATTCCCATGGTAGGCGTACTTATAGGTTATGCCGGCCAGTTTGCAGGCCCCCCGCAAGTAGCCGGTCGGAAACAACTCCTTCAACTGATTGATGCGCAATTGATTCATTTTGCAGGTATGGTAAACAAGCGGACAAAGTCCTTTGCGCGTATACCAATCTCGAATAAAGTGTATCACCTTCCAATGTTTTTCGGTCAAACCGCCGGGTATCGAAAGTTGCATCGCAAGGCTTTCGGCAAAGTTTCCATCCCACTGGTTGAAATCCATCAGAAAGCCGTCCTGGTCGACACGGTACATTTTGTTACCGATGGTGATCTCAGACATAGGTTTTCCTCTTCTCAAGGTTGAAGGGTATGGGGAATCGATTTGTTCCGTTTCAATTTCGATAGAGTGCAATATGAGTGCCATTGGGAAAACCGGATAATCATCCGGATAATCACCTGAAAACGAATTGCTTTTGCGGTAAAGTCAGAAGGAAATTCTTTCGAGGGGCAGGGAAAGACGTGTCGGACATTTTTACAACATGTCAAGATTCGCGCCGATGGAAGTGTAAAAAGAAGATCGCTGCTTCCGGTATTGTATAGAGCTTTTCCGATTTACAGCATAAAACCCCAACCAATTCAATTGCATCGGCAGTGCGTAAAAAGTATTCCATGGTGGCATTTAATTTGCTTTTACCAAATTATAATCATAGTTGCCAAGCGAACTGCTTTTGCAAGGAACACATCGAACCAATAAGACGGCCATAGTAAAATTGCCGTTTCTATATCTTTTGACGACAAATTACGACTTCCGGGAGATTTCCGATACACACGCGCACGGAAAGGCGGAAGCGAACGTATCCAAATGACGTTAACCGCATGAGGGAGGAACATCCGGTGACTGAACAATGCAACCAACAAACGGAATTGCAGATGACAGAGGCGTTTACTTCCGAGCAACTGGCCGTCGTGGATGATATCATTGCACGGCATCGGTCCAAACCCGGATCCTTGATTCCCGTACTGGAGGAAATTCAGGAAGCCATCGGCTATCTCCCCAAATCCCTTCAGCGTCGGGTTGCCGCGGGTTTGAAGAAACCACTCAGCGAAGTTCATGGCGTGGTCAGTTTTTACTCCTTTTTCACCATGCAGCCGCGCGGGCGCCACACAACCCGTTGTTGCCTGGGAACAGCCTGTTATGTGCGCGGCGGAAAACGGAATATGGAGAAACTGACGGAAGTGTTGGCGGTAGAACCCGGCGAAACAACACCGGACAGGAAGTATTCCCTCGAAACCGTTCGATGTCTTGGGGCCTGCGGACTGGCGCCGGTTATGATGGTGGATGACGACACCTATCGTCAGGTAAAGCCATCCAAGATCGCCGAAATACTAGACACTTATAAATAAGGAGTCTATCCATGCCTCGGCTGAAAGTAGAAGATTTATATCGTATCAAAGGCGAAGTTCTGAGAGCAAGCGAGTTGGATTCGGAGAAACGCGCGGCTCGCGTGACGGTCCATATGGGAACATGCGGTATTTCCTCTGGAGCCGACAAAACTGCGGCGGCGATCGCGGATGAACTGGAGAAATGCGGTCGCAAAGATATTCTACTGACGACGTCCGGTTGCGCCGGAATCTGCAACCGGGAACCGCTGATCACGGTGGAGCGGTTCGGGCGGGAACCGGTGAAATATGCCGAAGTTACGGAAGAAAAGGCGCGCAGGATTTTTCATCAGCATGTGCTTGATGGTCAAATGGTTTCAGAATGGGTTTTTGCCAGAGGCTGGGAACAATCGGACAAATCGTTTGAGGGGGTGCCTGGTCCGGATGATGCGGGGACACCACAGATTCGAGAAATTCCTTTCTTCGGAATGCAGCAGTTGTGGGTCATGCGGAACCGCGGCTTGATTCAGGCGGAAAAAATCGACGAATACATCGCCAGAGACGGCTATTTTGGTGCCGCCAAGGCCTTGCACCAGATGCAGGGGATAGAGATTATCAAAGAAGTCAAGACGTCGGGAATCCGTGGGCGCGGAGGCGGCGGTTTCCCCACCGGTTTGAAATGGGAATTCGCGTCGCATTCCAAAAGTGATGTCAAATACGTTCTTTGCAATGCCGATGAAGGCGACCCCGGCGCCTTCATGGACCGTTGCGTTCTCGAGTCCGATCCCCATTCGGTTCTGGAGGGCATGATCATTGCCGCCAAAGCCATCAATTCCCACCAAGGCTACATCTACTGCCGGGCCGAATATCCCCTCGCCGTCCGAACACTGAACCTGGCCATCCGGCAAGCCCGGGAATACGGCCTGCTCGGCAAGGATATTCTTTCCTCCGGATTCGACTTTGATGTCGAAGTATACCGTGGTGCCGGCGCTTTTGTGTGTGGCGAAGAAACGGCCCTCATGACCTCCATCGAGGGAAAACGCGGCAGTCCCAGACCTCGGCCGCCTTTTCCGGCTGTTCAGGGGCTTTGGAAAAAGCCGACCATCCTGAACAACGTCGAGACACTGGCGAACATCCCCCAGATCCTCCTGAACGGCGGCAAATGGTATGCTGCAATCGGTTCCCAGCGCAGCCGAGGGACAAAGGTGTTCGCCCTGACCGGTGATGTCCGGAACGTGGGTCTCGTAGAAGTTCCCATGGGTGTATCCATCGGCAGCATTATCTATGATGTGGGCGGCGGCATTCCGGATGGGAAGAAGTTCAAGGCGGTCCAGTTGGGAGGGCCGTCGGGCGGTTGTATTCCGGTCACGCATTTAAATGCTTCCGTAGACTACGAAACCATTGTGCGCCTCGGCGCGATCGTCGGTTCCGGCGGCATGATCGTGATGGATGAAGACAAATGCGTCGTGGATGTGGCTCGTTTTTTCATGGAATTCTGCAGGGATGAATCCTGCGGCAAATGCACCCCCTGTCGCGTGGGCACCCAAAAAATGCTGGAAATTCTCACGCGCATCTGCCAAGGACAGGGCAAGGACGGTGACATTCAAACCCTCGAGAAATGGGCGGACATCATGAAAAACACCGCCCTGTGCGGATTGGGCCAGACCGCGCCCAACCCGGTGCTCTCGACCTTACGCTATTTTCGACATGAATATGAAATGCATATACACGAACAGCGATGTCCCGCTGTTGTCTGTTCAGCCTTTTTCAAGGCCCCCTGCCAGCATGCCTGTCCCATCGGCATGGATATCCCTGCCTACATCGCCCTGTTGAAGGCCGATCGAATATCCGATGCCTATCAGGTCCTGTTACGAACCAATCCGTTCCCCGGTATCTGCGGGAGGGTCTGCGACCACAAATGCGAAATGAAATGCCGCCGATCCACCCTGGACGAGTCGGTTCATATTAAATACCTGAAACGGTATATTTCGGACCACGCAAAGCGGCCAACCGTCCAGCGTGTGCCCCAGCGGCGTCGGGAAACAATCGCCGTGATCGGCGGCGGCCCCACGGGTCTGACCGCCGCCCGGGATCTGACCATGAGGGGATATTCCGTAACCGTTTACGAGGAACTGCCAGAAGCCGGAGGAATGCTGCGCTGGGGAATCCCGGAATACCGATTGCCCAGGGATGTTCTGCGAGGAGAGATTCAGGACATTCTGGATCTGGGAGTTGAACTGAAATGCCTGACCCGGGTGGGCCGTGATATTTCCTGGGATACGATCCGCAACCAGTATGATGCGGTGTACATCGCCATGGGAGCCCAACGCAGTGTGCCGGTGGATCTGGAGGGCAAGGACCTGATGGGGGTCACCGGCGCGGTGGAATTTTTGCGGGAACTCCACTTGGGCGGCAAGCCCTTTGTCGGTAGGCAAGTGGCGGTGATAGGAGGAGGAAACTCGGCCATCGATGCGGCCCAATGCGCTTTGCGATTGGGAGCCGCAGAGGTGACTATCGTATATCGCCGTGCACGCGAAGATATGCCGGCGCTTCCGGAGGAGATTCAGGCTGCGGAACGAGAGGGTGTCACCATCAAATTGTTGCTTTCGCCGGTCCGGATGCAGGGCGAAAACGGCCATGTAACGCAATTGATCTGTCAGCAGATGACCTTGGGAGAATTTGACGGCAGCGGGCGTAAAAAACCGGTCCCCTCCCTCGGCAACACCGTGGTCCTGGATGTGGATCAGGTTATCCTGGCCATCGGCCAGGCGGTGGAGGATTCGTTCGATATGCAAAAGAGCGGCATCGGTTTGAACAAAGGCGGATTGATCGCTATCGAAAATGGTCGGAAAACGGAGACTTCCGTACCCATGGTGTTTGCCGGGGGGGATGTGGTGACCGGTCCGGACACGGTTGTGGGGGCGATCTCCGCCGGTCGTCAGGCGGCCAGGGAAATCGATGGGGCCATTCGCCGGCGCAATGGCGAATCCCCTTATACCGAGGAACTGGAGAGCGTATCGGACTATCCGTTCGCCATTCCAACGCAATTGGAAGAGGATATTCAGGAACTCAGGAGATCGGCCATGCCGGAAGTGGCGGTGGCCGAGCGCGTCAACGATTTTCGGGAAGTGGAGCTCGGTTTCACGGAAGCAATCGCCCGCCGTGAAGCCGGACGCTGCCTGCGTTGCGATATCGGGGTGGAATGATCAACCGAGGGAGATGGATGCCATCCAAGAATCCGATCCATTCCCATGAACCCTCAACTGGGGAGAAAAGAAACATGAAAGATGCTTCCGCGCAAGTCAACATCACCATAAATGGTAGGGAACTCCTGGTTGACGAAGGCATCAGCATTCTTCAGGCAGCCCGCCAAAACGACATTTATATCCCGACCCTATGTCATCATCCGGCCTTGTCGGATTGGGGCGGCTGCCGCTTGTGCGTGGTGGAAATCGACGGCTCTCCAAAGCTGGCCGCCAGCTGTGTGACCCCGGTCCGCGGCGGAATGACGGTCATCACCGAGAATGAACGCATTATCGAGAGTCGTCGTATCATGGTGGAATTCCTGTTTGCGGAAAGAAATCACAACTGCATGTTCTGCCCCCGCAGCGGGGACTGCGAACTGCAGCGTCTGGCCTATGAATTGCAAATGGATCACCTGACGGTTTCTTTTTCCTATAAAAAATTTCCCACCGATATCACCAGCCGGTATATGGCGCTGGACCATAACCGATGTGTTTTGTGCGGCCGCTGCGTCCGCGCCTGTCAGGAAATCGCCGGCGGCAATGTTCTGGGGTTTCATCATCGCGGCCCTAAAACCATGATCGGCATGGATCTTCAGGAGGAACGCGCGCAATCGACCTGCCTGGACTGCGGTGTTTGCCTTCAGGTTTGTCCGACCGGTGCGATCTATAACCGCTTCCGGTCTCATTACGCCGTGAAAGGGCATCAACAGACGCGTGAAACGGTCACCTCCTTTTGTCCGATGTGCGGCCTGATGTGTCCCACGGACCTGATCATCAGCAACAATCAATTGATTCAGGTCGACGGCCGGCTTTCCCAAATCAATGGGCGGCCTGATAAGGGGCAGCTCTGCCACATAGGACGATTCCAGATCTTTCAGTCCCCGGCTGGCCGGTTGCTGCAACCCCTGGTGCGCAAAGGGAACGGCGCATGGGAAGCGACAAACTGGCAGTCCGCCATTGAACTGGTGGTCGGCAAGATGGCCGCCATTCAGGCTCGTCAGGGAGGAACGGCTCTTTTCGGCCTGGCCTCCAGCATGCTTTCCATTGAAGAGTTGGTCCTGTTCAAGGAATTGATGGAAAAAGGGTGGAACGCCGGTTATGTGGACACCTTCGACGGTCCGCATTTCAGAAACCTGACAGGTGCCTGGAAGAATACCAGCGGCGCCATCCGGGAAATCTCATGGAAACAAATCGCCAAAAGTGATTTTGTCCTGATCGTCGGCGGGAATCCCGACAAGACCCAACCGCTGCTGTTGTCGCTGCTTCGCAAACGATGTGTGGAGACGGACATGCGGGTAGCGTTGATCGGCCCCATGGAAGAACGCCCGCCTTTCGTAACCGATTATCTCCAGGTTGCCGGATATCATATGGCGGATCTGTTACGCGCCTTGCTGGCCGAGTCCAACGGGCTGCGCACCAGCCCGCAACATACCGGCGACCCCCAAAACCCTACGTGGCTTTCCCAGATCGGTCTTGCCAGGGAAGAACAGAATGTTTTCCAATCCATCGCCCGGCTCCTGGTCGAAGCGCAACACCCCTTCATCATCGTCGATACCAGCGTGACCGGCATGGCCGATTGCGACAGTCTGGCGCCGATAATCGATCTGGCCGGACGGATTGCCCAGCCTTCGAAAACGGAGTCCAACCTGCTGATTCTGAAGCCGGTCGGTAACAGCGCAGGCGCCTGGCGAACCGGTGTGACGGCGCAAAAGACGCCGGATCAGAATGGTCGTTTGAAGGGCGGCCTTATTCTAACGGATGATGAATCCGTCTTGGAAGAAGAGGTGCTGGCGTGGACCAATGCCGCCGAATTTCTTGCGGTGATAACGCCTTACGCCCAAGAGGTTTGGCTTGCGCGCGCCCATGTCCTGATTCCAAAGCCCTCGTGGCTGGAAGCGGATGGATCGTATCTCTCCCTGGATGCCCGGGAGCAGGTCCTTCGCAAGAAATCGCTGCAACCCCCGGAAGGGGTTCGAAGCACATGGGAAATTCTTTCGGCCATGGGAGAAAAAACCGGATGGAAAGGCCGGTTCTCAACCTGGGAGGATCTCCGTAAACAATCGGAAGCGTTGGTGTGACAATTGGTTTGTCAATTCGGAGGATGGACGACATCCACCTTGGATCAGGAGGAAACGTATATGGGAAAACCGAAAATCGCCACTGTCTGGTTGGAAGGATGCGCCGGCTGTCACATGTCCTTCTTGGATCTGGACGAAGCATTGCTGGATATTCTACCCCTGGTGGAACTGACGGTATCACCGATTACGGACTATAAGGATTTCCATTTTCCGGCAGTGGATCTGGGGATCATTGAAGGCGGTATCGGCAACGAGGAGCAGCTTGAGATCGCGCGCCATCTCCGCAGTCAGGCAAAAATCATCATGACCTGGGGGGATTGCGCCGTATTCGGTGGTATCAATACCTTGCGCAATTGGATACCGAAAGCGGAAGTACTCCAACGCGGGTATGTAGCATCCGAAAGCACGGTTGAAGGTGTCATTCCCATGCATGCGGAAATTCCGAGTCTCCTGGACCACGTGGTTCCGGTCAACCAGGTGATTGCGGTGGATGTGTATATCCCGGGCTGTCCTCCTTCACCGGAGGTGATTGCCTATAGCCTGACGGAGATTCTCAACGGAAGACTTCCGGTTCTGCCAAGCGATATGATACATTTTGATTAAGGAGAAACCCATGAGCGCTGCCCAACAAATCACCATCAATCCCATCAGTCGGCTGGAAGGCCATGGAAAAGTAGTTATTCAGCTGGACAACGAGGGCCAGGTAGCGGATGCGCATTTTCATGTCACGCAATTCCGGGGCTATGAACGTTTTTGCGAAGGTCGCCCCTTTGAGGAAATGCCCATTATTACCCAACGAATCTGCGGGATTTGTCCGGTCAGTCACCAACTGGCATCGGCCAAGGCTTGCGACGCCATCCTCGGCATCGACATTCCGGAAACCGCCAAAGCGCTTCGGATACTGTTGCATATGGGGCAATATATCCAATCCCATGCCCTGCATTTCTTCCATCTGGCAAGTCCGGACCTGCTGTTGGGTTGGGATGCGGATCCCAGTGTCCGCAACGTGGTGGGTGTTATCCAGGCACTTCCCGAGGTGGCCCGCAAAGGGATTCGGTTGAGAAAGTTCGGCCAGGATATTATTGCGGCTCTGGGGGGGAAAAAAGTCCACCCGGCCTACGCCGTGCCGGGCGGTGTGATCAATCCCCTTGCGGCCTCGGATCGTGACCGACTGATGCAAGGCTTTGACGAAGCCTATGCTACCTGTCAAATCGCCATGGATCTGATCCGGGACTGGACGGTCAAGAATGAATCGGATGTCCGCCGTTTCGCCAATTTCGATTCTTACTATGCCGGTCTTGTGGATGAAAGCGGCGCCTCCGACCTGTATCATGGAACCATGCGCATCAAGGGCCACGACGGTGCCGTTGTGGCCCAATTCGATCCCACGGACTATCTTGATTTCATCGGCGAACATGTGGAGCCCTGGTCCTATCTCAAATTCCCTTTTTTGAAACCCCAGGGCTATCCCGCCGGTTGTTACCGGGTCGGTCCGCTGGGAAGGCTGAATGCAGCGGACCGCATGAGCACCCCGAAAGCAGACGCCGCCTTCCGGAATTGCAAGCAGCTGGCCGACAAGGAGCTGAAGGGCGGATCCCTGCTGTATCACTACACCCGCATCATCGAACTGTTGAACTGTCTCGAGAAGGCCGAGGAAATCCTGTCCGGCGAATCGGTTTGCGGGCAGGACATCCGGGTAACGGCGTCACCGAAACAGGAGGAAGGCGTCGGTGTCATCGAAGCCCCCAGAGGAACGCTGATTCATCATTATTGGGTGGACGAATACGGCGCCATCCGGAAAGTCAATCTGATCGTTGCCACCGGCCACAACAATATCGCCATGAACCGTTCAGTCACCCTGGTGGCCAAGGAATACATCAAAGGCGGGCAGGTCCGGGAGGGGCTTCTCAACCGGGTGGAAGGCGCCATTCGTTGCTATGACCCCTGTCTCTCTTGTTCGACCCATGCCGTTGGGCAGATGGCGCTGCGGATTCGAATTCACGATCAAAAGGGTGAACTGGTCCGGGAATTGCGGCGGGAGTGATTCATGAATGACAAAGAAGACACCGGCGGCATGCTGTGGATCATCGGTTACGGGAATGTCCAACGGCGGGATGATGGTGCCGGACCCTATGTCGCCCATTGGCTACGCCGGAAACTCGCCGATCGGGCGGGAATTCTCATTCAGACACCGCATCAACTGGACCCGGTGTTGGTCGATGATGGGGTCCCGCCAAGGGCTATCCTGTTCATCGACGCCACCCCTGATCGGCTGGAGCAGGGGTGGCGGTTCCGGGAACTGATGCCGGACGCATCTCCCTGGCCGTTTGCCTTGCATCATCTGCCGCCGGGCATGTTTTTGGAATTACTGGGCAGGTATCATAGGTATCACCCGTTTGCATGGCTGGTAACGATTCAGGGAGACGATTTCGGATTCGGCGGGGGGTTGACTGCGGCAACCGAGGAAAGAGCCGACAGAGCCGCTGCCGCCATCGCCGATTTTGGGTTGCGGAAAATAATTGACAGCACGGGAAATATCAACGGATAATCATGCCCGGAAAAGGAGCCGAATATGGAAAGAAACGCCGATATACTCATTATCGATGACGATCGGGATCTGGTCAGTTCCATGCGGACCGTTCTGGAAAGCAAGTCCTACCAGGTTCGTATTGCCGGCGACGGTAAGATAGGCTATGCCCGAATCCAGGAGAAAACCCCCGACTTGATCATTTTGGATGTGATGATGACAACGGATACGGAAGGATTTGATCTGGCCTATAAACTGCGGAATCAGGTGGCCTATCAGGATATTCCGATTCTGATGGTGACGTCTTTTCCCAAGCACATGGCCGAACAGGGGCCTGAAAAGTTTCAACATATCATGGGTGAAAGTTGGCCGGTGACACAGTTCCTGGAAAAACCCATCGACCCGGAGGAGTTGCTGACAGCGGTTGCGAACCTATTGGCGGAAGTCGATTGACGCCATGCATGCTTTTCCCTTGAAGGAGCCCCGGTATGCAGTTGGGGTATGAACTCATTAAAAATCAGTTTTTTTTTCGCAAAGAGCTGATTGAAAGAGTCGGCTGGTTCATTCGCCTGCGATGGCTGTTCGTCTGCGCCGGTTTCATGGGAAGCATTACCGGCCATTTGGTGTGGCGGCCTTTTCCACTCGGTTGTTTCCTGAACATTTTCTTGTTTATCGCGGTCTATAATCTCCTTTTTTATCTCTTTTATGCATGGTTGAACGCCTCCCGTCCAAAAGAGGAGCGGTTCTATGTGTTCTTTGCAAACTGTCAGATCGGTTTCGATCTACTGGCGTTGGGACTGATGATCCATTTCACCGGCGGCATTCACAGTCCTTTTCTGTTTTTTATTCTTCTTCACGTGATCATCTCCGGCATTTTGTTGCCGCCACCCAGTTGCTTCGTCTATGGGCTTTTGATGCTGACGGCTCTCGGTACAACGATATTGCTGCAGCACTCGGGACTGCTCGCTTCACAACCGGTGTTGTTCCACAGCATGCCGACGGTGCACGCGCCGGAAATGCCCCAGACCCTTTTTTTATTCGTCATCGATGTCGCCCTGGTCCTTGTCACCGCCGCTCTGACGACTTCCATCAAAATCAGTCTGAGAACCAAAGGGCGGGAACTCCTTTCCGTTTCCAAAGACCTGGAGGCCAACAACAAGAAGCTCAACGCCTTGTACGAAATGGTCAAGGAAATGGGCATGCGCACCGGGCTTCAGGAGTTGATGGATGCGGCCACGCGTCACGGCGCCAGAATCATGGGTGTCAAGGCATGCGCCGTCAAACTCCTGGACGATCAGAGAAAAAAGCTGCGCTTCACGTCCACCTATGGCCTGAGCGGCGACTATATCGCCAAAAAAGCGGTGGATATTGACAAAAGCGTCATCAATCGCAGAATCATCGAAGGCCAGGTCTATGCCGTGGGACGCTTACAGGAGCAGGATCAGTTCCAATATCCCGAAGACATGCAGAAGGAGGGGATCGCCTCCATGGCCTGTCTCCCCCTCCGGGTGGACAAAATGATTTTCGGCGTGTTCTGCGTATACAGCGACGTTGCCGATGCGTTTGCGGAAAGCGATATCCGGTTTTTCACTTTGATGTCCGACCTGACGGCCCTGGCCATCGAAAACCTGAGAAGCGAACTGAACAAAACCTGGTTTTTACAGAAAACGGCCCATCAGCTGAGATCTCCCTTGAATGCGGTTCACAGCATGCTCAGGACCATGCGTAAAGGCTATCTGGGCGGTATCGACCCGCGTCAGGAAGAATCCTTGATCCGGTGTGAAAAACGAATCGAGGCGCTGGGAATCCTGATCGGCGATTTACTCGGGCTCGGTATTCGCCGGACCGGAATCGATCCGAAACAGTTTCATCCGGTGAAAGTCGGCCAGCTGGTCGAACGTCTGCTGCCCATGTATCGGGCCCAGGCGGATGAAAAAGGGATTAAGATCGAGTATGCGATTCAGGAGCCGCTGCCTGCTGTGATGGGTGACGACGCGCTTTTTGACGATCTGTTCAGCAATCTGATCTCAAACGCCGTAAAATACACCCCGAAGGGCGGTCTGATCGATATCGTCGTCCGGACGGAAGGGACCGGCCGAGTCCGGTGGGAAATCCAGGATACGGGCATCGGCATTCCGGAAGAAGAGATGCCTCATCTTTTTTCGGAGTTTTTCAGGGGGCAGAACGCCAAGGCCATCACGGAAGACGGCACCGGATTGGGTCTTGTCATTGTCAAAGAGATCCTGGATCAATTGAACGGAACAATTCAGGTCAACAGCACCATGGGTAAAGGCACCTGTATGACCCTGCGGTTTCCGATTGCATGAGAGTGCTCCCTATAGCGGAAACGGTCATGCCTGTCAAATCATTCATCCGCGAAGATAGGCGTTCGGCGGCAGCTCGATCATCAACGGCAGGCCGATACTGCCGATATCGATACAGAAATGGCAGATCACACAGGGAATTACACGGTCTTCCTTTTCCACCAAGGCGCCCAGCAGCAAGCCATAGCAAAAGGCCAGGGCGGCGAATTTGATTCCGCCGATGGGGAAGTGGATCACGGCATACAGACAGGCTTGCAGCAGGTTGGACACCGAAGTGCGCCGGATGGCGTTCCGCAATAACCGATACAAGACAAGTCGGAAGACCACTTCTTCTGATAGTGCGTTCAGGAGGCTCAGCAGGATCACAGGGGGCCAGAACATGACCCCGCGGATATGAAACCGAGTGGATAGAAACAGGAAAGCGGCATAGCCGATGCTGATGGAAAGTCCGACCCAGAAAAGCCCCGAGGGCCGTTGGCGTTGATGCGTTTGGTGGGGCCGGGGCGGCTCGACAATGGTCAAGAATCGCAGTGACGCAATGGCGGCCAGAAAAAAGGGGATGTACATCAACAAATTCTCATAAGTGCCTCGCAGATCCGGCATGCGTCGAAACGGCCAGCGCAACGCTCCGGACTGTAGCAGGCCGACATAGATGGCGGTCAGTGAAAAAAAGGCGAGGAGAAAGCCGAGAAGGGAGTTGCTGTTTCGGATTTCGAGGTGCTTATGGGGTTGCGGGTGAATCGACGGCATGACGTTTCCAATACACCCAGATCAGCAGCAGGAAGCCGAGACCGATGAAGCCGATCATGGCGATTTGGCCCTGGGTCATTCCCAGAGCGACGATAGGTTCCTTGCGGAGATATTCAAGCCCTAACCGTTCGCAACCATATAGAATCAAATACAGCGCGGCGACGGCACCCCGGAGTGACATGTCCGAGAGCGGGGAATCATAGACCCGCCGGAAGGTGCGTTTGAGGATGAAATAAAGCAGAACATTCAACGATAAGGCATAGAGCGGCACGGGATTTTCAAAGCGCCAGTTTTTTCCTATAAATGTCAGCTGAACCTCGTTTCCCCAGCAACAGCCCACCAGAAAACATCCCATGCGGCCGAAGGCATGGGCCAAGGGAATATGAAGAAAAACGGCATCCCATCCCGGACGAATGTCGATTTTCATGATTTTCATGAGCAGGGTCACCAACAAGAATGGCAGGATCAGTGCGGCATGGAACGTCTCGTTGCGACCGTTCACAAACTGCTCCACAAAAAAATTCCAGTTCCAATTTGTTATGGGGAAATAAAACATGTTGGCGGCCCGGGAACTGATCAACCCGGCCGGCAGGGCCAGGATACAAACTAGAATCGTGAATCCGACGGCTCTTTGGGTGGGAATTTCCAGATGGATGAGGGTGCGACAAATCAGCAGGCTACTACAGACAATGCCTGCCATGATCAGCCCATAGTAAACGGCGTTCAGAATCGTTCCTAGAATCGGGAAGGAGATATGGGCGTTCAAAAGGGCGTAGAGCATTTTCAGTCCTTTGTCGCTTTTCAGGAGGGGATTTCGGACGCAGGGCCGCCCCTTCGCCTATAGAGGTGAGGGGCGACCCGCGGGACTCCGACTTTACAGCACCGTAAACACCCTGGATACGCCTTCATAGGGGTTGATGCTGCCATCCCAACCGTTTTTCCAGTGGCCGAGATGGCGGATGCGATATTGGCCGGGGACTGCGTCCGCCGGAATGGTCCAGCGGACAATGACATTGGAGCGGTCCACGCCTTCCCGCTGCCATTCATAGATGGTCTCGGGTTCACCGTCCGTGGCGACCACTTTGTCGAAAACCAGACCCGGCACCTGCTCGCAGACGACGATGGTGTCGCAGCCTACTTTTTCCTCATGGCATTCGGTCACCGTTTCCGTTTTCATTTTTTCCACCTTCAGGAAGGTCTGCTGGATCATGAGATTGTTTTTGGGATGACCGCCCACGAACTGCACGGATACGGTTTCACCCCGATGATAGCTTGCATTGGCGTCCATTTCCACGTCGCCGAATTCCTGGTCCAGATACTTGCCGTCCCAAATCACACCGGTCTGAAAGTTGATTACATCGTTTCTCAGATCCCGTGGCGTCGGACCGGAGGTGATGGAAACACCGTCCCTCAGTGCAACGGCGATGGCCGCCAACTCCTGTTGAAAGGCGTTGAGAGAATAGGGGCCGAACATATTGGAGCCCCCCTCGTAATGTTGCACCGCATATTCCTCTCGGGTTGTCAGATACGAGCAGTAGGCGTTGGATACCGCCGATATCACGACATAGTCGACAAGATCTCCCAATTGCGCCTGAACGGTCTCGCGGATTCGTCGGCCGGCCATGGTGGTGATTTCCACCGGTGCGGCGACGATGGCCAGGTTGCCGATGCGCACGATCTGCAGGGGGAGCACTTCGGGCACCCAAGGATACGGAACGGCGTCACCGGCCGGAAACAGGATGATTTTTTCGGCCTGGCATTCCTGCAGATCCGGCACAAAGGTGAATTCCGGCCAGGAATTGTCACCCCAGACCATGCCTTCGTGTGCCAGGTCAATGCCGGCGCCGTCTTCGGTGCTCCCGGCCACCTGGGAAAAACCGATGGCGGCCGAGCAGGTTGTCATACCGCTCTGGCCGTCCGCCCACAGGGGATCGATGGCCAACTCGTCAAAATTGACATGACGATGGCGGTAATCGACGCTCCCCTCCAGATATTCGCTCGCGCCGTTGTAAAGTGCCAGCGCCTTGTCGAACTGACGTTGTCCGATGAGCTTCATATGATTAAAATCGGTCGCGCCATCCGGATACCCCCAGTAAATGTTGGGAGAGACGTCTCCGGCATTGGTCTGGGCGAAGGCAGCGACGAAGGTACGCTGGTTCTGAGCGGAATAATTCGTCCCCTTGCACTTTTCAAACAGGTATTCCGCATAGCCCTTGTTGTCACCCGTGATCAAATGATTGGTATTGCCGATACTGGTGGGGTGTACGGCAAACCAGTTGATGACGCCGATTTCTTGGTTCGTGTTCGATACGAGTTTGAGCAGTGTCATGGTTTTGTCCGTATTGGCCGCATACAGAGCCCGTTCTTGGGCGGGATTGTTCATATATGCGTCATAGGAACGCTGCCATCCGCAATTATCCAGCTCTCCCCGGGCGATCAGAATTTTACCGGGCGTCAGGTTGGTATGGGCGATTTTAATGGAACGGTAAATACCGTCCACGATGGCGTTGAAATTCTCCTCGATGAATCCGAGCACGGAAAGATCGTAGGTCGTATAATGGGAGAATCCTCCCGGTCCGCTGTGGGTATGGGTGGCGCTGAGCAGCACGTTTTGCTCGGAGTAGAGGCCGCCCAGATCCGAATCGTTTTGAAGTTTTTCCACCACCTGCTGCTTCACTGCCTGGAAGATCATGCCCAGGTCGGCGCATACAAAAGCGATCCGTTTGCCGCCCACAGGATCGGCGATGACATAGGCGCGGGAACGGAGCCGCATGTGGATTCCCGATGTTTTTTGGTCCACCATGGAATATCCCATCATGCCGACTTCCGCTGCAGGACCGGTGATGTCATAGACACCGGCGCCGATGAGATAATCGCCGGCGGTCGCAAGAGCCTCGGGTGGGGTCTGAAAGAACAGAATGGCGGTCAATCCGACGAGTAACAGGGAAATGGTTTTCCATTTCAAGGGGGGCCTCCTTTCGTTGGGGGGGATGAGGGGGTATGGAGTGGCAGAGAATCCATTGTCTCTTCTCCGAAACCGTGTTTTTCGCTTCGGTAATGAAGCACCCGGGTTGCCGTTCCGGGGGCTGTCGTTACCGGACTGATATGCTCATCGAAGCTGCCGTGCGGCAGCCTATCCTAATAGAAGCGGGAACAGTGTAGAAGGCGAGTGAATGCTCACTCTATTCATCCTCCTTACCTCCTCGGTTTCCATTCGTCAAGAAAATTTACGGTGCTGTTTTCAACCGGCCGGCGGTCGGGGGACCTGGGTGGCGGATTGGAGCCCCAAGGCCACTTCCGATATCACGCCTTTTTCGATATAAATCGGTCGGATAATTTTTCGCAATAGGGGAAGTTTTTTTAGAAAAATCAATGCACTTACCAGGCAGCAGGATCCGCCGATCAGAAGGGTTTGCGGGGTCCCGATCCGGTTAGCGGCGGCGCCGGCCAGAAGACTGCCGAAGGGGGCCATTCCCATGACACACATCACATAAAAACTCATCACCCGGCCGCGTTTGTCTTCATCCACAATCGTTTGCAGAATGGTATTGCCGGAAGCCAGTTGCACCATCATGCCGAAACCGGTCACCACCAGCAGCAGCATGGAAAGCCACAAGAAAGGCGACAGGGAAAATCCGATCAGTCCCATGCTGAACAATATGGTCATGAGCGGCAACACGCGCTCCAGACCGAGAACGGTTTTACGGAGCGCCAGGAAAATCGCTCCGCATAAAGCCCCGCCGCCGGCGGCACTCATCAGAAATCCAAAGGTGTGCGGGCCGCCCTGGAAGATATCCTTTGCAAAAATCGGCATCAGCACCAGATAGGGCAATCCCATGACGCTGATCACCATCAGCAGCATCAGAACCGCTCGAATGGGTGCAACGCCGAATGAATATACAATACCCTCTTTCAGGTCATCCAGCATGTTTTGGGGGTGTTGCTTCTTTTCAGCGGAGGGGATTTTCATCCGCAGCAGGGACGCAATCACAAACAGGTAGCTGAGTCCGTTCAGCAGGAAACAGAGTCCTTCCCCAAACAAAGCAATCAGCACGCCCGCTATCGTCGGACCTACCAGGCGGGCGCCGTTGAACATGGCCGAGTTCAAGGCGATGGCATTACCCAGGTCCTCCTTTTTTTCGATCATTTCCACGGTAAAGGCTTGGCGAACCGGTGTGTCAAAGGCGTTGATCAGTCCCAGGAAAGCGGCCAGCAACAGAATGTATTCGATCCGGATGGATCCGGACAGGACCAGCAACGCCAGCACAACGGCTTGCAGCATGGAAAGGATCTGGGTGATGATCAACAGATAACGACGGTTGATCCGATCCGCCAGCACGCCGGCGAAAGGCGACAGCACGAAGACCGGAATCAATCCGAGAAACGATACGGTTCCCAGAAGCAATTCCGAAGACGTCAGCCGATAGACCAGCCAGCTCATGGCCACCCGCTGCATCCAGGTGCCGATCAGGGAGATGCCCTGACCGGCAAAAAACAAACGATAATTCGGCGAGGCCAGGGTTCTGAAAATACGACGGAACCGTTCGGCTCCGAGGGAGCTGCTTTTGCCGGCGGCAGTCATCTCCACATGCTCCGCTTACCTTCCGCCGCTCGATTGGCCTTTTCTGGCGTCCGTCCTGGTGTTCCCGGATTTTCCTTGTCTTTCGCCCCTATCCCCTCCGCCGGATGTCCGCCCACTGCTCTCCGGTTTCATATTGCGGTTCCACGAGGTTTGGGTCCCGCTTCTTCGTTGCAGGGGCTCCACTTCCGGATTTGATTTGGGTACGCGATAGCGGCTGGGTGGGGCGCTCTTTTTGTCAAGTTGATCCGCCGGTTTGGCGGTGATCGGCGATTTGGGGAAGGCGGATTTGTTCTGGCCGGAAGCCCGGGAAGACCGCTCCGTCGGCTTGTTCAATTCCTGGCTTTCCCGCTGGCTACGGTCCTTACGATAGGTGCGGACCTCGTTTTCACGCTTATGGAACTCTTTCTTCTCATTTTCGTTCAGTCGTTTGTATCGGAAGGCGGCGTCCTTGTTTCTGGTCTCATGGTTGAAAGGAACTGCAACGGCCCGGCCTTTTCCAGCAGCGGGAATTCCGCTTTTTCCTTGCCGGACGGACGGAGTGGCCCAGCGGGACGGGCGCATTTCCTTGTTTTGACGGCGTTCCTGAAAGGTTCGCTCTATACGTCTTTCCCATTCATGATCATGGCGATGCGTCCAGCGTTGATGAGCGAAAATCGGGTCATAGGTGCGGCGTTGCGCATGCAGGGAAAACCAGGGATAGATCCCCCCCCGATAATAGCGGGGCGCATAGTAGTCGCCAAAATAATAGTGGTGATAACCCGGTCGGATGAACAGGCAGTCCGAAAAGACATTCAGGTCGATCACAAATCCGGGTGAGAACGAAAAGGTCACCCGTGAGTAGAGCGCCGGGGGGATGAAAACGGGGGCGAAGATAACGCCCCGTCTGACCACCGGGTAATCCCAGTATCCCCCGACAAAGACATAGCCGCGGGGTGTCCAGGAATAATGGGCCGGAACCCATATCCAATCGGATTGCATTCTCGCCCAGTAACCGGGTCGCCAGACATAGCGTCCGGTATGCCATATCCAGCATCCGGGTATCCATGCGTGGTCCGGCGAGGGCGCATTGACATTGGGACCCACCTCGACGGATTCCGGGGGTTCCGGCAGGTATTCCGTCTCGGTTGCCTTGACGTTGACCCAATATCCCGATATCCATTGAAATCCCTGGTCAACTTGTTTCCAATATCCGGGAATCCATTGTCGATTCGGGGGCGGAACGCGCCAGATACCACTGACCCAAATGAAATCGGATTTGTCATCATCCCAGGCCCAGTATCCAGGTATCCATTGCGCATCCCCTTCCGGTTTTTCGTCCGGCGGAATTTCCTCAATGACAGGGGGCGGCGGATTGGGCACGCGCGTTCCTGCTTGGGGATCGAAGGTGATGGTTTCGGCAAACGCCTCATGGATCGGTCCATGAGCGAGGACCTGAATGTCTTTTCCTGCATCCGTTGGATTGTCCGCGGCCGCCAGGACCGGCGGTACGTCAAATCCTGTTCCAATAGCCGTTATGATGGCCAAGAGGTAAACCAATCGAAAATATCTTCGGGTCATCTCCATTTCTCCTTACGATTAGATTTCTTGAATGAACAACAACTGTTTTTTATGATAAGACTGATTCCCGGCTTCCGCAACTTCATGATGAAATGCACTGCCCCTCATGAAAAAATCCAATCCGGGTGGGATTCGGCCCACTCGGCAGCTTTCTGCGGCAGCCAATTCGAAATCGTTTTTTCCAAATAAAAGCGCGGCAACAACAGGTCGTCTTCCGGACGGATCATTCCGTTGATACGGGAAATTTTTTCCAGCGCCGTGTGGGGATATATCCGGATACCGGCCGTAAACCGCATCATTTCCGGTTGGAGGTTCTCGGCGAAAGCCATGCTTTCCATGACGGTTTCCCGGGTTTCCCCCGGACCTCCCAGCAGCAAAAATCCCATGCGGCGGATGCCGCGGGTCTTCAACAGTCGCGAAATCTCCGTCACCATCTGCGGCGTGAAGCGTTTGTTCATGCGCTTCAGTATGGTTGCGGAACCGCTCTCGAACCCCAGCGACACTTGAACACACCCGGAACGGGCCATCAGATCCGTCAGTTCCGCATCCACTCCGAAGGGATAGAGAATCGCCTGCCAGCGGATGTTCAATTGCCGGCGAAGAATTTCCCGACAAAAGGTTTTTGCGTATGAAAGGGGAAAGTTGAAGGTATTGTCGGTGATGAAAAACTGCTGAAAACCGGCGGCGGCATATTGTTCCAGAACCGCGACGACCGATTCCGGGGACCGTTTTCGGAGCCGGCGTCCTTCGATGACGGCCGTGGAACAATAACTGCAGTCCATGGGACATCCCCGTCGGGTCTGGAAGGGCAGCCAGATCGTTTCAGGTTTGAAATCCGGATGAACGGACAGATCGTTTCCGGGTGTCGGCAATGGATGGCGTTCCAACGCCTTTTGTTGTCGGGGCGGTCTTCGGCGCGCTTCATTTCTCACCGTGAACAGACCGGGAATGTCGTCGATGACGGCCTTTTGTTCCATACGGCACAACAGCTCGACAACGGCATCCTCGCCTTCCCCCTGAATTCCCATGTCCGCGCCCAGATAGGAAAGTGCGTTGCGAGGAAAAATACTGTATCCGGCTCCGCCCAAGACAATCGGAGCCGAAGACAATTGTCGGCAGTCGTCGACAATATCCTTGACGGCGGGGAGCAAAAAGCGCGATTGTCGCATGGACTGATCGTCGATGTTGCGCACCGAGACACCGATGACCTCCGGTTGGAAGGTCGTGACCGCTTCCTCGATATACTTTCGCGAGTCCGTTCGGGTCATCAGGTTGAGGGCGCGCACCTCATGGCCGGCCTGTTCCACGGCCTGCCGGACACATGCCAACCCAAGGGGCATGACCGGCATGCTGATCTGTTCCGTATTGGCCGATATCAGGAGAACCTTCATTTCACCTTTCCTGTGCGAAGATGGTCGCCACTATAGACCATTTCCGTTGAAATTTCCAGCCGGACCGTCCTTTGTGAATTCTTTTGTGAAAAGGGCATCTCGGCGCGATCTTGAATCCACGTTTTACAAATGGTACGATGGCCTATCTACCGACCATATCAGGAGGGAAACCATGGGAAACCCAATGCTGCTGTTGGAAAGCGTACGAGGATTCATGAAAAGCCGGATCATTTTGACCGGTGTGGAGCTGGATCTGTTTACCCACATTCAACGGGGTCTGAACACGGCGGAAGGGATCGCCCGGAAGAACGGTCTCGATATTCGGGCCACCGCACGGCTGATGGATGCGATTGTCACGTTTGGTCTGTTGACAAAGATGGGCGGCCGGTATGAGCTGACGCCGGAATCCGTGTTTCTGTCCGCCGATCATCCGGAAACGACGCTTCCCATGATGCTGCATATGAACGAGTTGTGGGACAACTGGTCCGGCCTGACGACCGCTGTGACCATGGGGAAAAATACCCTGCCGATGTCCGTGTCGGAGAAAACGGAAAAGAACCGAAATGCGTTTATCGGTGCCATGCACGTGGTGGGTCGCAAACTCTCCCAGGAAATCGCCGGTTCTCTGGATCTTAGGCCTTACCGGAAACTGCTCGACATCGGTGGGGGGTCCGGGACTTATACCATTTCGTTTTTACAGGAAAACCCTCAAATGACGGCGGTGATCTTCGATTTGCAACCGGTTATTCGGTTGGCGGAAGAGCGTCTGCGGTTAGTCGGAATGCGGGACCGGGTGACATTGATGGCGGGTGATTTTTATTCGGATCCCTTGCCGGAAGCATGCGATCTGGCGCTCCTTTCCGCCATTATTCATCAGAACAGCCCGGAGCAGAACAGTGCCTTGTATCGGAAAATCCACCGGGCGCTTGTTCCCGGAGGAACCCTGATCATCCGGGATCATATCATGGACGAAAGCCGGACCATGCCGCCGGCCGGCGCCATATTCGCACTGAATATGCTGGTGGCGACAGAGGGCGGCGATACCTATACGTTTCAACAAATATCGGAAGCGCTGGTTGCAACCGGATTTTTAGATGTCCGTCAGATCCGGAGCGGAGAAAAGATGGATGGGATTATCACGGCCCGAAAACCAGGATAACCCGATGGGATATGGTTCCGGAAAATTGTTGATCGTCGACGACGAGCCGGAATTCGGTCAATCCCTGGTCAAGCGGTTGCAGCTCAGAGGATACACGGTGGGGCTCGCTGCCGGCGGCTTGGAAGCGATCGCCTGCCTGACGGCGGACACCGATATCGATATCGTGATTCTGGATGTGGTCATGCCGGGAATGAACGGCATCGAAACCCTTGCGGCGGTGAAGGATGTCCAGTCGATAGTGGAAGTCATCATGCTTACCGGTAGATCCTCGGTTGGTTCCGCTGTCGAGGCCATGAAAAAGGGCGCCTTTGATTACCTGGAAAAACCCTGCGATCTGGATCAACTGATTGACAAAGTCGAAGCGGCGCTGGTGCGAAAACGAAATCGTGAGCATAAGCTGCTCGAACTGAAAATGAAACCGTATATCACTGATCGCGAACGATGTGAAAAAATGATCAACATATTGAAATCATAAAATCTGGCGAAATGGCCCGGAAACATATGGCCGATTTTCCGCAAACAATCTATCGGAGGTAGTCTCGGATCAGATCATTCAGCAGGTATTCGATCTTTTGGCGAACGGTTTTCAGTTGGTTGGAAACCCGGGTGTATCGGGGCGGCTGATTCGTTTGTGCGGTATCGGTTCCCGGATTGGCTTTCGTCGTAACAATCAGTTCAACGGAACTCAAATAAACGGTGCGTTCCAACTCAATCTTGTGGACACGGACCCAGAGGTAGCTTGCGGCGGAAATTTCTCCCGTATTGTGGGCAAATCGAGGTCTGATACCGAATGGATCGAGTTTGGCGCGTATATCCTGTCGGATCTGCTCCGTCAACTTCCGGGGATTTTCGAATTTGGAATCGAGATTTTCCACGGTTACCAGCACCCACTGTAGATTTTGAATCATTTTTCGATAGATGTCGTCTTTTGCGACAGCTTCGGTTTCCTTTGTCACCGTTGCCATGAAAACGAATACCAGTGTTATAAAGAGGATGGTTTTACAGGATCTTATTCCCAAACGTGCGATCAATGGTTTTTCTCCCTTCTGTCGTTCCCGGGCGGCGGAGCGCTGCAGGCTCAGCCGACAAGCGAGAATAGGCATGATCATATCATGGCGTCATTATCTAGCAGAATATTTTCCGGATGTGAACTTTTATTTTGATTATTCGATGGGAGGGTATTATACTGGCTCAACTTGTACTCGGGAAACGCCAAACCTGTTGCGAAGCAGGGACGGAAAGCCACGGGTCTCCATGAGATCGCCGGGTTGCCCATAAATACAGCGGGTCGAATTGAACCGAGCCTCCTTCGCAACCGGAACGGCGAGCTCGGTTTCTGCTTTTATGGCTGAGGAGAGAATATGGATCAATCAAAAGGTGTCGGCAGCATTGTCGTGTTCTGTTTGATGATCCTGACAATCGGGTCTATGATCGGTTGCGAAAAACCGTCGGTTTATACGCTCACCTGTCATACCGGCCTCGCGGACGGAGGCAGCATCGCCATCACCGCGGAGGTTTATTTTAAAGAAAAAGGCGGCCCACAAGAGCTGGCGTCCAAAATAGATCAGGCCCGATACGCCATGAAGATGGTTTTTGCCGGTATCAAATCCAGCGAACTGCAGAACCAGGGTAAGACCAAATCCGAAAATACGCTGGGGCAGGTACTCAAGCAGATCCTCAGTTCGCCTGTCGTCAAAACCTGTATCACGGACTATCAAGTGAAAGAAGCATCTTGACATCAACCGGTTAGCAGGTTCTCCGGTTTTTCGCCGCGCAATGCCCGCGCGATATTCTCCATGGTCATGTCGATGATCCGCAGCTGGGATTCGTTGGAAACGCCGGCGATGTGAGGGGACAGGATCAAATTTCCATGGGTCGTTTGCAGGAAAGGGTTTTCCGGCCGGATCGGTTCTTCGCAAAATACATCCAAGGCGGCGCCGGCGATTTTTCCATTTCGCAGCGCATCGGCCAACGCCTGCTCATCCACCAGTTCTCCCCGACCCACATTGATGAGGACCGAGGTGGTTTTCATGGTCGCTATGGTTGCCGCGTTCACCAATTTTCGGGTTTCATCGGTCAGCGGACAATGGAGGCTGATGACATCGGCGCTAGTGAACAGGTCTGCAAGACTGGTGAAAACGATGCCCCGCTCGCGCTCGTCTTTTTTGTTCAACCGGGATCGTGAGTAATACAATATATGAACTCCGAACGGTTTGATTCGTTCCGCAACAGCCCTTCCGATGCGCCCCATGCCCACGATGCCCCATCGTTTGCCGTGCAGCTCAACCGGGCGAATCTCCATTTGTTTCCATTCGCCTTTTTGCGTGCTTTGGGAAGCAAATATGATTTTCTTCAGCAATCCAAGGCCACACATTACCGTGTGTTCCGCTACGGCGATGCAATTGGCGCCCGGGCAATTGGCGACGGGAATGCCCATTGCGGTGCATGCCTCCACATCGATATGCTGGTAACCGGAGCTGGGTTGTTGGATGAGTCGCACTTTCCGGGCCGCCTTGGCGATATCTGCGGTGATTTTGTTGTTAAACGTAAAATCCCCCAGGATAATATCGGCGTCGGCCACCGCCTGTTGCATTGCTTCCGAGGAATAGGCGCTGGCGTCTATCACGCCGATATCATCGAGGCCTTTACTTGTTAAGATATGGGTGATGAAATCCGGTGGCAGAGGCGCCATGGAAACTATTTTTTTCACGATACCGTCACTTCCTTATTGGATGAGGTTGTCGGGAGAACTCATAGCATAAAGTATAGGAGAAGGGTGCCGGGCTGTCAAGAAAGGGGAGAATCCATGGATGGACTTTTTCTCGGCGCAATGTCCTTGACTCCCGTTTGGGAATCGGCGATATTTTCGGAAAACGATAATCCATCATCAAAGAGATTGTTATCGGGAGCGACATGCTGATCAACTATTGCGGAAAAAAACCGAAGATCGGTGAAAATGTTTTCATTGCACCGACGGCCGTGATCATCGGTGATGTCGTCATTAAAGACAACGCCAGCGTCTGGTTCAACACCGTGATCAGGGGCGACATGGCCGGCATCGTAATCGGTGAGAATACCAATATCCAGGATAACTGCACCGTTCACACCGATTTCGACAAACCCGCCCGGATCGGTGACAATGTCACGGTAGGTCATAATGCCGTCGTTCATGGCTGCACCATCGAGGATGACTGTCTGATCGGAATCAAAGCCGTCATCCTGAACGGGGCCCACGTCAGACAAGGAACGGTTGTCGCCGCCGCTTCCGTTGTGAGAGAAGGTCAATGCGTCGGCCCATTCCAACTGGTTGCCGGCATCCCGGCCGCCATCAAACGAGATCTGACCGAAGAAACCCGCCGGGGGTTTCAGCAGCCTGTGCGCAATTATCTGACATTGGCGAAAGCCTATCGAGCGGAATTGAAATAACCTTCCCCGGGTCGCCGGATCCTCATTCCATAGCGGCTGCCGGACCGGCCTGATCATGGATGCGATTGTTTTCGGAAACGATGAGATGGTGCTGCTTTCTTCTTCGATGCCGTCTTTTGGACAAGTATTGCTTCAATTGGCGTAATGCGGCTGCAAAGGCCAGATGGATTCCCAGATAGAGATTTTCATCGTCGTTGGCCTGATCCGTATCATGGTTCACCACAAGCAGTTTGCCGGCCAAACCGATTGTGATCTTGATTTGATAACGATGTTTCTGATGTGCTTCCATATTGTTTTCATCAATGACGACCCGAACGTGCTTGATGTGGCTGCTGAAATTTTCCAGTTCCCGGGCCACTTCCATAATGGATGCGGTAACCGGATCCGATCCCGCGGCATGACGGAAGGAAATCTTCAACGGAAACCCCAATGCCCTGCGAGGAGAGCATTTTCGTAATTCCTTTTCCCATGCAAATTCCGGTGGTAGAATCTGAGAAACCTTTGCAACCAGCTCATCAATATCAAAAGGCTTCGTAAATATGGCAAGCGCACCCAGTCGCGCGGCGATTGCAAAGACTGTTTCATCGGGGAAAGCCGTAATCAATATCACCGGGGGGAAATCCGCTAACATTTTGGCTGCTTCCAAAAACCGAATTCCACTGGTTCCCGGCATACGGATATCGGTGATGATCAAATCAAAGCGTCCGTCTTTTTCAAACGGCCCCATCAGACCTACTTTTTTCATCAATGAATCGCCGTCCGGACAGCTGACAATCTGATACCCCTTGCGGGTTAGGGACCAGGAAAGCAAGTTGCTCATTTCAATATCATCTTCGGCAATTAATATGCGTTGGGCGGTCACGGAATGAAAGGGGAATTGCGGTAGACATTGTCGGTTATTTTTCTGATCATTGACGATTCTGTATTCCATTGGCTCTCCTGTCGCCGGTTGTTGTGGCAGTTATGATTTTTTTCACTGTTTCAAGGAGGACATCCATGTCAAAGGGCTTGTCAAAGATGGCGGCTGCCCCCATGCGCTTGGACTCTTCATGGGTCTGATCATCCCCAAAAGCCGTAATGAGAATTATCGGCGGGAACCCTTTCGTTTGTCGCGTTCCTTCCAACACCTCCATGCCGGATACACCCGGCATGCGAATGTCGGACACGATCAGGTCATAACTTCCGAACTTCACCGGAAACAGCAAGGGCTCCACATGCCAAAGCAACTCCCATCCGTTATTGCAGACGTCAACCGTATATCCGGCCTTGCGAAAAACACGGGCCAACAACCCCCGCATTTCCTTATCATCCTCAGCCAACAGAATTCGATGGGACGAAGAGACATCACGCACGTACTCCCGGCAACCATCGATCTCAACACGTCTCTCCATGTTCATGTGCGCCTCTCTGTGCACGTTATCGGTTATGCCACTCTCTCTATCATTCCTTCCATAAGCGATTGCAGGTATCGTGCCAGGAAATTTCTTCAAGACAGTAAAGCGCTCCGTCTGGAAATTCCAGCCGGGGGGCCGTCGACAGTGGCGGCTACGCCTATTTCAAAAAAAACCATTATCGATTGTTAACAAAGTCCGATCGGATTCAGGCGGGAGCTGTTTTGACTTCCGGTTGATTCGGAAAATTCGGAACTTTTGGAAAAATGGGATAAGAGGTGTGAACGCGTTTTATTGAGAGGGACTGTACTGTTTTGCCCCGCTGCGGCATTTTGCCCCTCACCGCTCTGACATAAGGAGTTGCCGTTGATACGAATGCGTTCTGAAAGGTTTTTTTCAGGAGATGGAGACCTTCGTCAATTGGATATGGACCCATATCGCTGTAATTTGCGATAGAGCGTTTTGCGGTCCATTCCCAATATTCGTGCGGCAATGGACTGGTTGCCCCCGGCCGTTTTCACCACGTGCAAAATGTAGCGACGTTCGACTTCTTCCATGGAAACCAGTTCGGTGGGGTTGTGAGTGCCAATGATAATGTGGTCGCTTTGATAGAAACGTATTTTTTTCGGCAAATCCTCGACAGACAGTTTTTCGTAGGATGTCAGCGCCACGGCGTGTTCGATGGCGTTGCTCAATTCACGCACGTTGCCCGGCCAAGGATAGGTTAAGAGTTTTTCGGCCGTTGGTTCTGAAATACCGGCAACCTGTTTTTCAAGTCGTTGGGAAAATTTACCGATAAAAAATCGACCCAACAACAGAATATCCGTTCCTCTGGCGCGAAGCGGGGGTACTTCCAATTGAAAGACATTGATACGATAGAATAAATCTTCGCGGAATTGGTTGTTTTCAACAGCGGACTCCATATCACGATTCGTTGCCGCAATCAGACGCACGTCAAATCCGATCTCCTCATTGCCACCCACGGGTCTTATACGACGTTCCTCTATCGCACGCAGGAGTTTGGGCTGCAGAACCAGGGGAAGTTCCCCGATTTCATCCAGGAATAGGGTTCCACCCTGGGCTTCCAGAAACAGGCCCTTACGGTCTGTATGCGCATCGGTAAATGCGCCGCGCTTGTGACCGAACAGCTCGCTCTCCAAGAGTGAATCCGGAAGCGCCGAACAGTTGATGGTGATAAATGGGCCGGACTTCCTGCGGCTATTATCGTGCAAAGCCCTTGCCGCAAGTCCCTTTCCGGAACCGCTTTCTCCGGTTATCAAAACGGAAGTTTCCGTGTCGGCGATTCGAGATAGTTGTGAAAACAATTCCCGCATGGGCGGGCTTTCTCCGATGATTTGGCCGAAGCAATGGGTGTTTCGGTCCGCGTTTCGTAACATGCGGACCTTTACCTGCAAATCCCGGTGATGAACCGCTCGGGTAATGCTGATCGCCAGGATATCCATATCCACCGGCTTGGTAATAAAATCGTAGGCGCCTGCGCGAATGGCTGCTACGGCGGTTTCGATACTGCCGAATGCGGTCATGATCACGACCGGTATGTCCGGCCGGTTATCGACGACCCATTTGCAAAGCGTGATGCCGTTCATGCCCGGTAAATGGATGTCTACAAGAACCACATCGAAATCTTCCTCCTGCAATCTGGTGATCGCTTCATCGGCCGAAGGAGTCCAGATTACACCGAAACCTCTACGGCGCAAATCCACCTCAAGCAGACGGCACATCTCTAGATCGTCTTCGATGATCAATACCTTCCCGGTCATCGTTGTTCCTCCATCGGCAGAAAAATCGAAAAACACGTTCCTTTTCCGGGTTCGCTCTGGGCCTCGATCCAGCCGTTGTGTTCTTTGATAATGCCGTAAACGATGGACAGTCCCAACCCCGTACCCTTGCCCACATCCTTGGTGGTAAAAAACGGATCGAAAATCTGTTCGAGATTTTCCTGGGTGATGCCCTCGCCTTCATCCGCAACCCGGATAACCAGGAATGTCGTTTTCCCGGTCTGCAAATCCGGAGGCGGTTGGATTGTCTCCAGGCAGATGTCGAACACCATCCGCCCTCCGGATGGCATGGCCTGTATGCCATTCATGGCAATGTTCATGAGAACTTGCTGGATTTGATCTGAATCTATGGGGACAAGCGGCAGCTTACCATGGCTGACGGTTTGCAGCTGTACCTGGTGCTTGCCGGCAAGAGGGCCGAGCATTTCGATCACCCGTGCAAGCACTTCATTGATATCCCCGGGGGTTCTGGCTGGTTTGCGGCGGCGGGCGAAATTGAGCAATTGTTGAATAATTTTCGTCATGCGCTGCGTCTGTTCCTGAATGATCCGCGCACTTTCCAGAATTTCTTCGGGTTGCATATCCTCATTGGTGATGAGTTTGGCTCTGCCGGAAACCACATTCAGGGGAGTGCCCAACTCATGGGCCACTCCGGCGGAAAGTGTTCCCAGTGTGGCCAGTCGCTCGGCGTGGCGCAACTGTTCGATGGCGAGGATGCGTTTTTTGTTTTCCATCGCGAACCGCTTCCTGGGCGGTGGACAATCGTTCACACATGGTGTTCATGGCCGCAGCCAGGTTGGATAATTCATCACGTCCCTTGATGTGCAAATCCGGATGCAGATCCCCCTCGCCGATCCGTATGGCCTTTTCCGATAATTGGTTCAACGGTTTCCCGATCAGGCGGTTGAAAAGCGTATAGAGCAGAAAGCCACTTACCAGCAGCAACAGCCCGGCATGAATCAGTGCACGTTTCAATGTTTTATGGACGTGCTCCTTCAGCTGCTTCAACGATTGGACCAGTTCCAGTGCGCCACGCCTCTGGCTGTCGACCGTAACCGGAAAATACGTATATTGATATCCTTCATCCCCATTTCGTTCGACCTTGACGGTTGTGATTTCTCCCTTGATGGCCCCCGCCACTTTTTCCAGGCGCACTTTGGGAGGGCAATTTGTTTTATCCGATGTCTCCAGCCAAACCCAACGAAGTTTGATACGGTTTTCGGTGTGATTGACACCTTTTATCAACTCAATTGCTTTTGCCTCCCCATCCTTCTTCCAGGTATGGCGGATCATGCCGGACAAAACCCGTCCCATGAGCACCGCGTCGTCCTGCATATCTACATTCATTTGGAAGACTTCACTGCGGAAAGACAAATATCCATCAATCGCCAGCATCAGTAGAATACCGGCCATCAGAAATAGATAGATTTTATAAAAAAGTTTCATGGATCGGGTATGCTCCGTTGGGGAAAGTCTATTTTTTCCGGATGTATAACTCCTTTTCCACATAGTCCGTGCCCAGGTTTTCCAGTAGGAGGAACATGTAAAACGGATCGCACATGGAATAGAGGGAGCCGCCGAAATGGGTTCCCACACAATTGGTATTCAGGACGACAAGCGGCATGGTGACGAAAACCGTATTTCGATCGATGATTTTCGGGAAAATGGCAGCGCCGCGGTAGGGGCCGAACATCTGGAACGCGGCTTCCATGCCGTACTGTTGTCGGAGAAATTGCCACAGCGGGTTGAGGCCGAATTTTTTTGAAGCGTCATTTTTTCCATGTTTTTCCCAATAGAAATTGTGCAATCGGAATGTCCGCAGGGGCCAATTTGTACTGCAAAAGGGAATTCAAAGGGACCCATGCGGATTTGTCATGAACTTTCAGTGTAAAGTTCGTTTCTTCGAGCGTTGTCAGAATCGCCAGGAGTCGAATGGCGCCGTGATCATAGCGGTACTCGTTTTCGGCGATGATCTGATCCGCTTTGGATGTTACACCTAGTTCTTCCCACAGTTCCCTCTCGATGCATTCCTGGGGGGTTTCGCCTTCCTCGAGTTTTCCACCGGGAAATTCCCAGTATCCGGAAAGGGTTTCACCGGGACCGCGGCGAGTAATAAGCACCGTGTCTCCCTTTATAGCGATCGCCGCGGCTACGGACTTGATTCCCATTTCTTCAATGCCTTTCAATGAACACAGCATAGTCCAAATTCAGATGATCGTAAATCCTTTTTGCCGATATGCCGGATACAGGTTTTTCGAATCTCCGCAAGGACTGTCCGGATGAAATTTTCAAATCGGATAACGCTCGTAAGAATGCTATTTCCCTTGAACAAACCAGAGCGGTCTGTTAGAAAAAACAATTGAATGGGTATAAATTCGGTCAACTATTGTGAATATGGCCTTCGAAATTACACGCAAAAAAACACGCGGAATCGCGGTGGGAAAAGTAAAGGTCGGTGGCATGGCGCCCGTGTCGGTTCAATCCATGACCAATACCGACACCCATGATACTTCAGCGACAGTGGCGCAGATCCGGCGTTTGGAGGAAGCTGGTTGCGAAATCATTCGCGTGGCGGTTCCGGACGAGGATGCCGCTGCCGCGATTGCCGTGATTCGCAAGCAGATCGAGATGCCATTGATTGCCGATATCCATTTTGATTACCGGTTGGCGATTGCGGCGGCGGAAGCAGGCGCCGACGGGCTGCGGATCAATCCCGGCAATATCGGCGGCATCCGAAAGGTCCGGGAGGTCGTCCGGTGCGCTTCTGAGCGGCGGCTGCCCATCCGGATCGGGGTGAATGCCGGTTCCCTGGAAAAGGATATTGTAAAACAATATGGTGGTATTACCGCAGAGGGGATGGTGGAAAGCGCTTTGCGGAATATCGCTTTGTTACGCGACCTCGATTTCCACGATATCAAGATTTCCATCAAGGCCTCGGATGTGGGCCGGACGGTAACGGCTTATCGGTTATTGTCCATGAAGACGGATGTGCCGCTGCATGTGGGGGTTACGGAAGCGGGAGGGCTGTTTGCCGGTATCGTAAAATCATCCATCGGCATTGGGATGTTGTTGGCCGAGGGCATTGGGGACACGATACGGGTGTCGCTGACAAGGGACCCGGTTGAAGAAGTGCGGGTTGGTTTTGAGATTTTGAAAAGCCTGGGAATCAGAAAGCGTGGGCCGGAAATCATTTCCTGTCCGACCTGCGGGAGATGCAATATCAACTTGTTTGACATTGCCGAGCGAGTGGAAACGGCGTTGCTTTCCTATAAAGAACCCATCAAAATCGCCATCATGGGGTGCGTGGTCAATGGGCCGGGCGAGGCCAGGGAGGCGGATATCGGTATCGCGGGCGGCGATGGAATCGGTATTTTATTCAAAAGGGGGAAAGTCGTTAAAAAATTTCCCCAGGAGCAGTTGGTGGACATTCTGTTACAGGAAGCGGCGAAATACGAAAAATCAAAGGAGTGAGATGGGAAAGACAATTCAAACGGCGATTACCCCTACCCGGGAAGAAGACTATCCGGAATGGTATCAACAAGTGGTTAAGGCTTCGGATTTGGCCGAAAAATCACCGGTGCGCGGTTGCATGGTGATCAAACCATGGGGCTACGCCCTGTGGGAAAACATGGTGCGGGTACTGGATGAGATGTTCAAGGCCACCGGTGTAAAAAATGCCTATTTCCCGCTTTTCATCCCCTTGAGCTTCCTCGAGAAGGAAGCCGAACATGTGGAGGGGTTCGCCAAGGAATGCGCCGTGGTGACACATCACCGCCTGGAAAAAGGCCCTGACGGCGGACTCGTGCCGGCCGGTAAATTAACGGAGCCCCTGGTGGTTCGCCCCACATCGGAAACCATTATTGGTGACTCCTTTTCCAAATGGGTCAGCAGCTACCGCGATCTGCCCATTCTGATCAACCAGTGGGCCAATGTCGTTCGTTGGGAGATGCGTACGCGGATTTTTCTGCGAACAAGCGAGTTCCTCTGGCAGGAAGGACATACGGCGCATGCGACACGGGAAGAAGCCGAGGAGCGAACACGGAGGATGCTGCAGGTGTATGCCGCTTTTGCGGAGGAATATCTGGCCATCCCGGTGATTCAGGGTGAAAAGTCACCCTCCGAGAGATTTCCCGGAGCCATCGACACCTTGTGCATCGAAGCCATGATGCAGGATCGGAAAGCCTTGCAGGCCGGAACGTCTCATTTTTTGGGGCAAAATTTCGCCAAATCCTCCGGCATCCGTTTTCAATCCACCGAAAAGCAGGAGGAATACGCCTGGACAACGTCCTGGGGCGTGTCCACCCGGCTCATCGGCGGTCTGATCATGAGCCACGGAGATGATGATGGGATCATTCTGCCCCCGAAAATCGCTTCCGCCCACGTGGTCATCCTACCCATTATCCGGAATCCATCGGATCAGCAACCGGTCATGGAATATGCCCGGCGTCTTTCGACCGCTCTGGGAGAAAAAACATATGCCGGAAGAAGAGTGGTCGTGGAAGTCGATGATCGCGAGATCGGCGGGGCCAGGGGGTGGGAGTGGATCAAGAAAGGGATTCCACTGCGGGTGGAAATCGGCCCCCGTGATATTGCCGAGGATGCGGTGTTTATCGCCCGGAGGGATAAACCCCACCGTGAAAAAGTGTCCATGAAGCGTCAGGAATTCATGGAAAGGATCACGGGGCTGCTCGATGAAATTCAGAAAAACCTGTATGATCGAGCCTTGAAATACCAACAGAATCATACGGTTTGCATTGACGATCAAAACGAATTCAGGAGCTATTTTACGCCACGCGATCTGGAAAAACCGGAGATTCATGGTGGTTTTTCATTATCGCGCTGGTGTGGTTCAGCCGAATGTGAGGCCAAAACCAAGGAAGACTTGATGGTAACCATCCGTTGCCTTCCCTTTGAACACGGACAGAATGAGCATGGGCCCTGTGTTTGCTGCGGCAGACCGAGCGAACGAAGGGTGATTTTCGCCAAAGCATATTAAAGCAATACCGGGTGAAATACCAAACAGGTTCCTTTATGATTCGAATCAACGACATTCTTGATAAAATCGTTGAATATTATCCGGATGCCGACCTGGATATCATTGACCGGGCATATATTTATTCCGCCCGGGTGCACTCCGGCCAGGTTCGGCTTTCCGGCGAGCCGTATCTCGCGCATCCTCTGGAAGTCGCCTACATTCTGGCGGACATGAAGCTGGATCGCGTGAGTGTCGCCGCCGGGTTGCTCCATGATGTGGTGGAGGATACCCACGCGAGTATTGATGAGATCAGTGATATTTTTGGTCAGGAAGTGGCGCATATCGTTTCCGGTGTCACCAAAATCAGTACGATTCCGCTGAACAGCTCCCAGGCGCGCCAAGCCGAAAGTATCCGCAAGATGATTTTGGCGATGGCGGACGACATTCGGGTAATTCTGATCAAGCTGGCTGACCGGTTGCACAACATGCGTACGCTGCAATATCACAAAAGCGAAGAGAAGCGGGCGGCCATCGCTCAGGAAACCCTTGATATCTATGCGCCGATCGCCGCTCGACTGGGAATCTATTGGATCAAGCAGATTCTGGAGGATATTTCCTTCCAGTATGTAATGCCCGAGCAATACGCCAGCATCAAGAATCTCGTCAATCGAGGCATGGAGGAACGCGAGGAATACATTGAAACCGTCAAATCCTATATACAGCATAAGATGGATGAGGTCGGTCTGAATTGTGAAGTGGTCGGTCGATTCAAACAGTATTACAGCATTTATCAGAAGATGGTCAGTCAGCAGCTCGAATTTGAAGAAATTTACGACCTGATCGCCTTCCGCATCATCCTGAACACCGTGCCGCAATGCTATGAAGCCCTTGGAATCCTGCATTCGCTTTGGCGGCCGATTGCAAAAAAGTTCAAAGATTACATTGGAATGCCAAAGGCCAATATGTACCAGTCGCTTCATACCACCGTGATCGGTTCATTCGGGGAACGCATTGAAATCCAAATCCGCACCCATGAGATGGACCGGGTTGCCAAATCCGGAATCGCCGCTCATTGGAGCTACAAAGAAGGACGAAGCATCGATGAAAAAACCGGCGAGACCTTTGCCTGGATTCAAAATCTGGTTGAAAATCAAGAAGACTTTAAAGATCCGAGCGAATTTATGGAAAATGTCCGGATCGATCTTTTTCCAGACGAGGTCTATGTTTTCACCCCGCGGGGCGATATCAAATCGCTGCCCAAGGGCGCCACACCGGTTGACTTCGCTTATTTGATTCATACGGAGATCGGCAGCCGTTGCACCGGCGCCAAAGTCAACGGCCGAATGCTTCCACTGCAAACCGAATTAAAGACCGGAGATATCGTCGAAGTCGTTACAACAAAAGGGAGCCATCCGAGCAAGGACTGGCTGAACTTTGTGAAAACCGTCAAGGCGCGTTCCCGCATCCGTCAGTGGATCAAGGTTCAGGAAAAGGGCCGAAGCATCAGCCTGGGTCGCGAGATGTGCGAAAAAGCCTTTCGAAAGCACCGCCTCAATTTCACGGTACTGGTGAAATCGGACGAAATGGCGAAAATCGTGGGCGATTTCGGATTCAAGGAGGTGGATGACCTGATTGCCGATGTGGGGTATGGGAAAATTACCCCCCTGCAGGTGGTTCGAAAATTTTTACCCAAGTCGGAAGAAGAACAAAAAGCAGGGAAAGAAGATCGTTCCCTGTTCGGTAAATTAATTGGAAGGGTGAGGCGAAAGAAGAGCAACGACGGGGTCGTTGTAAAAGGAATCGACGATGTACTGGTCCGTTTCGGTAAATGCTGCCAGCCGGTCCCCGGGGATGCGGTCGTCGGATACATAACCAGAGGTCAGGGCGTAACGGTCCACAGAACCGGATGCATCCATGCGCTGAAAATGACACCCGAACGACGGATCGAAGTGACTTGGAATCGTGAAAAATCAGAAACCTATCCGGTTAAAATCCTGATCCGTTCATATGATCGGTTTGGGTTGCTGGCCGACATTACCGCCAACATCAGCAAGAATGGCGCCAATATCCTTCGAGCGAATGCGGATATCCATGAAAGCAAGATGGTCGACAGTTATTTCACCATCGCCGTGGAGGACACCGGTCATTTAAACAAGATCCTGGCTTCCATCCGAAAAATCAAACAGGTTCATGATGTGAAGCGGATCGATGAGTAAACGATCCGGCCGCCCGAGGGCTCCATCGAAAGGCTGCCGCTGCAGGTGCTTACGCGGCTTGTTACGGGGCCTTTACCACAAATCCGGACTTGATGCAGTTTGCACAGACGTCTATTCGTCGCACACGACCGTTGTTGATGGCCCGGACGCGCTGCAGATTCGGATTGAACCGACGTTTATTGACATTATGGGCATGGCTGACGTTATTGCCAACCATTGGTTTTTTTCCACAGATTTCACACATTTTAGCCATGTTGATGCTCCCTGCTGAATATATTTCCTACTTCATGACGATTATCGATGATACAGAATTAGCGTTAGTACATCAAAAACCCATCATTGTAAAGCGTTTTTTCATCGGCTCCCCCTCATGACGATCACGAGCTTGTGGGGAGCTTCTCCTCGTTCACGGTTGATGTTTTCTTGGTTGTCGGCTCGTTTTTGATGGCATCCTCGCATAAGGTGATATATCGAAGCGCCTTTTCGTGTAGACCGACATCCGGATAATCCGTGATCACGGACCGGAAACGGTGCAAAGCAGCCTGAAAGCGTTTCTCATTGTAATAGAAGAGACCCACATAGATTTCGTTGCCTGTCAGGTTTTTCAAACAGGCCTTCATATGTTCTTGGGCGCGGTCGGCATGGGGGTCGTCCGGATAGCTTTTTAACAGCCGATCAAATGTGTCGAGCGCTTTTTGCGCCGTACTCTGATCTCTGTCTATGGTATCCACCTGGACAAAGTAACAACGCCCGATCTGATAAATAACATAAGGAGTATTTTCATTGGTCGGATGAAGGTTTTCGAATTCTTCATAGGCGAAAATCGCATCTGCGTATTCTTCGATTTCGAAATGGGCATCGGCGATTTTCAATTCCGCCATGGTGGCGTCTTTGCTGAACGGGTACCAATCTTTTAGTTTTTTAAAGGAGTCGATCGCTTTTTTATACCGTTCGGCTTCGAAATATTCGCGTCCTTCCTCGGCAAGTTCCTCGGCGCTTTTTACCGGTTCCGGTTGAAACCAGGCGCAACCGGAACAGAGTACGAACAAAGCAAACAGAATGACAGCAATTACATTTTTCATAGGGTTAGATTTTCGAGATAATGTTCTGCCGATGATACAGCGATGGCGGCATCGCCGACAGCGGTGGCAATTTGCCGCAGGGGGGTATTCCGGACATCCCCGGCGGCGTAAACCCCGGGAACGGAGGTTTCCATATGGGCATTGGCTTCAATGAAACCGTAGTCGTCGCAACGAACTGCATCGCCTAAAAATTCCGTGTTCGGGGTGATACCGATCCAGATAAAACAACCGTCAACCGGGAGCGATGTCGTTTCGCCGGTCTTCCGGTTCTGCAGTTGGATGCTTTCGACATCTTTTTGGCCCTCGATGGCGGTGATGACGGAATCCCAAACGATTTCAATTTTTTCATTGGCGAGGGCGCGCTCCTGAAGAATTTTCGCGGCGCGAAGCTTATCCCGACGATGTATCAGATACACTTTACGGGCAAATTTCGTCAGATACTGGCTTTCCTGAACAGCGGTATCACCGCCGCCAACAGCTGCAACAACTTTGTTTTTAAAAAACGGGCCGTCACAGGTCCCACAAAAAGAGACACCACGTCCATAGAATTTATCTTCACCGGGAACCCCTATTCTTTTGGGTGAAGCCCCTGAAGCAATAATAATAGCAGGCGCCAGTATCTCCCTGTCGCTCAAGCGGATTTTTTTGATCGGCTGGCTCAAATCAAGCGAGAGAACTTCGTTGGACTCGATGGGCAAGTTGAACCGCTTGGCTTGGTCTGTCATTCGCTGGACCAGTTCAGCTCCGGCCAGTCCTTCCGGGAAGCCTGGATAATTTTCAACCCAGTCCGTTACGAGGATCTGACCGCCCGGGACGATTTTTTCAACCAGAAGCGTGTTTAACCTCGCACGGGCTGCATAAAGACCGGCGGTGAGCCCTGCGGGGCCGCCGCCGATGATGACAAGGTCGTGATCGAATTGTTTCATCAGTTTTTTATTCCTACAGCATTTTTTTCAATGTATCCTCGAGTTTGGATTTGGTAGTGATACCGATCACTTGTTCGAATACCTTGCCGTTTTTGAAGAAAATCAAGGTGGGAATGGATTTTATTTCAAATTTGGCCGGTGTCACGGGATTGTCATCCACATTACATTTCATGATCTTGATTCTATCGCCAAATGAGCCGTGAAGCTCCTCCAATACCGGCGCCATCGCGCGGCAGGGCCCGCACCAGGGGGCCCAAAAATCGACCAGAACAGGCTGCTGCGCCTTTATTACGTCCGCCTCAAAGTGGCTATCGTCAATTTCGATAATTCCGTCGGCCATGTCGTATTTCCTTTCGTGGGAGGTATGATATTGATGGAGTGAATATATAAACACGAATATGTCTTGTCAACCTTCACGCTTCGATCTCGACTGTTTTTCAAGCCGGATGGGTGTAGCGGCCGCAGATGGAATCGCCATGAAAATCTCAAACGACGATGATCCGCTGCGTTCCCGCTTCGAAATGGTTTTCTACTCATGTGCATTCCGCTGCCGTTAGGGAAGACGATCGGTTGCATGGAAAAATCCGGTTCATGCACTCGGATTCAATGGGAAGGGTTTCTGTTTGCTGTTGCGTTATAAGTAACGTTGTGTTATATGGCCTGTACAGGATATTGAAACAGAACATGACCGGAGGAAAAATGGGACATTCCGAAAAGGTATTGGTGGAAAAAATGAAGGCGCGCCTTATTGGTGAGCGTGATCGCCAGCGCCGGTGGCGATCACGTCAGAAAGAAAGAGGGTTGAAATCGGTAGTCGGATTGATTTCTTCGACTGCTTTTGAGATCCTTCAGCAGGAGAAGAGGCGCACGGGTGAGCGGGTTTCCGATATACTGGAGCGTGCAATTGTAGCCCTTGGCAAGACAGAAACGAATAACGATAAAAATAGCGTTACGAATAACGATACATGTCACGATGCGAAAGTCCAGCCCTCTTCGACTGAAGGTAAAACGGACAGTATGGCGGACACCCTCTTATTGATCGAAGACTTGAGGATAAAACAAAGACTTCCGTTTAACGAAATTGCTCGGCGTCTCAATGAGTCCGGATGCAATGCTCCTGCGGGACAGGACTCCTGGGACGGTCGACAGGTCTACGGCTTATTGAAACGATTGAATATTAAAGACAAGCCGGCCGACTCCGATTGATTTGACTTCTCACCGCGATGTGTTGTACCGGTGCACATCTACGGAAAAGATCCGGTCATTCCATTCCGGCTTGAACGAATTCAAGTGTCGCTCGAACATCTTTTTCGAAAAAGCAGTTCAGTTTATCCTGCCAGTTTTCTTCCTTCAGGCCTTTTCTGATTTGTTGGGCGACATGCTTTTTCATGGCATATTTGAGGGGAATAAAAGGTCTTCCCGGGGTGTCTATCCAAAGGGAAACGATTTCCTTGGCGCGTGACAACAAGGACTCTTCCTCAACGACTTCGTCAACAAGCCCCATTTCCTTTGCTTTGTGCACATCGACCATTTCGCCGAAAAACATCACATCCCGATAGCACCGATCGCTGTTCAGACCGAAACGCATGATTTCCGCTTGAGCGAGGGACAGCGGCAAGCCGATTTTAATTTCACTCATACCGACTTTGATTTTGGGATGGTTTTTGATCAGTCGGTAATCGGATGCCATGGCGAAGATGAGGCCTGCGGCCGCAGAATGACCATTCATAGCGGAAATAACCGGCTTTTTGCACAGAAAAAGATCCAGCAGAATCTCTTCTTCCTCATTGAAAAAAGCAACGACTTCCTTTAAATCGGCAAAATTCAAAAACATGGGAAGATTGAAGCCGCTCGAAAAGAAGCGGCCGGATCCTGTCAATATCAGCCCTTTCAATTCTTCGTTTTCATTAATCTCACGAATTATATCGCGCAGGTGCCGAAGAAGGTCCAGTGTAAAGGAGTTGGTTTTACCGTTTTCAAATGTAGCGATCACAACGTGGTTATCGATGGTTTTCTTGAGCATCTTTTTCTCCTTCGCGTGTTGATGAGAGCCGTATTTCCGGCTTTATTTTTTGAGGGTTGACCGGTCCACCGGCTTGCCGTCGATTTTTCCCGGCGAGTTGCGTGTCTGAATAAATATTGAAAACATCAAATAGCCGCCGGCGGATAGAAAGAAAAGATCGCGGATTACATACCAAGCCATTGGCGCGGCTTCATTCTGATCCATGGGCGCCGAAAAACAACCGCAATGTACATTCAACCCACGGAAATAATTGTATAACAATGCAACAAAAAATATCCATAAAAGCATGTTGGACCACAATAGAGCGGCCGGCAGGTAGATATTGGTGATCAGGCAGATCCCCAATAAAAGCTCCAACCATGGCAACAATAAAGCGGCAAGGTTAATGATAGGAGAGGGAAGTATTTGATAATTGTAAATGGATTGGGCAAAATCGTGAGGATGAAGAATTTTCTCCATACAGGCATACAGAAACACCGTACCCAAAAAAAGTCGAAAGAAAATAAACCAGCGCGACCCGTTCCATGTGGATTTATAGTGTTTCCAATTAATCATGGTTGGTTTCCATTTACTTTGTAATCGGGTAACCGTGATCCAACCAAACCGACCATCCGTTCACCAGCACGTGTATATTGGTGTAACCCGCATCCATCAACAGCAAAGCCAAATCCTTACTAAGGGAGCAGGCTTCCCCATCGCAGTAAATGACGACCGATGCGTTTGAATCCGGAACTTTTTCAAAAAACATCCCAATATTCTCATCCACCGTTTCCCAGGGGATGTTGATCGCTCCGGCGATGTGCCCATGATGATACAAATCGGATGGACGGGCATCCACAAAAACGGCCTCCCGGGAACGATACAAAGCAATTGCTTGGGCAAGCGGGATTGATAAATTTTCGCCGCCGGGTGTTTTCAGACGGGCTTCGGGTGACCAGTTCTCCACCAGGGGGATGCCGGTGCTTCGGAAATGGTTGAAAGAAAGGGACAGGAGCACCGCGAACAGGAAAATTCCGCCGCTTTGATAAATCGACTTCCGTACGATCTCTGTTTTCAAACGATACATATGACTCGCTATTCCAAAAGATGTAATACCATATGGCTTGGTGTTGAGCGCCCAATCAAGGTTTGAATCCCCACCGTTGATTTGAGCGACATGTACCAAACACCGGCGCAAAGATCAACCGAGTAGGCCAATTTTTCAGGCAGGTATTTTGGGACAATCGAGTTTCCATCACCGGTCATGAACGGATTCACCTGTTTCAAGTACATACGGTAGGCGGTTTTCCATACATTCGGTGCGCCCCCGACACACAAGAGATGTTCACTGGCTGGCGACTCTCCTGGTTGTCGCGTATTTCAAAGTGATCAAATGGTTTTATAATATAATTGGTTATCATGTATATGGCCATTGTGGCACGATCCTTGTTTATGTGGAAGGGGAATCGGGCACCAACCATCGGTATCAAGGAGGCTTGTAATGCAAAGAAAACATAATGCTCAGAAACGGAGTCAACGATTAAAACCAGACAACAACAAACCGGAGCGGCGCAAAGAAGAGGATCCGCTCTATTTCGGCTATTTTGCGCTGGAAGGCATGGAACGTCGATGGTACGCAACGAAAAGGAGGTTCGGTATGAAAATTCGTACGGAAATTATCAGAGATTTCGATGAAATCATGAGGGATTTGGCGATTGTGCTGGAAAAGCTCGGTTCTCGTTGGATCGGTGAAGACTGGTTGCCGTGCTAGCCACAAGGAGATCCCCAAACCGCTACCCCCACCCCCCAAAGCCGGCGGCATGGAAAGAAGCCGCCGGCTTTTTAAAGACTTCGTTCTTGTCCTCAAGACGCATATTTGATAGTTATCATCCAGATAGCGTTACATCCACGTGATCTGCATACGACGGTTTTGAAATAGCGGGTGTCCAATTTGAGAGGACTTCACCATCCACCTGGCCCGGAAGATGCCGTTCGTGGATGGTCATGAGACTACCATCAACTCAGGTCTTCGGTCCTAAAGAATATGTGTATACAACCATTCGAACAACAACATCAACCCCTCGGTGCATGCTGCGGCAAGTCCGAATCGATCGATACAAACATTCATATCATGCCATCCATGAAACCGACTGCGATGGATGACGAACCCTGCTGCGGGCCACCGTCGGGACCACCGGCCGGGCCGTATGAACGTCCGGGATATCGTCTATATGGATTTGTGGAACGGTTTGTCGAAAATGAAGGTCAGACGATTCCAATCATTCACACCCGCCTGAACCTCGAAGATCGCCTGGGCGCCATGTTGGTTAGGATAGGAATCGGCCGAAACAAGCATATGGTTGCACCGGGTCTCTATGGTATCGGAACGCCGGATTCGGACGCGCCGATACTTGTGACCGCAAATTACAAGCTAAGCTTCGATACGCTCCGGAGACAGTTAGGAGGATGGTCTGTCTGGGTGCTCGTACTGGATACACGGGGAATAAACGTCTGGTGTGCGGCCGGGAAAAAAACATTCGGAACGGAGGAAGTGATTCGCCGCGTCGGGCAGGTGCGGTTGGATAAAATTGTTGGTCATCGTCGGCTTATTTTGCCACAGCTATCCGCAACCGGTGTTTCCGGGCATCAGGTAAAAAAAGGATGTGGTTTTTCTGTGGTTTGGGGGCCGGTTCGGGCATCGGATATCCCGACATTCTTATCGAATAATGACAAAGCCGACGCCGGCATGCGTCGGGTGACGTTCAACCTGATGGAGCGATTGGTGCTGATTCCGTTGGAGATTTATCGATTCAGCAAATCCGCAGCCTGGAGCATGCTGGCTATCTTCATTCTATCGGGGATCGGAACCGATGGATTTTCCGTTTCCGTCGCTTGGTCGAGAAGTCTATCAGCGGTCTCGGCGTTGATTGGAGGCGCGATTGCCGGGGTGGTTGCAACGCCGGTTTTTTTGCCGTGGATTCCAGGACGCGCCTTTTCCGTCAAAGGATTTCTGTCGGGCATCGGTGTTGCTCCCCTGTTGGCGTTTACATATTGGGGATCGCGGAACTGGATCGAAATGTCGGCCCTGTTGTTACTGACATTGACCGTTAGTTCTTTTTTGGCAATGAGTTTTACCGGCTCCACGCCTTTCACTTCTCCAACCGGAGTCGAAAGGGAAATGCGCAAGGCCATTCCCCTGCAACTATTGGCCATTGCATTTGCAACGATGGCATGGATCGTCGGTGGGTTGCGTTCGTGACCGAATTGGAAGGGGGAACTTGTGGAGAACTTCAGATATATTGACAATGTAACGACCCTGATGCTGGATCAAGCCGCATGCGTCGGTTGCGGTCAGTGCCAAGAAGTATGCCCCCATGGTGTCTTTGCCGTGATCGATCGCAGAGCTGAAATCATTGACCGCAACGGATGTATGGAATGTGGTGCGTGTGCCACTAATTGTCCAGTCGACGCCATTCAGGTGTCTCCCGGTGTCGGTTGCGCAACGTATATCATTCAAACCTGGATCAAGGGGAAACCCGCCGCTGCTTGCGGCGGTTCCGGGTGCTGCTGAAAGGAAAAGCGCAACGACGATTCCTTTTGTATGGATTGAAAAATGCCGTCGGCTCTGTTATCTATATTCTTAAAATTTTAGGAAGATCGAATTGTTGCAGTTGTTGCAATCCTTCGTCGAAAAGGCACGGCAACCGGGATGATGAACGGAAAAACACAACATATTGGGAAATAAAAAAGATGGATAAGCAACCCTCCAACGCGACCATATCCAGAAGTGCGCTGCGACGTCAGCGAGAAAAGGAATTGCGCTATCAAACCATATTAAGAGCCGCGGAAACGCTGTTCGCGCAGAATGGTTATCATCAGACGAGCATGGAACAGATCGCGGATCGCGCCGAGGTTTCGACTGGCTCCGTTTATTTTTATTTTAAAAACAAAGCCGATCTACTCATTCATCTGCTGACGGAAATAGGTGACTTTTTACGCAAACTGGTTGGTACGGAGTTTCGCAAATTCGATTCCAGCATGGAAGGATTCAAGTCGGCCGGGCTTGTTTTTTTCAAAGAGTTCTGTTTGCAACATCCGGAAAAGGTCGCCATCCTGTTTCGGGAATCCACCGGCCAAAGCACGGAAGTGGAGGCGTTGCGAAAGAAGCTGTTTGATCAATTGACCACGGATATTAAAAATGCGTTGGTGCAAATCAGCAAACGGCGTGCGGCGGACTTCAGCACCCGCCTTTCGGTGGAAGTTATGGCGGTTTGTATCGTCGGGATCTATGAACGGGTGGGATACCATTATCTCCTCTGGCAGAACCGTTCGGAAGATATCCTGACTATTGGAGAGGATGCCGTTGCTTTTATTATAGGCGGCGTTGAAAAGCTGGTTGAAGAAGCCGCTTCGGATTGAATCGGCTTTGCCGGCGATGGTGTCTTCCCGTTTTCCTTTTTATCGTTTGCTCTCCTCTCACCAAGACACGACATCACAAAAATTCGTTGCGTTTCCGTTCAACGAGGTCAGCCACCCTGGAATTCAAGTGATTACCCCGCATGTCTCTCCGAGCAGGACGAAAGTCCTGTATAATTGGACGACCTCGGACGGCCATTGGGAGCAAAACCGTTTGTGGTATCTGTGATATAAAATAAGATGCTGAAAATAGTAATATTTTTATAAAAAACGATAACGTCAAATTTTTGGCAAGGAAATTGAATACCTCTCGAAATATGTTCAGGCAGAACGGCGTGCGGTCAAAAAACAGGTCTGCGGTGGCCTCGCCAAACCAGCAATCCACACTTTCGGAGGAGGTACGAGAATGTTCTTTAAACAAATTTTCATGGACAATACAGGCTCTCTTTCCTACCTGATTGGCTGCACGGAAACGAAAACGGCATGTGTCGTCGACCCCAAACGGGGTGTTCATGAATACATGAATGCCGCGTCGACTCACGGCATGAAGATCACCCACATTTTCGATAGCCGTAGCCACACCCAGCATCTGAACGGTAATATGGAACTGAAATTGCGTACCGGCGCAGATATCTATTATCTCAACTTATTGGAACAAACCTCCCATCATGTTGCGAATGAGGGGGCGACATTCGCGTTCGGAAGTGCGCTGGTAAAGGTCATTAACAGTCCCTGCCACAATCCTTTTGGCAAATCCATACTGGTTGCCGATATTTCGAGCAGCACCGAGCCATGGATGATTCTACACCAGGAAAGCCTTTTTATCGGCGGCCTGGATGCTCGATCGAGCTTGACGGGAGAGGGACTTGCATGCGCGGTTTCGCAATATCTTGATGGGCATGAACATAAGTATGGCCGGATCGCAAATGAGCCGGGCTATGGAGAATATACGGAGATGGGAATGGGGCATCATTGCGCCATGTCCTTGGGATAATATTCAAAACAACCAGCAGAAGCTGTTCCGGAATATATTTTCTCCCCGTGAACCCAACTGCCTGTCATTCTTGGTAAAGCGGGTGTTTCGTTTCCCATCAAGAACCGACAGGCGCGCAACTGTTCCGGAACAGTTTTTTATTTCTATTTGTCTAAAATCTCCCTGATTTTTTTCGAAAGCTGGCCCATATTGAACGGCTTCGGGATAAAACCGTCGCAGCCGCTCTCCAACAGTAATGCCGCCGTCCCATCAATCCCATAGCCGCTTGAAAGCAGAATGCGGATGTCAGGATGAATGCGTTTCAGGCGCTCATAAACCGACTTCCCGTCCATATCCGGCATAATAATGTCCAGGATGACCATGTCGATCTTTTCATAATGCCGCTGAAATTTTTCAATGGCCATGCGCCCGCCTCTCGCAATGATGACCTTATAGCCCATTTCCTTGAGCATCAGTTCGCCAATTTTGATAACCATATCTTCATCATCTACCAGGAGAATGGTTTCAAAGCCCGACTCCCAAACTTCGTCCTGGGGTTTGGCCGAAATGAATTCTTTTTCCGAAGCGTCAAAAAAGATGCTAAAGGTTGTGCCGCGGCCCTTTTCACTGTGCACGTTGATAAAACCGCCATGCCGTCTGATAATGCCGTATGCCGAGGCCAACCCCAATCCAGTTCCCTCTCCTTCGTCCTTGGTTGAAAAGAAAGGCTCGAATATTTTGACGCGTACGCTTTCGTCCATTCCCATGCCGGTATCGGTAATGGAAACACGCACATAAGGTCCAGGCATGGCCTCGTAGGCCTCAACCTCGGACGGTGTCAGCAACAGATTCTCCGTCGCCAGATAAAGATCGCCGCATTCCTGCATCGCCTGCCGGGCATTGATAAAAAGGTTCAGGAGCACCAGTTCGACTTGCCCATGATCCACTTCAACTGTCCAAATATTTTTTTGAAAATATTTGTGGATTTTGACTCCTTTGCACATGCGGGCAAACATCTGAGCGGTCTTGTCTATAATGTCGTTAATATTTGATGGCTTGACGAGGTATTGGCCCGCTCTGGCGAAACCAAGCAACTGGCGTGTCAAGTTTGCTCCGTTTTCAACACTCTGTGAAATGCTCTTCATTTCATCGTGATACGGATGGCTATGATCTTTCTCCATTAAAACGAAAGAGACGTTCCCTTGAATGACTTGAAGTAGATTATTGAAATTATGTGCTATACCGCCAGCGAGAGTGCCAAGGGCCTCCATCCGTTGGGCTTTATAGAATTCTTCCTCCATTTTTTTATGGTGGGTGATGTCCTTGAGGAAGTGGAGCATGGCCGGTTTTCCCTCCCAGGAAATCTTTGCCGCGTTCAATTCGGCCCACATGATCTCGCTGCTGGCATTCAGCAACCGGAAAGAAAACGTATGCAATGGCCCAGGTTCTTTTCCAGCCGTTCTCAGACGACTATCGACAATCTCGCGGTCATCGGGATGGATGAATTTTAAAAACGGTTCGCGATCGAGGGCAATGGACAATCGACTGCCGATGAGGCCGGTTTCCGAGTTGGCGAATTTTATCTCACCATCCTGGATGATGAAAATGGCATCACTGGCATTCTCAACCAGCATGCGGTATTTTTCCTCAGACTCACGCAAGGCGGCTTCGGCTTTTTTCTCTTCCGTTATATCCCTGAAATGTTCAACAATTTGAACGATTTCGCCGCAATCATTCATCACCGGATATGCGCGGGCATCCAGCCAGACTCCCAAGTTATCCATGTATTTAACCACGCGGGCCGGTTTTTTTGTTCGCTGAACTTCCAGCGTGGCGCATTTTTCACATTGGGTTTTGCGCTGCAGGAGTTCATAGCATTTTCGGCCCACCAGGTCGGTCTCTTCAGACTTCAGGAAACGTCTGCCAGCTCGGTTGTAGCTGATAATTCGTTGATCGGTCCCTTGAACACCCAGTACATCCGGAATGGCGTTAAAGATGGTTTCAAGCAGAACGCTTGTTTCCTTCAGTTGCGCTTCTGTTATTTTTCGAAGTTCTTCGGATCGATTGCGATCTTCAATCTCCTTTTTCAACTGCCGGTTTGAGGCCATCAGTTCGGCAGTGCGATCACCGACAAGATTTTCAAGATGGTTGCGATACTTTTTTAATTCCGCCTCGGTCAACCGGTGTTCTTCTATTTCTTTATGAAGCGCCTGATTGCTGATTTCAAGATTTCGTTTTTCAGCGCGCAGACGTGTAATATAATGTTCGTTGCTTTTTCTCAAAGTTGTTGAAAGGGCGCGCATGATTGCCAGGGAAATGGAATATCGCTGCCCAATGAAGGCGGCAAAATCTTTTTGGAATACGGATAATAGGAGCGTGCTTTTTTCGACTACCGCTGTTGCACTGCGCGGCTCATTATCAATCAGGGCCATCTCGCCAAACATTTCACCTGATTCAAGCAGCGAGAGAGAATAAGGCTGCGGGCCGCCATGATCTTTCCAGATTCTCACCGCCCCTTCCATGATAATATATACCCGATCTCCGAACTCGCCTTCCTTGAAGACAACGGTTCCATCCGTCAGGCGTTCTTCATGACAGGCTTCTCGGATGACGGCCAAATCGTCATCGGAGAGGGTGCTGAAAAAGGGGATGTTTTTTAAAAAATGGAAAATCGTATCCATGCGCCTTTACACCATTTGCCGAAAAAACCTATTCGTGCATATCAAAATCGAGTGGAAACCGCAATTTCTGATTTTGCGAAAGGAAAACAACCGGCGGATATCAATCTCAAGAAGTAAGGCCGCTTACGGTACAGCGATCAACTTTCCATTTTCAGAATCAGGGCGGTGCGGGAAGGAAGGTACAGCCGTACGCGAGAGTGATTGTCGCCGTTTTCCGGAACTGCATGGGAAAAATGGCATTGATTCGCCCGTAAACGGTTGTGTCCTCCATATTCCGACCTGTCCGAATCAAATATCATGCGATATTTTCCGTCCGGAAGCCGGATGGGGTAATCCGTGTGAGAGCAAGTCGGATGGAAGCAAAAAATAAAAAACAATCCGGCGCGTTCAAACGCAATGACCTTGTCATGGGAATGTTCGTGGAAGAGATGGATCCCTGGGACTGACAGCAAATCGGCATGTTGGACCAGGGAGACCATGTCTCGATCAAATCTGGCTAAGAATCGGTATTTTAAATCCAGGCGGTCGATCAGGGACCATTGCCGTCGTGCGTACTGATAGGACCAGTTGTTCCCCTGACGGGGAAAATCGATCCACTCCGGATGTCCGAATTCGTTTCCCATGAAATTGAGATAGCCGTTTCCAGCCGTCGCGATGGTGATCAACCGGATCAGTTTATGAATGGCCAGACCACGATCCACAATCAGATTCCCATCATCAATCCGCATATGGTCATACATGTCCGCGCCGATCAGTCGAAAAATGAGGGTCTGATCACCCACCAGGGCCTGATCATGGGACTCGGCATAGCTGATGGTCTTTTCTTCACCGCGACGGTTGGTCAGTTCATGCCATAGGTGCCCCATCGGCCAATCCTCGTCTCGGGTTTCCTTGGTTAATTTGATCCAATAATCCGGAATGCCCATGGCCAGTCGGAAATCGAAACCGTAGCCCCCCTGGTCAATCGGAAAAGCCAGACCCGGCATGCCGCTGACATCTTCGGCAATGGTCATGGCATCCGGTTTTACCATATGAATCAGCTTGTTGGCCAATGCCAAATAGGTGAGCGCGTCTTCATCCACAGTTTCGTTGAAATAATCCGCATAGCTGGTAAAGGCGACACCAAGTCCATGGTGATGGTAGAGCATGCTCGTGATGCCGTCGAAACGAAATCCGTCAAAACGGTATTCATCCAACCAGAATCGACAATTGGACAGCAGGAAATGAAGCACTTCGATTTTACCATAGTCAAAGCAACGGGAGTCCCACGCTATATGTTTCCCGCGCGTGCCACCATGAAAATATTGATAAGGTGTGCCATCGAACCGACTGAGACCCTCCACTTCATTATTGACCGCATGTGAATGAACCAGATCCATGATGACAGCCAGGCCGGCTTCGTGAGCGGCATCGATCAGTGCCTTGAGGTCTTCGGGAGTTCCAAAGCGGGAAGATGCGGCGAAGAAATTGGATACATGATAGCCGAATGAGGCGTAATAGGGGTGTTCCTGGATCGCCATGAACTGAAGTGTGTTGTATTTCGCTTCAATGATTCGTGGCAGCACGTTTTCGGCAAATTCACGATAAGTGCCGATTTTGCCTTCATCTTGGGCCATGCCGATATGGGTTTCGTAAATCAGGGGTGGCTTCGGCGTGCGCACGTAAGGTCCCGATCGCCATTGATAGGGTTGCGGGGGGTGCCAAATTTGGGCGCTAAAAACGAGGGTCTCGTGATCCTGCACGACCCTGCGGGCATAAGCTGGAATGCGATCTCCTTCACCATCCGGCCAATGGATCCGGAGGCGATAGAGATCTTCATGGTGAAATTGGCCGGCGGGCAGCTGAATTTCCCACTCTCCGGGTTTGCCGTTACGGTGCAGTGCAAATTCTTTTTTTTCCTGCCAACCACTCATATCCCCGATCAGGGAAATGGCCGTGGCATGGGGCGCCCATTCGCGGAAGATCCATTTGTCGTTGCGGAAATGCATTCCAAAATACTCATGCCCACCTGCGAAATCGGCCACGTTTTCCCGGTTACCCGTCAGACGGCTTTCCATGCAACGGATTTTTTCAATTCGATGTTGGATGATTTTTCGATGCGGCTGAAGATTCGGGTCGGTGTCGATGAGTCTTTCGGAACGCTTGTCGGCTTTTTGAGTGGTCATGGTTTTTATCTGGCGATCAGGGGACGATCGAGCATCATTTCATACAAGTCTATATACCGTTTCGCGGTCACATCGTGATTAAAGGCGGCAAGACTCTCCTTCATGATTCGACGGATTTCGACGTTTTTCAGGGCGGGCGGAAGCTGCAAAAATTGTATGGCTTGATCCACGGCCCAAAATAATCCCTGGGAATCGTAATGCTGAAACAGAAACCCATTTCCCGTGTGACGATTTACATCCAGTGGTGCGATGGTGTCGTGGATGCCGCCGGTGTCATGGGCAACCGGCAATGCCCCGTATATCGGTCCGATCATCTGCGGCAATCCGCACGGCTCGAAGCGTGACGGCATGAGAATGAAATCGGCGGCGCCATAGGCAAGGCAGGCTAGGTCTTCATTGAAATCACAGATTGCGACACGCTCGTCCAGCTGATGAAAACTGACGATATGCTCAAAATGATGCCTGAAATCGCCGCCGGCCACGAAAACAATTTCGAGATTCAGGTCCCAGTATTTCGATACCATTGCATACATGATTTCAGCCAATAACTGGCAACCTTTTTGAACGTTGTCCAGGCGGTGGGGCCAGAAAAACAAGGGAGCTTTATCATCTCTGATCAAACCGACGGCGCGTTGAAGCGCCAATTTGTTGCGCCGTTTCCCGGATGTATGGTTTTCAGGTCCGTAAGGTGTCGCCAGATTCTTGTCTGTTGAAGGATCAAAAGAGGGATCCGGGGCATTTAAAATGCCCACGGCGCAGCCGGCGTTGAGTTTGCTTTTCAATTCGCTCTGTATTTGCGGCTCGACAAATGCGTGCCTTCCTTCGGCCACTTCCAGCAGAAACGTGGGACTGACGGTGTTGACAAAGTGAGCGGCAAAAATACCGCTGGCTAAAAAATCGACTGGATTTGTCTCGCGCGCTTCTTCATACTGGTACGGGGAATGTTGATAATAGAGGTATTGCCAGAAATAAGCGGCATCGATTCCACGGTCTTCGATATGTGCCAAAAGAGCTTTGACCGTATAGACATTATGCACCGTAAACAAACATGGCGTTCCCATGGCCCTGGCCATGGCGGGGATCAATCCGGTCATCCAGTCATTGCAATGGATCAGATCCGGCTGGACCCGTGGGATGATGTTGTTGATCACTTCCCGCTGGAAAGCCAATGCGATTTTCGTGTTTTCCCAGCCGTAACTTGAATACACCCGGTTCATATAGAAAAAGGCTCGGTCTTCCGCCAGATGGATCCGGTCACCGGGCATCTTTTGCCAGAAAAGCTTTCTCTGATTTTTGATCAGATCCGCAAAGCCGTTATCGAACATCAACCGGTAATCGGGTAGGGCGACATGGACGTCGGCGCCCTGTTCAAACAGTGCGCCGATTAAAGCGGCGGATACATCGGCCAGTCCACCGGCTTTTGCCGTTAGATAGTTGGCAATGTTTCCCATTCCCGGGGGTAAATAGGTCACTTCCGGCGTTATAATCAGCACCCGCGGTGATTTTTTATTCTTCGGCATCGCTTCTCTTTTTATCCGTTTCGCTACGCCCATGTGATCAAACCAGGCGTGAAACGGATCAAATCATCACCGCGGGGTGTGACCCGGGCTGTGAATCCGTATCGTCCGGCGTTTTGGCATTCGATGTCGCAGGCATACAAGTATTTCCCGTTTCCCCTGTCTTCTTCCATATTCATTCTTTCCAGCAGGCCGGGCGCTACGGTATCAACCGATTTCAGAGTTCCATAATAAAGCTCGACCTCGACTTCCTCTGGAAGCAGGTTCCCTAGCGACACTTCGCTGGTCATCCGAAATTTCTCGCCCACCTGGAAAGGCCCTTCTGCTGTCCGAACCGGGGGGTTAATGTGAATTTGTTGCCATTCATTTTTTAATCGTTCATGAAGCCGGTTCAATTTACAGGCCTCTTCCGCCTGATTGGCCAACAGTCGATGGAGACGCTCCACTGCCGGTCGATAAAAATGTTCTTCATAACGCCCCACCATTTTTGACGCCGAGAATTGCCACATGGCCATTTTCATGGAGGCTTTCATTTTTTTCAGCCAAGCCTCGGGAACGTCTCCATGTTTTCTGTCGTAAAAACAAGGAATCACGTCATTTTCGAGTATATTGTACAGAGCCTGACTTTCCACCGCATCCTGATAAACGGAATCTCCGTATTCTTCACCATTGCCAATCCGCCACCCCCGATCCTCGGAATACGCCTCATCCCACCAACCATCCATGATGCTGACATTCAAGACGCCGTTGACGGCGGCTTTCATCCCGGAGGTGCCGCAGGCTTCATAGGGACGCCGGGGTGTATTGAGCCAAACGTCGGCTCCCTGAACCAAATGTCTGGCAATATTGATGTCATAATCTTCGAGAAAGATCAGCTTATGTCGAATATTTGAATTTCGCGCGAACTGGATCAGGCGCCTGATCAATTCTTTGCCTTCGTTGTCTTTCGGGTGGGCTTTACCGGCAAAGATGAACTGGACGGGATATTTGGTGGAAGTGAGAATCGCTTCAAACCGGGCTGGATCTTGGAGAAGCAAATTGGCTCGCTTGTAGGTTGCAAAACGACGTGCAAAGGCGATCGTAAGACTATCTTGGTCAAGCACCGACTCCGCTTCTTCCATTACGGCTTTCGGTGCATTGCGTCTGCCGTATTGTTTCACCATCAGGGTTCGGCAGGTTCGAATGAGGCGTGCGCGGCTCATTTCATGAGCCCGCCAGAGTTCCTCTTCATATATCTGATCGATCCGATTGATAATTTCCGGTTCCTGGGTTTTCATATACCATTCCGGACCGAGATAGCGATCGAATAGCAGCGAATTTTCGATGGAAATCCAGGATGGGATATGAATGCCGTTGGTGATATGGGTGATGGGGACTTCATCCTCGGGTCGACCGGGCCAGACATGGGTCCACATGCGTCGGGCGGTACGGCCGTGAAGTTTACTGACGCCGTTGCAATACCGTGACATCCGAAGTGCGAGGACAAACATGGAAACGGGTGAATCGTGTCCTTGCTTGTCGGGCTGCCCCCATCGGATCAGTTCATCCATCTTGATGCCCATCCGTTCCTCAAAAGGCTTGAGGCAGGGCTTCACGAGATCGACCGGAAACTCATCATGCCCGGCGGCCACCGGTGTGTGGGTTGTAAACACGGTCGTGCGGGCCAGAATTTCCATTGCAACCTTCAGATCAAGGTTGTGAATCTGCATGAACTGAGCGAGTCTCTCCAGCCCGGCGAAGGCGCAATGCCCCTCATTCATATGGATGATAAGCGGATTGATATTCAGTTTCTGGAGCACTTGCATGCCGCCGATTCCCAGTAAAACTTCTTGGGAAAGACGAATGGCCGAGTCCGCCGCATAGAGCCTGGCCGTGATTTCGCGTATCGTCGGTGGATTCTCCGGTAAATTGGTATCCAGGAGAAGGAGGGGGATTCGGCCCACTTGCAGATGCCAGACCAGTGCGCGAATTTCGCCGTCGGGTCCTGTAACCGTAACATAGACATCCTTGCCATCGATACCTTTCGCGCGTTGGACCGGCATATGATATAAATCCGTCTCCGGATACTCTTCCTGCTGCCATCCTTCCGGGTTGAGGTACTGGTGAAAATAGCCTTTGCGGTAGAGCAGACCGATACCGACGAGCGGCAGAGAACTGTCCGAGGCTGCCTTCAGGTGATCTCCGGCCAGTATGCCCAATCCCCCCGCAAACAGCGGCAAACTCTCGTGGATGCCGTACTCCATGGAGAAATATGCGATTTTACCATCATTTCCGTAGGGTGTGTTGGCAAAGTCCACCGGCTGGAGAATGTGTCGTTCGAAAGCGGTTTTCACGCGCTGCTGGTGGGATAGAAAACTGTCATCCCTGGCCAGTTCTTCAAGACGATCCTGTGAGATCAGCGTTGAAAAAACAATGGGATTGCGCTCGGCCTTTTCCCAGAGTCTTGGGTTAATTCGCCGAAAAAGCTCTATGGAATCAAGGTGCCAGCACCACCACATATTTCGGATCAGCTTCTCCAGAAATGAAAGCGGTTCCGGTACTTTTGGAAAAACCTGGAAAGTTTGCAGATAGCTCATTTTAATCCTTCTTTCATGTCAGCAAAAAGCATTAACGGGGTCCTCGGTGTGACCGGTTTTTATCAGAAACCTGCGGAGCTTTTTGGATGGTATCTTTCTTTCAAGCGGCAAGACCCCGAGTCGGATTTTTTTGAGGCGGTACACGGGAGTCCTTTGTTTTAGACCCGGCACCAGCGAATTCGATTCATGGAATGAGAACTATTTATACCCAAACCGACCAAAGATGGCAAGCGCTTCTTTTCGGATAACCGTCGTGGATTACGTATTGGAAAATTGATTGCGATATTGTTTGGGGTGTGTTATTCTGCGCTATAATCGATTGAATCCGCTATAAAATTTATCTGCAGGCAGCCCGCGCCACAGGGTTTCGGTACTCCTTGCAGAATGCATGCAATACCTTGCCGAGTCGCTCCTCCACTTTACCATGTTGCAGGATCACCAATGGAAAAGGTTCAGGACAGAACGCAATTGGTACACATCACGCCGATCGCCATCCTCGTCGCGTTGGGGTTATTCTGTATTTTCGTCTTTTTTTATGAGAAGCATGCTCAGCACCAGGCCCAAGCAAGCATTGATAATCATGCCCGAATCATCGCCGATTCATTGTGGGATTTGAGCTATAACAATGCCAGCGAATATTTGAAGTTAGCCGCCGCGTCACAGCATTACGAGTCGCTGGTGGTTACGGACAACAGCGGCATGATCTTCCAGAACATCAATACCGAAAAATCCGGAACCCTTGAACAGTTTCTGATCCGCATTCATTTGATTCCCCGGATAAAGCTTCTGGCCTATGTGACCAAACAGGGCAATATCATCGGGTGGATTGAAGCCGTCTGGCTGCCCCAGACCATTTTTGTCCATTCTTACGTTTTTTTCGCGATGGTGCTGCTGATCGCCATCATACATCTGTATACCCGAATTGTAATACAGAAGCGGCTTCTGGAGATTCGTGTGCGAAAACGAACCATTGAGCTGTCAAGATCCAACCGGTCTCTAAAGCAGGAAGTCGGCGCCCGTATGCGCACCGAAGAGGCCCTTCGAAAAAGCGAGGAGCAGCATCGGCTTCTGGCGGAGAATATCAGCGATGTAATTTGGACCATGGATTTGAAGAGGAATTTTACGTACATCAGTCCGGTGGCCGTCAAATTACACGGATGGTCCGTGGAAGAATTGTCGATGTTGAAAATTGACGACGTTCTGACGCCGCTCTCCCTTGACCTCGCGGAGAAACGGTTGTACGAAAATTTACAATTTGCTGAAAAAAATAGTGATTATACCCGCACGGTCACTTTGGAGCTGCAGTTATACCGCAAAGACGGCTCCACTTTCTGGACCGAGGTGACCACTACATTCATGATTGGTAAGGATGGAAAGCCGGAAGGCATTTTAGGTGTTTCACGCGACATTTCCGAACGGCGAAACATCCAGCAAGAAAAGGCCGAACTCCAGAGGCAACTGGATCGATCCAGAAAAATGGAAGCACTGGGGCTGCTTGCAGGCGGTGTGGCGCATGATTTAAACAATGTACTTTCCGGGATTGTCAGCTATCCGGACCTGATATTACTGGATCTGCCGCCGGAAAGCCCGCTGGTCTCACCGCTTCGCACCATCAAGGAATCAGGGCAAAAGGCAGCCACAATCGTCCAGGATCTATTGACCTTGGCCCGCAGAGGGGTGGTGTCGACTGAAATCATTAATATGAATAGCTTGTTGATGGAATATCTGTCCTCACCCGAGCATGAAAAGCTGATATCCTATCATCCGGCCATCGTCGTCGAAACGCATCTGGAGCCTTCTTTGCCGAATATCATCGGTTCGCCGGTGCATCTGAAAAAAACCATCATGAATCTGGTGTCCAACGCAGCTGAAGCGCAACCCCAGGGTGGATTGATTTCAATATATACCGAAAGCCGATGTCTCCATAAGTCGTTCCAGGGCTATAACAAGATTGAACCGGGTGAATACGCGGTTGTTCGTATCCAAGACCAAGGCGAAGGGATTGCAAAATCAGATCTTCACCGGATATTCGAACCGTTTTACACCAAAAAGGTTATGGGAAGAAGCGGTACCGGGCTGGGTATGGCGGTGGTTTGGGGCACCATGCAGGATCACAAGGGATATATCGACATTCAAAGCACGCCCGGAAAAGGGAGCCTGTTTGAATTGTATTTTCCGATTACAAGACAATCCATTGAAAACAAGGGAAGCGTTTTCCAGTTGGCGGATATCAAGGGGAAAGGACAATCGATTCTGGTGGTGGACGACATGGCCGAACAGCGAGAGATCGCTTCAAATCTATTACAGGCGCTGAGTTATGTGGTTGAAACCGTTTCCAGCGGCGAGGATGCCATCACTTACCTGACAACCAACAAAGCGGATCTCGTTATTCTGGATATGATCATGGATCCGGGTATGGATGGGCTCGAAACCTATAAGCGTATCCGGGAATTGAATCCGGATCAGCGTGTGATCATCGCAAGCGGGTTTGCGGAAACCGACCGTGTAAGGGAAGCACAATCCCTGGGTGCCGGGGCCTATATAAAGAAGCCCTATCTGATTGAAACAATCGGCTTGGCCGCCAAAAAACAACTGCAGTGACAGAGGGGGCATGGCATCGCAACAAATTGGCATATGGCCCACCGCCCTGTTTTTGTTTCAGTGACTCTCCTTGACGCCTATTTTTTTCAGGATCAGCGCCATGGGACAAAACTTGGAAAAACCAAATTGGAAAAGGTTCAGCCCGACGAAAGCCGTGAAAAAGTACCAGTACGGATGAACCCAGGTTCCGAGGGCCAGGCTGATCAGGATAAAAAGACCGGCAATCACATGAACCCAATCGTTAACATTCATTTTTGTACCTCCTCATTGTCGAATTGAATGACTTCTTTCTTTGCTCAACTTAATGCCTGAGGAGCAAATAGTAAAGTCCTATCGTTACTCCGACACCCGAGCCGTCATACCCTTCGCGTACGACTTGCATGTCTTTCCATAACAATATCGATGTGATAAATTCATTGCTGGTGATGGCAAGCGGTATATTTTGTTTCCCGGACGATCACTTTGGATGATTTATGTTGAATAATATTTAGTACAAATAAATGAAGAGCGGAATCAGTCCAGGTAAATCATTCTCCGGCAGGATATATGCGTTGAAGTTTTTTTCGTTATTTAATAGAGTCGGTATATGGAAAAATCCGATCCCGTATCCTACGAAAAATACATCAAAGCCCTGATGGACATCAGTCGCGCCATCACATCGGATCTGTTTCTCGAGGATTTGCTTAAGTTGATCGTGATGGTAACGGCGAGGGTGATGAACGTAGAGATTTGTTCCCTCTGGCTGATAGACGAAAATGAAACTCCACCTAAAATCAGACTGGAGGCCACCCAGGCGATAAATCCGGAATACGTAAAAGACAGATCGCTGCATTTAAATGAAGGTGTGGTCGGCTATGTCGTGACGAGGAAAAAGCCCCACATCATCAAAAACGTGTTAAAAAGCAACCGATTCAAGGAAAAGGATATGGCCCGCAAGCTCGGCCTGGTCTCCATGGTGGGGGTGCCGCTGCAACTGAAAAACGAAAAAGTTATCGGGGTGTTGAATTGCTTTACCGCCGAACCCCACGATTTTTCCGAAACCGAGGTCAATCTGCTGGCCACCGTGGCGAACCAAGCGGCCCTTGCGATATTGAACACCGAACTCATGGTTCAAAAAAAGATTATCCAGGAAGAACTGGAGACCCGCAAACTGATTGAAAGAGCAAAAGAGATCATCATGCTCCGAAATCAAATTCAGGCGGATCAGGCGTATCGCTGGCTGCAGCAACGCAGCATGAATTCACGCAAGTCCATGCGTCAGGTTGCGGAAGCGATTGTCCTTTCCGATGAATTATATCGATGACGCTTGGGTTTCCACACCATTCAATCAGGCATACTGACAATCACCCGCAGTTCAAACTAAATTCTTGACATTTTAATTAATATATACTTAATTACCTGGTCGTAAGGTCGGCTCGGTACAAAGGCGTACACGAACCGCTTGATAACCAGACAAAGGCGTCTATTCCCTCGTTCCGTTGAGGCGAGGGGGGCGCCTTTTTTTATTGACCGTCAAGATCATTTAACCATGAGGAGAAACAACATGAGATTTTCAAAAAACAACGATGTCTTAGGAACTGCGAACCGAGGGAACCCAGCTGAATCCAGTCTTTGTACACTTTGCCGAGCTGATTGCCAGGGCAAATGTGAGACCTGGCTGTCCAGTCTCGTGGGCCGCAAACTGCTTTATCCCCGGGACTTCGGTCTGGTGACGGCGGGAGCCAACAACACGACCCATGTCGGGGTGTCCTACAATTCCCTGCGCGTCCAGGGCTATGCCTATGGGGCTCACGGTTTGAGCCAGAATCTGACAAGAGATCCGGACGACTGTATTTTCCCCAATGTAGATTTGACCACCGAGTTCGGGTATGAGATCAAAACAAAGGCGAGAATTCCCTTGATGACCGGCGCACTTGGATCGACGTTTATCGCGGCCAAATATTGGGACGCTTTTGCAGTTGGTGGGGCCTTGATCGGCATCCCCATTGTGGTCGGAGAAAACGTCGTAGGTGTGGACAAGGAATCGACCATCACCAACGGCAAAGTCACCAAATCACCGGAATTGGATCGCCGTATCGATACCTATCTGCGGTATTTCGACGGCTATGGCGCCATCATCGTCCAGATGAATGTCGAGGATACGCGGAACGGTGTTGCAGAATACGTGGCCAAAAAATACGGCGATAAGTGCATCATCGAACTGAAATGGGGCCAGGGCGCCAAGGATATTGGTGGTGAGATTCAGGTCTCCAGCCTGGAATATGCGCTTTTCCTGAAAAAGAGAGGCTATGTGGTCGATCCCAATCCGGAATTGCCCGAAGTCCAGGAAGCCTTCAAACAAGGTGCGATTAAATCATTTGCAAGGCACAGTCGGCTTGGCGGCACCAATTTGGACAGCGTCGAGCTGGTTCGCGAAGATTTCATGAAGAGCGTCGATTATCTGCGATCCCTCGGCTTTAAGCGGATTTCCCTCAAGACCGGCTCCTATGGGATGGAAGAGTTGGCCATGGCCATTAAATTTGCCACCGATGCCAAAATGGATTTGTTGACCATCGACGGTTCCGGCGGCGGTACCGGCATGAGCCCATGGAACATGATGCAAAGCTGGGGTGTTCCGTCCATTAACCTGCACTCCAAGGCGTATGAATATGCCAGCATTCTGGCGGCCAAGGGCCAACGCGTGGTCGATCTGTCATTTGCCGGAGGTTTCGCTCTGGAAGATAGCATTTTTAAGGGCTTGGCGCTGGGTGCCCCATATACAAAATTGATCTGCATGGGACGCGCCATCATGGTCCCCGGCTTTGTCGGTGCCAACATCGAGGGCGTACTGCACCCCGACCGCAAGGAAAAAGTGAACGGCAATTGGTCTGAACTCCCCAAGACGGTTACCAGCATTGGCAGCAACGCCGAGGAAATTTTTGCCTCCTATTTCGACGTCCAGAAAAAAGTCGGCAAAGACGAAATGAAAAACATTCCCCTCGGTGCCATCGCCATCTGGACCATGGCGGATAAATTGTCCTGCGGGCTGCAACAGCTGATGGCCGGCGCCAGAAAATTCGCCGTAAAAGAGATGAGTCGTCGCGATATTTTTGCCGCCAATCGGGAAACCGCCAAGGAAACCGGCATATCCCATATCGCTGATATCAATGACGAAACCGCAAAAAAAATCTTGAACGCCTAATCGATTTTCCGTTCAAGTGAGTATTCGAGAGAGGCCTTCCGGTGAAAGCGGAGGGCCTCTCTCATTTCAGCTTGATCCACAATATGACAGCGGGTTGGTCACCGGTGTTTTTCCATTGTGAAGGAATATCTTCCGCCAGATAGACCGTATCCCCCGTCTGCAAAATATGCACTTCGTTTTTGATGGTCACCTGGAGGGTTCCTTCGAGGAGATACCCTATCTCTTCGCCTTTGTGAATGAAAAAATGGGCGGGCAGTTTTTTTTGGGCCGGAATCTGGATCAGGTAAGGCTCGGCTAGGCCGTTGAAATCAAGCGGGATCAGAGATTTCCCCGTTATGCTGCCCTTGGGCATGTCGGTAAAATTGATCGCCAGGCTCGAATCAGCGGGAAATATCATGCGCTTGCGCGTCCCATTTTTATCCTGGAAAAAAGCCCCGACGGAGATTGAAAGGCTATCTGCCATTTTAAACAACGCCGGCAGGGAAGGGTAGATCAGATTGCTTTCAACTTGTGATATGGTGCTCGGAGTAACGCCGATCATGCCGGCCAATTCTTTTTGGGAGATTCCCTGTTTTTGCCGAAGGGTCTTTATTCTTTTACCCAATTCATAGGCATCGAAAGCCTGCCGGCTTTTTTCAAACCCCACATCCACACCCTCGCTGAAATATTGAAAAGGCTCATTCAATGTTTCCGGATTGCGCTTTTCCGCCTTCAAAATGGTGAGGTGGGTTTTACCTCTTTTGATCGAGAGATCCACGGCAACCTGGGCAATTTGATTGATATGCGCCTTCAATCGGCTGGAATGGGCGCCTTTTTCAATGACCCAATAGGCGATTGTATCCAATTCATACAGTCGGGGGCAGGACCGGGAATAAAACTTCAGCACATGTTCCTCCCCTTCCCACAAATCTTGCATGCCGGTAAGACTTTCGATTACGAAGCGAACATCTCCGGACATGGTTTTATGCAAGCCGTAAATGGCTTCGGCGACTTTTTCCGGTTTCCAGGGCTCATTGACCTTGATAACCTGATAGGGCCATTGGGCGCCATCCTTCTCATAAAATTTGTTAAAGATTTCCGAGCTGTCGCCCTTGCCGTTGGTGAAGCAGTCCAGGATCGTCAAATTCTGATTTTCCCCCAGAGCCCCCAGTTTTTCCAGAAGGTTTTTCGGTGAACGGTCAAAGCTGACATAGATGATCGGCTTGCTTTGAACCTGGGATTCCCGGATGAAATTCATACAAAAAACCGCGGCCAGGCTTCCGGCATCATCATACCAGATGACATTGTCGCCGATGTAAAGCCCGCCGAGCAACTGATCCAATTGGCCGACACCGGATGATACACGTTTTTTTCTGACCGGCATTTTGATGCCATCCTTTGTTGATTTGTTCCGTTTCATTTTGCGGTAAAGGTCAATTTCGTACCCGACATATTTAAGAGAAACTGGTTCGGCATCTGCTTTTCAATATACTGAACCGCCAGCCGACCCGTGCAATGGGTCGGCACAATATATTCGGGATTGAGGGCTTTCAATTCATTTACCGTCGGTTTGATCACATGATCCATATCCGCACCGGAGAGGTGGAAACCCCCGATGATGGCGCAAATTCGGTCGATGCCCGTTACGGCTTGGGCGTGTTTTACCGTATTGACGATGCCGGAATGGGCGCATCCGGACAATATCACCAACCCTCTTCCCGCAATGTGAAACACCACCGCTGAGTCGTCATCGATGAGATCTTGTTTGGTTTCTCCGTTTTCTTCGAAGCAAAGATTCGGCGCTCCCTTTTCAAACGAAGTCGTTCGAGGAATTTCTCCTAGGAAGACCGCTTTCCGGTCCAGTAAAAAGTAGGGACGATCGGTTTCAACGATTCTGGCGCCGGCGCTCATGGCTTTCTCACGGGTAAAGGCCGGAAACATGAGTTTAAAATCATCCGAAATCTTGAGATAGCGTGGATTTTTAAAGGCGGAGGGATGGAGTACCAGTTCGAGGTCCTCTTTCCCGGTCATTTGGATCAATTTCCGCATACCGCCCACATGGTCCAAATGGCCGTGGGACAAGGCCGATACTTCTACGCTCGTTACATTTGCCTGAAGCGCCTCGGCATTAAACGCAGCGCCATGTTCTGAAAATCCGAAATCAAACAGCAGGGAGCGTGCGCCGTCTTCCCCGGTCGTTGTCGCCAATGCGGAAAACCCGTGTTCGGCCAAAATGCTGTTTTTAATTTCAAGGTCCTTGAGCGGCATGGCGCGCTGAATAACGGTGGTATTGTCCTGTGCGACCAGATCAATATAGTTATCCTGCAGGGTCAGAATTTCCAGCTTTTCAACCTCGGTAAGCATTTGATTCACGGTGCGTTCTCCTTTCTCTGATTTCGTTGGGTTGCCAGACGGCGTACGTAATTTCACCCGTTGAATTATGAGTATATGCACATAACTCATAATCGCTATTTCGCCGGTTGTCAACCGGCACCGGACCAATACCACATAGACCAAGGAAAGGAAACGAATGACCGGGCCATATCGGATGGAAATGACACGCGTTACTGAAAACAGATATCCTTTAGAAGTTCATCGATTCCGAGCCGCATCAGCCGGATCTGTAGAAACTCCGAAATGGTCGGCTGATACGGCTTCGCGGATAGTGACATTCCGGCCTCCCGTGGCGTTCTTCCACCCTTTCTGCTGTTGCAGCTCCGGCAGCTGGCAACGCAATTGTCAAAAGAGGAGGCGCCGCCCTGTAATTTCGGAACAATGTGATCAATGGTCAATTCGGTGGATTCACGTTGACAATAAGCACACGTGAATCCGTCGCGAATCAGCACATTTTTTTTACTGAAGGGAACCTTGCTGCGGTAGATGGTGCGAATGAATTTGACGAGTTTCATCACAGAGGGTATTTTAATGACGAACCCTTCGACGCTTCTGATGATTTTCTCCGAATAACTCAGCACTTCCACTTTGTCTTTGATCATCAGGCGCATGGCCCGTTTCCAGTCCACAAGGTTGAGAAAAGAATAATCCGCATTCAGCAAAACGCATGGAGTCATTAATCCCTCCATCAATTCGGCCGGCCCATCCCCCACGGGGTTTGCATGGAAAGCTTCGGCCGACCGGTCGCTTCGGGTTGTTCGTTATTTCCTTCGTTTATCGAGCAAATATATAAATAAATGAAAGCGCTTTCGTCAAGAGATAAGCGCAGGCGGGGGCGTCTTTACCCTGTTCATTGAACCGTCAGGGGGTCATCAGATGGCCGATCACATCTCCGGTATCGACCACTTCATCGGCTTTGTCTTCATACCAGTTCAGCAGCCGCATCTCCCGATTGAAGACAAAATAATACGCCGTGCCCACGGCCGCATCGTCCGTCAGATAATATTTCATATAATAGCGGTCTTCTTCTTTCCTGCCGGACCCCACCGGATCGCCCAGGCATTCAATCAGATCGGGTCGCGTCATGCCGGGTCGGATGTGGTGCAATGCTTTCTTGGATGAATAGGTGGCGCAGCCGACTGTCATCCAGGCAAGCAAAATCAACCATGCCAAACGGGTTTTTGTTATCATCAATTTTTCACTCCTATGGAGGCCTCTCCGGAAATCGGCTGCCTAAGCGGTATACATGGCATCCAGCATCCCCTTGTATTTCGCTTCAACAATTTTTCGGCGAACTTTCATCGTTGGCGTCAGTTCACCTGTTTCGATTGTCAACGGGCTTGGAAGAATGGCGAATTTTTTAATGGTTTCGAAGCGGGCCAGGCGATGGTTAACATCATCGACAGTATGCTGGATTTCGTCAATGAGGGTTTTCTGGCGAATCAAGTCCTTGAATTCCATATGTCCATATCCTGCTGATGCGCCCCATGCCGTTAAATTTTCGGGGGAAAGAGAAAGCAAGGCCGTCAAATAATTGCGGCGGTCGCCGTGAACCATTGCCAATTCGATCAAGGGATGGTTCATCAACATATTCTCGATATTCGAAGGGGTCACATTCTTGCCGCCCGAGGTGACGATGATTTCCTTTTTTCGACCCGTTATCCAAAGATAGCCGTCGGCATCCATTTTCCCGATATCTCCGGTATAGATCCAGCCATCGGATGTGAGTGTCTGGCGATTCAATTCCGGTTGGTTCAGGTATCCCGGGAATACAATGTCCCCTTTTACCATAATTTCACCATCCTCGGCAATTTTGATGTCGACACCGGGAAGCGCCTTGCCCACGGATCCGAAACGATAGGCATCCGGTGTGCAGAGAGAACAGAAACACGATACCTCCGTTTGGCCGTAGCCCTCCAGAACCAGCATTCCGCAGGCATGAAAAAATTCGAGAATATCCACGGATATGGGCGCCGACGAAGATAGAAAATAGCGCACCCGGCCCCCGAAAATATGGCGGATTTTCCGAAAAACCAGGCGATCGGCCAACCGATATTGCAGCTGCAGCCATGGGGAAACGGGACGATCCTGTTGCTTTTTCCGGCTGACGGCTCTCCCGGTGTTTTCGGCCCATTGAAAGATCTTGCGTTTCAGTGGAGGCGCATGATTGACCTCCGAGCGAATACGGGCATAGGCTTTTTCAAAAATTCGCGGAACGCTGCCGAAAAAAGTCGGTCGGATTTCGACGATATCCTCGAGAATGCGAGTGATGTCTCTTACATAAGCTGCCGTAATCCCGCGCCAAATACGCATATACTGACCGGCCACCCGCTCGCCGACATGGGAGAGCGGCAAGAAAAACATCATCAGATCACCCAGCTTTTCATCACGGATCAATGCCGTCGCGTTCAGTTCCGCCAGAATATTTTTATGCGTGAGACAAGCGCCTTTGGGAGGACCGGTCGTGCCGGAGGTGTAGATGACAATCGCCACATCCTCGGGAAGGATCTTTTTTTCGGCACGTTTTACCATATCGGGGTCTTGTTTCAACGCTTCGATTCCACGCGCCAGAAAATCCGCCATTCCCATCGAACGCTGTTGATGATTCCCGCCTTCCCAAACGATAATATGCTGGAGATGCGTCAGGTTATCCAGAAACGGCTGAAGTTTGTCAAGCTGGTCGACATTTTCGACAAATAGAATTTTGGATTTCGAATCCGCAAGAATGTAGGCGGACTGCTCTCCGGAAAGGGTCTGGTAGATACCGACACTCACTCCGCCGCAACATAGCACTCCCAAATCCGTCAGGGTCCATTCCAAGCGTGTGTTGCCCAGAATCGAAACCGCATCGCCGGATTTCAGTCCCAAGGAAAGCAGAGCGGCGCCGATCTTATCCACCTGTTCCTCCACTTCTCGCCATGTCACCGGCTGCCAAATGCGTTCTTGTTTCACCAGAAATCCGGGTTTGTTCCGGTCCGCCCGGCAGCGCTCTCGAATCATGTCCGCTAAATGTCGCATCTCGCCCCCTCGGGAAGCTGTTCCGTGATGAAGATGATATGGAAAGGATTTTAAACAGGTAAAGCACAATCTTTTTGGAACGTCAAACAGGATCCTGTCGGGGTTGCGTGATTCCCGGTCGGAATTCGGCAAGGAAAGGCTTCGGACGTTTGACCTTGACGGAAACCGGGCCGATCCCTTATAGTTCCCGCAAAACTTTCGGGCCGAAAGGCCCAAAACCATGATCGACGGTAGAATCCGTCTGCCTATCCGTCAGACAGTATACGTTCATGCAGCAGTCCTTTTCAAACAGCGCCGGCCTGGTCCGGCAAATCCTCGGCAAGCTGAATGCCCAAGATGGGCCGCCGGCTTTTTTTTCAATGGGCAAGATCCCTATGGCCGATGCGTCCGCCGTCCTTTTTCTATTGGGCATCCAGGGGGGAGAGCCCTGCCTGATTCTCAACAAACGTTCCCCCAAAGTCCGCCAGCCGGGTGATCTATGTTGCCCGGGGGGAGGCATACACCCCCGACTGGACCCGTTGCTGGCGAAATTGATCACCCTCCCGTTTCTTTCTCTCGGTAGTTGGCCTTTTTGGAAGAATTGGCGGCGCCAACACCCCCGTAACGCCCGACTCTTGTCGATCTTGCTGGCCGCCAGCCTACGGGAAGGTGTTGAAGAAATGCGATTGAATCCATTTCTGGTTCACTTCTTGGGTATTCTACCTCCAGAAGATCTGGTCATGTTTCGTCGCACGATCTTCCCCATGGTGGGATGGATCACCCATCAACATCGGTTTTACACCAATTGGGAAGTGGAGAAGGTAGTGCCCATACCCCTTCGCTCCCTTCTTGATCCGGGGCGATACCGACAACTCCATCTTCGTTTTGGAAAACCTTCGGAAAACAACGGGGCAGTTCACGAAGGGATGACCCTTCCGTGCCTTGTTCATGGGCCCGAAGAAGGCGGCGAATATCTTTGGGGCGCAACATATCGTATTGTAACTACTTTTTTGAAAACAACATTTGACTTCAGCCCACCGCCTGCGGCATCGCTCCCGGGGGTTATCGGTTTTCTGAATCACAACTATCTGAGCGGGACGCAATGAACAACCGCTGAATTTTCAATCAACCTCTTATATGTTTGGATAAGGAGCCGACATGAATTCCTGCGAGCCCATTCCGGGTGAAAAGATACACACGCGCCATATCGATGTCTCAACCTATTCCGTGGGCGACAACAGCGTCATCGTGGAGGGAATTCTCCAGGATGATCGACTGATACCGTATTATCGGATGACTGGTGAAAAACATCCTCCCCATACCGTGCACCGCATGATCATTCGCATGCGGGTGTCCGGTGACGATCTGACGATAGCGGAAATAGAATCCCGGTTTGACGATTTCCCCCAGGCCGAATGCCCGCAAACAGCCGGATGTCTATCCGATCTCAATGGATGGAAAATTGCACCCGGTTTTACCCAAAAAGTGAAGACACTCCTTAGTGGAAGAAATGGTTGCGCGCATTTGACCGCGCTGTTGCTCGCCATGGCTCCGGCCGCGGTTCAGGGCTACTGGAGTAACCGTGCGCGAAAGCCTCAAGATAAAGCCATACCGGCGGATATCATGGATCAATTTTTGATCGATACCTGTTGGGTCTGGAGGCGCGAAGGACCGCTGGCCCAAAAGCTTCTGACAGCGGCACAACATTCGACGCGCAAGACGTGAGAGGATTGCAGGAAAAAAGCGCTTGCCCATCGGTCGATTCCCCGGAAACGGCGCTTTGGCATTATGGATGATGGCGGATGCCGTGTAATCCGATGCCTATACCCAACCGCGCCATCTGCTTCTTGATCCAGCGGCTTCTTTCTCTGACATAGGGAGAAGGGGCCCTCACCTTGAAAAGCCGCGGGTTTGGCAGTACCGCGGCCAACAGGGCAGCCTCGTCTTTTGAGATTTGCTTGGCGGAGCGCTTGCCAAGCAATTTCTCCGCCGCCGCACTCACCCCATAGACGCCGTCACCGAACTCCGCTATGTTCACGTAAACTTCCAGAATTCGTTTTTTATTCCATAACAGTTCGATCAGAACGGCAAAGTAGGCCTCCACTCCTTTTCGGATATAGCTTCTGCCAGGCCACAGGAACAGATTTTTGGCCACTTGCTGGGTGATGGTGCTGGCGCCCCGCAGATGACGATCGTGATTGTTCCGTTTGACCGTCCGGGCAATGGATTCAAAGTCAAACCCCCAATGGTATGGGAATTTTTGATCTTCGGCAGCCATCACGGCCAGAAACACGTGAGGGGAAATCGATTCCCAATCTGTCCAGTGATAGCAGATCTCAATTTTCCGTTCTTTGCTCAAGAGCACTTGAAAATGCCTTTCCAAGATAAAGGCGCTGGTGGGAGGCGGCAGCCAGCGAAGGCAGAAAACAAGGGCGGCAGAAAAAAAAGGGATGCCGACAATTATCCACAAAAGCCTCCGGAGAATCTTGGGTGCGGTTTTTTTCCGGTGACCGGCGCTTTTCGGGGACGGGGGGGGCTTCATGGGTGCCATATCGATACATTTTCGTCCGCAAGGTGATGCCATGCGCCGGCTTGCCGGGTAACAGTTCGTATTCCCTGCATGTTCACCATGCAATTCATGCAAGGTGTTTTTGATTGTTTAAGACAACGATATTTGTTATAAAGTATCCATAAAAAATATGTTATGATTTCGCATCGAAACATATTGAAATCACATTTCATCATAACCGTCCCAATACTCTATTTCAAACCTTTTTTCGAGCTCATTTGAATCCGTCCGTTGCATGCCGGTCCGGCCAAATGCGTTTTTCCACGGATCGGCCGTAGCGAAATTCCAATATTCACTGAAAGGAGGAATTTGCGCAAGCGATCACTTGTTGCGTCCATCCAGTGAAACCATGTCACACAACCACGAAAGGAGCAATTATGAAAAAAGTAATTCTGATGACGATCTTGTTGCTTTTTCCGATCACGGCGGTATCCCAAACCCTTTCCGACATCACCTGGATGACGGAGGAGTATGCTCCCTACAATTACACGGAAAACGGCACATTGAAAGGCATCGCCGTCGATATTCTGGTCGCCGTCTGGCAAAAAACCGGTGTAAAAAATACGATCGGGGATATCAAAGTCTATCCTTGGGCGCGTGGGTATAAATTAGTCCAGGATAAACCCGGATCCTGCCTTTTTTCCATGACCGTCACCGAGCCACGCAAGGAGCTGTTTGCATTCGTCGGACCGCTGGCGGGTTCGGATATCGGTGTTATCGCCCTTAAAAAGAATGGGTATAAAATCAACTCAACTGAAGATCTGAAGGCCCTCAAGATCGGTGCGGTACGCGAGGATGTGGGGGAACAGCTGCTGATTTCTGCCGGCATCGGCCAGGACAAGATCGACCAGGCCAATTCCGCCGAAACCCTTGTCAAGAAATTGGATGCCGGTCGGACGGATGCGATTGCATATGGATTCGACACCGCCAGGTACAACATGAAACAACTCGGTATCGATTCCAGCCAGTATGAAACGGTTTTTATGCTGAAACAGGGCGAGATGGGTTTTGCCTTCCATAAGCAAACGGATCCAGCGATCATCAATACCATGCAGAAGGCGTTGAATGAATTGATCGCCGACGGAACCATCGCCGGGATATTGAAAAAATATCTGCAATAACGGCGTCACTGTTCGGCAAATGCCGACCGGAAGAAGAGAACAAGCGCAATCCGTGAAACGGAGAAGCATCGTTTTTCCGTTTCCGGAGAGCGATCCTGTTCCGTGAGGGAAACGATCTCGGCCAGATCCGGTGATATCTTCCTGTTGTAGGCAACGCCTTGAGAATTCAAAACATCCTGTTTATAGTTTGCACATACGGGAACGATCAAACAGCACTTGCGCCCCCGTCGACCAGGATGGTCTGTCCGGTGATGAAACCGGCGCCCGCCGAGCATAGAAACAGAACCGGATGGGCGATATCGATCGGATCCGGTATTCGGCCCAGGGGAATCGTCCTGACAATCTGTTCTTGCAACTGAGGATTGGACCAGAACAGCTGGCTGAAGCCGGTTTTTACCATCGACGGAGCCACCGCATTGACCTGGATGTTGAACGCGGCCAGCTCCTGGGCCAATACCTTGGTCATCATTTCAATTCCGGCTTTGGCGATTCCGTAAATTCCCATGGCCGGCGCCGCCCGTCGACCGGCGATGGAGGAGATGCTGACGATCTTGCCGCTTTTTTGTTCCCGCATAATTTTCCCGGCCTTGCGGGAACACAGGTAGGTCCCCCCGAGATTGGAATCGATGATTTTCTGCCAGAGGGGTGGATCCGCGTCCATCAAAGAAGTGACGATGTTCATGCCCACATTGTTGATCAGGCCGTCCACGCGGCCGAATCGATCCAGGGTTTGTTGAAAGAGGCTTTCCACTTCCGATTCCTTGCCTACATGGGCGGATACGGTCAACAAGCGATCATCCCTATCGTTCAAAGCGGCCTTGGCAACGGCGAGCCCTTCTTCTTTCCGTCCGCAGATTACCACCCGGGCCTTTTCATGCAACAGCAGCTTGGCAATTTCCAGACCGATGCCGCGGCTTCCTCCGGTGACGACGAATACCTTATCGGATAGACCGTATGACAGTTGATGCATGGCTTTCTCCTTTCCGATTTACAGAGTGGCTGCAATAATCGCTGCTCCGATGGCGCCGTTCACCTGGGCGTTCTCGGAAACCATGATAGCGGAATTCAGCTTTTTTTCCAGAGCCTTGACGACACCGATATTTTTCGCAACGCCGCCGGTCATCATGATCGGTGCTTGAATGCCGATCCGGTTGCCCATGGCGATCACTCTCGCGGCGATTGATTCATGAATGCCGGCAATGATATTGGCCCGCTTTTCTCCCTTTGAAATCAAGGAAATCACTTCCGATTCGGCAAAGACGGTGCACAGACTGCTGATGACCGCAGCATTGTCGGCGGTCAGGGACAGGCTACCGAAAGCGTCCAGATCCACCTCGAGGGCCCGGGCCATTACTTCCAGAAAACGGCCGGTACCGGCGGCGCATTTATCATTCATGGCAAAATCCTTTACTTTCCCGTCGGCATCAATGACGATGGCCTTGCTGTCCTGCCCCCCGATATCGATGATACTCCGGGTATCCGGCTGTTGATAATGAGCGCCCACCGCATGGCAGGTGATTTCCGTCACCGCTTTGTTTGCGAACGCAACACTGTTACGGCCATATCCGGTAGCGATGACGCGATGAACCTTTTCCGGTGAGATGCCCAGTTTGTGAAGGAGTTCGCTGAAAACCTGCTGGCCGGCGTTTCGGGCGTTATATCCGGTCAGGATCACATGGGTGCCGAGAATGGTATGGTTATCCATTACGGCGGCTTTGGCACTGATGGAGCCGATATCAACGCCGACGGAAATCATGGGGTACCTCGTTTGATGAAAAAGGGTTCGGTATCGCGAATACCATTTTCCGAATTGTCTTGCAATGCACCCAATCGGAACATTATTTCAGCATTTCGATGAACGCATCGATACGGGTTTCGATCTGGCTTTCGGAAAAAATGCGCTCATCCACCATGTCCGCTTCGATCATCAGGGTGGGCAAACCCCGTTTTTCCTGAACGATTCGTTGGATATCATATTGGCCGAGGGAATATGGTTTGCAACTCCGGTTGGAATGGAGAACCAGGCCATTCACCTGAAATTTATCCGCCATTTCGATGATCCGCTTGGCCATATCGTCCGTTCCGGTGTTCAAAAAGATGCGGGTATAGCATTCGGCCATGGATCCCAGGAAATTGTTTTCATCCAGATACTGCATGGAACTGCACCAACCGGAGGTGTAGGTGTCGGCGACCAGGCAGGCGTCGTGGGCGGCGAATTTTTCAGAAAGCCAGCGGGTTTTGAACCAGACCGGCAGATTGTCCCACAGCAGGCGATATTTTTCGTTGGGAAGCATGCCGATGCCAGCTGCGATTCGATCCTGCATCTCCGCCAGCAGCATTTCATAATAGTCGACCACCTCCTGTTTGCCGCGCAGGGTGACGATCAGCGCCAGGTGAAAAAAAGCGTCGAAACAGGTCATGGGCGCCGGTTTGTGCATTGTGGTATCCAGCACGGCCTGCCATAGGCGTTGTCCTTTGATGGATAAAGTACCGACCTCTTTCATACGATCGTAATCAAAGGGCTTGCCGCATACGGTTTCCAGAAATGCGATGTATTCAAGAATTTGTTTTTCAACGTAGGTCTTGATCTCCGGGGAGTATTCTGAATGGCAGATGGGGGTGTCGAGGATGAACAGGGGGACGTTATAAAATCGCGCCTGAACCTCATACCATTTCAAAACGGTTCCGCAGATATTGTTACAGCAAATCAGCATGTCGGGCTTTGGCAGGCCGCCGATGGGTCCTCCATTGACAATGGCGCTGGCAATATCGGCGCGGGCATAGGAGCAGAGATCTCGGGCATAGCCCATTTCCTCCGCTTTTTCGCAAAGGGCGACCCCCATTTTGCTGGCCCCGATCATGGCGCCGTAGTTTTCCGGATACACGGGAATGACATCCATGACGATTAAGGGCTCAACCGGTCCACCACTAGTAATCCATGCGATTTTCTTGCCGGTTTGTTCCGTGGGCGTCTTGGCTTCGATATAATATGCCGTCATGATTTCTTTCATTTTTTGAACGGCTTTTATTTTTCGTTTTTCTTTTTCCGGGTCTTTGACCTGATCCGCATGTGACATGGTATGCTCCTTGATAAAAAGGTTGCGTCTCGGATTACAACATTTCGATGAAGGCCTCGCATCTGGTCCGCAATTGCCCTTCGGAGGCGACCTGATCCTCGATTTCAAGCATTAAGTGCGGAATCCCTTCGTTCTCGAGCATGGTTTTCATATAGGGGTAGTCAAATGCGTGGGGATCGCAGAACTTCAAGAAAACGAAGATAACGCCCTGGGCGGCCTGTTCTTTCACCTGTTTCAGGAGGTAGTCTCCGCGGTTATGAATGCCCGAATGTTTCGCTGGACAGACCACGCGGGTCAGGTAGCGATCGGCGATGGATTCTAGAATGTCGCCTCGGTCGTCGATTACACCTTCAAAATAGCGGGCACCGGTACAAAAATCATCCCAGACGACCAATCCTCCCGAAGCCTCGATCACCTGGTAAATGTCGGGCATGTTGCACAAACCGCCGGTCAGCACCAGGCGTTTTCGGTCATCGGGAAGGCTTTCCCCGGTTTCCAAAGCGTCCAGAAAATCTTCCAGGGCGATTCTGAAATCATTTCGATCCATGATCATGGAGGCCTTGAAGATGGTGTGGACATCGCTGCTGCCTACAGCCAGGGGGTTGCTGCGCCGCAAGGCATACAAGCGGGCCAGCCCGGAACGGATCCGGTTGTAGGTTCGCACGGTCGACTTGAGCTGTTCATCGCTGATTTGGGTCGACAGGGCCGACTGCAGTTCGGTTTTAAATTTGTCCAGCACATCGATCATGTAGGAGCGGGCGCTTTCCGTATTGAGTTTGACGGGCAGGACGACATCCAGATGAAACTTGTCCTTGATGTTCAAACGCCAAATATCGGACAACCTCTGAATGGAATCGCAGGTATGGGGAAAGACCGTCCCGTCCAGAAAGTCGAGTCGGCCGGCCAGGGCATCCTCCAAGCCGCCGCGGACCAGGCTGCAACTGTAGGCCTGCAGATGCGCGTCGGCCTTGGATATGCTCGTGCTCTTGCCGAAGATTCTGAATGGCAGGGCACCGGCCGCGGTGATGATTTCTTCCGGCGTGTAGGAGCAAAAATGGCCGACTATTTTGCCGCCGGTTCTCTGTTTCCATTCCGCCGCATACGTGCCGGGATTACGGACGATTTCTGAGAAAAGCGCTAACGGTTCCATGGATGGTCTCCTTCTGTTTTGCTTTCCAGGAATTCATCTGTGTATTGATTGAATCCAATTCGATTATGGAATCATAAAACAAACCGAACAGTCTGTTTATTTAATACAGGCCGGGGGGAGTGTCAATATTTAGTTCGTGTCCATTACCCGTAAATCAATGGATGGTCGGTTTGGTATCGTCGTCCTTTTTTCGTCCTTCGATGACGGTAAAACGCGCGCGGCGGCGGCGGAGTTGCCAATCCAAGTAGATCGATTGCAGGTGGCGGATCGGATACAAATTGCCGAATCCTTTGAAATAGCAGTAGCCCAACAGGATACCACCCAGGTGATAGGCGCCGGCTGGATTGGTTTTGGCCAGAAAGGTCAGAAGGGTGATCAGGACCGTGCCGTAGCTGATGTATTTGGCCTTGACCGGCAGGACGAACATGAGCAGCATGGTCGCCTCGGGATTCAATAATCCGAAAACGACGATCAGGGCCAGAATACTGGGCAGCATTCCCATGAAGGGCTGATCCAGTCCGGACACCATACTGAAAAGCAGACCCAAGACGGCGCTCCCCAGAGCCGCAACGTAAAAAAACACCAGGAATCGTTTCCCACCCAGAGCACGTTCGACCGGTTCCGCAACAAAATAAAATATCAGGCAACTGAATAAAAATCCCACAGGGACCTGCGGGGGTTGGATAAACGGGTGGGAGATCAACTGCCAGAGATGAAAGCCCGGGTCCTGCAATGGAAACAGGGCAAAAGTTTCCACGAGTGGGATGTCGACCCAGAGTTCGCCCAAAAGTTCAATGACATATATGCCGCCATAGACCAGCAGCAGGGTTTTACCCAGGCGGGTGAAGCCGTTTCCGAATCCGGAGGTGATCGAGGTTGAATCTGGTCTCATATTTTCATACCGGCCTTTTGCTTACCAATATATGGGGAGATTGTAAAGAGGCTGTTCGGGTGGTTGGCGATCGAAGATTGTGATCCATGTTTCTAGAGTAGGCACCATTGACAAAAATTCCTTTTTTTGTAACAATACTATCATCTTTTCAGCGCTGTTTCCTATTTGTCGCTTTCACCCCTACCGCTCCCTTATACAGTAAGGTAACGGATCACAATCCGGGTATTACGCGCCGTCCGGTTTTTTTCTGGTATTGCTATCGTGCGATGGTTGGTTCTGTCTGTTTTGTTACCCCACAACCTAAAAACAGGAGGTCCCCATGAAACGGTTTTGCTTTATTTTGTTTTGGTTGCTGCTACCGGTCGTTGCATTTGCGGAAGAGGCGGTATTCGTCAGTGAGGACTATCCTCCTTATGAGTATACGGAAAACGGTACGGTAATCGGATTTGACGCCGACATCATTCGAGAAGCCTGTTCACGTATCGGTATCGAGGCCAAATTTAAACAATGGCCCTGGAAGCGCGCCATGGCCAAGGTCAAAGACGGATCGGTCGACGCCATATTCTCCCTGTTTCGCACACCGGAACGGGAGGCGTTTCTCGTATTTCCTTCCGAACCGCTGAGTGCTGAGAAAAATGTCGTGATCGTCCGAAAGGGAAGTCCCTTACAGCTGGCAAAAATCGATGATTTAAAAGGCAAGCAGGTGGGGGTTGTCGTGGAATATTCGTATGGAACGGAATTCGACAACTATGGGGGAATTGAAAAGGAAGTCTGCAAAAGCACGGAAAACCTGCTGCAGAAACTGGATGGAAAACGCATGGACATCGCCGTGATCAACGAACATGTCCTGCGCTTCCTGAATCGAAAACTCGGATTCCAAAACCGGTTCGACATCAAGTTCGTGCTCAATGAAGATCCCATGTATGTGGGTTTTTCCAAGGCCAAAGGCGCCCGCAGTCAGGAGCTTGCCGCAAGGCTTTCCAATGCGCTGAAACAAATGCGGTTGGAAGGTAAAATCGAGGAAATCATGGCGGCCTATAAATAATCCGGCTAACCTGCCTTGATTCTGTTGGATTCCTCGGATATAAGCGGCAATGTATGCCTGTGCGGTTGGGATGCGGTTTCCGAAAAATTGTGTTCAACAGAAAGCGTGGTTGATGAGATTGGTTCGACAAACAACAGGCTTGGTTCAGCTGGGCTGGGTGGGAATGGTCGTTCTGTTGCTACTCGGATGGGGTTGCCATAAAAAACAACTTGAACTCAACCTGGCACCTGTGGAAGAAGCCGCTCCCCAAGCGGTGTTGGAATCTTCCGATGCTTACGGCGGCTCATTGGACAGGGTAAGGGACTCCTCCTCGGCAACCGCCCCGGCCGAGCAGCGCATGATTTTTTACGACGGGTATGTCAAACTCCGATCGGTCAAGCCCGATGAAACCATCGATGCTGCCGCCAGGTTGGCGGTAGCCGTCGATGGGTATGTGGAGCAGATGCGGCCGGGATATATCATCCTGCGGATTCCGGTGGCGAAATTCGATGAAATCTACAAGGCGGTGTTACGGCTTGCCGACGTGCTGGAAAAATCCGTAAGCGCCCGGGACGTCACGGAGTCCTTTCAGGATGTGGCCTTGCGTTTGACCACGGCCGTGACGGCCCGTGACCGACTTGTGGAGTTGCTGAGTCAGTCCAAGGTCGAAAAGGAAAAAATCAGGCTGCTGAAGGAAATTCAGCGACTGAACGATCAGATCGAGAGCCTGGAGAACCTGAAGACCATGCTGGCGACCATGGCGGAGTTTTCCAAGATAACCATCCGGGTGGAGCAACGGAAGCTCGTTTCCGGTCGCACCGATCCGGAAGAGATCGCAGCATTCAAATGGATTTCGTCACTTTCACCGTTGAAGCGGGAAGCGGGAAAGGATTCCGTACGTTTGAACTTTGTGGTTCCAAAGGATATGGTGGCGCTGGATCGGAAAGGAATGTTTATCGCCGAAGGGGCGGATGGGGCGGTTTTCTGGTCGACGACCCGTGACAATCTTCCGGAGGGGGATGTCGGATTCTGGATAGAGGCCATACAGTTTCGGATTGGACCGGAATTCAGTTCGGTTTCCACCCTGAAATCCGGAGATTTCAATCTGTTGCGTTTGGTCGAAAACACTGAAGCACCCTATGTCTATTGGATCGGAGTGAAGGTCGAAAAAAAGCGCCTCGATATCGTTCAGGTGTATTTTCCCACTCAGGCGCAGGAAAAACGATATGGCACCGGCATCCTGGATTCCATTGCAGGAGGTGTCCAATGAAATCCAGGAGCGGCTGGTTCATGGAAGCGGTTTTCGTCCTGACCATACTGATTTCGATCCCAAGCATCGCCGATGCGATTCCCGCCAAACCATCGGCGGCGATCTCTTCCAGAATGATCCTGAAAGTCAACGATCCGGACCGCACAGCGGATCTGCTGGTGGAAAAGGCGGCCGTCATGGGCGGCTATTTTGTTGAGCGCACAAATGGTTACATCAAATTCAAGATCCCGGCGGGTGAGCTCGAAGCGTTTTTACAATTTTCAACGGATCAGGGAATCGTCCTGACCCGGGAACTGAACAGCGCGGATGTCTTCACCGGTCTGGGTGAAAAAAAGTCGCGGTTGAAATCGAAAAACCAGGTGAAGGCCCAGTATCTTGACGTCTTGAAGACTGCCAGGGCAGACGCCGTCGTCATGGTTGAAGAGGAAATCACCACCCTCGTCCAAGAGATCGAAACCTTGCAGGGAGAGATCCGAATGCTCGAGCACCGCCTGGCTTTTTCCGAAGTCCTGATCGAGTTTTCCTTTCGGGACCGTTCCGTACCGACGGTACATGGACATTCCTCATTTCCCTGGCTGAATACCGTCAATATCACCGATCTGCTGAAAGAGTTTCAATATGACCGATAATAAATGGTACGCCTTGATTTGTCTGCTTCTGCTGCTTTCCGGAACCGGTTGTCTGGCCCAACAGCAGTGGTCGACCCCGGCCGGGTTTGCGGTGTATCCGGATGAGAAGCCATTGAAGTCCGTCAGTCCGGACGGGGTGGTGTACCGGGTCAAAGTTGCGCCCAACAAGCCGCCGGCCGCGCTCCCCTTCTGGAAAGAGGCGTTGAAAAAACGAATGCTCGATGTCGGGTATATCTTTCAACGTGAGGAAGATATCATGGCAACCGGCAAGCAGGGGTATGTGCTTGAACTGGTCGCCCCGGTGGGAGCCAAGGACTATGCATATTTGATTGCCGTCTTCATCGACGATGGAGACGATCTGATTATCATCGAATCGGCCGGTGAAATCATGCGATTCAATTCCCACCACGAAGATATCATCTCCGCCATTCGAACAAACAAGTTTTGAAATGGCGTATTCGTGCAACTCCACCTGATATCCTTATTTCCCACCGCAACATCCTCACCGAAACGGCGCTCAATTCCAACTGCGGGCCTGTGAAATGTTAGGTCGCCGTCACCTCCGGATAAAAACGAAACGGAGTGGAATTGCACCTTGTGCCGGGGTCGAACAGTATGATAGGGGTTTGTTTACGGTCTCTTATGGCGCCGTTTTCCTATTCCGAGCTGGGCAATCGGGAAAGCGGAGAAATGGATATCCAAAAACCGGGGAAAGTTTTGCAGAATCACCATGCGGATCATCAGGCAGCAACTGAGCCGGCGGACCTTGGAGCGACGGTTGCGGAATATTTTTTGCGTATTTATCGCCTGCATTTGAAGGCATCTCCTTTTGCGGCGACGGAATGCAGGTTACTGGAGGCATCGGGAGCGCAACACAATCGTCGGACCTACGAATTGCGCGTTCAGCAAGATGACGAATGGAGGTCCCGGCGAATGACCATTATGCCGCTCGGCGAAGGCAGCGGCAGTAAAAGTAAGTGTTTTTACGCCATTTATGATGACCATTTGGTCGTTAAAATTCCTCCGGCGCCGATCACGGATTTTTCAAAATATATCGACAGTCTTCACGTTGAACAGAAAATCGCCACCCGGCTTGCGCCGCGCGTCTGCATTACGCCGAGTGTTTCCGTCATCATGAAGCGTGCTTTTCCCATCCAGGAAGAGGATGATGCCGAAAGTCTCTCGCCGGAAGATTGTGAAGCCGCCTATGTGAAATGGCTGAGCGAGAATCCGGATGCGCAGTCATGCCTGAAAATTAATGACGGCTTTGTTTTTTTTATGGATTTGGCCAAATATTTCATTCTGGCGGATGTGCTGAGCAGCATGCGAGGGCGGACAAGGGATTCCATCGAAGCCGAGATTATACAAAATGCAGGTTTGCTGTCGGACCTGCAGGGATTTGAAGGGCGTTATGGGTATGGTACCGGGCATATTGCCGAAGGGCTTGCTTCCATTTACAGTGAGTACGAGAGCCGTTTGCGAAACGTATTGGAAGGTGGGCGGGTTACCGTATCGGGTATCCAATATAAATTTCAAGAATGGTTTTCCGGTCATTTGGCCGGCAAAACCATTGGCGATGGGCAAGAGCAGGCGGTTCCCGCAGAACTCATTCCGGAGATGGACCGTCTGATTACAGCCCTTATGGCCGAGAATGTCGAACCGGTGGGCGCCTATCGTGAAACAATTCGCCGTTTTCTGCTGAAAAAGAGCTTCTCGCAAAGTCGGACACAGATGTCCGGAATCATAACCAATATACTGGATTTGCTGGCGTATCTTGGCCGCAAGCGTGTTGCCATGCGTGATTTTAAACCGGACAATGTGCTGGTGGCCGGCGATCCGGGACGATACCCGAATTTTCTATCAACGGCGGATGCGTTTTTTCTGGGCTTGATTGACGTTGAAACCGCCATCATCATTGATGCCGATGCTGAAGAGCCCTTGCCGCAACCGCGCCTCGGCGGCACACCCTTTTTTTCCACCCCGTCCCAGCTGGTCCCCAACGATCTGTTGGCCCAGGCCTTCGGGGATGTGCATCGCATTTTTTTTCTGCAGGACTGGTATGCAGCCATGGCGATGATGTATAAGGTCGTTACGGATGAACATCTTTTTAAGCAAACAGCGAAAATCTTGCCGACCCTTATCCGTACCATCCAAAAAGCGGCCAATGAAAGGCGATTTACAGTCGAGGTTGTAGAAGCTGTCAGTCGTTCCTTCTGGAAGCGCGCCGTTTCCGAATACCGGCATAATGTGGCGCAACGGGAAAAGATGCTGCGGGCTGTCAATATCGTTGTCCCCAAACCGGCGAATGGTCTGATGGCTGAAATTTTTCAAGAGGAAAAAGATCGCATAGAGGCGCGCATGCGGAAACTTGTCGGCGGGCAGACATACTACAATTCGGAAAAAAATCGGGAGCAATTGTTGGGCGCTTCTCACCAGCAAATAGAGAGTTTGTTGTCAACTGGTTCCGGAGACGACCCGGAAGTTGATGGGAAGAATCAACCGGAAGACATGAAACATTTCCTGACCGCGCTGCTTGTGGAAAAAAAGCGTATCGATGAATGTCGGAATTACATCGACCGGTTTCACAAGCAGGAGCCGGTTCGATTGGATGTATATGAGCTGCTGAATATTTTTTTTAACTGCGTTTTCCGTAAGATGTTTCCGGAAACCTGGGGCGTCGTCAATGATACTCCGCTGCGTGGACTACCGCGTCCATTGACGGATGATTCATCAAAATAGAACGAAGTCATTCATTATTTCAGGCAACAAAAAAGGGGTCAGATTTTTCATCTAACCCCTTGTGATTGTTATGGCGGGAGCGACGGGACTCGAACCCGCGACCTCCGGCGTGACAGGCCGGCGTTCTAACCAACTGAACTACACCCCCGCATGGGAATACCGCCGTGTGGGTCCGGCCGGTATTTATGTCAAACATGGTAGGCGGAACAGGGCTTGAACCTGTGACCCTCGGCTTGTAAGGCCGATGCTCTCCCAACTGAGCTACCCGCCCGCGCAGGATATATCTCACTGCGTCCGATCAAAACGAATGCTACCACTACCAGGTAACATAGGCGATGTCAAGCGAAAATCAGCAATTTAAATTTTCCACGCTGACTTTCTCAATCATGAATTCAAGGGGATTTGTCACTTCGTTGAACAGAATTTCCCCTTCCTTCAGAATCAAGGCCTGTTCCAGCACCTCATCCATATGATCGACTGTAACAATCTTAATCTGTTTTGAAATGGCAGTGGGAATGTCTTTTAGATCCTTCAGGTTATCCTTGGGGATCAGGACGGTCTTGATTTCCCCGCGATGGGCGGCCAGAATTTTTTCTTTGAGCCCGCCGATGGGCAGCACCCGGCCCCGCAAGGTGATCTCTCCGGTCATGGCAACATCCCGTCGAACCCTGCGCTGCGTCAAGGCGGAAACGATGGCCGTGCACATGGAGATTCCGGCCGATGGTCCGTCTTTGGGAATCGCCCCTTCCGGAACATGAATGTGAATATCGCACTGTTTGTGAAATTCATTATTGATGCCGAGACGTTGGGCGCGTGAACGCACATAACTGACCGCCGCCCGGGCCGATTCCTTCATGACATCCCCCAGCTTGCCGGTGATGATCACTTCGCCTTTTCCGGGCATGATAACGGTCTCCACCGACAGCAAATCCCCGCCTACCTGGGTCCAGGCCAAACCGGTAACCAGACCGATCTGATCCTTTTCTTCCACTTGGCCGTGACGGAATCTCGGCGGACCGAGATATTTGGGTATGGAACCGGACGTGATTCTGAATGCTGCCGCGGCCTCTTTTTTCAGCAGCACTTCCCGAGCGAGCTTGCGGCAAATGGACGAAATTTCGCGTTCCAAATTCCGTACGCCAGCCTCACGCGTATATTGCTGAATAATGGTAAAAACGGAATTTTTTGAGAACTGAACATCCTGATTCGCGAGGCCGTTGGTCTGTATTTGTTTGGGAAGCAGAAATTCTTTGGCGATATTATATTTCTCATATTCCGTGTATCCGGGAATGCGAATGATTTCCATCCTGTCCTGCAATGGAAGCGGAATATCCGGTAACGTATTGGCCGTCGTGATGAACAGAATGTCGGATAAATCATAATCCAGATCCAGATAATGATCATTGAAATTATAGTTTTGCTCCGGATCCAGTACTTCCAGGAGTGCGGCTGAAGGATCACCGCGAAAATCCATGCTCATTTTATCGACTTCGTCCAAACAGAAGACCGGATTGTTCACCCCCGCCTTTTTAAGGGACTGGATGATTTTCCCGGGCAATGCGCCGATATACGTGCGGCGATGTCCGCGGATTTCCGCCTCGTCGCGAACCCCACCCAGGGAGAGACGTACGAATTTCCGACCGGTGGCGCGGGAAACGGAGCGCGCCAGCGAGGTTTTCCCGACACCCGGCGGGCCGACAAAACAGAGAATCGGTCCACGGATTTTATTGACCAGGGATTGGACCGCAAGGTATTCCAGAATGCGTTCCTTGGGTTTTTCCAAGCCGTAATGATCCTGATTGAGGATCTCCTCCGCCTTCTGAATATCATGGTTGATTTTGCTTTTTTCAAACCAGGGCAGGCTGATGATCCAGTCGATATAATTCCGCACGACGGTGGCCTCGGCCGACATGGGGGTCATCATTTTCAGCTTCTTGAATTCATGCCGGACTTTGTTGTTGGCCTCCTTGGACATCCGTTTGCGCTTGATTCGTTTTTCAAGTTCTTTCAGCTCATCCGTCTGTCCCTCATCGGTTCCCATCTCCTTTTTAATGGCCCGCATTTGTTCGCTGAGGTAATAATTCTTCTGGGTTTTCTCCATCTGTGTCTTGACGCGACCCTTGATCCGTTGCTCCACATTATAAATTTCGATTTCCGCCTTGATGAGTTGGAGCAGGGATGAAAGCCGGTCTCCGATGGAGACGGTCTCCAGCAGATGTTGTTTGTCCTGAATCTTGAAGGAGAAATGGGCGGCAATGGTATCTGCCAGTTGGGACAAGTTGGAGATGGATGCGGCGTTGGAGATGATATCTTTTGAGACGCTTTTATTCACATTGGCGTATTCTTCAAAGCTCTTGATAATCGCGCGCTTGAGGGCCTCGCCTTCGGCTTCCGAAACCATTGTTTCGGGCATTGCGGCAAGCTCCACCTGAAAGAATTGCTCGGCGGAGACATAGCGAACGATTCGGGCGCGGACCTTTCCCTCTACAAGCGCCTTGACGGTTCCATCCGGCAGTCGCAGAAGCTGAAGAACATTGCCGATGGTGCCGACTTTGAAAATCTCTTTTTCGGTCGGATTATCAATGTTGGCCTTGTTCTGGGTCGCCAGGAAAACGCTTTTGTCTTTATTCATCGCATCGGTAAGCGCATTGACCGATTTTGTCCGTCCCACAAAGAGAGGGGCAACCATATGCGGGAATACTACGATATCCCGCAGGGGAAGTAACGGAAGAAGAATATTGGACGAATTCGGGTCATCCTGTTTGAACAATTTGGGTATATTAATCATAGTTGACTCGGTTTTTTAGTTCGGAAGCATCTGAGTTCGGATGGGGAATGAGGTGCGTTACCGGTATATAAAAATTCCCCATACCACCTACTGTTCCGGGGCACCCCAACGAAATTGGTCGTTGCGTCTATGCCTGTTTTTTTGTCTGCTCATAAAGCAGTATCGGCTCTTCCTTTTTGAGCACCACCTCATCATTGACGACACATTCTTTCACATTTTCGATGGAAGGAATTTCATACATGATGTTCAGCAGGCTGTTTTCCATAATTGATCTCAGGCCACGTGCACCTGATTTTCGTTTCATGGCCTCATTGGCGATAGCGGAAAGAGCGCTGTCGGTCAGCCTGAGGTTGACACCCTCGATTTCAAAAAGCTTCTGGAACTGTTTGACGAGTGCATTCTTGGGTTCCGTTAATATCTTGACCAAAGAAGCCTCATTCAGCTCATCCAGTGTCGAGATAATCGGTAGTCGGCCGACAAATTCCGGAATCAAACCGAATCGGATCAAGTCTTCGGTTTCCAGCTCGCGCAATGTATCGCCGATGGATTTTTCTTCTTTCTTTCGAACCTTTGCACCAAAACCCATTGATTTTGCGCCCATTCTTCGTTGGATGATTTTCTCCAGTCCGGTGAATGTGCCGCCGCAGACGAACAGGATGTTGCTGGTGTCCACCTTTACAAAATCCTGCTGGGGATGCTTGCGACCGCCTTTGGGCGGCACGCTGGCGGTGGTGCCTTCGATAATTTTCAGCAAGGCTTGCTGGACACCCTCGCCTGATACATCTCGGGTTATGGATGGGTTGTCGCTGCGCTGTGCGATTTTATCGATTTCATCGATATAGACGATTCCCCGCTGACATTTCTCAACATCATAATCGGCATTCTGCAACAACGACAGGATGATATTTTCCACATCTTCACCGACATAACCGGCTTCAGTCAGGGTGGTTGCATCCGCGATGGTAAAGGGAACATTGAGAAAACGTGCCAGAGTCTGCGCCAGCAGGGTCTTTCCGCAGCCGGTCGGACCGATGAGCAGGATGTTGCTTTTCTGGATTTCAACGTCATTGGTGCTGACAGCCGAATCCAGGCGTTTGTAATGATTATAGACCGCCACCGCCAAGACCTTTTTGGCGTGATCCTGCTCGATGACGTACTCGTCCAGCATCTTTTTGATCTCTTTCGGCGCCAGAAGGTGCTCGGATGTTTCGGGTCCTTTCTCGCTTTCCTCATCAATGATTTCACTGCACAGCTGAATACATTCGTCACAGATATAAACAGCCGGGCCTGCGATCAGTTTCTTGACCTCTTTTTGATTCTTACCGCAGAAGGAGCAGAAGAGATTATCATTGATGTCGCCCTGTTTTGTCATTATTTATCCTCCGAGCGTTCCAGTTTGTCCAAATCATCACGATTGGTGATGACATGGTCAATAATACCGTATTCTTTTGCTTCGATCCCGGACATAAAAAAATCTCTGTCCGTATCCATCTGAATTTGTTCTAATTTTCTTCCTGAATGAAAGGCCAGGATCTCGTTCAGCTTGTCTTTCATCCGCAGAATTTCCTTGGCCTGGATGGCAATGTCGGATGCCTGGCCCTGGGCGCCGCCCATGGGTTGATGAACCATAATACGGGAATTTGGCAGCGAGTAGCGCTTGCCCTTACTTCCGGCGGCCAGCAACAATGCTCCCATACTGGCGGCCTGCCCGATACAAACGGTTGCGATATCGGGTTTTATATATTGCATGGTGTCATATATGGCCATTCCGGCCGTGACGATGCCACCCGGCGAGTTGATATAAAAATTGATGTCCTTGTCCGGATCCTCGGATTCAAGAAAAAGAAGCTGAGCAATCAGAAGGTTGGCGATTTCATCATTGATTGCGGTACCAACGAAAATAATTCTGTCTTTTAATAGCCGGGAGTATATGTCGTATGCGCGCTCCCCTTTGCTGGTTTGTTCAATGACCATGGGTATCAGTGGCACGTTGTTCTCTCCTTATCATCCTTGCTTTATGATATCTCTTTTTCCGGTTCGATTTCTTCAACAGTACTGCTTTCAATGATAAGCCTGATCGCCTTCTTTTCAAGTAGGGTGTGGTTAAAAAACTCAAGTTTATCCTGATTTTGTTGATAATATTGTTTGATGGCATCCACCGGTTGGTGAAATGCGGCGGCCATCTCCCGGAAGCCGTCTTCCTTCTCTTCGTCGGACAGGGACAGTTTCTGCTGTTCGACGATGGCGCTCAGAATCAAATGTCGCCGCACCTGTTTTTCAGCGGTTCCGCGATATTTTTCCGACAGCTTCGATTTGTCCTGACCAATCTGCTCCAGCGTCACATTGCTGGCGGCAAGGGCTCTTTCGGTTTCTTCCAGAATACCGTTAAGTTCGTATTGAACCAATGAATCGGGTACTTCGAAATCGGTTTTGGCGATCATGGCTTCAAAGATCTGTTCATTCAGCTCCTGCTCGGTCCGTTTCTCATACCCCTGCCGCAAATTATCGGAGATTTTGTCCCGTAATGCAACCAACGATTCAAAATTTCCTAATTTCTTGGCAAAAGCGTCGTCGACGTCCGGCAGAATCTCTTTCCGGATGTCCTTCAGGGTCACGATGAACTGAATTGTGCGCCCGGCCAGTTTATTGTTGAAATGATCCTCCGGGAAGGCAATATCGAAGCGCTTTTCTTCTCCGGTATTCATGCCGATCATTTGTTTGTCGAAATCTTTTGCAATGGCGCCACTGCCGATCTTGAAATTGAAATTTTCGGTTTTCTGGGTTTCCGCAATCGGTTTGCCCTCATGGAAGCCTTCGTAATCGATCACGACCATATCGCCTTCTTGAACGGCTCTTTTTTCTTCAAGGGGTTTGAGTGTCGCCAGATTCTTGCGCAGCATTTCGATTTGCGCATCCACTTCCTGTTCCGAACCATGATAGCGGGTTTTCTTCAACGTCAAGCCCTTGTAATCGATTGGACCGATTTCCGGTCTGACTTCGATGGTTGCCTGGTAGCGATAGGGCTCGCTGACGGTGAGGATCGTCGGATCTATCTTCGGGTCTCCCACAAGGGCCAGGCTGTTCTCTTTAATGGCGTAGATGAAAGATTCCTGGATAAGCTTGGATGTCACATCGGAGTGAACATCTTTTTTAAACATGCGCTCCAAAACGGATCGAGGCGTTTTACCCGGCCTGAATCCTTTGATTTTAGCTGTTTTTTGAAGCTGCTTATAAGCGGCGTCAATTTCGCTGGTAACTTGATCCGCTGGGATTTCGATATGCAGGATTTTTTTCACACTTGTTTGATCTTCGACCCTTACTTGCATCACATTCTTCTCCAAAATAATGAAAACGCCTTAAAAAACGAATTCCATTTGCGGGCATTTTCTTGATCTAATTGCGTTAGATCCGATGATTAGACCTACGATGAGACCTAAAAGATTAATGGTGGTGCGAGAGGGGAGACTTGAACTCCCACTCTGTTCCCAGAGCTGGATCCTAAGTCCAGTGCGTCTACCAATTCCGCCACTCTCGCATCTTATGCCGCCCATTATATTATTCCCTTCCAACGAGGCGGCATCTTTTCAATGCTTGACTTTCTTTTTAAAAAAATGAATTAATCATAAAAGTCTAATAAATAGTACCTATCCCTACAGGTGTCAAGCGAAATTGAAAAAGAAAGAGCCTTTCGGAAGAATGGGGCAAGCACCTCTTACCATATTGAAAATGGTCGGAATTCTTTTGTCGCTGCTGATGTGTTGGGGGAGCGCATCGGCTCAGTCCGATCAACCGTGGTTTCATCGAAAAATAGCGCCCCTTGTTGTCATCGATCCGGGGCACGGCGGATACGACACCGGCAGTCGCGGAGCCGCCGGAACACTTGAAAAAGATGTTTCATTGTCATTGGCGAGACTGCTGGCCGTCGAACTCGGGAGCCAATATCAAGTGATTCTGACACGTTCGGATGATTACTGGCTGGATATCAACAATCGAGCTGCCGAAGCCAACCACCAGCGGGCCGATCTATTCGTGAGCCTTCATACATCCGCCAGTTTTCGCTTTCAAGTGAGCGGCATGACCGTCAGTTATTACCAGGATGGATCCGGTGATAACACGAATCCGTCGGAGAGCGTCGGCATTTCCGTCGGCACGGAAGACCCGCCTCACTGGGAACAATTACAGGTATCCCATCATCTGGCAAGCAAATCCCTGGCCGTGACGCTCCAGGGCGTTCTTGGCCAAACAATGGGGGAAGTTCGGGTGTTGGGGTTGCCTCTGGCCATGCTATCCGGAGCCGACATGCCGGCGGTTATCCTTGAAATCGGTTACCTGACGAATCCGGCGGAAGAAATCAAATTGCGCGACACGAACTATTTGACAACGATTGCAAGGGCGATATCCCATGGAATCGACCAGTATTTTTCCAAAACGCAGTAGCTGTCTTTATGGGCTTGCGAAAAGCCTCAATGCGTGGTAGGAAGACCCCAAAATCGGGGCGTGGCGCAGTCTGGTAGCGCACCTGCTTTGGGAGCAGGGAGTCGGAGGTTCAAATCCTCTCGCCCCGACCAATAAAATCAATATGTTTCCTTCCCATATTTTCGGCCGTTTTTAAAAAACCACAAAAAAAACCACAAAATCAAATATCGTTATTGATATTATTGAAAATATTTTTAGTGGTTCACCATTGTTTATTCCAAAAAAGAAACCCGGCCATTTTGTTATTGAACAATCCCTTTCTTGCGATATGATGCCAAGGGCAATGTGAATCAATCCTAATAACCTTTTTGAAAAAGGGGGCTCATGAACCAGCAAACGGAAAATTCTGAAAACAAAAGATGGTTTGCAATTAAACACAAAGCATGCGGATCGATGTTCACGATTGAGGCCGCCACCTTTTATGAAAATGCACATCGTTCAGATCCAACAAAACTTCAATGCCCAAATTGCGGACAGGTTATCCTTACCAACAAGCGATTGGAAGAATATGCCAATAAAATAAATGAATATATAAATGCAGGGGAAAAAGAGGGTATCTCCATTCAGGAAATCTGCACAAATGCAGGGCTTGAGTGTCACATCAGCAGATTATTAAGCATGAGGGGAAATGAATGAGTTGACAAAAAAAACAAACAATACTAAAAAATTATGACTTTCAGTCATATATAAAACTCAATAATTTTATTCTTGACAAGCGAGTTTATCATGGATAATATTTGCTCAGAATTCATCCCCGTATCATTAATGGTACGGCCCCCCGTGCCGATTCGGCACGGGATTTTTTTTGCCTCAATTCTATTTAATCCCTCCTTTGTGATATTCAGTATGGGTATAAAATAACCCATGGCCAAAGTATCTATTTTCATCGATGGTTTTAATGTGTACCATGCTCTAAATGATTGGGATCGGGTTAATAACCGACATAAATACAGAAACCTATTATGGCTCAATTATCGTATTTTTGCGGAACAGTTCATTCAACCATGCGATACTTTAGAAAATGTCTTTTATTTCACAGCACTTGCCAAATGGCGGCCCGACTCTTTAAAGAAACACAAAACATATATTAACGCATTAAAACAATATCGCGTCGAACCAATTCTCGGAAATTTTAAACCGAAACAGAGATATTGCAGCCTTTGCAAAAAATCATTTACCACCCATGAAGAAAAACAGACAGATGTTAATATATCAATTTTCCTCTTACGAGAGGCAGTATTGGACAGGTTCGAAACTGCTTTTATTTTTGGGGCTGATTCAGACCTGATTCCAGCAATTACAACTGTAAAAACAATGTACCCCAAAAAAAAGATGGGTGCCATTATCCCAATTGATCGAGAAAAAATCTCGAAAGAGATAAGGGGTGTATGCGATTTCTATAGGTATACCAAAAAGAAACACTATATAAATTCTCAACTCCCAGATACAATTTCATTGCCAGACGGATCAACAATAACAAAACCATCCGACTGGGTTTAATATTTTTAATACTGACGATCACTCCTTTTCGCTCCCCCGATTTTATCTCCTCTGGCAAAATCAAACGAAAAAAAATATTGAATTTTCTCGGGTGTTCACATTTCGAACAGCATAGAAAAACCAGGCCCCCTTCCATCGGGTGATGCTCAGGCCGCGCCATTGCCCCAGGAAGGCGGGTATCTTTTTAAATGAAGGGTTACCCTGCACCAGATCAACATCCGTCAACAAAAAAAGGCTCCTCCACATTGTGAAGGAGCCTCCCCCGGCGACGACTCCGGGACTTGGAAAGGAGTGATCCCGTTTTTTTGGCGAGAGGGATCAGGAACTCGCTATCGTTTACCGCGCCGCCAGTGTGACAAACGGCGAGACTTGGTTACTGCCATCGGGCAGAGTCAACGGTTCATCCCAAAGCGGTTGCCCGTCGTGGCGCTCGATAAGTCGCGCCGCCGCTTCGTCGGTCGTGAAATATACGTGCTGGCTCAAATCAATTCGCATCTCAGACCGGAGACCAACGACGTATTGACTCAGATCAGCCAAAACGATGTCCCCCTGGTCGCCCAGGACTTCGGTTTTCTCGGTGAAAATCACCGGTCTGGTCAGCATAGAAAAGCCGCCATTCGACTCTTTCAAGATCGGGTAATGCATTCCGCCTGTTCCAACAGGGATGGACAATTGCATCAATTGTGGGATCGTAGTTTGGTGACAGACCCAAACGGAATTTCCGAAAGATCCGGCCCACATTTTGGCCATCATTCCGATGATATTTTCATAAATGATGGTATCCGCTTCCTGACCGGTCTCCTGCGGCTGCACCAGCGTGCAGTCGGCGTTCAGAATACCGAGAGGTTCGCCAGCGCCGGTCCCCTTCAGGAAAGCCCGGTCACGGTACCACGCCAAGCCCTTTCCGCAGATGTTCAGCAATTGCTGTTCGCCGTTGGGAGTATCCTGCAAAAGCTCGTTACTGAATCGAAGGAATCCTGTCAGCTTTTTGGCCATCAACGTCATACTCCTCGCCTTGGGATTCGCCTCAGACAATGAACCCAATTCCGGTTTATAACTGGCGGAAAAGCCACCATAGAGGGAGCTGGCATGGGAGCCGATTTCCATCGCCGGGAGTTTGATCTCATTGGATCGCATCGGCTGAACGGTCGCTCTCGGCATGACGATTTCGTTTTCCAAAGAAATATCGTGGATCTTCGCCGAAATCTCCGTCGGAACGAGAAATCCGCCATCGCTGGGGATCAGCTCCGACATTCCGCGTTTGGTCAGCTCCGGATGGAATCGGCCACTGAACAACGCCTGGAAAAAGTTGGAGTTTTTATCACGCCATACGTATTCATTGTTTTCCCGGCCATACATGGTCCGGTAATCCTTTTTATCTCCTGCCATACGGAGCTGGTAAGGTGTTCCCTCGGTGGTGAGTCGTTCCTCGCCACCAGGTAACTCAGGACGGATTGGCGGGACGGTCGAAGTGTTCAAAAACTTCAAATCATCCTCCCGAAACTCACCACCGGCCGCCTCGTACTTGTTAATGGCGTCAATCATTTTATCCGCCTCGCGTTTTTCGGCATCAGTCGGAAGGCGTTTTTCATCCACACAAAACTGGCGGATGTGTTTAAGGGTCTGAATTTTTTCACGAATAGTTTCTGCTGTATCCATATGTTGTGGTTCCTTTTTTAAGAGTAGTTGTGTTTTGAGTAATTGTCTGTTTTTATATCGGAATCAAGCGGTCGTCGGACTTTGTTCCGGTTAATTGCTTCCTGCTCGGTGGTAGTCGTCGGACATCCGTCAGGCCCTTCGGTGGTAGCGGTCGTCGGACATGCCACAGAAGGTTGGTTTCACATTTTGTTGTATCCAATAAAAAACCGGAAGGGAGACCAGCTCCCGTTCCGGTTTTCAATATCGTAATTATCTTGTATAATAATGCACATTTCCGTCATTTTGTCAATCTTTTATTACAATTTCGGGCATAAAATCGGCATCTGATAATCGTTTTTCTTCGTGGTTTGTCAAAAAACCATGTCTTTTTAAGTATGCTGCCTGACTTTCAAAAGTAGGTGGATCGCCCGGATCTATTGCCTTGTATGGGAAAGCACCGTCGGAATATTCGCCGATATTCCGCCCGTGGATATCCAACGCCTTGCCGTTGTAGTATGATTCTTGCCAAGGCGTAACCCAATAATCCGGTATGCCAAGGGTGAAAGATCCCTTGACGGCCAAGCATTCGTGTTGCGGTGTGCCAATGCCACCAAGCCGCCGCCGTGGTTCCAGTGACTCAAACTTCCACCAAGCGCATGGGCGAGTTCCAGGGTGATCCGCAATCCATTTTTGAAGAAGGTCATCACGGTGACGGTGCCAGACTTCGCGCGGAGTCGGCCGGCCGAATACATTCGTGTCACAGCAGAAACGAAAGCCAAACCTTTCAAACGAACCGTTTTCGATGTGGCCCGTCAGGAGATAATCAATCATCCATTGCGGATCTTCCAAAACAACCCGGGAACGTGGAGTCCTTTTTCGATTCGTCGGCATCGCTATTGTCTCCCAGGTCGCTCGGCCAACGGTTCAACATCAAGGTTCATACCCTTTAATGCGGCCATTTTTTGGGCTCTGGCATCCCTGATAACACAGCAAAGCGGATGAGCCTTTTTTTGTCCGAAGCGGTCACATATGACCAAACCTTCCCTGGTAATAATATCCATCGCATCGAGTTCCAGACTATAGGCGTCCGCGAATGCGCCGATCAGCTCCATGCCTCCGGCGTCGTCAATCCGATATTCGTCAATCAATTTTTTTGCGGCCCGTTTCGCCTCTGGCCGGACATTTTTTTTGAACTTCATTCGCTGGTCCTCTCAAAATTTTTCAAAGGAAAACCTTTAATTCGCATACGTGGACCTGATAACCGGTCTACGAACTTTTCTTTTTTTTTGAATTTGGCCGCCCTCCCCCCAGAGTATCAATTGCGGCGCATATCTTCGCCGTTAGTTGGTGGCTCCTTTCGGTTGGGCAGTATCCGCCGCCGCTTTAAAAAGTTCGGCACAAGCCGTCTGCATGGCCCCCAGGCGCTGGTAGTCGTTCAGTTGAAGAAGATAGGTCAGGCATTTTTGAAGGTTACTCAAAACGGCTTTACAGGCATCATCTCGCACATCTTCGATAAAATGCGGATCAATTTTTGCTGTCATTTTTTTGCATCCTTTCGATTTGTTTTTCCTTTTCGCGTCTCTGCCGCCGGATCTCCCTCTTGGTCAGCCGTTGCCGACGGCCGGGGTCCGTGTACTTCCATTTTTTTCCTGATTCTGTTGTCATAAAATGATCTCCTTTCGTTTTGTGTGAGGCATCAGGCAACCAGGGGGCTCGGGTCCCTGGCTGCCATCCGCCTATCTGCCAGACTTGGGGCTCGGGTCCAGGTCGGGCAAGTTGTAATTGCTTTCGATTTTGAATCCGCGCCGGTTCCGAAGTGATTCCGGTATCAGAATGATTCTTACCGTCGGATCGGTGATCGTCGCCCGAAGGTGTTTGAGGACTTCATTGAAACGACCTTGCGGATAATGTGCCGTCAAAACTTTTTTTTCTCGGTCGTAGTGCATCAGTCCTCCATTCCCGCCAAAATCCAAGCCCGGATATCCACCCCGGCCGCGAAAGCCTCTCCAGGGTCTTTCCCAACTGGCACAGGCCACCTCTTAACCTTCGCGCCATACCGACCGGCCCACCATGAAACTTGTCCAGACGCGGCCGCGTCTGCATCTAACGCCAGTAAAATCAGTTCCGCCGCTTTGAGGCGTTCATGGGTTTCTGTATCAGGCCGAAGCGATACGCTACCCAAGGAAATAGCGGTCACAAGATCACCGGCTTTTGGGTTGACAAGGATAGCGTCAAGGTCACTCTCCACCAAAATGACCTTGTTGAGCCTGCCCAGGCGCATAGGCTGCTTTGTGCTGCCGGAAACGATGACATATCTGCAATCGGAATCATCCATCCGGCGGATTCTGATTCGGTGAACGTCGCCGCCCACGTTCCAGGGAATAACCAGTCCGGCCGGTATCCATAACGGTTTTTCCTCTGGCGGAAGTCCCCACGCTGACCGATCGATACGCTGATCTTCGGTATTGAATCCAAGCCGCGCCGCCTCAATCGATTCCGGCGTGAGGCCCCGACCCATGAGAAAATCCCAAACGTCAGCCCCTTCGTCGCGCCAGAGGTGGAGAGCGGTTCGGGAAAAACTGGACAGGTGCATAAGTGTGAAAACTGTTCTACAATGACCTCAAGGAGGATCGACGTATGAGCAAACGACCAAGAAGGAACCATGCACCGTCATTTAAGGCAAAAGTTGCCTTGGAAGCCCTGAAAGCGGATCAGACGATTATTGAACTTGCTGAGCGTTATCAGGTACATCCAAACCAGATCACAGATTGGAAAAAGCAGCTATTAGAGCATGCAGATGAAATATTCAACAAGAACAGGAAGCCGGATCAAGGGCCAGATATCAAAAGTCTTCATGCCAAGATCGGTCAACTGTCCATGGAGAACGATTTTTTGGCAAACGCGCTCGGTCGCATAGGCGATGCGAGCGCAAAGAAATGATCGACAAAAAGGATAAACTTCCTGTGACGCGCCAATGCGAAATTTTGAATTTATCCAGATCAGGTGTTTACTATAAACCTGTTCCGATCACTTCGAAAGATATGGAGTTGATGCGTCAGATTGATGAAATTCATCTTGAATTACCGTTTTATGGCAGCCGTAAGATCCGCAACGAATTATGGGCCAGAGGCTATAACATCGGACGTGACCGCTTGCGTCGTCTGATGCGTCGTATGGGCGTTGAAGCGCTCTATGTAAAGCCGAGACTATCGTTGGCGCATCCTGGGCATGTGAAGTACCCCTATCTTCTCAGGGGTCTTGAGATCACAAGGGCCAATCATGTGTGGACAGCCGACATAACCTATATTCCCATGGCGAGAGGATTTTGTTATCTCGTAGCGATTATGGACTGGGCAAGCCGAAAAGTTCTCTCCTGGAGGCTTTCCAATACTCTTGACAGTTCATTTTGTACCGAGGCTTTGGAAGAGGCTATTATAAAATATAGCTGTCCGGATATATTCAACACGGATCAGGGAAGTCAGTTTACAGCAGAAGCATTTACGAATATCCTTCTTTCAAACGGCATTGCAATCAGCATGGACGGTAAGGGGCGATGGATGGACAACGTTTTTATCGAACGTTTATGGAAAAGCGTTAAATATGAGGACATTTATCTAAAAGCATATGCGACAATGGTTGAATTAAAAAACGGACTCTCCAGGTATTTCAAATTTTATAACGAAAAAAGATGGCATAATAGTTTTGACAGGAAGACTCCGGCTATGGTTTATTTTGAAACTCTCTCTCAGAATCAGGCTGCGGCATGATCATGAACCAAGAGCAGTTTCCCACTTATCAACTTCGGTATCCTGTCCAAACAACCCCGACCACCTCACCTTACGGAAAAAGAATTGGGATTTGAAAGACTGATATTTGAAATTCCAAGAGCAGATCTTCATCCACTCAAACGAGAATTTAAACATCGACATGATCAATCCACCCCAGGCACCAGTCCATATAAACTCTTATTGATATGGGGGCAAAAACAATTCGAGATCATCAGTGATTATCCCGAACATAAAATCAATATGGTTCAATCCTTGTATGACGGGTATCGTGTCGGGTATGATTTAGATGTTGTTGTTAAAACCTTCCGGCAGGCGGTTGGTCCCTTTTGTTGGATTGGAAAAGGAAAATCGTACAAAAGGGAAATGGGTGAAACCAAACCCGAGAGCCAGAAAGGGTCTTGGTACATCCGAATTTATCGCGCGCGCCAAATCGGCACAGCAATTTTTATTATCGGAATCGGTTTATGGTTTGGCTTGTGGAAATTAGGTGGATTTATCCAAATGATCGGTCCTGTTTTCTGCCTTATTGCCGGGGTTTGGCTCTTTCATATGATGCACTGCCCGGAATGCAGAACCAATCTCGCAAAGAACTTAGGATTTTCAAAAATCACTATCTGTCCAAATTGCGGAACCGAGATTGGTGATATGGTTCAACCAGCCATCCCAACACCAAAAGAACGTAAGGCGTGGTTGGTGGTGCTTGGTTTACCGTTATTGGCGTTACTGGGGATGATGATAGTTGGAGTTCTTGCTCTTCTTCAACAATAGAAGATAGGATTCGCGTTCTTTAGGTAGCCTGAATCGAAGATAAGGGCGATCAGGCATAACAACGGCATCCACTCAGCCCCGGAAAGCTCGCGGCTTAAAAGTTCAGATGCACTGCGGTTTTCTCATCAGTAAAATGGCTGACGGCTTTCCGGGCTGGTGATGCTGGGCGTTCCTGGATACCGAAATTTGTATCTATGGCCGAGCACTCCGGCTATATATCTGCACGAACAAGCTGCTACCCAAAAGTGCAGAATGCCTTTTTCATTCTTCACTTTTATCTGATCCAATGTGAAGGTGGCTACCATTTGCCGCATACTGTGCATCACGTTCTTATATTGATAATGATTTATTGGAGGTTGCCCCTTGTCAATGCCGTCTGAACTACCCGGTATCCGCCGCTTCCGTCGGGTCGAAACGCCAGGGTGTGGGTGATGCAGGCGAGGGTTTCCTGCTGGTGGGTGACGTAGAGGATGGTCGTTGCGGTCCTTGTGCCGATGTCGTCGATCAGGTCCATGAGCAGGCGGCGATTGGCGTAATCCACACCCTGGAAGGGTTCGTCCAGCACCAGGGCGTCCGGGGACTTGACCATGGCGCGCGCGATGAGGAGCATGCGTTGTTCACCGTAGGAGAGGTGGGCGTATACCCGATCGGCATAGGCGGCAAGGCCGAGTTCCTGAAGCCATTGCATGGCGGTGCGCCGCTGGGTTTCGTCTGCCTGGCGAAAGAGTCCGACGGAGTCGAAAAAGCCCGACAATAGTACCTGATAGCCGGTGATGGACGCCGACGGCAGGGTATAGCGGATGTGGAATTCAGAGGAAACCAGTCCGATTTTTTGCTTGATATCCCAAATGCTTTCACCGGTGCCGCGCCGTCTTCCAAACAGGTAGATCTCGTTGGCGTAGGCCTGGGGGTTGTCTGCGGTGATCAGGCTAAGCAGGGTCGACTTGCCTGCACCGTTCGGGCCGACAATCAACCAATTTTCCCCTTTCTTTACGTTCCAGTTGACGCCTTCCAGAAGAATTTTTTCCCCGTATTTCACGGTCACGTTCACCATTCGAATCAGGCTGTCGGTTTGTTCGTTGAAAACGGTCGGAACCCGGAGACGGGGTTTGTCCGGCGGAATGATCCGGACGCCGGTATTGCCATACAGGTCTTTGAGAAGCTGCCGGTCGAGAACGATTTCTTTTTCGCCTTGCCGATAGATTTCCCCTTGCTTCATGCACAATACATGCGTGATGCCGTATGGGATTTCCTCAAAACGGTGGGTCACCATCAATACCTGGACATGCTCTGACATCAGGCGTTCCAGCAGCCGTCCCAATGATTGCGCGGAAGCATGATCCAGTCCGTCATAGGGTTCATCCAGGATCAGCAGTCGGGGGGATGACATCAATGCTTCGGCGATCAACATTTTCCGCATCTCCCCGGTGGAAAGCAGGCGGATTTCTCTCTCCAGGAGGCTGTCGATTCCCAGCGATACCGTAATGGAATGCATTTTTTGCGCGGCATCCGGGTTTCCGGCCAGTGATGGCAACAGGGTCGCGGCCGTAACAACCCCCTGTTCGAAATTTCCGCTGAAATGGCGGGCATGATCTTTGAGCGCTTCACGGCGCATCAGATCGGACTGCCGGTCAAAAGAGACGTAGGCCGTTTGTTCCCGAAGCCCCGCTTCCGTATACAGGTCGCCCCGATAGTAGATATGGCCGAGGATGATCTTGAACAGCGAGGTTTTTCCGGCGCCGTTGGGTCCGATCACCACCCAATTCTGATGGGGATCGATGCTCCAGGAAATGTCCTGGAGGACGGTGCGCCCGCGAATGACCAGATTTACATGATGGAAGCGTATCCGGGACATGTTGTTGCTTTAGCGGATGCAGAGCCGTTCTTCAAGGTTTTGGTGACGGTTCGGTCCGTTTTTATATAAAATGAATGAACTGTATTGATCTGCATAACATCAGATGCTAATCAGGATAATACGTTTCGCGATCGGCTTTTCGGTTTTCATGGGCCGCCGAACAGGGATGCGACCAACAACGGGGGCAGGCACTGTCGGATCAATTCAGATAGGGGGTGGATATGGTATACAGGCAAATCGTCGTCTTACTGGTCTCCGTCACGATCTGGGGGTGCGCCACTTCCTATCTGCCCGACCGCAGCGGGGACCCACTCTTTGATGCGGGTGCGGCCGAAGTGGTCGCCGATCTGCCCAAGCCGCCGGGCAATATCGCCGTGTCTGAAAATGATCGGGTTTTTTTCAGTTTTCATCCCGAGGCGGATCCTTCGATCCGGGTGGCGGAACTCGTGAACGGCCAGGCGGTGGCGTTTCCCGACAGCGGATTTCAACAAAAACGTTCGGACCAACCCTTTTTTGATACGGTTCTGTCCCTGCGGGTGGATTCAAAGAACAGGCTGTGGACCCTGGATCATGGTGATTTCGGCCGGGGGCAGCCGCGTCTGATGGCGTTTGACATTCAAACCAGTGAAATGGTTCATTGCTATGATTTCCCGTCTGAAATTGCCGGATTCGGTTCGTTTTTAAATGATTTTCAAATTACCGGTATTGGTGATACGATTTTTATCGCCGATACCGGCGCGCCGGTTCCGGTGATCGGCGGCGCGCCGGCGATCATCGTCTACAACGTGACAACCAGGTCCGCAAGACGCGTTCTGGAAAATCATGAATCCGTAAGGGCCTCTTCCCATGTTGTCCGGGTAGAGGGCGAAGACTTGTCCATGCTGGGGGTCCCGATTCGGATCGCCGTGGATTCCATTGCATTGGACCGCGGGGGGCAATGGCTGTATTACGGAGCGGTGAACGGCGAAACCCTTTACCGCATTCGGGCGGAACACCTGTTGAATGCGGCCCTGACCGACCAGGAGCTCGGGGCTCTCGTGGAGCGCTATGCTGAAAAAACCATGAGCGACGGATTGACCACCGACCTTGCCGGGAATATATACGTGTCCGATATGGAGCATTCGGCGGTGCATATCATCGGGGCTGACCGGAATTTGAAAACGCTTCTCAAGGATACCCGTTTCCGCTGGCCGGACGGCTTTTGTTTCGGTCCGGACGGCTGGCTGTACTTTACCTGTAGTGATTTGATGGACGTAATCGGGAAAAGCGACGCACATATCGCGGCCAATGCCCCGTATCAGATATTCCGCTTCAAGCCCGGCTATGAAAGCATCCCCGGGCAGTGAGCGGCTATTTTTATAAGCCATCGCAAAAAAGTATTTTGGCCCAATCTCTTTGTTGGATACCATGTGAATACCGGAATATAAAAAATACATATAGGAGGGCAACATGAATGTCTGGGAAGTGAAGAAAAAACTGTATCGGGTGCAACAGCGCGTGATGAAGGTCGCCTCAACCGTGATTCCTTTTCCCATACCCGTTCTGTTGACCGGCCCCGGCAGCGTCAAGAAGCTGGCGGAAAATATCAGAATTCGGGGACTGAAGCATGTGTTGGTGGTGACCGACGGCGTGCTGATGAAGATGAAACTGTTGGACGGACTCTTGAAATCCCTGGAACAAAATGAAGTGAAATATACGGTCTTTGATGAGGTGCAGCCCAATCCGACCATTGAAAACGTGGAAGCAGGGAGAAAGCTGTATCGGAGTTCCAAATGCGACGGCATCATCGGATTCGGCGGTGGGTCGCCCATCGATTGCGCCAAGATCATCGGGGCCAGAATTTCGAATCCCTATTTTTCCGTCCGGAGAATGAAAGGTTATTTTCGGGTGTTGTTGCCGATTCCCCCCTTCTTTTGTGTACCCACAACCGCAGGGACCGGTTCGGAAACAACCGTGGCGGCCGTTATTACCGATGCGGCGACCCATGAAAAATTCGCGATCAACGATTTGAAACTCATCCCCAAGATCGCCGTCCTGGATCCTGAGCTGATGGTGGGTCTGCCGCCGCATATTACTTCCACGACCGGGATGGATGCGTTAACCCACGCCGTGGAAGCCTATATCGGATTGAACGGCAACCAATTCACCGATGAAAATGCGGAAAAGGCCACCCAATTGATTTTTGAAAATCTGGAAAAAGCCTACAAAAACGGATCGAACCTGGAGGTCCGCAACAACATGGCGCTGGCTTCCTTCTTCGCCGGCTCCGCCTTCACCCGGGCGTATGTGGGCTATGTGCATGCCATTGCGCATAACATGGGCGGGCTGTACGGCGTACCCCATGGGCTGGCCAACGCCGTCATTTTGCCGCATGTTCTGGAGTTCTGTCGTAAGGACGCGGAGAAGAAACTGGCGCGACTGGCCGTTGTGGGCGGGCTTGGAGATGATAGTGAATCCGAGGAAGACCTGTCGTACAAGTTTATTGAAAAAGTCAAATCCATGAATAAAAAGATGAAGATTCCGAACTGCATCAAAGAACTTCAGGAAGAAGACATTCCGTTGATCGCAAAACGCGCGCTGGATGAGGCGCATCCGGATTATCCCGTGCCCACCATCATGACTCATGAGGAATGTGAGGCGCTGGTCCGGAAGTTATTGCCCTGATTCGGAAGTTATTTCGGGACATGGCGATCTAAAAAGGCTTTACTGTCCTTCCATAAGGCACGGGCGCCGGGTCGCCAGGACATGAAGTGGAAGGCATGCGGTTCTCCCGGGTAATAGCGGGCGTCGATGGGGCTCGGATTCATTTCCAAGGCGCGCGCCAGGCGCTCGCTGTCGCTGCAAACGATGTCCGCCGTCCCCGCGGCGATAAAAAGCGGCGGCAAGGGTCGATCCGGTTGCGGAGATTTTTCGATGAGCACCAGCGGGTCCGCCAAGGCGTTTTCCGGGATATGCTGCCGATAATCCCTGCCGAGATAGGCGACCGCCACATCCTTGGCGATCCCGGCGGACAATCCCCCCAGGATGCCTGATTTTTTCTGCGGGGATTCATGGAACCGTTTCGGATTGCTGACCTGCAGCAAGCCGCAGATGGCTTGGGCAGCGGCGGGTCTGATTCCGGTATCCCAAACCCGCCGGGCGGCGCTTTCCGGCCGATTGTAGCAGGCGGCCACAGTCAGCGCCATGACCAGATTGCCTCCGGCCGACTCACCGGCCAGGGTGAGCCGATGGATATCCCCGCCATACGAACCCGCATGGGAGACGACCCAGCAATAGGCGCTACAGGCGTCTTCAAAAGCCGCCGGGAACCGGTGCTTCGGCGCCAGACGGTAGTTGATGTTGAAAACCAGATAGCCCATCCCGGCATACAGGAGGGCGCAGGCGCGATGGGTTTCCTTTGACCCGAGGGTGAAACCGCCTCCGTGAATATAGATCAGGATCGGCAGCGAGCCGGAATGATGTTTGGGTCGATAGATATCGAGGCGTTGGGCGTCGAGTCCACCGGAGCGATAGGGCAGATCCTTGAAGCAATCGGTTTTCATGCGGGCGCTCGATATGGCGGGATTGAAATCCGCCAGGCCGGCGGCCTGCTCAAACATCAGTTCAAACGCCATGCGTCTTGTTTTTTTTGCCAAACGATTATGGAACAGCAGGGGGAGCATGATGATATCCTTTCATCGGGTTCGGATGGAAGATAGCGCTTTTTTCCTCCGGGTTCAAGACGGAGACTTCCGGATTTTTTCGGCGATCACTGAATTCTTGCCATGCATCCGTTTTTGCACTACAAGAGCTTTCTTGGAGGAGCAAAACGGACATCATGTCGATCTGGAATTTGGAAAAAGAACGAATCGCGGAAGAGACTGGTCTGCTGGAGAAGCGCGGCGATTTTGCCGCCACCTACATGTCGGTATCCAATCTGCAGTATATCATCGGGAAGCAGCCCGATAGCGTAACCCCCACCACCATCGAGGCGCTCTTATCCGTATTGGAAGGCGCCGAGCACGCGACCCAGCGCCAGGTATTTTTTTTATACCGGAAAGCGGCCCGGGCAATCGGCGTCATCATGGAGACCACCCGTTGCAGCAAAATCCTGAACGAGGCCCGGCGGGCGCTTTTTCACATCCTCTCCACCAAGAAAGGCTACGTCCTGCGGGCTGCGGCGGAAGCCCTGGGTTCCATTGGGCTTGATATTCGGGGCCCCCATTTCCCCATGAATTCGTTGGAACGCATCCCAACCCTTACCTGGACCAGCTTGCTGCTGCAGGCGAATTTCACTGCCGATGGCGCGCTGACCTGGAAAGGACGAAATCTGGTGGCGTCCTCCGCAGACGGTTCCTGTCTCCTGGTGGTCAAAATCTCCCGAACCCCAACCCAATTGGAGATGTTGAATACCGAAGGCGAATGGATGGCGCTTTTGCGGGAACGCCGGACGCTTCCACCGAGGCACCATATTCCCCGGCCGATCGCCTTGGGCGACCAGTATATTTTCAAAATCCATCGGCTGCCGACACCCGCACCGGACGGTATCCCAACGGATCAAGGTTGTTATGGAATGGCGTTCATCAGTCACGGCGACTATTTTCGCTATCCCAACGAGAAAAACGGTAACGGTTCTCTTTCACGGGCCGACTTTCTGGACACGATGGGCGGCAGCGCCTGGCTTCTCGGACATCTTGCCGCATCGGGCATCATCCATACGGCGCCCATTCCGCTGTTTCATAACCGCGTTCAACGCGAGCGACGAACGGACCGGGGCCTGTACGAGTGGCCTCGTGGCGGCCGTCTGGATCAATGGCTGACGTCCTGCCGTTATCCAAACATCGGAAAAACGGGCCTTCGGGATTTCGAGCATTTCATTTCCTTTTCCGGATCGCCCCGGAAACTATATGAGCATATCGGTTCCCATATCTTCAGTCTGCTTCTGGTCGTCGGCAGTTATTTTCGAAACCTTTCCCCGGAGCGCATGGGTTTCGACGCCCATGGAAATCCCGTCGATGCCCGGGACCTGTTCGATCCGGAGATGATGGCGGAGGCGGTTAGGAGAATTTTCTTTGATTATTACAATGGCTTTACCGGTTTGGAATTCCAGGGAACCCTGCCGTGTGATCTATATGGTTTCACGCAGCGTCTCATCGAAGAAATGGGTGTTGACCGGCATATGGAAGAGGTGTTGCGAGTAGCGGAACAGACTGTCATGAGCACCGAAGTCTTTTGGGATTTTTTGGCGGCCCGCGGATTTCGTGCGGAACAGATCGCCCGACTGGAAAAAGGTCGACAGGACATCGTCATTCTTACCGGTCCGCATTTGGGCGGTTTCAATCAGCGGATCTCCCTTCCGGAACTCAACGAATTCACTGCCGCCGCCGCGGCGTTATGTATCGCGGATCGCCATTGCCGCAACATATCCTGCCGCGAAATCGCCGAACAAAAATCGGTTGCCCATGTATCGCACGGGAACCGAGAGATATCAACCCAGCCTTTGGGGTTCAACGGCTAAGCGAGCCGGGAGCCGGAAGGGTCTCGAAAATAGGGCGCTCCAATATGGTGGTCACCGTAAATGGGAAATTGTGCAAATTTTTGCAATTGTCGGTGAAGGCCTGGTAATCGCCATTGCAAATCGCGGACAAGCATCTTCGCAAACGGTTGGCGGACCGGTATCAGATTGAGTGGCATGGGAATTGCTATAATGCATGGCGGATCAGATCCAGGAAAGGAGTTGCGTATTCCCTGGATTCCGATTTGATCGGTAGCAGAAGATATATCCGGTAGAAACAATGATAGCGGCATTCCTCCCGAAGGACGCCGGAACTGATTCAAGCGCTGGGACGATTAGCGGATTTCCGGAAATCATCCCGGAAACGCCGGATGTATTCTAAATCATACATGTCGTGAGCGAACGATCATGCGAAGCATGAGTGAGGGATGCAAGGGGAGCTATGGTGAAAAAGAGATCGCTTTCTGGGTCCAGTCTTTTTCGTCCGCGCCTGGCCGAGGACACAACCCGTTGACTTTGCAGAGGGAAAAATGAGCAGGAAAAAATTGGCCTGTTGGGGAATGTTGCTGCTTGCCTGGTTGCTGACGAACGGAATCGCCCAGGCGTCGTATTATGCCGATTCGGATGAAGATCAGGATGTGGATGGAAGAGATCTGGCGGCCTTTGCCCAGGGAATGCAGGCGGGCTATTACGGACCGGACGATGTGGTCGGATTCGCCGGACTTTTCGGCCGAATCGGTTTGGAGTCCATTGGCGCCACCTATTATATCGACTTTCAAAGCGGCTTGGATGAGGCGGAGGGTTCATCACCGTCCACGGCCTGGAAACATTCTCCGGGTGATCCGAAAGCGACTGCCTATCCAGCCGAAGTTGATTTGCATCCGGGAGATACGCTGTTTTTCAAGGGTGATGTGATTTACCGTGGTCAGATCCAAATACCGGCGGATGGGTCGGAGGAGGCTGCCATCACCTACAAAGGGGACGGCTGGCCCGGTCTGGAAGGAGTTCGGGCGATCATCGACGGCGGTGATTTGTCGGTTGCTTGGCAACCCTGCGAATCCGCGGAAGAATGCGGCCACAATCCGGATTTTCAGTATATATATTATACCGACATTCCCGCAGGAACGTCTCCCTTTATCGTCAACCTGCACGAAGTGAATCCAATGACCGGCGAGGATGAATTTCGCTGGCTGGCCCAGGAGCCCAATCCCGGCGATCCGTATTTCATGGACAACCGCTTTGAATTCATCCCCGTCACCCAGGCGCAGCTCACGCGGACGTCCATCACCGACGCCGGGTATTTCGCCCAACCCGACCCGGATTACTGGCAGGGCTCTTATCTGATGGTCTGGATCAATCCAAACATTGTCGTGATTCGCGAAATTCTCGCGTTTGATCCGGTGAGCCATAGGGTGTATTTTGATGACCTGGGCGAAAACGCCATCTACCCGGACGGTCGGGATCAGGCCTATGCCATTTACAACAGCCTGCACGCGTTGGATTATCCCGGTGAGTATGTGGTGGGGCCCGCCATCGACGGTCTGCAGCGGGTCTACTTGTGGCCCGGTGATCCCGCCGATCTTTCCGGCCGTGTCACCCGCTCCGTGCGAAGTTACGGAATCGATATCCAGGACCACAATGACATCACCATCGAAGGGTTCGAAATCCGGAAGCATGCTGGTGAAAACACTCGCCAGGGGGTGGCCTTGGGCACCTTGAACGCCGCTTATCTGCCGAACAACCGAATTGTTATCCGCAACAACCGGATTACCCACAATGCTTACAGCGGCACAGGCAACAGCCGTGCGGGGTATGGCGGTATCTATCTTCAGAATGTGCGGGAGTCACTGGTGGAAAACAACCTGGTGGCGCTGAATCCGCGTCATCGCGGCATATTTATTTCCGGCGGTGCTGAAAGCACTGTTGTTCAGGGAAACACAATACTTCGCCCCGGCGGTACGGCGCTGACTTTGTATACCGCCTGGGACTGCCGCATCATTGGAAACACCATCAAGGAAAGCAACGGCAGTCACGCAAACGGCATCACCCTCTACATGGGATGCAAAAATATACTGGTGGCCAACAATACGGTCCTGGATTCGGGCAGTCCCCTGACATTCGAGGACAGCGGCAACCTCTATTTTGTCAATAATGTTATTGACGGGCATCATGCGGACAACAATGTCAATGAATGGGGGGATACCAGCCACGGCCCCTGGGAAAGGGGCGTGATCGCTTTTTATCATAACGTCATGGTTCGCAACGCCCGCAATGCGGCCCTGAATATCGGACAGATACCAGAGGAAAACACGTATATCGTCAAACACAATATTTTCGACGGCGGGGCGTCGGCGGTAGGCATTGACCGGTCCCACAACATTTACACCGGCCTTTGTTGGAACCAGGAGGCGCGCTACGGCTGGTATCTCGGGGAAGGGGAACAGGTGGAGGAAGACCTGGCCCTGATTTTTGCGGATGCCGAGAATCTGGATTTTCATTTGATCCCCGGTAGCCGGGCTATCAACGCCGGGGCGGACATCAGCGGATTGTTTCCCTCAGGACTTTTCGCGGGTTTCGATTTCGCCCTGGACATGGATGGCGAGATGCGCAACCAATGGGATCTGGGAGCATATGCTTATTGACTTCGATTCGATATTATCGACATTTCGGTACGGTAAAGAAAACAGGAGTAAGAATACAGAATGAAACGATCATCCGCAATGTGTTTCAGTGTGGCTGTTATCGGCTTTCTACCGCTGTGGTGTTTTCTGCAAAGCACCCAAGCCGCCATCTATCAGGTGGGTGCGGGCAAGCCCTACCCGGACCTTCAATCCGTTGCCGGCCTCTTGCAGCCGGGCGATGTCGTGGAGGTGGACGGGGATGCGACCTATCCCGGCGGCGTTGTCTTCACCCGGCCCGGCACGCCGGAACAAAAAATCACCATCCGGGGGATTCGGATCAACGGAAAACGCCCGATTCTTTCCGGTGGGATCAACACGGTCCACTTCATGACGGATTGGCCGTATTCAGGCCCCGGAGCCGATCACTACATTTTGGAAGGCGTTGACGTCACCGGAGGATCCTCACGGGGGATCTTCCATCAGGCCGACGATCTCACCATCCGGGATGTTGTCGTTCACGACTGTCCAGCCCAGGGAATTTTAGGCGCGGATCAAGGCTCCGGTTCCCTGCTGATGGAATATGTGGAAGTCTATAACTGCGGTGAAGGCACCCAGCGGCATCAAATTTACATGGCTACGGATGAAGTGCATTATCCGGGCAGTGTATTCCGGATGCAGCACTGCTACATCCACGGCGGCATCGGCGGCAATAACGTCAAAACCAGGGCGGAGCGTAACGAGATTTACTACAACTGGATCGAAGGCGCTTACTACCATGAGCTGGAAATGATCGGTCCGGATGGAGGCGACGGGGGCAATCCCGATCTGGCAAGGGAGGATTCGGATGTTGTCGGCAATGTGTTCGTCAAAACCCGCGAATTCGCCGTGATCCGCGCTGGCGGTGACGGCACGGGCGAAACCAACGGCCGCTATCGTTTTGTGAACAATACTTTTATTTCCACAGGCCCCGCTGTATTCCGGTTGTTTGACGGTATCGAAAGCATCGAAATGCACAACAATGTTTTTTTTCGCAACAGCGGAGTTGTGGATATCATGCGTACGGTGGACGCGCATTGGACTACCGGCAGTGCCGTGATCGCCGGCAGCAGCAACTGGGTGCTCCAGGGCGCCGCCAATGTGCCGGCACAATGGACCGGAACCTTCATCGGGATGGATCCCGGTTTCCTGAATCCGTCGGGTTTCGATTTCCGCCCAGCGGACGCGAGTCGACTTATCGACGCCGGGAATCCTGCTCCCGTGGGACCGTCGGGTTATCCCTTTCCGGATCCGTTTTTCCCGCCGACCATGCATCCACCGTTGCGTCAATTGGAATCCATTGGCGCCGCGCAGGCAAGACTGTCGGATGGCGCCATCGACATTGGAGCGTTTGAATATTTCAATGTGGATTTCACCGCTGACGTAGATGGAGACGGCGATGTGGACGGCCTGGACCTGTCCGCCTACCGGACGGTGGGAGATTTTACGGATCTATTCCGATTCGCCGCTGAATTCGGTTACGGCGGATAACTTTTCGCCATGGAAGAAATACGCTTTCCGGAACGGCTTATGGAGGAAATCAGAGGTCAAACCGAAGTTTTTCCATGAGAAGATACCATGTATCGCTCATCTGCTGCCGGTGGAAGGACTCGGCGATTGACGAGAGCTCGCCGTGATGCAGGAGGTTTTTATTGAAACGCCGGCATCCTGAAGAGTCGGTTTGCAGAAGCCGTAGTTGTTTGGTGAAGACGATTGCCTCGATAGAAGAACGGCTTCGTGGTGTTTGCCGGCGACTTCCAGTCGGAACAAGAGCCCCCAATTCCTACCATCTTCCCAGCTTCAATGCCGATAAGCGTGCCTTCGGTGCAGCTCAAGTAAGCCGCCAGTGACATTCGGTCATTGAAAAATTCACATCCCATCGCGAAGTGGACCACAGGTGATCCGGGGCTGCCGGTTTCATTTTGTCCGTTGCAAGGAGTTGCGTATCCTTTTGTCTATAGTTGTGTCGACGACGGTATCCATCCTGCGGTGCAATTTCTTCAATGCCAATCGTGTGAGCAAATTTTGGCGACGGAGGTGAAGGACTCGTAATCGGCTGCTTCCAGAACAGACGGGTTTGCAGAGAAAACCAATGATTTTAAGATTTAAAATTGTGGCATGACAATTGCTAAGGCATTGGTTCAAACCCGGGAAAGTAGTAACCCATTTCTATTTTTAATGCGAACCATCAAAGAAAACGCATATCCGAAAAAAAGTTGACCCATTCTTGATGAAGGAGTCTAAGGAGGAAAGATGCTGAAAAGAACAATCTGGCTGTTTGTTTGCGCGTTGTGGATGCTCGGATCCGCAGATCTCATGGCCGCGGAAGTAGATGTGACGGCGGAAGGCGCGTACACGAGGACCGGTTTGGTTGTGGAGGTGTATGCGCGTATGACGCCCGCCATGGTTAGCTATGGGGTGAAGTTGACTTATGATGTGGCGCAGCTTGCTGTTACCGGAGCCGAGAAAAACGAATCGGTCTGGTTTTTGGGGAATGACTCCTCGGCCGGTAACAATCCCTACATGAATCCCGATACCAGTGTTCCAGGGGAAGTCGTCATCATCGGCGGCAAATTGGACACGGCGGACCCTACGGCAGGCGTCAACGGGCAACGTGTTTTACTGGGTAAGGTGTTTTTCGACCGCACCGAATCTTCCATGCCGTTTGCGCCGGCGTTGACGATTGCTCTCGCCCGGACCAGTCCGTATGCCAATTTCGTGACCACCACGGGCGGAAACCTGGATGGGAGCGGTGTGAGTTTCGCCGTGAAGGTGGTGGAGCGAGGCGATTGCAATGGGGACGGGGCGATAACACCGGCGGATATCATGGCGTTGAAAAGCCGAATCGGATCGACCAATGCGCCTTGCTATGTGGATTGCAATAATGACGGCGCCGTGACGCCCGCCGACATCAACTGTGTAAAAAGCAAAATACAGTAAAAGTAGTGTGGAAGTGAAATGTAACTGGAGTGCAAAAAAGGAGGTCTGGCAACAATGAAAAAGAATCTCATTTTCCTGATGATGCTGTTTATTGTATGGGGATCCGGTGCGGCCCATGCCGGTTATATTTACACGCTGGATATCACAATTCCCGACCCGGGCGGAATCGGTGGAAAGTCCGGGCGGATTGGAATGATCGATTTCAAGGTAAGCGGTGGCGAGTTGACTACGGACTGGACCTATGTGGTCGGGCCCGCCATTCCCACCACCGGAAATTGGATTTTCGACGTATTCGGCGGCGGCTGGGCGGCGTTGTATGACGACTATCCTTGGCCCCTCGATGATACGACGATTTCCCCGCTGCCCGGCAGCGGGAGGCTTCTGACCATTGACTCCAGCGTCCCCCTGACGTTTTCAGACCTGGGGTTCGGCAACTATTTCGGCGAGAGCGTCGGATCCGATTATGCGACTTCAGACGGTTTTCAAGAACTCAGCGCAGTACCGGTTCCGGCTCCTCTTTATCTGTTGGGTGCAGGCCTTGTCGGACTCTGGGGCGTGCGACGCAAAACGGCATGACATTGAAAGTCCATGATGCCCCGGCAACGGCAAAGCGACGGCAGGGAAGGCTCTCTCCAACCTTTTTGCCCATAGCCTCTTTTATCGATTGCCCATCCCTGAATGGGCGTGGTCTTAAAAAAGGAAGCTCCGTATGGATACGAAATCAGTAATACACCGAATTCGCTTTTTTTCATTCTTGTTGACCGCAACCGGTTTGCTGGTGTTTTCTCCATTCCATGACGGCGTCTGCGCCGACAGCCCGATTATCGCAGATCATACCTGCACCAACATCAGCGCCGTCCCCGTCGTCGATATCGAGCATGCCAAGGAGCGGTTGCATATCGCCTACGGGCATACATCCCACGGTAGTCAATTGATTACGGGCATGAGTGCCTTGGCTGCGGATAACGGGATATTTTCCTTCGACAACGGCGGGAGTGGCGGCGCCTTGGACTTGCATGATACCGCCTTTTCCGGCGCATCGGATCTGGGCAGTCCCGATCGCACCGCGTGGGAAGCCGCCACACGCAGTTACTTGAACAATCCCGCCAATGCGGATGTGAATGTCGTGATCTGGTCCTGGTGCGGTCAGGTGGATGGAACCCCGGCGGACATTCAGCTTTACCTCGATTTGATGAATGGGCTGGAACTGGATTTCCCGCAGGTTACGTTCGTATACATGACCGGCCATTTAACCGGCACCGGTGCTGCCGGCAATGTGAATCAGCGCAATGAGCAGATCCGGAATTATTGCGTCGTCAACAATAAAGTTCTTTTTGACTTCGCGGATATTGAAAGCTTCGATCCGGATGGAAGCGTGAATTATATGGCGCTGAACGCGAACGATAATTGCGATTACTCGGGAGGCAACTGGGCGAGCCAGTGGCTTTCCGCCAATCCATTGCATGAACTGACCCATCTGGCGTTACCCGAGAATTGTGATAGTTGCGCCCATAGTCAACGTTTGAACTGTGTCCTGAAAGGCAGCGCCGCCTGGTGGCTCTGGGCCAGGTTGGCCGGTTTTGAGGGAATTGAATGCGCCGCCGCGCCGACAAATCTGACGGCAGATTCCGATAGTCCCAACCGGTTCGTGACGATCCAATACCAGGATAATGCAATCGATGAAGACGGCTTCCTCCTGCAACGTCAGGTCGACGGTGGTGACTGGGATTTGGAATACGCACCCTTGGCCGCGAATACGACGACTTATGTGGATACGGGTTTGGACACCGGCGCTTATTGTTACCGAGTCGCGGCCCGTAAAAATGATGATGGCACCGGTCAGCCCTGCAATTCCTTGCCGTCCAATACCGCCTGCGCCCAGATCACCCTGCCGCAGCCGCCGATTGCGCCGTCCGGTTTGAACGCGCAATTATCCGGAAGCGACGCATTGCTGGATTGGCAGGACAACTCCGACAATGAGATTCGGATGATGGTGGAGCGTAGCACGGATGGGCAGCCGTTTGTGACATTGGTTACCCTTGGGGCCAACGTGACGACCTATACGGACAACACCATCCTTTCACTTCATACGTACACATACCGCTTGAAAGCCGGGAATGATTTCGGCGATTCCGACTATTCCAACGCGATATCGCTTTATGTACCGGAAACACCGGTTGAGCCGGTCACGATTCGACTGAGCAGCACCGCGGAGGTGGACGACGCTTTTCTGAGATCGGATTTCCCGGACAGCAACTATGGGGCGACGGAATATCTGGGCCGCACGGAACCGCCTTTTTACTTTCTCATTAAATTCAACCTGCCATCCGTTCTATGGGATCAGAGAATCACCGACGCCCGGGTAGCCTTTTATGGATGGAACCAGAGCGGCTTTCCCGCCGGCGAGTATCTCAATCTGTATGAAGCGACAACGAATTGGAATGAAAGCACCGTCACCTGGAATTTCCCTTGGGCGACTCCGGGAGGGGATTATGATACGACGCAACTCCTCGGCCGCACGGAATTTTCCAGCGGCGGCGATCATGCCTATTTCGATCCGATTCCCATTACGTCCCTCGTCCAAAAGTGGGTGGACGGATTGACGCCCAACTACGGTATGATGCTGGTGCACGACGCCGTGGCTCGAACAGGCCTGAAGGCCAGCGAGTATGGCGGCGGCAAGTCCTATCTCGACATCACCTATATTCCCTGCACTGCGGATATGGATCATGACGGCGATGTGGATGGCGCGGATTTGGCGGTGAAAGCCCAATCGGGGGACGTCGGCTGCCTGAATGCCCTGGCGAGTCGTTTCGGACAGTAGTAAATGAGCGGTTTTTGATGTTTCCCGACCGGGAAGTTTCCCGGTCGGGAAGTATATCGTTACAGGAGCCAAGAATGAAACGATGGGTTGCGGGGTTATTAGTCGTTTATTGCTGCTTCCCGGTCGAAATCTCCAAGGCCGCGGATATTTGGGCTTCCGATTTCGGCCAACTCATCAACGCCTTGGATGGCGCTTCACCGGGCGATACTATTCTGCTGGAAGACGGCACCTATCAGATATCCGGTACCTGGGCCGTCGCCGTGACAACTCCGGACATCACCATTCGCGGCGCTTCCGGAAAGCGCGAAAATGTCATCATCAATGGAATGGGGATGGTGGCCACCGAACATCACGGATTCTGGATTTCCGCCCATCATGTCACCATTATGGATCTCACGGTTCAGAATGTGCGCAATCATTGCATCCAGACCGACACAAATGTCGATAACCTGACTGTGAGCAATTGCATTTTACGCGATGCCGGAGAACAGATTTTGAAAGTTCCCTCCAACTCCGGCATCCCGGATCCATCGGAAAGCGGAATCGTCGAGAACTGCTTGTTCGAATACAGCGCCGGTGTCGGCCCCCAGTATTACATCGGCGGGATTGATGTGCATTTCGGACGAAATTGGATCGTGCGGGACAATACCTTTCGGTTTATCAGAAGCCCCGGCGGTTCCCTGGCGGAGCATGCGATTCATTTTTGGAGCGACTCAGAAGGCACTTTGGTGGAGCGCAACCGGATCATCACCTGTGATCGGGGAATCGGTTTCGGCCTTGGATCGAGCGGGCATAGCGGGGGCGTCATTCGGAACAATATGATCTATCACGATGGAACACCGGGATTCAACGATGTGGGTATCGGCCTGGAGAATGCGAGCAATGTCACGGTCTGTAACAACACCATCTTTTCCCGGGCCTCCTATTCCAATGGGATTGAATACCGTTTCCCCGGAACCACGGCGGAGATCCGGAACAACCTGACCAATAAGGCGATAGTTCGCCGGGACGGAGGCGAAGCCGATCTCCTCGGCAACCTGACAACCGCCTTGGAATCCTGGTTCGTTGATCCTGTCAACGGTGATCTGCATCTGGCCTATCAGGTGGGAAACGTCGTTGATCAAGGTCAATTCAGCGTCGATGTGCAAGACGATTTCGACGGGCAACTGCGCCCATTGGGAGCCGCGATGGACATCGGTGCGGACGAATACGGTTTCTGTTCCCCGGATGATGATTTGGACGGTGATGTCGACGGAATCGATCTGGTCCGCTTCACGGGAAATGATCAGAGCCCCTGTATCGTGGAGTTCGCAGCGGCATTCGGGCGTTGATCCGTGATTCCGTCCGGCTTTTCAGCGAAGGCTTTCGATGAAACAAATGCCGCTGCCGGAGTCCTTCCCCGAATCCGATCCGGTATTGCCCCCTGATTCGTCCGAAGAACCGGCAGTGAGGGTGACGGCACCGAAGCGCAGCGCTTGGGAATCATCATCCAAAATGACTTCCCCGGCCGTCACGAAATTTTTGTAGGCGCCTGTTTTACCGATGGAAAGCGATAGAACCGGTATGGTATTGGATGTGCGGTTGAAATAGACTTTGCCGAGAAGAATTTTTTCACCGCCGACACCTGCGGTGGGGCTGGCGGGATCAAGTTTTCCGCCGACGATGACCACTTCACCCGGAGTTGTCGTAACCGGATCGATGTAGGCATGCTTGGTGGAACCCTGACCGAAATACCAGATCGCTTCATTTTTTTCCGCACGCACAACCGTGAGGTCATTCGGGTTATACGTCAGTTTTATGCCGTAACTGACGATGCTTCCGGATTTGATATCCGCATAGATACTGACGGTGGCGGTTTTTTCCGAGTAATCTCCTTCCCCATAGATATCGACCGTCTCTGAAAGTGCTTCTGCCGCGGGCATCGCCAGCAGGATCATGACAAGAATCGCGAGTGAATAGAATCGTGAACAGGTTACGTTCGATATGGGACGCATGGTCGGCCTCCTTTTCGGCTACATGGAAGAACACTCGTTATGGAAAGGTTTTTTACGGTTCCGAAAATCTCCATAACCATCCGGTGTGGAAATAGCAATAGGGATTTGATGGGGTTCCTTTCAGGACAAGGGATCGACCTCGATGCCCCCATGGAATACATACTGCACAAGGTAAGATCGAATCCAAGTCGCGGGGTGTCTACGGTAAGAAATAACCCGCAACATCCTTTCCGATCATCGAAACAAGAAACAGCGCGGTCATGGATGTGTCCCCTCCCTTGATCCATGGCGTTTTTCATCCTTCTGACAGGTAACGCTATGGATTACCATCGTTTTCTTTTGCTCCTGTATCGTCTTCCAGAATCGGCGCGTTCGGATGGTCCCGTCATATTCCGGCACCCTTGAGTTTTCAATTGATCGTGCTTAGATTTGATGCTAACTAGTGTCGGTCCCCAAGAGACTCTGCAAGGATGGACGCCGTAATCTGCAATCCGTTGGCTTTTAGAAAAAACGATTGAACGACAATTCATTTCGCTAATCGCCAAATACCGGGCGCTGCTTGCTGCCTCCGGAATGCTTGCGTTTTTTGGTTGGACATTGTCGGAAACAGGACTCATTTTTTGGGAAGAGGCAGTGCGGAGAAAGACGATGGGAAAAAAAAGTGCGACAATATTGCTTTGCCTCGTGATGTTATCTGGGATTCATTTCCAGGCACCTGGCAAGACCGGGCTCGTCAATCTGTCGGGTCAGAATGACTGGAATGGCGCGGTCGCATATGCGGAGAGCAGCGCAGCATGCACGGGATTGGTGATCTGGCCCCATGAAAAAAGCGATCTGTCTCCGGATCCGGATGTCAAATTCGGTCGCTTCCCCAATGGGCTGCGATATGTTTTGATGCACAACAAGGAGCCTCGCAACCGGGTCAGTGCCCATCTCGTCATTCAGGCGGGCTCCCTGAATGAAACGGATGCGGAACGCGGGCTGGCCCATTTTCTGGAACATATGATGTTCAACGGCACGGTCCATTTTCCGCCGGGTGAAATGGTGAAATATTTTCAGCGAATCGGTATGCAGTTCGGCCCGGATGCAAACGCCCATACCGGTTTCAATGAAACGGTGTATGATGTGCTGCTGCCGTTGGGAGATCGGAAGCATCTGGAGGAAGCCCTCGTGGTTTTATTGGACTATGCCCAGGGTGCATTGTTGCTTCCGGAGGAAATCGAACGGGAACGCAAGGTGGTTCTGGCGGAAAAACGCACCCGTGATTCGGCTGATTACCGCACCATGGAGGCGTCCTTGAATTTTGATATGCCCGACACCCTTCTGCCAAAGCGATTGCCCATCGGCGTGGAACCGGTTATCCAGAACGCGGATCGGTCACTGCTCAAGGGGTTTTATGACGCCTGTTATCGGCCGGACAACATGATCGTCGTGATGGTCGGGGATTTCGATACGGAGGAGGCCGCCGGCCTGATTGGAGAGAAGTTCGCACAACTGACCGCACACTCTCCGGCGCGGCAGACTCCCGACCTCGGCAGGATTTCTCATAAGGGTCTCAACACGTTCTATCATTATGAAAAAGAGTCCGGCAAAACTACCGTCACCATGGAGCGGATTAAAAAAGTCATGCCGGAACCGGATTCCTTTGATTATCAGAAGCGAATGCTCGAAAAACACATGGCCGACCGGATTGTTCAAAACCGTCTGGACAAATTGGTGAAAAAACCGGATACACCTTTCACCAGCGCAGATATCAGTTCGGGAATCCAATTGCAGGAATTTTTTTTCGCGGACATGATGGTGCAGTGCCGTCCGGAGAACTGGGAAAACGCCCTCTCCGAAATGGAAAAAGTGTTGCGAAAGGCGTTGCAGTATGGATTCACGGAGAACGAAACGGAGCGGGTCCGTAAGGATCTCCTGGCCGAAATGGAAAAGGCCGAAAAAGGCGCTGCCACCCGCAACAGCCGGGCGTTGGCCGCCGAGATTATTTGGAATCTGGACAACGACAGGGTGTTTCAATCGCCAAAACAGGAAAAGGCCTTGTTTGCGCCGGTTGTGCGTTCGGTGACCGCCGCCCGGCTTCATGAGGCCTTACAGGACTCATGGGCTCCGGATTCACGACTGGTGCTGGTGACCGGAAACGCTCTCATCCAACCCGAGGCCAACGAGACAATCCGCGCGGTCTACCAAAAAAGCCAGACCGTTGAAGTTCCGAAACCGAAGGTTACGGAATCCGCCCGATTTCCCTATCTGTCGCCGGCTAAAAAACCGGTCGAAATCGTCAAACAGGAAGACATCAGCGATTTGGGGATTACGGTAATCGATTTTCAGAACGGTGTGCGGCTGAATCTGAAACAAACCAATTTCAAGGACAATGAACTGCTGGCTGCCTTGCGATTCGGCAACGGCCGATCCATGGAACCGGAGGGTCGGGAAGGGCTGGCCGTTCTGGCCGAAGCCGTCCTGAATGAAAGCGGAACCAACACATTGGATAAGGAGGAGCTGGCCGAGGCCCTGGCCGGAAAGATCACCCAGGTCCGTTTTCAGATCCGGGACGAGGCCATGGAACTGGTCGGACGCAGCAGTCCCGAAGAAGTCGAATTGTTGTTTCAGCTTTTCCAGGCCTATCTTCAGGATACCGGATTTCGAGAAGACGCCTATCAAGTGGTGAAAGAAAGATTCCAGCAGCGCTATAACACCTTGCAACATTCCACGGACGGGGCCATGGAACTACGGGGAAGGCGTTTCCTGGCCGGCGGAGACGGCCGTTTCGGGTTGCCGCCTTATGAAATCTTGATGAAAAATTCATTGGAGGATGTCCGCCAATGGATCATGGCGGAACGGGCCGGCATGGAGATCGAGTTGTCCCTTTCAGGAGATTTCGATCGCGAGAAAGTCATTTCCCTGGCGGCCCGATATCTGGGGGCGCTTTCGATACCGGGTTCCCGGAAGGAAAAGGAAACGTCGCGAAACCCGGGATTCCCGGCCGGCAAGTCGCTTTCGGTGGATGTCCCGACGGATATCCCCAAAGGACTTGTGGATGTGGCCTATCCGACCGATGATTTCTGGAATATCGGCCGGACGCGCAGGCTGGTCATCCTGGGGGAGATTGTTTCGGAAATGATGCGCGTCAAAATACGCGAAAACTTGGGGGCCTCCTATTCTTCCTATGCATATAATGACGCCAGTCGCGTTTACCAAGGCTACGGTGTGTTTCATGCTATGGTGCAGGTGGCGCCGGAAGATGCCGACATGGTCGTAAAGGAAATTCAGCGCATTGCGGATGATATTCGAAAAAACGGAGTCGGTGATGATCTGTTCCGGCGGGCGCTGGATCCGGTTCTGACCGGTTTGAAAGACATGCTGCGCACTAATTCCTATTGGCTGAACAGCGTCATGCTCGGCATGCGGCAACATCCGCAGCAGTTGGAATGGTCACGGTCACTTCTTTCGGACTATGCGGCCATCACCAAGGAAGAAGTCGCGGCTTTTGCCGTCCAATACCTGGATAACCGGAAGGCGGTCCGCATCATCATTCAGCCGGACAAAAAGAACGAAAAGAAGCCGGAAGTTCAATAGGAAGAATGTTCATGCCGCGCCGCTTGCTCATATTGTTCATAATCATCGCTCTGGGGGTTGCGTATTCCGGAACCGCTCCCGCCGAAGAAAAAAACGCCCGCACGTTTACCAACGGACTGGGCATGAAATTTGTTTATATCGCGCCGGGCACTTTTTTGATGGGGAGTCCCCTGGATGAATTGTATCGATACGAGGATGAGAATCTTCATCCCGTGACCCTGACACAAGGGTTTCTTATGCAGACGACCGAGGTGACCCAGCGTCAATGGCGATCGGTCATGGGCGCCAATCCATCCAAATTCAAAGACTGCGGCAGTGATTGCCCGGTGGAGATGGTGTCCTGGAATGACGTTCAGGTGTTTATCCGGAAATTGAATGCCCAGAACAAGGATACCCAATATCGCCTGCCGACGGAAGCGGAATGGGAATATGCATGCCGCTCCGGAACGCGTTCGCCGTTCTTTTTCGGCGAGGAGCTGTCTTCCGATCAGGCCAATTATAACGGTAATCTTCCGCTTCCCGGATCTCAGCGGGGACTGAACCGCAACACCACCGTCCCGGTCGGGAGCTTTCCGCCCAACGACTTTGGCCTGTATGACATGCACGGCAACGTGTTTGAATGGTGCCAGGATTTTTATGGCCAATACCCCATCGGGTCGATAACCGACCCTGCGGGACCGAAGACGGGAATGTCACGGGTGTGCCGGGGCGGGGGACTGAGCAGTTACGCCAGGCGCTGCCGATCCGCAAACCGCACCAAGCATTTGCCGGATTACTGGAATTTTTACATCGGGTTCCGACTGGTGTGTTCCGGAGCGCCGCAAGGATCGAAATGAAAATATGGCAAATGACATGGACCGGGTGTGCGGTTTGCCTGATCCTCTTTTTGTCCGCGCTTTCCTGTTCGGCGGTTGCGCCCACGCCGCCGGATGAGGTCATTCAGGATGAGGAAGCGGTGGCGGCCAAGAGCTATGAAATTTTTCAGAAACTTTTTTTTAGTGATTCATACAATAGCCTGAAATGCCAGGAAAATATATATAATCTATTGGCCGGGATCCGGCATGCGAATCTGGATTTATCCCAGGTGAAGGTGATCTTCATTTTCGACAAAGATCATGATCAACTGATTCCCACAAAACAATTGCAACAACGTCGATACGGTATCGAGCGACCCGATATAGAGACCTATCGAACGCGCAGGGTGCCTTCGCGCAATCCTCCGCCGAACCGATTCCGGTATCACGTGTTTGCCGTGATCCGGAACCAGGTGCTCGACTTCGATTATACCGACAGCCCGGTATTCCCGACGGTGGAAGAATATGTTACGGAAATGTTTTCCATCGGAAAACGCACCCGCCAGGAAAAACGTGCACTTTTCAACCGGCTGATCCTGCGCGTGATTTCCTCGGAAAATTATCTGCGGGAACATCCCCAGCATCCGAGTTATTATCTATTCGACCTGGATCGCAAATACCCTTCCCAAACACTGGAAGACTATCTCCAACAATCGGCGTCTTCGAAGCCGAAAGAAGCGTCGGTTGCGGAAGACTTGCTGAACGGCATGATTTTTCCATAATATATTGCTTTGTCCCGGCTATTTTGTTAGAAGAGACAGATTCTTTTTTATTGAGAGGACGAGATGAAAAACGCTGCGGAAAGGCTTGCCTTTCACCACACGATCTGGAATTTTCTGGCATCGGTTCGGTTGACCGTGATTGTGTTGCTGTCTCTTGCCGCCACCTCCGTTGTGGGTACGCTGATTCCTCAGAATGCGGCCTCGGATTGGTATTACCACAAATACGGCGAGACGCTTTTCCGGCTCTTTTCCGGTATGCACCTGTTCGATATGTACCACGCCTGGTGGTTTCAGGCGTTGATCGCCATCCTGGTGGTGAATATCGTCATCTGTTCCATCGACCGGATTCCCGGTGTATGGAAAATCGTTACAGTCCAACAACCGAAATTCAACATCGAACAATTCCGCAAACAGGCCGATGCGGAAAACTATACGGTCCAGCAGCCGCCGGATGCTCTGCGGGAACGATATGCCCGGTACGTTTCCCGGCATTTCGGTTATCATCGGGTCGAAAATATCGGAAAATCCACCTGCATCTTTGCCGAAAAGGGTCGCTGGACCCGTTTCGGCGTGTACGGTGTGCATTTCAGCGTGGTCTTGATGCTCACCGGCTCATTGATCGGACTGATCGCCGGATTCGACGGATTCGTCAATATCCCGGAAGGGGAAACCATCAGCGCCGCCCGGCTCAACAACGGGGATACGTCTCAGCCGCTTGGTTTCGCAGTGCGGTGTGATGACTTCGATGTCAGTTTTTACGAGAACGGCGCGCCCAAGGAATACCGGTCCCGGTTGTCGGTTATCGAAAACAATGCGACGGTCCTGCAAAAGGACATTATCGTGAACGACCCCTTGCGCTATAAGGGCATCAATATGTATCAATCCAGCTACGGCAAAATGCCTCCGGATGAGATGACCGTCCGATTTACCGCCATCAATAGCGGCAAGAGCGTCGAGGTGGCGGCCAAGATGGGGGAGACGATAACACTGCCCGATCAACTCGGGACTTTCGTTGTCCAGGATTTTAAATCGTCTTATCCGTTTAAAGGGCATCGGCTGGGTGAAACGTTTATCGGGCGCTGGACGCCCGCATCCGGCACGCCCGTTGATATGATCATGCCGTATCCGTTTCCGGAATTCGATATCCACGACCCGGATAGTGTCCAGCGCGTCGCCGCTTTCCAGGCATCCGAACAGATGTCCGCCACCGAAGAACTTCCCCGGACGATTACTCTGGAGTTCACCAGCAAGGCGAGCGGCATGACCTATTCCCGCAGCGCCTCCGTCGGAGAAAAGATCGAGATCCCCGAAGGACAGGGAACGTTTGTCATTTCGGAGGTCAAGAGGTCCTATGCTTTCATGGGGAACCCCATCGGCGAAGCGGTGATCGGCCGGATCGAGCGGAAATCCGGAGCAATGGAAACGGTTGCCTTACCGGTGCGGTTTTCGAATTTCGACAAAATGCGCAAAGGGGAGATGGTCATTTCGGTGGTCGATTTTCAGAAGCCCGCGCCCGCGGCCGCGGGCGGCCTGATCGTTTCCGTGGAAGCCTATTCGGAAAAGTATTATACCGGCCTTCAGGTTACCAAAGATCCGGGCGTCCTGGTAGTGTATCTTGGGTTTATCGTAATGATTCTCGGCTCCTATGTCACTTTTTTTACTTCCCATCAACGGGTGTGCATTGAACTATCCGGTTCCGGGAAAAACACCCGGGTGCTGGTGTCGGGTACGGCCAACAAAAACAAGCTGGGAATGCAAAAACGCATGAAGCACCTGTCCCGTCGTTTGCAACAATTGGATTGATGCAACCGGTGAAATCGGAACACCGATTCCGGCGGATCATATAATGGTAAGATAAAGGAAAAAACATGTCCAGTTCCTATATTCTCTCGATTGTAACCTTCGTGTATGCCGTCTCGGCCTGTTTGTATATTGCCGCCTGGATATTCAAGAAAAACCTGCCGGGGAAGCTGGCCGTGAGCTGTCTGATCATTGCCGCCGCCGGCAATGCGGCCGGCATCCTCCTGCGCTGGAAGGAATCCTATGATCTCGGCATGGGGCATGCGCCGTTTTCGAATCTGTATGAATCCCTCGTTTTTTATTCCCTGGTGATCGCGATCATCAGTTTGGTGATGGAGTTCCGCCTTGGCAGCCGCGTCATCGGCGCCTTTACCACTCCGCTGATTTTTCTCGCGATTGCCTACGCATCCCTGTCTCCGAACATGAGCGACCATATTCAACCGTTGATTCCGGCCTTGAAAAGCAATTGGTTGATCGCCCACGTCATGACCTGTTTTTTGGGCTACGCCGGATTCGCGGTGGCGTTTGTCGCCAGCCTGATGTATCTGATAAAAACCCGCAGTACCGAGGATAGGGATCAACAGCCGATTCATCTGCCGTCATCAACCGTCCTGGACGACATCACGCACCAGTTGGTGATGTTCGGGTTTTTCTTTCTCACCATCGGCATCATTACCGGCGCCGTATGGGCCAACTCGGCTTGGGGGCGGTATTGGGGATGGGATCCCAAGGAAACCTGGTCATTGATCACCTGGATCATCTATGCCGGTTTGCTGCACGCCCGGCTCATGCGCGGCTGGCAGGGGAAGCGCATCGCCCTGTTGTCCATCATCGGTTTTTCCGCCGTTATTTTTACGTATTTCGGAGTGAATTATCTGCCCGGACTACACAGTTATGGGCAAATGCCGTGACGCTCGGCGGCTGAAATACCGGCTGGTTCAGGGGCCATGAATTTCCCTTGACAATGAGGGATAACGAATATAAAAAATTGAACTTCCGTGCAAAGACTCAATACACTCGTTTCCGGAAGAAAAATTGCCGACAGCGTACCGTGACATGAAAATGGGGTTTTTGAACCTATCAACTCGGACCATTAGGCCGGACCATTTAAGATGGAGTTTCCATGAGTACAGTAGACGATAATGCCCATGATGTTCATGGCGATGGGACTGACCACGAAACCGAAAGCCACGATTCCGATCCCACCAGTAAAGACGATGGCGCTGGAGTGGCGGTTCTGTTTTTCATCATCGGATTAGCCGCCAGCCTGGTGATCGGCTGGCTGGTTTTCCCCAAGCTGCTCTATTCCAAAAAGCAGCAGCCGTTTGATTTCAACCATTCCCTGCACATGGAGTTGGTGGATGACGGATGCGAAAGTTGCCATTTTTTCCGGCAGGACGGCACCTATGCCGGCTTACCCCAACTGGCGCAATGTACCGGATGTCATGAGGAAGTACAGGGCGACACCAAGGACGAAGCCATTTTTGTGGAAGAATACGTATCCAAGAACAGGGAAGTGCCGTGGCTGGTGTATTCCCGTCAGCCCGACTGCGTATTTTTCTCCCATGCGGCGCATGTGAAAATGGGCCAGATGGATTGTGTCACCTGTCACGGCCACATCGGGGAGTCGACCGGTCTGCCGGATTATGAGGAAAATAGAATTACCGGATACAGCCGGGATATTTGGGGCCGGAATTTGGAAAACATGTTGTTCCTGAAGAAAAATACATGGGATCGAATGAAAATGGACGACTGCGCTGAATGCCATATGAAAGAAACCGGTCGGATGACCAGCGTTCAAACCCAGAAAGACGGCTGTTTTGTCTGCCACAAATAAATGCGCGGCCGGAACGGGCAGGTATTTCTTTTCTTTGTGTAAGGGGAAAAGGTTATGAAAATAGATCGAAGAAGTTTTTTGGCACTCGGAATCGGAACAACGGCAGGTATCACCCTCTCACCGCTGCCATGGAAAATTACCGACGACCTTTCCATCTGGACCCAGAACTGGCCCTGGACGCCGGTCCCGGCCGATGGGGAGGCAACCGATACGAACTCCGCCTGTATGCTGTGTCCGGGTGGATGCGGCGTCACGGTGCGCAAGATCGGCAATCGGGTTGTCAAGGTCGAGGGGATGAAAGGCCATCCGGTCAATGACGGCGGTATTTGCGCCTTGGGACTGGCGGCGCCACAGCTGCTGTACAGCCCGACCCGCGTAAAGTCGCCGATGAAAAAAATCAACGGGAGCTGGCGGAAAATTTCCTGGGACGACGCCATTGCCGAGATCGCGGCCAAACTGATTGAATTGCGGGCTGCGGGGAAATCCCATACGGTTGCCTGCATCGCGGAATCGGACAGGGGAACCGTGCCGCTATTATGGAGCCGGTTGCTTACGGTTTATGGATCACCAAATTTCATGCGGCCGGCCACGATGGAGGACGCCTATTCGCTGGTGATGGAAAAAACCCAGGGGCATCACGGCGTTCCCGGCTTCGATCTGGAAAATGCCGACTTCGTACTGAGCCTGGGTTGCGGAATAATTGAAGGATGGGGTTCACCGGTCCGGATGTTCAAAGCACACAGCCAATGGAAAAACAAGCATGCCAAACTCGTTCAGGTGGAGCCGCGTCTGTCCAATACGGCCGCCAAGGCGGATCAATGGCTGGCCATCAAACCGGGAACCGAAGCGCAACTGGCGTTAGGACTCGCCCATGTCATTCTGAGCGAATCCCTGTTCCATCGTCCGTTCACGGACAATTTTTCAGACGGTTTTGAAAGCTGTAAACAAGCGATTCTGTCCCAATTTCACCCGGATCGTGTGGCCGAGAGTACCGGAATTCCGGCCGAAACAATTCGTTCGTTGGGCCGTGCCTTCGCCGGTGCCAAGCATCCCATCGCCATTTGCGGCCGGGGTCAGGGGCATGTTCCCGGAAGCTTCCAGGAAACCGCCGCCGTTTATCTGCTGAACGCCTTGGTGGGCAACATCGGTCAAAAAGGCGGGGTCTGGGCCATGCCCGAGCCCGAATACGTCAACTGGCCGGAAGTCGAAATGGACAGCGTCGCCGCCAATGCAATGCAGCAAACACGAATGGATGGCGCCGGCGGTGAGCACTATCCGGACGCCCGATATCTGTTGACGCGTCTGCCGGAAATGATCAACGCGGGAATCGGCGACGGCGTTCAGGTGCTGTTTATTTCCGGTGCGAATCCGGCGTATACCCTGCCGGGCAGCCAGGCCGCCCGAAAGGCCTTGGCGCGTATTCCCTTCAAGGTCAGTTTTTCCACCCATATGGACGAGACGGCGGAAATGGCCGACATGATTCTGCCGAACCATTGTTTTCTGGAGCGGTATGAAGATGTACCCGTTACCAGTGGTTTGACCAAACCCATGGTGAACCTGGCGGTTCCGGTGTTACAACCCCTGTATGATACAAAGCATGTGGGGGATGTGATCATAGCCTTGGCGCGCTCCCTTGGCGGGAATATCGCCGCGGCGTTTCCCTGGAAGAATTACCAGGCATGCCTCAAAAAGACCCTTGGCGATAGATGGGCGCATTTGACGGAAGAAACCTACTGGGTGGATAACAATTACAGGCCGACACAATGGCAGGACGGATTTGAAACCGCAACCGGCAAGTTTATTTTTCCGGACGCCAAGCGCTTGAATCGATCGCCGCTTGCGGCCCAAGGAGACCTGACGCTGATTGCCTGCGATTCCATGTGTCTGTCGAGTGGATCGGTGGGGACGCCGCCCTTTTTGATCAAAACCGTGCCCGATACGGTACTGAAGGATCTTTACATGGTGGTGGAAATGAATCCCAAAACCGCCGCCGCCCTGCAACTGAAAGAGGGCTCCAATGCCGTATTGTCGACGCAAAGGGGCGCCGCACGGGTCAAGGTCCATTTTTCCGAAGGCATTATGCCCGGTCTGGTGGCCATGCAGCGGGGGCTCGGCCACAGCGCATACGATAAATATCTGGCGGGTAAAGGCGTCAATATCAATGAGCTCATGGGACCGGTAGATGATCCTGATTCCGGTTATGATGCTGCCTGGGGGATCAGCGCAAGCCTGACCAAAGCTTAAATCATAGCAAGAGGTTCTGATGAAGCAAGAACACGTAAAACCAAAGAAATTTGGAATGGTGATTGACCTGGACAAATGCACCGGTTGCGGCTCCTGTATGGTGGCCTGCATGGCGGAAAACAACGTGCCGTTCAAGGAGAATGAGACCAATAAACTGGACAGCATTACCTGGATGCGGGTCTTCAAGCTCACCAACAACAAACCGTTCCCCATGAACGAGATCTGCTATTTACCGCGGCCCTGTCAGCATTGTGAAGGGCATAACGGGCATTCTCCCTGCGTATCGGTCTGCCCGGCCACGGCCACGGACTACGATATGGAAACCGGGATCGTCAGTCAGATTTACACCCGCTGTTTCGGTTGCCGCTATTGCATGGGTGCCTGCCCGTACCATGCCCGCTATTTCAACTGGTGGGATCCGGTCTGGCCGGAGGGAATGGAAAAAATGCTCAGCCCCAACGTATCCCCACGAATGCGAGGGGTGGTGGAGAAATGCAGTTTCTGTTACCACCGCTATCAGCGGGCCAAGGACAAGGTCTATTACGAAGGAACGCGGGAGATCGAGGAAGGCGACTATCAGACCGCTTGCACCCAGGCTTGTCCGGCGGGCGCCATCACCTTTGGCGATTTGAACAACAAACATCATGCGGTTTACCGGCTGAAGAAGGATCCCCATGCGTTTCGGTTGCTCGAGCGGTTGGGAACCAACACGAAGGTGTATTATGTAAGCCGGAAGGAGTGGGTGCGCCGGGCCGGGGACAACTATCTGCCGGGCGAGGAAATCGGAAAGGTCAAAGGCGGTCACAAATAGCGACGCCTGAACGTTTTTAGAAAGCATTTTTTGTCGGATTCGTGGAAACAGTAAGGAGTGCGGAGCTTATGGATTCAGCATTGATACCCGAAGGAGTCAAACGCTGTCCACTGCCGAAATTCGTTATCGGATTGTCGGTCGTGGGTGCGGTATTGCTGTGGGGCGTTTATGCCATGCTGCTATGCTGGCTGAAGGGCCTGAACCAAACCAACATGAACGACTACTACGGGTTCGCCTTATGGATCTGGGCGGACCTGGCGGTGATCGCCCTGGGAGGCGGGGCCTTTTTTACGGGCTTGTTGAGATACATCATCGGCAAGGATGAATTGAAGAACATCATCAACTTTGCGGTTCTGATCGGCTTTATCTGCTACAGCTCTGCCCTGCTGATTCTGGCCATCGATATCGGGCAACCATTGCGGGGATGGTTCATTTTCTGGCACGCCAACGTCCATTCCATGTTGACCGAAGTGGCCTTCTGCCTGTCCTGTTATTTTGCCGTTCTGACCATTGAATACATCCCGCTGGTGCTGGAAAACCGTCAACTGGACAAGATTCCTTTTTTTCACAACCTGACCCACAACATGCATGAAGTCATGGCGGTCTTCGCCGCCACCGGCGCTTTCCTCTCCTGCTTCCACCAGGGATCGTTGGGCGGCGTGGCCGGTGTCCTGTTCGGGCGGCCGTTTGCCTATCGGGAAGGATTGCTGGTCTGGCCCTGGACCTTTTTCCTGTTTACCTGGTCCGCGGCGGCATACGGCCCCTGCTTCACCATTTTCCTGACCAAACTGCTGGAAAAGATCGTCGGCAAAAAACTGGTGAAGGACAATGTGATCGAGTTGCTGGCCAAGATTTCCGGTTGGATGATTTTTACGTATATCATCGCCAAAACCGCCGACACATGGTACTGGGTCGCCGTAACCGCGCCTTCCAAGGGCTTTCAGTTGATGGACTTCTACAGTAACAACGCTTTTTATGGGGTCTGGATTCTGATTGCCGAGATCGTGGTCGGGGGATTCTTCCCCGCTCTGATCCTGATCACTCACAAAGGTCGCAGCACGACGGGGCTGCTGTGGACCGCCGTACTTCTCGGTATGATAGGTGTCTGCCTCAATCGTTGGGTGATGGTGCTGCAGGTGATGGCCGTGCCGGTCCTCTCTTTTGATCATTGGGCGCTGTATTACCCCAGTTGGCAGGAAGTGGCCACAACGATATTACCGGTGGCCTACGGCGTGACCTTGGTTGCGCTGAGCTACCGTTATCTGCCGATTTTCCCGCAGGAAAAAGAATTGAATCCGGTCGCAGCTTGAACCGGCTGAAGGAGGAATAGATGTTTCCATTTTGTTTTGAGTGGGTATGGGACATGGGACACGTGGTTTTTATGGGCGGGCTGTGGTACGCACTTTCGATCCTGGGGCTCGGTATGACCTATTGCATCGCCAAGGCTGCCATGGATACCGCTTCCGGAAAGGGCGGGCATCACCACCACTAACCGAAAAACGAATTCGATAACGCTTCAAGCGCCTGCCCCGCTGCTTCTCAGGGGCAGGCGTTTTTTTTCGCATGCCGTGAACCGGCTGACGCAAGGAATGGGAAATGGATAAAATTATCGTTGAAGGCGGCGTTCCGTTGACGGGCGAGGTCCGGATCAGCGGCGCAAAGAATGCGGCGCTGCCCATTCTCGTATCTTCCCTGTTGACCGACGGGTGGTGCACCTATCGGAATGTGCCGCGTCTGAAAGATATCGATAGCATTCTGCAACTGCTGTCGACACTGGGCGCCCAAATCGAAGTCGATGGAAACACCGTGCGGATCAATGCAGCCGGTTTGAACAATTTTGAGGCGCCTTACGATCTGGTGCGTAAAATGCGGGCGTCTATTCTGGTGCTGTGCCCGCTGGTGGCCAGACTGAAAAAGGCCAAAGTGTCGCTGCCCGGCGGATGCGCCATCGGCGCGCGGCCCATCAATTTTCATCTAAAAGGTCTGACCCGCCTGGGCGCTTCCATTACGCTGGAACATGGTTATGTGTATGCAACTGCCGATCAGTTGACCGGCGACGAAATTTATTTTGAAACACCCACCGTCACCGGAACGGAAAATCTGATGATGGCTGCGGTTCTCGCCAAGGGAACCACGGTCATGCGCAATGCGGCCCGTGAACCGGAAGTCGTGGCTTTGGCCGACGTATTGAACCGGATGGGAGCCAGCATTAAAGGCGCCGGGACCGCCGTCATTACCATTGACGGGGTAGCGTCGCTGCAACCGGTTTCGACGACCATTATTCCAGATCGGATCGAAACCGGGACCTTTATGGTGGCGGCCGCGTTGACCCGCGGCAATGTGATGGTGCGCGATTGCGAGCCGGATCATGTCGGCGGGATCATCGACAAAATCAAGCAGGCCGGGGTTCGGGTGGAAACGGGCGACAAATGCATCCGGGTCCTGGGTCAGGAACCGATTGAAAGTATCGATATCAAGACCTTCCCCTATCCGGGATTTCCCACGGATATGCAGGCCCAGTTCATGGTGCTGATGTCCGTCGCCAGAGGGCTCAGTGTGATTTCCGAAACGGTATTCGAAAATCGTTTCATCCATGTCAGCGAGCTGCGCCGGATGGGAGCGGATATCACCGTTTCGGGCAATTCAGCCGTCATCAAGGGGGTCCCGAGTTTGTCCGGGGCACCGGTGATGGCGACGGATCTGCGGGCCAGCGCCTCGCTGATTCTGGCCGGGCTGGTGGCCAAGGACACGACGGAAGTCAGCCGTATCTATCATCTGGATCGCGGCTACGAGGCCATTGAAAAAAAATTCCTGCAGCTGGGAGCCCGTATCCGGAGAGAAAAATAGAACTCCAACGGTAACCGGACGATGAAAACCGTTCAAGCCGATGCGTACCTGCGACCGGTGATTCCGTTGCTGGTCTGCCTCATCCTTGGAATCGTCGCGGGGGTAAAACTTCCCGGCCATGAAATACCGGCCGGCCTGATCCTTTTCGCCTGTATGGCCCTGCTGGTCTGGGGCGTAAGGCGGCAACGAGACGCGAGGATCCTGCCGCTGTTCCTGTTCCTGGGACTTGGGTATCTGTCCATTCAACCCTGGATCCATCCGAGGTTTCCCGCGGATCATGTGGTCCGTTTCATCGGCGGCCGGCAATGGCAGGTCACGGGAATCGTCTACGGCCCGCCGGTTTCCAACCGTCATTATCTGAATTTCGTTGTCGCGGTCCAAGGCCTTGCCGATGAGACCGGACGGCGGTCGGCGAGCGGCAAGGTGCGTGTCTCCTATGATGGAGAAGCACCGGAGATGGCCACCGGTGACGCCGTCACATTCAGCGCCAGGCTGCTTCCCATTCGCAACTTCAACAATCCCGGCGGCTTCGATTATCGGCGTTTTTTGGCGTTTCAAGGGGTTTTTGCACGAGGGTACATCGTGAAGGGAAGCCTGCGGGTTGCCCCACGCCCGGAGGGTAACCCGATTCCCCGTCTCATCGACCGGACCCGGCAACGATTGCTGGCCTTTATCAAGGCCACAGCGTCTCCGGGAACCGGGGACATCCTCGGGGCGTTGGTTGTCGGGAATCTCTCTCCCATTCCGCCCATGGAACGGGAAACATTCAACCGTGCCGGTGTGGGACACTTGCTGGCGATTTCAGGTCTTCATATCGGCATGGTCGCCCTATTTTTCGGTTTTCTGTTTACCCGGCTGTACCGTCGCGTGAATTTTCTGTTGTGGCGCGGCTGGGTGCGCCGGGCCGCGGTGCTGTCCTCTTTCGTACCGGTGATGATGTACGGAGCCCTCTCCGGCATGCCGCCCGCGACCCAGCGATCCGTCATCATGGCAGCCCTCTTTCTGACGGCCTTGATCATCGGCCGCCGGCAGGACGGCGTGAATGTGCTGGCCGTCGCCGCTTTGCTGATTCTGTTGTTTCACCCGCCGGTGCTGTATTCCATCTCCTTTCAGCTGTCGTTTGCCGCAGTCGGGACCATCGTCTATGGGTTGTCGAAAACCGGAATCGGACGAGCCGCCGGGGGGCGTTCCCGGATGCGCGTTCAGGATCGCGTCAGCCTGTTTTTCACTGTATCCCTGCTGGCGATTTTCGGGACCTTGCCGCTGGCGATGTATCATTTTAACCAGATTTCGCTGATTGCTCTACTGGCCAATTGTCTGGCCGTTCCCGCCATCGGCTGCATCGTGGTCCCCGCGGCGCTGCTGGCGGTATTGCTTTACCCCGTGAGTCTGACGCCGGCCGGATGGTGTATGGCGATTAGTGCCAACGTGTTGGAGCAGAGTTTGAAATGCATCCGCCTGCTCGCCGATCTGCCGTTTGCGTCCATCCATACCGTAACCCCCAATTTTGTGGAAATTCTGGGCTATTATTTGCTGGGAGGCGCGGTGTTGAACCTGGTGGGCCGCCTGCGAAACCCGGATCCCATGGCCGGTCGCCGGGATCTGAAACGTCCCGTGCTCCAAATGGCGCTGGCGGCCTTGATTTTGCTGGTCGACGGCGGTTATTGGACATGTCATCGTTTCCGGCGCAAGGAGTTGCAGGTGACCTTCCTGGATGTCGGGGCGGGGAACGCCGCTCTGCTGGAATTGCCCGGAGGTCACATCATGCTGATCGACGGCGGTGGATTTGCGGATAATGAGGCTTTTGATGTGGGGCGGCGAATTGTAGCGCCGTTTCTCTGGCAACAAAAAATTCGTACCATTGATACCCTGGTTCTGACCCATGCGGACTGCGATCATCTCAACGGTCTGCTCTATATCGTCCGTCATTTTACGGTAAAAGAGATATGGTACAACGGCCAGGCCGTATTCACCGATGCCTATGGTCATTTCAGGGAAGCGGTTCGGTTGGAACGCATTCCCATGCCCGCTTTTCGATTTATTCGGAAAGAAAGACAAATCCATGGGGTTCGGATGGAGCTGCTGCATCCTTCCGCCGGTTTTCCCGCGGTCTCGCAAAATGGGTCGGAGGTGAACAACAATTCCATTGTCCTGCGGGTCGGATACGGAGCGATCGGCATCCTGTTTCCAGGAGATATTATGGCCTCCGCCGAAAGGGAACTGGTTGAAAGCAAGGGAAGCCGTATCAACAGCACCATTATGCTGGCTCCCCATCATGGCAGCAAGACGTCCAGCACCCAGGTCTTTCTGGAGACGGTCCATCCGGAGGTGGTGGTGGTTTCATGCCGGGCCCGGGGAAGAGCCAGGCTGCCTCATTCGAAGGTCGCCGAGCGCTACCGGCGGTTGGGGATTCGGATACTGGCAACCGATCTGCATGGCGCACTGACCATGGTGACCGACGGGAAGGGGTATAGCATTGCGCCGACCGTCCGGGACCATGCAACACCCCTTGCCCGGTAACAACGGATGGGCACAAACGGTTTTTTTTGAAATTTTGCCGGCGAAAGGGTATAATGGGGGCATTCCCCGGATGAGAATCGAAGGCGTTACAGGGTGCATTCACCGATGCACTCCATAGAATCAAAAGGCGGGACGGAAGCCAAAAAAAACCGTATCTGGGAATTTTTCTATTGCCAATCCGGGTATTCGTTTTATCTTATAAATGGCGGCGGACGGCCGCGATTTGAATCCAGACATGCGACTTGACGGTCCCGTCCATGGCAACGAAATCGATCGTCTGGAAAAGGTGAGGACAATGATGACTGAAAAAGAAAATATAAACGATATTTTAGAGGATGTCCGGAAAAAGATCAAACCGGCAACCGGTCCGCTGACATCCATTGATCCGAAAAAAATGGAAAAGGTTTCAGAGGACCTGGAAATTGCAAAAGAAATCGGGAAAGATATCCAAAAGCCGGGAAAAAAAGAAGAAAAATAGCGCCTGAGGGAAAAGTCCTTATTCTCCTTCTCCCTTGATGGGAGAGGGTTGGGGTGAGGGTGAATAGAATGGAATTGCAATCAATTGCACTCCCCATCCCTTGATCCCCTCCCACGAATGGAGGGGGAAAATGAGGTTTTCGGTCACGCGCGAAACAGGACGCTTCGTTTCAACCGGAAGATTGTTTCCTGTCGGGAAAAGTCCGAATCAGCGGAAGGGTTATGAGGGGTATCAGACAGATGGCGGTCAGGACCGACGGAATGGAATAGATGTCGGCCAACTTCCCCACCAGTGGCGTGATCAAGCCACCCAAACCATAGGCAAACCCCATCATCAGGCTCGCCACCATGGAACGTCCCTTGGGAGCAAGTTGTTGCGCCATTGCCACGCCCAGGGGCAGGGTGGCCAGAACAACCGCCCCGGCGGCAACCGCTCCAAGGTAAACAAGATTTCCTTCCAGCCTTAAAAACAGTAACAAAACCGGTGTTATCAGTGCATGGGCGTAAAAAAATACCGGCTTGAATCCGATTTTGTCCGAGATATGACCGGCGGCAAGTCCGCTGAAGGTTCCCGCAACGGTGAACAGCGAAAAAATCACCCCAGCCGAAACCACCGTCAATCCCTTTTGAACATACATGACCGGTAGAAAGGTCAAAAAGGACTGCCCCACGATGGCGCGCAGGAACATCACCAGCCAGATGACGGCCACGGTTTTCCAGGCGCTGCCCAGGTTTTCCCGGATGGAGCCGAAGAATCCGAGGTCGCCGGCGCTTTCGCTCTGGGGAGTGGGCACCGTCACAAACAGGTAAACCAGGACGATCAATCCAAGGGACATGGTGAAGGGCAGGGCCTCCAGCCCGAAACGGGCGGCATACCAAGTGATGAACAGCGGTCCCAGGCCAAATGCCAAGGTTCCGCCGGTGTTGAAGATGGACATGGCGAATCCGGATTTGGCGCCGGCATATACCGGAATCATGCCGGTTACCGAAGGGTGAAACATGGAAGACCCGATGGAGCCCATGGCGATCACCAGCAACAGGATCCAGAATCCGGGGGCGATGCCCGACAGGGGGATGAAGACCACCGTCAGCAGCAGACCCGCCATAATGAAGACTCGCGAGGTGTAGCGGTCCGCCAGATATCCCACCGAAGGCTGCACAATAAAGGCCAGAAACCGGTTGACGCCGGCGATCACCCCTACCTGGGCCAGAGACAATCCGAGTTTTTCCACAAACAGGGGGAACAGGGGGTTGATGAAGGCGCTGTAAAAATCTCCGGTAAAATGAACCAAGGTCAGGATGAAAATTATCTTGATGTTGGTGCGCGAGTTGGTTGACATGGACGGTATCAGCGGTATTCCACCGTCAACAGGGGGGCTGTCTCGGCCGCGTCGTCGTCGATATCGATCAGTCCGTCACCTGCGAAAACCGAGAAATCGGTCCGAAGTCTGATTTGAAAAGCCGGCAGGTTCAACCGCTGCACTTCCTGCATGAGCGGCGTAACATCGATCACCACCATGTTCCCGGCGTCCCTGGTTACAAAAGGAAAGCTCATTGTCAACAACGCCGGTTGTGTGGTCGGGAAGAAATCATCTGCGACGAGGGGCGCGGGAGGATCGAAGGATACAAGTTCGATCAATATCGGTACAGTGCCGAGGCCAGGTGCCACGGCCACACGGTTGATGAACAATTCAATGGTTGCATCGACGATGTCGGCCCCAACCGGTACACCGTCGGTTCCGCCGAGGGGAAAATAGAGAAACGCGCGGATTTCATCCCCGAAGTCCGGATCGATTCCCGCCAGGATGTTTTTCGTATCGACGGCTTGGGATATGGTTATGGTGGAACCGTCCGGGGCCAGGGCGATGTCGCCATCCGCGTTTTGATCGCTCAGGATATGCGTTATGATGTTGCTGGGAGTAATGTCGTCATGGTTGTCATCACTGCATCCGACGAATGACATCGATGTCAGAACCACCATCAATCCGATAAAGAACCAGTTTTTCATCACCTGTCTCCATTTTCAGCCGACTGTTGCGCTCCAGAGGAATATCGGCGGAGCGATATGATCTTATACAATGTCCCTGTCGGTTATGCAAGATTGCGTGAAATATCCATCACGGGCGGCTTATGGTGGGAAATGTACCATCGCATGGTCCATTTGTCAGAGACGATTTGGTTTCATTCGCGCTTGATTGTAGGCCGGTAAGCCGGTATGGATATATCCGGGAAGAAAAGTGATCGAATGGAAAGGAGCTGGGATGAACCATACGGTGATGCTGATCGGGCTTGGCGGGCTGGCCAAAACAGCCTTGCAGATTTTGGCTGCCAAACCGGAAATTGACAAGATTGTCGTGGCGGGAAGAAATCAGGCGTATGGAGAGGCCTATGTCAACCTTGCCATCGCAGGCGCCATGGCGCAGGGCCTGGAAAAGGAGATCGGGTTTACGCCCCTCGACTTGGACAATCCTGAACAGATTGCCGAAACCGTTCGGAAAGCGGCTCCGGATCTGATTTTCAGCACCGCGACCATGATGAGCCCATGGTCGACCGGGAAGCTGCCACTGGAAGTGAATATGACGATCTATCCCGCCGGTTTCGGTGTCTGGCTGCCGGTCCACCTGACCCTCAGTTTGAAGCTGATGAAAGCCCTCAAACAGTCCGGTTATCCGGGAGTCACCCTCACGGCGCCGTTTCCGGACGTGGTCAACTGCATTCTCGGCCGGATCGGTCTTGCCCCCACAAGCGGCATCGGCAATGTCGATCTGTATATTCCCAAGATCCGACGTCTGGCCGCCCGAAATCTGGGTGTTCCGCCTTCCGAGATCCAGGTGAAGATGGTGGCGCACCATTCCCTCATGCCTGCGATGATGGGCCTTGCGGGCGATAACCCGGCGCCGTATTATTTGTCCATCGAACATGACGGCCGGGATGTGACGGAAATGGTAAACGCCCATCAGCTGGTCAGCGCCCCGCTTCCCGTCGTGGTGGGGGAGGAAACCAATTTCGTGACGGCCTCTTCCGCCGTGCGGCTGATTCAGGCGTTTTTTACGGAAAACGAATCCCTGCTGCACGCCCCTGCTCCCAACGGCCTGCCGGGAGGGTACCCGGTCCTGGTGAGCCGCCGAGGCATCACGCCCGCCCCCATCAGCGGATTGTCTCTGGAGGAAGCCATTCAAATCAACGAACAGGCGCATCCGTTTGATGGGATCGAAACAATCGAGGCCGACGGTACCGCGGTGTTCACATCGAAAGCCGTCGAAGCGTTACGAACGGCCTTCAAGATGGACTGCCCTTGTCTGCATCCGGATGATGCGGAAGCCTGCTCCCGGGAACTGATGGCGCGCGTCCGGGAGTATATCGGGCAATAGGAAACCGTCAACGGTTTGGTTTTGACGATACATGCCGTTTATTGTCTTTTGTCGCTCCATTCAACTTGGGTCTGTCTAAAAAAAGGAGTCCATCCATGAAAACAGGGTTTGTTTTATTTGCCGCGTTACTCCTCATATTCAGTGCAACTCCTGTCTTGTCGCAGTCCATCACGCTGGTTACCGTCGGGGACAGTCTTACCGAAGGCGCCGGCGATGATGGGTCGTCCGGCGGCGGTTATCCCGCAAGACTCCTGTCCATGCTGCAAGCCGCATATCCCGGCTCAACGCTGTTCAACCTCGGCATATCCGGGGATACAACTCAGGATTTGATCAATAAGCAATTATCGACAGCCGTTGCCGATTTGAATGCGGCCCCTCCCGGAAATCTGAAGATCGCCCTCGTATGGATCGGCAGCAATGACCTGTTCGGCCTGTATAACGACAGTGTGTGCGCGGATTACTATAGCGGCAATATGGACACATGCGAACAAACGGAAATCGGAAATTCCACCAATAATGTGAACATCATTTTGAATGACATCCAAGCGACCGGCGCAACGATTTATATCGCCCTGCTGGACGACCAATCCAAGCGTCCGGTAATCGCCGATCCCTCGATCCGGGCGGCATCTTTCCCCGGAATCACCAGTGCGGAAGTGCCCAGGATGTCGACCCAGATCGTCAATTACAATAACCAGATCAAGATTTACGCCGCCGCCCACGGCGCATCCACGGTTGATTTTTTCAATACTACAATTTTCGAGAACAGCGCCACCTTGAGCGATGACGGCAACCATCCCAATGGGGCCGGATATGATGCCATCACCCAGATATGGCACCAGGCCATTACCGGATCCGTGCAACCGCCTCAAAACATCTATTACCTCGACCAGGATGGGGATGGGTATGGCGATCCCCATCATTCCACGCAAAGCGATTCTCAACCATCCGGTTATGTGATCAACCATACCGACTGTAATGACGGTGATTCCAGTATTCATCCCGGCGCGACGGAAATCCCCGGCGATGGTATCGACCAGAATTGTGACGGCGGCGATTCGTCGGCCGGCAGCAAGTATTACCGGGATGCGGACAGTGATGGGTATGGAGACGCGAATACATCGATCACGGGGGCATCTCAACCCGCCGGATATGTGGCCGACAACACGGACTGCGATGATACGAATTCGAATATTCATCCCGGCGCGACGGAAATCGCCGATAACGGTACCGATGAAGACTGCAACGGAGTGGATCTGACCAATGCGGCGGCGGGAAATTCCGGAACATCTGATGGCGGCAGCAGCGGTTGCCTGATATCAACCATCATCCAATAACTGGAGCGTAAAGGAAAAAACATGTCGGACGAGAAAATTGAAAAATTGGCGGTATTGATCGATGCGGACAACGCCTCTCCGATCATCATCGAAGGGCTGTTGGCGGAAATTGCAACGTATGGGACAGCCAATGTAAAAAGAATCTACGGCGACTGGACGCTACCGGGTCTGAAAGGCTGGAAGGAGGTTTTATTGCAGCATTCCATTCAGCCCATACAGCAATTCGGGTATACAACCGGCAAAAATGCAACCGACAGCGCATTGATCATCGACGCCATGGATTTGCTGTATACCGGTAGATTCGACGGATTCTGCATCGTTTCCAGCGATAGCGATTTCACGAAATTGGCGTCACGGATACGGGAGGCCGGTCTCTTGGTGTATGGGTTTGGAGAACGGAAAACGCCCAAGGCGTTTGTTTCCGCTTGCGATAAATTTATCTTTACGGAAGTGCTTCGATCCAAGGACGACACCAGTGAGAAAATCAGCCGGAAAACCACGGACGCCTTGAAAAAAGATACCAAACTGTTTCATCTATTGAGGAATGCCGTCGAAGCCTCGTCGGATGACAGCGGCTGGGCCCACCTTGCATCCGTGGGCAGTAACATTGCCAAGCAGGCACCGGAATTCGATCCGCGGAACTATGGATACAAAAAATTGGGCGAACTCGTCTCCGCGACGAAATTATTCCATGTGGAAGAGCGATTGGTGGGCGACGGTCCTTCGAAGGCGATCTTTTTAAAAGACCGGCAGAAGAAATAAACCGCACTTCCGTTGCTACGAGCCGGTCGACATGAAATGCGCACCATTGAAATGATCCGCGTGAGCTGGGTCGAGTCTCCCATCCGGGCGAGAAAGCATACCAGCAAACGCCTTTCCTTCAATTGCCGGTATTCCGATCGCTAACTCTCCGTTATTTTTTCAATGCCTTTTGCATCAGTTCTTTTGCAGCGGTTTTCTGCGCGGCTTCGGTGGCGCCCGGCACCAGCATGGTGATGATCAGGTAATCGGAACCCCTGAATGTATTGAGCTGGACCATGCCATAGCCCGGACTGGAAAAAAACGACCGGTCTCCGATGTCTGGGGCGTCGGCAACGGGGATTTTCCTTTTTCTGAGTTCTTCCATAACCTTATCCACCGTTTCTCCAGGACCGGCAGCCTTGATCAGAATGCCGAACACGCCGCCGGAACCGACCATATATTGGCAAGGCGCGGTGTTCGGATTTGCGGAGCCGCTCAATTTCCCATCTCCGACGTTTTGCCCGATGACAGCCTGGATTTCAGCCTTGGTAAGAAGGTCGCAGGAGGCTATTTTCGTTGGGTTCTGGGCCATGGTCAGACCGGGCAAGATCAATATGGCTGTGACAAAAAGTACCGTAGTGCGGGCCATGCGTGTCACCTGTTTCATTTCGTTCTCCTTTGGAAGGTTTTACCGGGACGTGTGTTACACCCGCCCAATGATATGGATCATGAGGGTGGATCGATTTAGCGCGGCAAACGACCCCTTGCGTTTCGGAAGATGAACATATGGGAAAGTCGTTTGCGCGTCAATAAGATTGTCTGCGCAGCCATCGGCGGTAAAGGATGTGAGCCCCATGCATGAAGATGTGAGGCGCCATGCCGGGATGCCTGGTCCAACCCGTAGGGCAAAGCGATGAACCGACGAGCAGAAGTTACATACAAGGCGGCATTTCGGGAGGAAGATGTCCTGCCGAAGCAGTGTGTCGCGTTTCATGTAAAGAATGAAGACCTGACACCGTATTTTCCCGCATTGACATTTTTCACTATTTCCACGATCATTCGAGTCAACTTCTTATTCTTTTCGAGTGTTGCCCGAACATGGCGACTGGCCAGAGTATACCGGAATCGCTGATTCCGTGCCTGTGTGGATGAGATATCCTTGACGTTCGATATCGAATAAACCGAAAATGGTTGGAGGTTGGATATTATGTTTCCGGGTTGGAGAAAAAAAAGATCGCTGGTCGACAAATCGTCACCCAAATCCCCTTTTTATCTGGTAGGCGACGATCTTTTTGTAAAAAAAGACGGCCGGGAAATTTTTTTGAAATATATCCATTCCGTTTCCGGGGAGATTCCGAATCTGGGTCCGGTTGTTATGAGCCCAGGCGTATGCAGCAATGCCAATCTTTTCCGAATGGATGAATCCGGCGGTTGCCTTTCACTGGATCATAACAGATCTTTCGCCAACCTCCTCGCTTCGGAAGGATTTCAGGTTTATCTGTATCATCCAGGTTTTACAGACAGGGTTCATAACCGTTACGTCAGTCGTCATTGCAAGGAAAGTATCCATTACCGGAAACGCTACCGGGTGCCTGCGGAATTCGGTTATAAAGATTTGGTTGAGTTTGAAGTGCCGACGGTTATTGATTTCGTATGCAGGCACAGCGGGAAGCAGAAGATAAATTGGATCGGGTATAGTCTTGGCGGAATGATCGCATATTCATTTCTGTCTAAATATCGGACGAATCCGATGAAAAACCTGATTACCATCGGTGCGCCCATGTCGCTGAATCAATTGTTTTTTCGATTTGTGCCGTTTATCAACTTCGCATCAAAATCCCTTGGGTTTGAAGAAGATGCCCTGCTGGGAAATATCGCACAGAACTTGGTTCCGCTCACACGGGGGATTCGTGCACTGCCGAACTGGATTGTTCGTTTTAATCTCCTGACGTCTTTTTTATGCAATCCATTGAACATAAGCAATCATACGGTAAAAACGATATTGGGGCAGATTGTCGAACCGATGCCGAAAGAGCTTGAGCGATTTTTTTCCAGGTTTATTCAACAGGGGTATTCTTCAAGTGAAAAATTTGTCGTCTATTTAGAAAACTTGCGGAAACTGAAGGAAACTCGCAAGCGCTTTTTGTTTTTTTATGGCGCCAATGACATGATCGCAACACCGGAAAGTGTTTTTTTAGCGCGTGAAACGATTTCCCCTGGCGACCCGGACAATCTTGTCGGCGTGCCTGCGGCTGGCCATATCGACCTGATTTTGGGAAAGAATGCTTTTGAAAATGTCTGGAAACCCTCGCTTGAGTGGTTGAAATTACAATCCAGGTAGTGTTTTTCTGTTAACGGCCGGGGGCATCTATTCCAACAGACACTTTCCTCAATTTTCTATCTGGATGACCGGCGTATAGCAAGTACCTTCGCGGGTGGTGGGACTATTTGGGCAAGGCCGAAGTAGTGGCGGGGTTTAAATCCATCAACTATTGGATTGCCCGTCGTCTTCGATCCATCGCCTGGAAGCACTGGAAGAATCCTCGTATCCGCGTCCTGGAACTGGAGAGAGCGCGGGTCGGGAAAAAGATCTTGGCATAAAGGCTTGACATGCAGTCCGATTATGGTACTATTTTCGGACCGGAGGAAATAACAATGAATATTACAAGTGATATCAAGCCAGTCACCTATTTAAAATCACGAGCGGCCGACTTGCTTAATCAAATCAATGAAACGCATCGGCCTGTGATAATTACCCAAAACGGTGAGCCAAGAGCCATCCTGCAAGACCCTAAAAGTTATGAAAATATGCGCAATACCATCGGCATTTTAAAACTCCTTTCGGAGGGGGAAGCCGATATCAGGGAGGGGCGCATTAAATCACAGGAGAATGTTTTCGATGAAATCGAGAATGCATTGAAAGCCAGCCAGAAATGAGCAAGAAATATCAGGTTGCATGGGCAGCAGTGGCACAACGTGATTTAAAACAACTCAATGAATCTATAGAGATAGATAGCCCAGGTAATGCGTCCCAGATACTCAAAAGAATCAAACAAAAAGCATTCGATCTTTATGCCATGCCGGATCGTGGTAGAATTGTTCCGGAGTTGAGAGACCAAGGTATACACACCTACCGAGAACTAATTGTAGCACCCTGGCGAATAATATACAGAATATCAGATACAACTGTTTTTGTTTTATCCGTTATCGATTCAAGGCGGAATGTCGAAGATATCTTGCTCGATAGATTCGTCAAATTTTAAAAAATGCCAACAAGCGCTTTCACAGCCGGCCGGGCTATCCGGCGGAAACCTACAAGCGCTGTTGGTAAGCGAGTCAAGCGGTTGTTTAGTGCCCACGGTCACGGGGGAGATGGCACCGCTTTTGGCAATGTTACGGTTGGTCAGATTGTGGTCATATTTGAGTCGTAATGTTTTTTTGAACTAAATAAAATTATTTATTATTTCTGTTAACTCGTTTTATCACGATTCGCCTATTCAATTTTCGGCCGATCTCTGTGTCATTTGATGCGATTGGCCCGTATTCACCGGCCCCCTCCACTAATATTCTTTCACTTTGAATTTCGTGATTTTGTACGAGGTAGTTAAAAACGGCTTGCGCCCGTTGTTTAGAAAGTTCAAGGTTATATGACTCCGAGCCTACGCTGTCCGTATGACCTATGATTTTGAATTGATATGGCGACAACTGGGGTGAGAGCAACGCGGCGCCTAATTCGTCCAGTTGGTTTTCGGAAAATGCATCCGCGATTACGGCGCTTCCCGATCTAAATTTTATATATACATCGACGGATGGTATGGGTCGCTCAACAGGAGGCAATCCAGGCCTCTTCATGTCGGCCAATTTCGGCGTATCTGCATTCGATAAGCGCTTAATGAATGATTCCTTCATTATCATTTGCCTGTCAGCCGCAAAAGATATTACTGGTAACAATGCAAGGATCAATATCAAGCCTACGCGAACGTTCAAATTACGCATAATTTTTTCCTTTAGATCAAATTAATACGACCAGGAACACGTATCGCCTCCGGGCGTGAGGGAATGCGTTTCCCGTAACGATAATCATCGATGTCTTTAATCAACTCGTCATATTTTGTATCTTGGTCTGACCCCAATGCATACTGCTCCCATTTGTAATGCATGGACCAGCGTTTTGGATATTTGCGATAGCTGTTGTCTATTTCTTCGGTGGCCTCTTTTCTAAGTGCTTCAAGCCTTCTTCAACCAGCATCCTGATAGCTTCCGACTTCGTTTCAATACGATTTTCAAAACGGAAATCCGATATCCGCTTCATGAGTTCTTCGTCGGCTGCAAATGTCAGAATGGGTTTATTGGTTGGCATGATGTTTTGTTATATCGAAGAATAATTAAAAGCAAGTTCGATTATTATTGATACATGGGTTAGAATAAATCATTTGGTTATTAACCTAATAATGTATGGATCCCGTAACACATACGCCCCACACAAAATCCGCAACAAAAAAAGGTTTGCAAGTTTCGTCACCTGCAAACCCTTATCTTTTCTGGTAGGCGGTAATGGATTTGAACCATCGACTTCTACCGTGTGAAGGTAGCACTCTCCCGCTGAGTTAACCGCCCGTGGGGACTGTTTTGATGAGGCGTACTAGACCGATTCCGGCTCGGGTTGTCAAGCATTTTTTTCCGGATCGAGCGGAGAATCCGTTTCTTCTTGCGACGGATCGATTTCAATAGAATCGGCGGGGTCGAGGTCGGGAGTGTCCGTGTATTCGGGTGTGTCGGTTTCCGAATCGTATGGTTCGCTTTCATTCGTGGGAATCAATTCGAAATCGTGATTGCCGGCATATTCCGGGGGGCGTTCGGATTCGGGTAAATGCTCGGCCAGGGCCTCGGCCTCGGGGGTTCTGCCGTTCAGGAGATCACCGACCTGGGGCGGTTGGTCGGCAAAGGGATTGGGCGTGCCTTCGCTTCTGCGGCTGAAGGATTCGATTTCCTTGAGGGAGGGCAGGTCCTTGAGATCCTTCAGGCCGAAGAGTTCCAGGAACTCCTTGGTGGTGGCGTAAATCAGGGGGCGTCCGGGAATGTCTTTGCGACCCAGAACGCGGATCAGTTTGCGTTCCATGAGCATGCGCAGGACGCCTCCGGAATCCACGCCGCGTATATGCTCGATATCCGTGCGCATGACCGGCTGGCGGTAGGCGATGATGGCGAGGGTTTCCAGGGCGGCCTTGCTGAGCCTGGCGATGCTTGGTTTGACCAGGCGGGCGACCCAATCCCGATAAGCGGGATTGGTGCGGAACTGATAGCCTCCGGCTACTTCGCACAAGGTAAAGCCTCCGCCGCGGGTTTCATGATCCGCAATCAACCCGGTAATCGCGGTCTTGATCTCGGACGGCTCCATCTCCGGCAGGATGGCCTTGAGCCGCTCCATGGACAGGGGATCGTCGGAAACAAACAAAAGGCTTTCAATAATGCTCTTCAGCTCTTCCATTGCCTGAAAACACTTTCATATGCCCCAAAAGGCCTATAAATAAAAAATCCGAATGACGCCGGTCTGCACGTGCTGGGCGATCTCGATCAGGTTGATCTTGGCCATTTCGAGAATCGCCAGAAACGTAACCACGAAATCGCTTTTATCAACCGCACCTTCGAACAGCTCGGAAAAGGTGACGGATCCCCGGGATTCCAGAATGTCGACAATCTGGCCGATCCGCTCCTTGACCGATATCTTGTCCGCCGTAAGGGCAAAGGCCTGTTCCAGGTTGATGTTTTCCAAGATCTTCTGGAACGCCTCGATGAGCTCGAAAAGGCCCACCTTGATCAGTTCCGGCTCCTCATCCGCGGTAGCGGGAGCTTTTGAGGGGGAACGGACAAAGGTATGCTCGCCCAACAGGTTTCTTTCAGACAGCTCCTCGGCGGCCGCCTTGATTTGCAGGTATTCCTTCAGAGGGCGCGCGATTTCCATGCGCGGGTCCTCTTCCTCTTCATCATCCTCGTGCACGGGGAGCAGCATTTTGGATTTGACGTGCATGAGGGTCGCGGCCATGACCAGAAAATCGCCCGCAAAATCCACATTCATGGCTTTCATCCATTCAATATACGCCAGAAACTGGTCCGTGATCAAGGCGATGGGAATATCGTAGATGTCCACCTCGGCCTTGCGGATCAGGTGCACCAGCAGGTCCATGGGGCCCTCGAAGACATCCAGCTTTACCTGGTATTTTTCATCCTGCATGGCCGTCGTGATCCTAAATTTTTAAGGCAGCCCTGACTTCCCCCATGGTCTGAACCGCCACCGCACGCGCTTTTTGATTCCCGTTTTCGATAGTGTCGTTGACCAGTTCCGGATGGGCCTCGTAATAGGACCGTTTCTCTCGAATGGGTCCCAGGGCTTCCGACAGATTGCGGGCCATGATTTTCTTGCAGTCCACGCAGCCGATTTGCGCTATGCGGCAATCCCGGTTGATGCCGGCCACGGTATCCACGTCGGTATACAACTGATGAAAGCTGAATACGTTGCACACATCCGGATCGCCCGGGTCGGATTTCCTGGCCCGCTGGGGATCGGTGATCATGCCGGAAACCGTTGCCGAAATCGTTTCCGGGCTGTCCGACAGGTAGATGGCGTTTTGATAGCTTTTGCTCATCTTGCGGCGGTCGGTGCCCAGGATTTTGGATGTCTTGGTCAGGATGGCCTCGGGTTCCGGAAAGACGTTGCCGTACAGGAAATTGAAGCGTCGAGCGATTTCCCGCGTGATTTCCACGTGGGGGACCTGATCGATGCCGACGGGAACTCCCTGGGCCTTGTAAATGATGATATCGGCCGCCTGCAATACCGGGTAGCCGAGAAATCCGAATGTGGACAGGTCCTTGTTGGATAGTTGGACGATTTGATCCTTATAGGTCGGATTTCGTTCCAGCCAGGGCACCGGTGTGATCATGGACAGCAGCAGGAAGAGTTCGGCGTGCTCCTTGATATGGGATTGAACGAACAGGGTGCTTTTTTCCGGCGACAGTCCCGCGCTGAGCCAGTCGATCATCATCTGGCGCGTGAAGTCGGAAATGGCGGACGTATTTTCATAATCGCTGGTAAGGGCATGCCAGTCGGCAATGAAGAAAAAGCAGTCATAGGCGTCCTGCATGGTGATCCAGTTGGCCAGGGCGCCGTGCAGATTGCCGAGATGCAATGGTCCGGTGGGGCGCATGCCGCTGAGGATTCTTTTGGGGGCTGTCATACAACATCTCCTGATTCCATAAAATGGTACGAACGTCCTTTAGGTTTTTTTGAGGCGTTTCCTGACAAATTCGAACTCATCCTGGCGATCCTGAATCTTTCCGTCCAGTTTGCCTTCCAGAACACCATCCAGGATTTCCCGGAACATGGGGCCGCGGGGAACACCCATTTCGATCAGGTCTTTCCCTCCGATCAGGATCTGGGTGTTCCGGAGCTGGGTTACGTAATGGGACAACGCCCGTTCCACTGCTTCTTGCCGTGTGGCCGCCATCATGAACAATATCTGCTCGATTTTGAATTCCTTCAGCCGGTTGTAAATTTTGCTGTTGGTCGCCGGCAGTTTGTGCTCGAGCTTCAGGATACAGTTCTCCATTACCAACCGTTCCTGACTGAAAAATTTCAAATGGCGCGGGGCCAGTTCCAGACGCCGGCAGATATCCACCGAAATCTCCAGGGTGCATCCCTTGATCAGGGCCAGAAAATAAACGGTCCATCTATTATAGGATTCTTCGAGAAAAAGCAAATCGTGCCAAGCCAGGACTTTTTCCACGGCGCTGATCAGGGCGATGAGCGGTTTGCTGACGGTGATGGATGGATGAATCACGGCCAGCAGGTTGAAATCCGCCAGCCGGTTGATGGCAGGGGCCGGGCTTTCTTCTTCCAGGATTTGACGCAGTTCGGAGAAAACCCGCCGGCCGCTCAGGCGCTTGAAAAAATCCATTTTCACGGCGTTTTCGATCAGGCCGGTGGTCAATTTTCCGATGGTGAATTGGAAGCGCTGTTCAAAACGGATGGCCCGGAAAACCCGGGTGGGATCTTCCACAAAACTGAGATTATGCAGAATCCGGATGGTTTTTTCCTTGATATCCCGCTGGGCTGAAAAAAAATCCAGCAGAATTCCAAAGCTGTCCGGCGACAGCTGGACAGCAAGGGTGTTGACGGTGAAATCCCGCCGGAACAGATCCAGCTTCAGGGAACTCATCTCGACGGTGGGCAGGGCAGCGGGAAATTTGTAGTATTCCATTCTGGCCGAGGCCACGTCGATTTTAAATCCATCCGGGTAAATAATGACCGCCGTTCCGAATTTTTCATAGGTATGGACCCTGGCGCCGGCCATTTTGGCGTATTTTTTGGCCAGGGCGATGCCGTCGCCTTCCACGACGATATCCACATCCTCATTTTGCCGGTACAGAAACAGATCCCGCACGATGCCGCCGATGATGTAGGCGTTATAGCCGAGATCGTGGGCGACCCGGCCGATGGATATGAGGATGTCCATAATGCGGTTCGGCAGGCGCTCCCGCATCAGTTTGCGGATATTGCGGGTTTTGGCGGTCAAATGTTGCTGCAACGGATCGCTGACCCGGTTGCCGTTGTCCTGGGACTGATTGACCAGGATGGTCAGAAGGTCTGTTCGGGTAATGACGCCTTTCAGAACACCCTGGTCCACAACGGGCAGAATGCGTTGTTTGCGTTCGATGATTTTTTCCTGAATCTCCGGCAGTTCGGCTGTCGGATCCACAACGGCCAGCTCCGTGGACATGTATTCCCGAACCGGTACGTGGCCCAGTTTGTGGTACAACGCCTTTTCGATAACCTGCCTGGAAATATATCCCTGAATGTCTTCCGCGCCATCCTTTTTTTCCGTGACCAGCAGGGCGTTGACGTTGTAGCGGGTCATCAGACGACTGGCCGCCTTGCAGGAAACATCAGGCTGGGTGGTGATGGCCGGGGATGACATCAGGTCGGATGCATGCCTGGCCGGTCGGATTCGATGGTAAAGGGATTCAAACAGCAGGGCTTCCACCTGGGCAAGGGTTTTGTCCCGTATGGTGGCGGCCGCCGCAAAGGGATGGCCGCCGCCTTCGAGAGGCGCCAGAATATCGGCGACATTCACTTCCGCGATTCGGCTGCGGGCCACGATATGAATTTTGCCGCCCATGCGCACGACGGCGAAAAGGGCGTTCAGGCTTTCCATTTTTTGCATCTTGTGGACCAGGAAAGCGAAATCCGGCACATAGTCTTCCGTCGAGATGGCGGAGACCACCACTTCGATACCGTTGATTTTGTAATGGGTGGCTGATTTGATCAGATCGCTCAACAATCCGACCTGCTCGGGACTGAATTCTCTTGCGGTCAGATCCGCGATGATATTCAGGTTTGCCCCTTTTGACAGCAGGAAGGCGGCGGCCAGAAAGTCCTGTTCGGTTGTGGAGGAAAACGTAAAGGAGCCGGTGTCCTCGTAAATTCCGAGGCACATGACGGTGGCCTCCTCCGGAGAAATCGGAATCTGTTTTTCTTTCAGTATGTTCGCCAGAATGGTGACCGTGGCGCCGGTGGGCTGGTAGACCTCATAATCGGGTCGAATGTCCTCCTCACCCGGTGGATGATGGTCGAAGATGTGGATCTCCATGTCCTCGTTTTCCAGCAAACCGGAAAGCTTTCCGATTCGTTGGCCCCGGCGTGTGTCCACCAGGACCAGGCGCTTTACCCCGGCCAGGTCGATTTCATCGATATCGGCCATATTGAAAAGATAAACCATCGAATTAATGAAGAAATTGCGAATATTTTTTTCGGCGGAGCCGGGAAAAACCACTTGGGCGTCGGGATAGAGCTTTTGGGCGGCCAGCATGGAGGCAATGGCGTCAAAATCGGCATTGATATGGGTTGTGATAATGGTGGCCGGGGGGGGAGTCTTTTTTTTACTGGGCATGGGTTGTCGGTTCACGCTGCCTTTTTTAGGGTTATCTGGTTCGATGTAAACAGGGGCCGCAGCCGATGGCGGTTGTCATTTCCCGGAACCGCCGGTTAACGGTAGAAAAAAACAGGTGGTGAAGAGCAAGGGGCGGTTCCGGACGATCTTTGTCAATACACCGATCCGGTCGACGAATCAAGCGCAAGAAGATTATTCCCGGTGAGAATCATTTAAAGCAGTTGTCGTTTGAAGCGTTGTATGATAACAATAGAGGGTACGCGTCCAGAATTATAACCGATATTGTGGGATGGAACGGGACGGTCATGAGAAAAGGGCACGCTCGGAACAAGTAATTGAGAATGGGTAAGAAACTTCAACCGACCTATCGCTATCTGTTTGGACCGGTTCCTTCACGGCGTCTGGGAGTATCTCTTGGAGTCGATCTGATGCCGCACAAAACATGCAGTCTGGATTGCGTGTATTGCGAATGCGGTAAGACTACCCATTTGACGATGAAGCAGAAAGCGTATGTCCCGGCGGCGGAGATTCAGCATGAACTCAACACCTTCCTTGCGCCGAATCCCCAATTGGATCATATCACGTTTTCAGGATCCGGGGAGCCCACGCTTCATAGCGGGATCGGCGATATGATCCGTTTTTTGAAATCGGAACACCCTCGCTACAAGGTGGCGCTGCTGACCAACGGGACACTCTTTCACGAAGCGCACATTCGGGCGGCGGTGCTGGAAGCCGATGTCATTATCGCTTCTCTGGACGCAGCCTCGGTGGAAACGTTCACACGCGTGAACCGCCCCCATCCCGACCTGGATCTGACCCGCATGATCCAAGGCCTGATCGCGTTACGAAATGAATATTCCAAACAATTATGGCTTGAAATTTTCATCGTACCGGGTATGAATGACACACGGTCGGAGCTGGCTGAAATCCGCAACGTCGTCCAGGCGATCAAGCCGGACAACATTCACCTGAACTCGCTGGATCGGCCGGGAACCGAAGATTGGGTCAAACCCCTCGGCACGGAAAAACTGATCGAGATCCAACAGATAATTGAAAAATCCGAAATTGTTCAATATAACAATGCCGGTGGGTGCTATCCGCTGCATTTGAAAAACGAACATCAACATATCATTGCCACACTGAAAAGAAGGCCGTGCACGGCAGAAGATGTTTCCCGTATTACAGGCGTAGCTGTCAATGACGTTCAACGGCACCTCGATACGCTGAGCAAGAAAGGCAAGATTCAGAAACAAAGGATGCCAAGAGGTGATTTTTACAAGCTGAAGATCTAAATCGAGTCCATAAGGGGGAGAATATGCCGGTATATTTATGGGAAGGGAAAAACAGAAAAGGCGACGTTCAGAAAGGTTCGCTGGATGTAGCCAGTGAAGAAGCGTTGCGCGCCCATTTGCAACGGATTCGAATCACGCCGACCAAAATCAAGAAAAAACCGAAAGATCTTTTTGCCGATGTCGAATTTCTGAAGCCGAGGGTCAAGGAGAAGGATATCATTGTTTTTGCGCGTCAGTTTTCCACCATGATCGATGCCGGTCTGCCCATCATTCAGTGCCTGGATATTTTGTACACCCAACAGGAAAATGTGACTTTCAAACAATTGATCAAAACCCTGAAGGAATCCGTCGAGGGGGGCAATACCCTGGCCGAATCGCTTAAAAAGTTTCCCAAGCAGTTCGACAACCTTTTTGTGAACATGGTCGCGGCCGGTGAAGCCGGTGGTATCCTGGATGTTATTCTCCGGCGTCTGGCCGCCTATCTGGAAAAAGCGGCCAAGCTGAAATCCCAGGTCAAAGGGGCGATGATGTATCCCGCCATCACCCTTTCCATTGCGGTGCTGGTCGTCATCGTCATCCTCGTGTTCGTCATTCCCGTTTTCCAGGAGATGTTTGCCAGTTTCGGCAAGGAACTCCCGTTGCCGACCCGGATCGTGGTCAATATGAGCGATATGGTGAAAACCAAAATTCACTGGGTGATCCTGGGTTTCATCCTGTTTGTCATCGCCTACAGAAAATTTTACGGCACCCCCAAAGGCCATGAATTGATGGATGATTTATTTCTGAAACTGCCGATCGTGGGCGTACTGATCCGCAAGGTGGCCGTGTCCAAATTCACCCGAACCATGGGGACCATGATGGCCAGCGGTGTGGCGATTCTAGAGGCGCTTGATATCGTGGCGAAAACAGCCGGCAATAAGACGGTTGAAAAGGCCATTTACCGAGTTCGCAGCGGCATCTCCGAAGGTCGCACCATGGCCGATCCGCTCTCGGAAAGCGGTGTGTTTCCCTCCATGGTCTGCTCCATGATCGCCGTTGGAGAGTCCACGGGTGCGCTGGACACCATGCTCGAAAAAATAGCGGATTTTTATGAAGACGAAGTCGATACGGCCGTGGAAAATCTGACATCGGCCATCGAGCCTTTGATGATGGTCTTTCTGGGTGGCCTCATTGGTGGATTGGTCATCGCCATGTACCTGCCCGTATTCCAGATGGCGGGCGCCTTGAGTGGTTAGAAAACGGTTTTCATGACGCCATCTGATAGACTTCCCGATAAGGAATACAGCCAGAAGCTGAAAGGGCTCATGTCATTTCGAGTCCTTTTCGCTTTTTTGTTGGGCAGTTCCATGTTTGTGTACCGACTGGGGAAAGCCCCCACGGCGCCCACCAGCCTTGCCGTTCTCATCATTTACGGTCTGGCGGTATTGATTCTCATCCTGTCGGTCATCTATTTCGTCCTGTTTCGATATTTCCGCACCAGGATATTTTTCGCCTATCTGCAGCTGGGCATCGATGCGGTACTGTCCACCTTCATCATTATGGTGACCGGCAGTTTTGCCAGCGTGTTCAGCTTTATGTACCTGCTGATCATTATCTGCTCCAGCATGCTGATTTTCCGCAAAGGGAGTTTCATTTTGGCCAGCTTCTGCAGCGCGCAATACGCATTGCTCATCGGGCTGGAATATTTCGGCCAGATCAATTCCTTCGGCATGGATGAAGATCTCGCCCGGGCCGGCTGGCTTTTTGTATCCTTCAAGGTATTCGCGATCATCGCCGCCTGTTACGCCATCGCCTTTTTAAGCAGTTTCCTGGCCGAGCGGGAGAAAAAGGCAAGGGATCAGCTGCGGACCATGGAAGCGCACGTCAAGCGGGTTGAAAAAACGGCTGCAATGGGTGAAATGGCCGCCGGACTGGCCCATGAAATCAAAAACCCCCTGGCGTCCATGACCGGCGCCATTCAATTATTGAAAGAAGACGCGCGCCAGGATCCGGACAAGGCCAAGTTGATGAAAATCATTTTGCGCGAAGCCGACCGATTGAGCACGCTTGTCAGTGATTTTCTGCAATTCGCCCGTCCCGCAGCCGGGAAACCGACCGTCATCCGTTTGGACAACGCCCTGACCGACACCGTGGCGCTTTTTGAAAAGGACGCGAGATGCCAGGGAAAAATCCGGTTCGTCGTCCATGCCGTTCCGAATATCTGGATCAGTATGGACCCCGGTCATTTGCGCCAGGTTTTTTGGAATCTGTTTCTCAATGCAGTGGAAGCCAACGGCTCAAAAGGCGCGATCATTCTCAATATGGTCCCCTTGAAAGCCGGTTATGTCTGTATCGAGGTCATTGATCACGGCCATGGGATGGACCAGGCGACGATGGCGTCCATTTTCGATCCTTTCTTCACCACGCGCTCCGATGGCACCGGACTAGGCCTTTCCATTGTTCAACGCATTCTGGATGAATACGACAGCCAGTTGGACGTGGAGAGCGAACCAGGGCATGGAACGAAATTTACCCTAAAATTAAAACAGGTTGCGCCGCCTGCCGGAAATCCAACTCGTGCTTGACACCTCCCTGTAAATGAGTTAGCTAAGCCTGACCGGACAGATTTCCTGTTTCATATGGATGTTGGACAGGATCGGCCTGTTCGGATTTGTCCCGCCGGAGAGAATAGGGTCGGGACGTTGATTGAAACCCATATTGGCAAATTTGCGAATGGACAGGATGGAACCAAAAGTCGATCTGATCGAAAGAAGAAGACAAAAAATTGAAGCGCTGAAACAACAAGGTGTTCGGCTTTTCCCAAATGATTTCAGAGTCGAACATACTGTCGGCGATATCCGAGCGGCCATCGAAAAGGATCCGGATGCCATGGCGTCTCAAGGTCCGATTTTTACGACCGCGGGAAGGATCATGGCGATCAACCTGTTCGGCAAATCCGCCTTTATCCGTCTCAAGGACCGGACGGGGAATCTTCAGGCATATATTCGCACCGACAGGGTCGGTCCCGATCGCTATGCGTTGTTTAAGCAGATGGATATTGGTGATTTTATCGGTTTGACGGGCAGTGTGTTTCAAACCAAAACCGGTGAGTGGACGCTGCTCGCGGAGACCCTGGAGCTGCTCAGCAAGGCACTCAGACCGTTGCCCGAGAAATTTCATGGTTTGAAAGACCCGGAGAAGCGCTATCGGCAGCGCTATGTCGATCTGATCATGAACGGGGACAGTCGCGAGATCTTCATCCGCCGCAGTCGGATTGTTCAGGCGATCCGCTCCTTTCTGCTCCAACGGGACTATTTGGAGGTGGAAACGCCCATGATGCAGCCCATCGCCGGCGGCGCTGAAGCCACTCCGTTCAAAACCCATCACAACGCGCTGGGAATGGACCTGTACTTGCGGATTGCGCCGGAATTGTATTTAAAGCGGCTGGTGGTCGGCGGGTTTGAGCGGGTCTTTGAAATCAACCGTAATTTTAGAAACGAGGGCGTGTCCACGCGTCACAATCCCGAGTTTACCATGCTCGAGTTTTATCAAGCCTATGCAACCTATGAAGACTTGATGAATCTAACGGAAGACATGTTCCGGCAGGTGGCGCTGGAGGTGTGCGGGTCTGCGGTGCTGGAATACCAGGGAGCAACCATCGATTTTTCAGCCGCCTGGCGGCGTATTCCCTTGATCACCGCTCTCCAGGAGATCGGTGGACTGGATCCCGCCCTGTTGAACGACCGGGAAGGATTGTTGGCCTTCGCCGCCAGCAACCAGGTCACCATTACCAAAACGGATCGGATCGGGAAAATCATTACCAAACTGTTCGATATCCTCGTGGAGCCGAAGCTGATACAGCCTACCTTCATTACGGGATATCCGGTGGAAGTATCCCCCTTGTCGCGAAGAAGTGATCACCAACCCGAGTTGACCGAGCGCTTTGAGCTGTTCATTGCCGGTCGGGAAATCGCCAACGGATTTTCCGAGTTAAATGACCCGGAAGACCAGAAGGAACGGTTTTTACAGCAGGTGGCGGAACGGGAAGCCGGCAATCTGGAAGCGCATCAGATGGATAGTGATTACATAGACGCCCTGGAATACGGGATGCCGCCCACGGCAGGGGAAGGAATCGGAATCGATCGGCTGGTCATGCTGTTTGCCAATGCCGCATCCATACGGGAAGTCATTTTATTCCCTCATATGAAACCGGCCGGAACAATCTAATGTTCATCCACTCCGGAAATACCCGGATGCAGATGCCGAACAAGAGTCTTCATGTTGGTTGAAATTTTTATCGGCCGTCGTTACCTGCGCAGCAAGCAGCGGCACGCCTTCATTTCTTTGATCACCCTGCTGTCCATTGCCGGCGTTATGGTCGGGGTCATGGCCCTGATCGTCGTAATTGCCGTGATGGCCGGGTTTGAGTCCGATTTAAAGGCGCGGATCCTCGGTATCGAATCGCATCTGGTGCTTTCCCGCCAAGAGGGTGCGTTTTCCGAATATGAACCCGTCATGAAACGGCTGAAAAACCGGAAGGATATTGTGGCGGCGAGCCCTTTTGTCCGAACCCAGATCATATTGCGATCCTCGGCGGGAATGACCGGAGCGGTATTGAAAGGCGTCATCCCGGGAAACGTCCCACACATTTCCTCCCAATTCGAAACAATATCTCTGAAAAAAGCGCTGGACGACCAAGTGACGCAGACGGATTCCCGAACGGCTCCCGGTCTGGTGCTTGGCAAGGAGCTGGCACGATCCATCGGTGTGGGGAGGGGCGAGACGGTTTATTTGATATCACCCCGGGGCATGCTGACCCCTGTCGGGCACATGCCGGGAATGAAGCGCTGCATCGTAGCGGATCTGTTTGAATCCGGCATGTACGAGTTCGACGGAACCTTGGCGTATATCCGTCTTGCGGAGGCCCAGAAGCTTCTTCGGATGGGCGACACGGTCTCGGGCATTGAGATCCGGGTTGCGGATATGTATCAGGCCGGGAAAATCGGGTCGGAGTTGGTGGCGGAACTGGGCGGAAAATATAAGGTCAAGGATTGGATGCAGATGAACCGTAGTCTGTTCTCCGCCTTGAAGCTTGAGAAGGTCGTAATGTTCATCATTCTGACGTTGATCATTTTCGTGGCGGCATTTAACATCGCCAGTTCCCTGATCATGCTGGTGATGAAAAAACGAAAAGATATCGGAATTTTGAAGGCCATGGGAGCTACCCGCGGACTGATCCGCAGGATTTTTATCTTCAAGGGGATGACCATCGGCGCAGTGGGGACTTTGACCGGCGGGAGCCTGGGGTTTCTGTTGTGCACACTGCTGGAGAAATATCGATTTGTTGAACTTCCCGGCGATGTATACTATATTACAACGCTTCCGGTGCGTCTGGAAACGCAGGATGCCTTGTTGATTGCGTTTTCCGCACTTGTCATCTGTTTTCTGGCGACGATATATCCGGCCGATCAGGCGGCCAAAATCGACCCGATTGAGGCGATCCGATATGGTTGACATGCAGATGCCGTCCCTGACCGGACGGAATCAGAATATAACGGATGGACGCGACGCTGCGGATATCGTCATCTCCGGTCGCGGCATCGCCAAGAGCTTTCAGAGTAACGGTATGCGTCTTGCCGTGCTGAACCAGGTGGATTTCTCTTTCCGGAAGGGGGAAACCATTGCGGTTGTCGGGGCTTCCGGCATCGGAAAATCGACGCTGCTGCACATCATCGGGTCCTTGGATCGTCCGGATGAAGGGGCGCTGTATTTCGAGGGCAAGGATGTTTTTTTACTGGATGATGTCGCTCTGGCGCGACACAGAAACCGGTCCATCGGGTTTGTGTTTCAGTTCCATCATTTGCTGGCGGAATTCAGCGCCCTGGAAAATACCATGATGCCGCTTCTGATCGCCGGTTTTGACAAACAACAGGCGCGAACAGCATCCCAGGAAGTATTGGTGCGCGTCGGGTTGGGAAACAGGCTCTCTCACAGGGTCAATGAATTATCCGGCGGCGAGCAGCAGCGGGTGGCGCTGGCGCGGGCGCTTGTCTTGAAACCGTCACTCCTGCTTGCCGATGAACCGACCGGCAATCTGGATATCCAAAACAGTCGGCAGATTCATGCCCTGTTTCTGGAACTCAACCGGGAATTCGATATGACCATGGTTGTGGTTACCCACAATATGGAACTTGCATCGCTGATGTCACGGCAAGTGACGATTGTCAACGGGCAATTGGTGGACGCGTAATTTGGCGCGGAATGAAAGCCATTCATACGGACGGCTTATCGAAAAATGGCGAACAGCCGCATAGCCGGCGGCGACCATACGGGATTGTTGCTATGCTGAAAAGGTGTATCGGGCTGGTTATATTGATCGGGTTGACGGCAATCGGAGTTGCGCAGGCAGAGACCCAAGCCGGGGTTCTGGTGCTGCCGTTTGATATTCAGGCGGACACCGACCCGGGCTACCTGCAATCGGAAATCGCCGGAATTATTTCCAGCCTTCTTCAACAAAATGGAGCCCTGCTGGTGAAAGCGGGAGAAATTCCGGATTTGCCGCCGGATCTGGTCGATGAAGAACGCCAGGCAATGGTTCGTGACCTGGGGAAACGGGCGGGCGCCGATTATGTGGTGTATGGAAAGGGGGTCCTGAACGGGGGGCAATACGATATTAAGGCCCATATACTTGAAACGGCCAAAATGGACCAGCCGGTTTCCCCGGGCGTCCAGGGAACAGGCCTGGAAAACCTATTGTCCTCGGTGCAGTCCCTTGCCCGGGACATTGTTATGAATATTTTCAAGCAGGAGCGTATCGCTGACCTGATTATCAGTGGAAACAACCGGATTGAAGACGACGCCATCAAAAAGCGGATTAAGACCAAGCCGGGCGACTTGTTTCTGCCGCAAAATTTGACCAATGACTTGAAGAATATATATGCCATGGGGTATTTCGAGGATATCCGTATCGAGTATGATACCAGCCCCAGCGGGAAAATCGTTGTGTTTCATGTAACCGAAAAACCCACGATCCGCAAAGTGATCTTCGAAGGCAACGATGAGTTTAAAGGTGAGGAGATCCAGGAAAATATCGATATCCGCACCGGATCCATTTTCAACATCTTCAAGATTAAGAAGGAAGTCAATAAGATCAAAGCCCTTTACAAGGACAAGAATTATCACAATGCCGTCGTGACCTACGAGATCGAATCCCTCGAGAACAACCAGGCGGATTTGATCTTCAAGATCGAGGAAGGCGAAAAGGCCAAGATCCAAAAAATCACTTTCGAAGGGAACCATGCCTTTTCGGAAGACGAACTGCGGGATTTGAAGGCGAAGGAATCAGGCCTGTGGGCCTATCCGCCTTTTTCATGGTTTACCGATTCCGGTGAAATGGGCGAGATGAATACAACGGAGGAAGGTTTTTTTTCGCTGATTACCGACTCCGGCGAATTGAATATGGAAAAACTCAATCAGGATACGGCCAAGCTCGAAGCGTTCTACCATAACAACGGGTATATCGACGCCCGGATCGCGGAACCGGAAATCCATTATGAAGGAGATGCCATCTCCATCAAGTTCAAGATGGAAGAGGGGCCTCGATACCAGGTCGGGAAAATCGAGCTGGAAGGGGACCTGATTCGATCCAAGGCATCGCTGCTCAGGCGTATGAAGGCCAAAACCGGGGACCCCGTGAGCCGCGATATCTTGCGTAAGGACGTATTGTCCCTTACGGATATTTATGCCGACAAGGGGTATTTTTATGCCGATATTTTCCCGCGCCTGGAACGGAACATGGAGCAAAAGACCGCGGATGTCTCCTTTGTGATCAAAAAAGGGAACCCGGTGTATTTTGAAAAAATTCTCATCACCGGCAATACCAGCACCCGCGATAAGGTGATCCGTCGGGAGTTGCCGGTCTATGAGCAGGAGCTCTATAGCGGAACGCGGTTGAAGCGTGGGGTGCGCAATCTGCATCGGCTAGATTTTTTTGAAGACATTAAAGTGGATACCCTGAAAGGCAGCGCCGAGGATAAAATGATCCTCAAGCTCGAGGTCAAGGACAAACCCACCGGCGCTTTCAGTTTCGGCGGGGGGTACAGCAGTCTCGAAAATCTGTTCGTGACCGCGTCCATCACGGAGCGGAACCTGTTCGGCCGGGCCCAGATCCTGCGTCTGAACGGTGAAATCGGCGGCCGGACCACACAGTTTGACCTCAGTTTCACGGAACCGTGGTTGTTCGATATTCCCCTTTCGGCCAGTACCAGCCTCTACAATGTGGAGCGGGATTACGATACCTACACCAAACGAAGCGTCGGCGGCGGAATGGGGTTGGGCTATCCGGTGTGGGATTATACCCGGCTATCGGTTGCCTACGGATATGAACAGAACAAGTACACGGATGTCACTGAAAATGCATCGATTTATGTGGAAGCCGGGCAATTTGTGCTGAGCAAGGTTTCCTCGACCCTGCAGTACGATTCCAGGGACTCGGCCCTCAACCCTTCTGAGGGCTCACAGCACAGCCTGACGGTCACCTACTCCGGCCGCCCGATCGGCGGGGATTATGACTTCGCCCAATTTATCGTCGAGTCCGGTTGGTATTATCCTTTGTTTTGGGGCACTACCGGTTTTCTGCACGGTGAAGGTGGTTATGTCGTGAAACATGGTAGTGGTTTGTTGACGGAGGAATACCGCTTCGCCTTGGGTGGGATGAACTCCCTGCGCGGATTTAAATGGCGCGATGTCGGTCCGAGATACAAAGCACCGGATGGCGTGGAATATCCAAAGGGCGGCAATAAATATATTCTCTTTAATGGGGAATACATTTTCCCCCTGTTTAAAAAGGCCGGTTTGAATGGCGTTCTTTTTGTTGACGTCGGGAATGCTTTTGACGATGGGGAGGGGATTGATTTCGGAAATTTGCGCAAGAGCGCCGGAGCCGGTTTCCGGTGGAATTCTCCCCTGGGGCCGATCCGCATCGAATACGGAAAGATTCTGGATCGAAAAGAGGATGAAGACTCGGGCCGCTGGGAATTCGCCATGGGATCCGCATTTTAGCGTGACCGCAGGCGACGGTCGGTCATGAAAATATTGAAGTTGGGTTTGCCGACAAAATGGTTGCGGCTCTCACGATTGAATGTTTTTTTTGAAAGGGGACAACAATGAATGCATGCAAGCGGATCGTTACGATTGTCATCACGATGGTTTTCGTTTCGGCGTGGCCCGCTCTTGGGGCGGATGTCGCCAAAATCGGCGTTATTGATTTTCAGCGTTTTCTCAGCACCTCGAAGGCGGGCAAAGAGGCCCAGGCCCGGTTCAAGGACCACGGCACCCAGATGGAAAGCGCCTTGAAAAAAAAGGAAGCGGAAATAAAAGACTTGCGCGATCGTCTGGAGCGCGAAGCCATGGTGATGACCCAGGAAGTCCGGGAGCAAAAGGAACGGGAATACCGTATCAAAGTCAGCGATTTCAAGGATCAGGAGAAAAAATTTCTGACCGAATTGAAGGGGCTGGAGAACGAATTGGTCAGTAAAATCCGGGATGATCTTCTGGCGCTCATCGAAGAGATCGGTAAAAAAGAAGGGTATTTGATCATCATTGACAAGGCCGTGGCCCATTATTACCCGGTTTCCATCGATGTGACGGACCGGTTGATTCAGATATACAACGAACGGGGCGGCAAACCGAAAAAATAGTCAAGCCGGAATGGAGTAAGGGTGAAGTCGGTTACACTCATCGAAATCGCCGCGGCGGTCGGCGCGGAACTTCAAGGCGACGGGCAAAAAATGATTTCGGGCCCGGCGCCTTTTGAACAAGCCGGAAGCGACCAGATTACCTTTGCGGCGCAAGCGAAATTTTTAAAAAAAGTTCCGTCGACGCAGGCCGGGGCTGTACTGGTGCCCATGGCGTTCACGGATGTCGTCGTGCACTGTAACCTGTTGCGGGTGAAAAATCCTGTGGCGGCCTTTGCCAGGGTCATTGATTTGTTCCAGCCCGCGGAAAAACCGCCCCGGAAGATCAGCACCGGCGCCCAGGTGGGGCGTGGCTTCCGATGCGGGTCGGATGTTTCCATCGGGCACGGCGCCGTGATTTCCGACGATGTCCGGATGGGCGACCGGGTGAGCATCCACCCCAATGTTTTTATCGGCAACCAGGTGATTATCGGCGATGATGTGGAGATCCACCCCAACGTGACGATTCTTTCCCGTTGTCGTATCGGTAACCGGGTGGTCATTCATGCCGGAAGCGTCATCGGCAGCGACGGTTTCGGATTTGCACCGGATGGTGAAAGCTACATCAAAATACCCCATCGGGGCATTGTCCGCATCGACGACGATGTGGAAATCGGGGCGGGGAATACCATTGATCGGGCGACCATGGGGCAGACCTGGATAAAACGCGGCGTCAAAACGGATAATCTGGTGCATATCGCGCATAATGTCATCGTCGGGGAGGACACGCTCCTGGTGGCCCAAGTCGGTATTGCCGGAAGCACGACCATCGGCAATCACGCCGTGTTGGCCGGCCAGGTGGGCGTTTCCGGCCACCTGACCATCGGCAACCATGTGACCATCGGCCCGCAGGCCGGTGTGGCCCAATCCGTCGCGGACGGACAGACCGTATCCGGATCGCCGCAGATGCCCCACAGGCAGTGGCTGCGTGTTCAGGGGACACTGCCCGGCTTGCCGGATATGAAACGGAAAATCGCGAATCTGGAAAAGCGGTTGGGCCGTTTGGAAACTGGCGGCATTGACCAAGGCAGCGATGCTTTTCAGTCGGAACTGCAAGGAAAGGAAGAATGACCTCGACACTCGATATTCATGACATCATGGACATCTTGCCGCACCGCTACCCGTTGTTGTTGGTTGACAGGGTGATTGAACTGGTTCCGGGGAAACGCATTATTGCCATAAAAAATGTAAGCATATCGGAACCTTTTTTCCAAGGCCATTTCCCAGGTCGCCCGATCATGCCGGGTGTCATGATCCTGGAGGCCATGGCCCAGGCCGGGGGGTTACTCGCCTATGCCTCCGGATTCCAAGAAAAACAAAGTCTCATATATTTTATGGCCATGGATAAAGCCCGCTTCAGAAAGCCGGTTTTACCGGGAGATCAGTTGGTTTCGGAAATGACGATTTTGAAAAGACGCAAAAAGGTCATGAAGATGAGTGGCGTGGCCACCGTCAACGGCCAGCGTGTAGCCGAAGCCGAATTTTTAGCTGCATTGGGAGAGAGTAATCATGATTCATAAAACCGCCATTGTTGATCGGCAAGCTGAAATCGATGCCGATGTCGAGATTGGTCCTTATTCCATCATTCATGGGGATGTACGCATTGGAAAAGGAACGATTATTGGTCCCCATGTAACCGTGGAGTCCTATGTCACCATCGGACCGGGATGTAAGATATTCCAATATGCTTCCATCGGGGGACCTCCGCAGGATTTGAAATATAAAGGCGAAAAGACGTTTCTGACAATCGGTCAGGGAACGGTGATTCGGGAAAGTGCGACCATCAACCGGGGGACCGTGGATGGTGGAGGCTTGACGCAAGTGGGCGAGGAGAATTATTTGATGGCCTATACCCACATCGCCCATGATTGCAAAACCGGTCGCAAGGTGATTCTGGCCAATAACGCAACCCTGGCGGGCCATATCACCATCGGAGATTATGCCACCGTGGGTGGTCTGGTGGCGATCCACCAATTTGTCCGCATCGGGGAATATGCCTATGTGGGCGGCAAGGCAGCCGTTGTCAAGGATATACCCCCCTATGTGATCGCCGCTGGCGACCGCGCGCGTCTGCATGGTTTGAACAGTGTGGGATTGAAGCGCCATGGGTTTTCACCGGCGCGGATATCGGCCTTGAAAAAGGTGTATCGCATCTGTTTTCGAATTGGCCTGACCCTGAATGAAGCCATGGAGCGTGTGCGGGCGGAAGTCGAACAAGAGCCGGATGTGATTAAATTCATTGAATTCATCCAGGCATCCCACCGGGGGATCACCCGTTGAGCAAGATTCTGACATTGAAACCCAGGCATAAAAGCCTGTTTTCGCTGATCAAGGAAAACCGTTTTCGCCTTTATCTGGCAATGGCTTGTATGCTGGTGGTGGCGGCGACATCACCGGCCTCGGCATACCTGATCAAACCAGCCCTGGACGATATTTTTGTCAATAAAAACGTCTTTGCCTTGCGTTTGGTGCCCTTGGCGGTAATTGTGGTGTTTTTCCTGCGGGGAGTCGGCATGTATGGTCAGGCCTATTTCATGAGCTATGTGGGCGAAGGCATCATCCGGAATCTGAGGGATCTGCTGTATGAACGCATTTCCGATCTGCCCCTGTCCTTTTATCATCAGGAAAAAACCGGAACATTGATGTCGCGGGTGACCAACGATGTCAACATTATCAAAAACATGGTATCGGAAGCCGTGGCCGGTTCCATTCGAGATTTTTTTACCATTATTTTTCTCACCGGCCTGATTTTTTTTCTGCACTGGAAATTGGCCCTGGTGGCATTTTTTATTCTGCCGTTGGCGTTTTATCCCATTATTGTTTTCGGGAGACGGGTTCGTCGGGTCAGTACTTTCTGGCAGGAAGCCATGGCGGATATAAGCGTTTTTCTTCACGAAACTTTTGCCGGGAGCAAAATCGTCAAGGCCTTCGGCATGGAGGCGTACGAAAAAAAGCGATTTTCTGAAAAAAACCAACGGTTGTTCCGAATTGAAATGAAGGCGGTGATCGCCCGCTCCCTGTCTTCCCCGGTGATGGAATTTTTCGGCGGCTTGGGCATTGCCTTTGTCATCTGGTTCGGCGGCTCCCAAGTCATTGCAGGCCATCTGACGGTGGGCACCTTTATCGCCTTTATATCCGCCGTTATCATGCTGTATGATCCGGTCAAAAAGATGAGCCGTCTGAACAACGCCATCCAGGAAGGGTTGGCCGCGGCCGACCGAGTTTTCGATGTGATTGAAAGGGAGTCGGAAATCCAGGATCCTCCCCACCCGATCCCCTTGGAAAACAAACCCCATCGGGTGGCGTTCGATAACGTATCTTTCAAGTATGGAAATGAACTGGTTCTGAAGGAAATCAGTCTGGATGTCCAGCCGGGCGAGATTTTGGCTTTGGTTGGGATGAGCGGTGGAGGCAAGTCGACGCTGGTCAACCTGATTCCCCGGTTTTTTGATGTCTGCGAAGGACGGATTCTGATCGATGGCATCGACATCCGCGACACCACGCTGCAGGACCTGCGACGGCAGATCGCCGTCGTCACCCAGGAGCCGATTCTTTTTAACGATACGGTTCGCAACAACATCGCCTATGGCAATCTCGACGCCAACCACGAGGAAATTCTATCCGCGGCGCGGGCAGCGTATGCCTATGATTTCATTCAAGGGTTTCCAAGCGGTTTTGAGACCAATATCGGCGAGCTGGGAAATCGCCTTTCCGGCGGAGAAAGGCAACGACTCTGTATCGCCAGAGCGCTGCTGAAAAATGCACCGATTTTGATTCTGGATGAAGCGACCTCCGCCTTGGATACCGAGGCGGAGATGCTGGTGCAGAAGGCCTTGGAGAATTTAATGAAAGGACGCACGACGTTTGTCATCGCCCACCGCCTGTCCACGATCAGCAAGGCCGATCGAATCGTCGTCATCGTCAACGGTCGCATCGTGGAGCAGGGCAGACATGCGGATCTTCTTGCCGCGCGCGGTGAATATTACAAGCTTCACCAGATGCAGTTTGTCCGGAACGCCGGTGAAAGCAAGACAACATAATGCAGAATGGTTGTATTCCCATGGAAAAAAAACTTTCGATTATCATTCCAGCTTACAACGAAGAAGATCGCATTGTCCACACGTTGAAGGAGACGCTGGCCTATCTCAATTCCCAGCCGTACCGCAGTGAAATATTGGTGGTCAGTGATGGCAGCACCGACGGCACGGCGGCCGTGGTGCGCGGGTTTGACGCGGGTCTCAATGTGGACCTGAGACTGCTGGAATATTTTCCCAATCGGGGAAAAGGCTATGCCGTCAGGCACGGAATGTTGCAAGGCAATGCCGAGATCGTCATGTTCATGGATGCGGACTACTCGGTGGATATCCGTGAAATGGAGAAGGGCTTGGCATTGATCCAAGGCGGTGCGCACGTCGCAATTGCTTCCCGGACATTGATCGGTTCACGGGTTTCGCATCATCAGAACAAAGCCCGGGAATTTTCGGCAAAATTATATACAACCATACAAAATCTGTATCTCGGTATCCCCTTCCGGGACACCCAATGCGGATTCAAGCTGTTCACGCGTCCGGCAGCCCAGTCACTATTTCTGCGGCAGCGGCTCTTCAGTGTGATTTTTGATCCCGAGATTTTATGGCTGGCGGTGACGTCCGGTTACCGGGTGGCGGAATTTCCCATCACCTGGCATCACATGGAAGATTCCAGAATACAATACGACAGTCTCCGGAAAACCCTTTTCGTGTTTGAGGAATTGTTCAAAATCAAGAAGCTCCATAAACCGGATGGAAACTCGATCGCACAAAGCCGGCGGGGGTGAGGGGCATTCGCATCAGGACCCCCTGCGGGAAGGAAAGGCGCCACTCAAGAATGTTGTCTGATCAGAACCTTGCCCCTCATTTCGCCGTTGAGAACCGTATATATTGCTTCCCGACACGAAGTCGGGGTAATGATCCGTTGCCGGATGGTCATCAGATGATCGTCAGTCCGGTCAAGTAATGGCCTCGAAAACGCCCTTCATCCACTTTGTCGATGTATTTAATCCTGGTGTTCAGGATTTCAATGGGACCGACCGAGTCCTGACCGTAATATTTCATGTGAAAGGTTTTTCCCACGTTGAGCTGGCCGAGAATTTCGGAGTCTTCCCTCACCAGGACAAACATGGAGGTCAGTGCATTTCCCCATAACTTGAACTGATAGATCCGATTCAGTTCGTCTACGAAAAGTTCGACGCTTTTTAAATTGTTAAATGGTATGCGTCGATGCTGCGTTTCAACCGTCCTTGATGGAATGGTTTTCCGGTCGTTCATCATCATCCCCCATGCATTCGTTGAACAGGCGGCCGTCCAATCAGACCCCGATTGTTTCTCACTTCATGACCTGACAACATCCGTCACGGATGAAAAATAAACCGGCGAACAAAAAAAATCCGGTGACGGTGCCTAAGCGCCGCGCCGGATATCATTTTTCGGTCTACGCAAAACCGAGATCGTCATTTTCCGTGCCTTTTTCAATTCATGCATAGCCTTCTTATTGATGATGGCCCGCACCATAAATGGATTTATGTTGTGTGTCAAGAAAAAAATGACACCATATGTTGTATTTTTTCAGGAGGTGGCAAACCGACGCTACACGTCCACGCCGACGGCTACTGAGAAACTGATGGCGGTCTTGGTCCGAATGGGGGAACAGGGATTGTTCTGTGTTATGAGACGAATGTCCTATCGTATGGGCAAATGAGACGGTTGTTGCCGATCCGTGGGGAATTGTAAACAGCCAAATATTAAATAAGTCTATGATATATTAGTATAAAAAAATAATACCGAATGGCTGGAAATACTGGCACAAATATTGTTTCATTTTTATAAGAGAGGGCAAGGTCCGAAGAAAAACACCGACATGACGAAAAGGAGTCTCTCATGATCGCAGGCGGCAAACAGAAAATTTTTGAACGCAGGGAGCATGAACGTTACGAATACGTATCTCCGATCGTTTTTCTGTCCGAGCGGAACGAAACCGAAAAAGAAGAAATGGATGGCATGCGCGTCTATGCCCGGATGTGCAACTACAGTGTCCACGGGTTATATTTTGAATCCGATTATCGACTGAAAGCCGGGAGTTGGATTTTTTTTACATTGTCGAATCTTTCGGAAGGGGGATGGGCGGATGCCGGGCGCGGATATGGTGCGAAAATTAAATGGTGCCGTCAGTTGTCGTCCGCCGACACATTCGCCTATGGGATCGGCGCCGAATATGCGAAACCGTTTACGATCTTGAAATCCGAGTTTGATGCGTTGTCCGAATAGCGGCAGGTCAGGCGCTGTGCGGTTTGGGCCGAGTCCTTGTTGACGGGTGGAAAAATCGTCGTTATCTTAAATTAACGTTTGAATATTTAAAAAGATTTGATATTTTTCGTATGATTCGATAAAGTATATAACCATGAACGCGGCCATATTCAATCAATTCAATATGTGAAACGAGCCTGATGTGCCGGTAGGGATAGTTAATGAATTGCAAGCGTTTTGCTGACCGTGAATGGGCGAAGGTTAATTTCTTAAGAGGAGGCAGCGACCATGAAAAATCTGGTAGAGTACATTGTGAAAGCACTGGTTGATAATCCAGATCAGGTGGAAATCTCGGTGATCGAAGGCAAGGAAACCCTGGTGTTGGAGTTGAAGGTTGCCAAGGAAGATATCGGAAAGGTAATCGGAAAGCAGGGCCGCAACGCCAAAGCGCTTCGCACCATCCTGGATGCTGTTTCCGCCAAGGCCAGGAAGCGCTCGGTTCTTGAAATTATCGAGTGAAATTCCCATTGACGGTCACGGAAAGCGTCAATTCTCTTCCCACGGAGAGCATGGAGATCCCACAGAAAATTCCCAGATAAGCCGAGTCTCTGTGGTCTCCATATCGGCCGTGGGCACGTCAATGCGGACCGAAAACCCGAACTCTAACGCGCAAAAAACAAGCCGCCGCATGCCGTAAATCGCAGAAGTATACGGACAGCGAACGATCGACTTTTAAAAGCCGTTAGAGATGACGGAGCAAGGCAGCGTCTTTTCCGGAATAAAGCCCCGCCGTTGGCGCGGGGCATGCGCATCATACCATGATAGTCTTACAGCGGGACTACATTGTCTGCGGCAGGACCTTTCTTACCCTCAACGATATCAAATTTGACTCTCATGCCTTCTTCGAGCGATTTGAACCCCTGAACTTTAATCGCTGAATAATGTACGAAAACATCCGTGCCATCTTCCTTCTCGATAAATCCGAACCCCTTGGAGGCATTAAACCATTTTACAATTCCTTCTGGCATGTTCACTTGCTCCTTTTTTCTCGGTTTCGCTGAGAAACCACTTGATAAAATTATCGCCGAATGCACCCTCGGCCGTCCCGCTGGCAGCGTTTCTGTTCAAAAAAAAACCGCTTGCCTCCATGTGATGAGGATTGTGCGGTTGTTTGCGATTCGTGGTATTTCGAACAGACACTGCACAAGTTGATTGGAGTTGGATATCATATCTTTATGCAAAAGCAAAGCTTTTTTTCGCAATTGCGATGTGTAATGAAAAAAGTATGTTGAAGTGCATTTATTTGAGTTCAATTTTCATCCAGTCCTTGCACATGTGGTAGTATACCTCCGAGAGGTAGACAATACCGACGATTTTATTGTTTTCCAGAACCGGCAGGCGGCGAACTTTTTCTTTCACCATGCGATCGATAAGGAGCATCAGATCTAAATCCGGCGCTACATAGCTTACCGGAGAATGCATTACCTGTTCGACTTTTAACTTCTTAAATCGGTTGATGTATGAATCAAGTTCCTCACCCCCGAATTTGATCGTGTCGACCATGTAGTTCAATATCGGCGGACGCATGTGGTAGAGAATATCGAACATGGATAGAACTCCCACCAGTTGCCCAAAACGATTGGTCACCATTACGCTTACTGTTTTATGACCGGTCGCTCTGGTTTTCCCGTTAAAAATCAATCGAACCGCATCTTCAATGGGGGCATCGCATTGGATGGTGTCAAAGTCTTTGACCATCACGTCTCTTGCGCTTATTTTCATGACAGTACTCCTTATTTTTCGAAAAGCCAGGCTTTGTATTGTTCCAGATCCATCTGAATCATTTTCTTTTTTCTGGGGCCGTCCGGCAAGGATCGCGCAATGGTCTGATTGGGGTATTCCGCCCAAGCCAGTACATCACGATGGTCCCGTTTGGCGCTGGTGGTGGTTTCCTTCAGACAAGCGATGTCCGCGCCGGCCAGCTTCAATATCGCCAGTCGAACCCGATCCGGCTCCAGTTCCGATGCTTCCGTACCATAATCGGACAGTATATTGCCGGCCTGATCATTTTCTTGGGGATTTGGAAACAGCGTCGCTAATTTTTGAAATAGCAATTCCTTCTCGTCATAATCGTTCATGATTCGTCCTTTTTACAAAGCAGGAAGATCACCAATCGTCAATTGACTTTTGAATGCGCCTGCATTGAAAAGCCGTCGCCCCCTGATCAGAAATCGTCAGCGAAAATCCGCTCTTTCTGATTGACCGCATCGTATTCGGTCAGCAGTTGTTCCATCTCTTCCCGTGAGACATCGATGCGTTCAGGATAATCTTCCATGTCCTTGATGAGGTGGTCCAGGATTTCGAATTCGTCATTTTTCATCATGTACACCCCGGCATGACGGTTTGTCTGTTTCGAGGTGTTAGCACAATATATTGTAAGATGTCAAAAAAAAACACAACATATAGAAATATAAGACCGGCCAAAGGTCCGAGCGGCAGGTTTATGAGGGGGAGGTATCCTGGTCGGTATTGAGGCCGATGTAAATGTAATGCAGACCCGAAACGATGGTCAGAATGGCGGTGGCGCCATATAAGCAGCCGGAATATATATCCGGAGCGAATTGCTGACGCACCTGCTGAACCAGCTCGCCGAAAACCGTTAGCAGCTGGAAGCAGGTATTGCATTTGCTGATCATGCTCGGGCGGATGGAAATTCGAATATCGGAAGCCATGAACACACCATAGCCCAGCAGAATGACCACGTCCCGGCTGATGACGATGACCGTCAACCATTCCGGGACAATTCCCATGATCGACAGGCAGGTGAAGGCGGAGATGACAAGCAGTTTGTCGGCAATCGGGTCTATCATGGCGCCGATCTGAGTTCGCTGATCGAGGAGTCTGGCCAAAAAACCATCCAGCCCGTCGCTGATTCCGGCGACGGTGAATACCAGAAGTGCATAAGGGAAAAATCGGTTTTGCAGGCAGATAATGAACAGCGGCACCAGCAGTATTCGAATCAGGGTGATGATGTTCGGTATGTTGATAGCCAATGCGTTCCTAAATTGTCCGTTTTTTATTCCATGGGTCGGTCTTTCGAAACCGTTCCCGACATCCGGCCTGCGGGAATCAGTTCGATGGTCATACTATCATCTCCGATGGCGGCGATATTGATCCCAAATCCGTCAAAAGGCTTCAACAGCAGGGTTTGCGCCAGCTGGCGGGGTTCCTTCTGGTAGCCAACCTTGAGTGTGGCTTCTCCGGCCTTCATTTCCGAGACGAGAATACTTTGGACATCGTTTATTTCTGTCAGCGCTTTCCGCAACTTGACAAGATGGGTCAGAAGCTTGGCGCCTTTGACGACAATGGTGATGAAGGAACTTTCCTTTTTATGGGTTTTCAAGGCGGCAATGATTTGAAGCCCGAGGTCTTCCCCGGCGGTTGCGCCGGCGCTCGCGATGGCCTCCCTGCCTCCGATCTGTGGATCCGGACTGACTCCGGCGTCGCTCCGATAGGTGACGGCGACCTCCTCACCGGTTTGGACCCAGATCGCTCTAGCGGATACGGTTCCCCGATACGTTCGGATGGTCCCTTCCATGCTGTTGGCCGCCGGTTCGGCAAACGCGCTTCCCAGTATTAATATGTCGGCAGCGAAATATTTGGCCAAGGATAGGGCCGCTGCATTGGAAGGCTCCGGGGTGTTCAGGCCTGCATTGTCCATGGAGGATGGGAAATGGTCGGGCGTTAAAACGACAAATCCCTGTTTTTGCATTTTTTCGGACATGGATTGTTCCGCCGCGGTTTTGGTGATCGGCATCCCCGTCTGCCACCAGTATTGGGCCCTCTCGTCATCGATATTGCGTTCGGCCATCAAGAAAAGAAGTTTGGGGAGTTCCATTTTTCCGGCATCCAGTCCGATATTCGCCAGATAGGCATGGATGCGATCAACAGCGATATCGACTTCCACCAGGACACGATAATCGGTCGCGTATTTCGTTTCGCTGAGTACCCGATATTCCTGAATAAACTGTCCGACCTGACTGTATATCGCTTCGTTTAAGCGCGAAAAATTGGCGTTGATCATCTCAATGGGCATAATGTCGGTAACCGTCAAGCTCACTGCGGAAACAAGGCTGTCGTTAATGGCCAGCTCTCTGGCGGCAGCGGTGTTGTCCTTTTGAATCTTTCCGGTCCCCATTACGACAATGGTTTTCACCCCTCCGGGTTCCCTGGCGTGCAAATCGGTCGGCGACGTCAGATGCCATCCGACGGATATGCCAACGATCAAAAGGATGGTCATCAGGCAAGTGGAGAAAGCCGCTTCGGATTTTGTCGCGTTATTGAAAATGATCATGTCGCTTTATTCCTATGCTCGGTTCGCTGTAAATAGTGGGTTGCCGGCCAACATCGGATGGGGAGATCCGCCGCCGTTGTCATGCCGTCGTCAGTCTTTTCTGATGAGGGTGTAATCCGCCAACAGGAACAGTAAGTCTTTGGTCTCGGATGCCTCGAACAACGTCAGTGCCTGTTTCGCTGCGTTCACATAATCCGTTGCCATTCGCTTTGTATAGTCAATTCCGCCGTATGTTTCAAGTAGCTGAATCAAATCGTCAAAGTCTTGATCAGAGGGATCTCCCCGGGTGATGATCGCTTCCATCCTACGTCGATCACCGGGGGAGGCCATCCGTAACGAATAGATGAGGGGAAGCGTCATCTTGCCTTCCCGAAGATCGGCTCCGATTTCCTTGCCAAGAAGCCTTGAGTCGGCGAGATAATCCAGAAGATCGTCGGCCATTTGGAAAGCCATGCCCAGATTCAAACCAAAATTTCCCAAAGCCGAGGCCTTCATCGGCGGCGCTTCGGCGACGAGCGCTCCGGTATGACAGGCGCCCTGAATCAAAGCAGCGGTTTTACGGCGGATCACTTCCAAATATTCGGTTTCCGTCAGGTTGATATTTCCCTTACCGATCAATTGATGAATTTCTCCCTGGGACATGTCTTCCGTGATGGCGCCGATGGATTGAATGACCGATATTTTCCCCGTTGCAGCGGCGATGGAAAGGGACCTGGCCAACAGAAAATCCCCCACCAGAACCGCGGCGGCGTTGCCATATACCGTATTGGCTGCCGGTCGGCCCCGTCGCATGACCGCCTCGTCCACGAGGTCGTCATGAAGCAAGGTGGCGGCATGGAGATATTCAAAAATCACGGAAAACGTCTTGTCATAGTCGCCGCGGTATCCGCATAGTCGGGCCGAAAGAACCATGAGAAGGGGGCGGAATCGTTTGCCGCCGCTGAACAGGATATGACCGGCCACTTTTTCAACCAGATCCAGATAAGTGCTTAAATTGTAGCGCAATGCATGCTCGATCTCTTTCAGATCTTCCGCTGCAAGGGATAGAATGTCGGTTTTCAGGTCACGCATAGCGGCTCTCCGATCACATCATAGTCAAAGGCTTCCGTTATGGCGACTTCTACAAAATCTCCAGGTGAAAGCTGCGGGGAATGGACATATGTCAGCCCATCCACCTCCGGAGCCTGAAAATATGTCCTGCCGAACGGGGATCCATCCTCGTTTCGGCCTTCGATCAGAACGGTAAAATTCCGGCCGATTCGACTTCGATTTTTCGCAAGGGAAATATCCGCCTGGCAGGCCATGAGAATGTCCTGCCGGTCCCTGGCGATCCGGGCTTTCACGTGGTCCGGCAGGTGATGGGCCGGCAGCTCTTCGGCATCCGAATAGGTAAAGACCCCCAGATGGTCGAAGCGGATTTCTTGTATGAAATCCATCAGGCTCTTGAAATCGGTTTCGCTCTCCCCCGGAAAACCGACCATGACCGTGGTGCGCAGGGCGGCATCCGGCATGCGTTTTCGAATCCGGTCGAACAGTCGTTTCAGATCGTCCTTCGTGTAACCGCGTCCCATTCGTTTCAATACCGGGTTGCTGGAATGCTGGATGGGGATGTCAAAGTAGGCGCAGATGTTTGGATGGTCGGCAACCACTTGCAGGACTCGATCCTGGATGGATTCCGGATGACCGTACAGAAAGCGGATCCAAAGACCGGAGTCCATGGCGGCAAGGTCCGAAAGCAGATCGGCGAGACCGGCGGGCGGCTTCAGATCAACGCCGTAGGCGGTCGTATCCTGGGCTACCAGCACCAGTTCACGGATACCCGCGGTGACGAGTGTGCGGGCTTCTTCGATAATATGCCCCTTCCACCTGCTGCGGTGACTTCCGCGCAGTTTGGGGATTATACAATAGGTACAGTGCTTGCTGCAGCCTTCGGCGATTTTCAGGTATGCCGTTGGATAGGAAGTGGGAACCCGCTTCGGCGAACCTTTCCGGATATCCATCGCATCCGGGTCCGGGAGAAGGCAGGCGCGCGTTTCCTTTTCCAGACTATCCTGAACAGCGATCATGATCTGGTCATAGGCTCCGGTGCCCAGGAAAATATCGACTTCCGGAAGTGATTCCGCAAGGTTCTCCCGGAATCGTTCGGGCAGGCATCCTGCGACAACCAGTCTGCGGCATCGGCCGCTTTCCTTGTAAGCGGCCAGCTCTAGAATGGTATCGATGGATTCTTCCACGGCGCTTTCGATAAAACTGCAGGTATTGACGACAATAACATCAGCCATCGCCGGGTCCGGAACAATCTCCCATCCGGCGTCCGAAAAGTCCCCCAGCATGATTTCGCTGTCGACCAGATTTCTGGCGCAGCCGAGGCTGACCAGATTGATTTTCATTGTTTGACTCAAGGATCGTCTTCAACCCCTCATCCTCAAAAAAATTCGGAAAAAATCACTCCGCCATTTGATTCGGATTTCAGCCGTCAGCTGCCGCTGAAATTTGGTTTTCTTTTTTCCGAAAACGCGGCCACCGCCTCCATGAGATCATTTGACGGAATGATATTCGCACTGATGGAGGCCACATATTGAAGGCCTTCTTCGATGGATTTGCCGATACCATAGTTGAACACGTCCTTGCTCGCCTGGACGGCCAAAGGTGAATTCCCGGCGATCTCCAGGGCCAGCCTTTCCGCGTTTTCGAGCAACGAGGTCCTGTCTTCGTACACCTCGTTCACCAGCAGGATCTCCTTGGCTCTGGCCGCTGTGATATTCCTTGCGGTATATGCCAGTTCACGGGCATGCCCTTGCCCCACAATCAGCGGAATCCGTTGGAGAACGCCCACATCCGCTACAAAACCGACCGCCGCTTCCCGCAGTGAAAAAACAGCGTCAGCCGAGGCCAGCCTTATATCACAGGCCGTGGCCATGTCAAGCCCGGCGCCGATGCAGTAATTGTGAATGGCGGCGATCACCGGTTTGCGGCATTTTTCAATGCAGGTGATGGTTTCCTGAAGTTCGCGAATCTTCGGAATCAGTTTCCATTTAATTCCGCCTTTTTGGCCGCTGTCCATCAACTCCGGCAATTCCGGCATCATGCCGATCAGGTCAATCCCGGCTGAAAAACAGGGGCCGTTGCCGGCGATAATGACCACGCGGATCTCCGGATCCTGATCCAGATCGGCGAAAATCAGCGGGCTCTCCTGCCAGGCCGGTGGATTCATGGCGTTTTTCTTTTCCGGCCGATTGAGGTATACCCAGGCAATGGGCGGCTTCTTTTCAACCAGGTAAAATTTGTATTCTTTCATTGGCGACTCCTTCACGGGGCGGTTTGAAAACGTGTCCACAGAGAGAAACAGATATTTCGATATCTGCGATAATGGCGCTGAATAAATCGTTTTTGTCTTACCATAAGATCATGATATTATCAAAGACATGTTGGTTGAAAAAAGTTGACATTGTTCAGGGGCATGTCTACTATGTGTGAACAATTGATCATATGTGAGGTGGAATGAAGAGCCAAGGAAACAGGGACGTTTGTCAAACGGAGTGCGTCCATACGGAAAGAGTGGCGCGGGTCAGAGACGCCATGCACGCAGAGAATCTGCTGTTGGAACTGGCGGAGGTGTTCAAGGTTCTGGGGGATCATACCCGGGTTCGAATTCTTCACGCCCTTTCCCTAACGGAATTGTGTGTTTGTGATATCGCCACACTGCTCGCCTTGAGTTCATCGGCCGTTTCCCATCAGTTGCGGATTCTTCGGGCCGCGAAAATCGTCCGGTTCCGCAAGGAGGGCAAAAATGTGTACTACAGTCTGGATGACGCGCATGTGTTCAATTTGATCAGTGAAGGCATGGCCCATGTAAGAGAAGGATAACATGATGGGAATTCTTTATAAGATACTGATGGAATCCTGGCATATGCTCCAGGATTCAGCGCTTTTTATGTTGTTCGGTTTTACCGTGGCCGGTGTTATCAAAGGCCTGGCGCCGGACGATTGGGTATTTCGTCACCTGGGCAACGGGAATTCGCTCGCTGTTCTGAAGGCATCCCTTTTGGGGATTCCCCTTCCGTTGTGCAGTTGCGGTGTCGTTCCGGCTGCCGCGGGTCTGCACCGGCAAGGCGCCGGCAAGGGGGCCACGGTGGCTTTTTTGATATCCACCCCGGAAACCGGGGTGGACTCCATGGCGATCACCTATGCATTGCTGGACCCGCTGATGACCGTTATTCGTCCTGTGGCGGCTTTTATCACCGCCACGGTGGCGGGTTTGGGCGTTAACTGGACGGAAAGAAACCGGAACAAAGTCATCGTTCCGCAGACAATCCCAACGGAAGGATGCACCTGTAGCGGCTGCGGATGTGCCGAGAACGCGAAGCCCCGCAGCGCATCGCTACTCCGCAGAGTGTACAGCGGTATTTCATATTCTTTCGGTGATTTATTGCAGGATATCGGCAAGTGGTTCCTGCTGGGGTTGGTCATCGCCGGAGTGATTTCCGCCTATCTGTCTCCGGAATTTATGGAGCGGTATATGGGCGGCGGTATGATCCCCATGCTCATCATGTTGATCGTGGCCGTGCCGTTCTATGTTTGCGCCACCGCCTCGACCCCCATTGCCGCTGCCTTGGCCATGAAAGGTCTATCCCCAGGGGCGGCGCTCGTCTTCTTGCTGGCCGGGCCGGCTACCAATGCCGCTTCGCTGATGGTGGTCATCAGAATCCTTGGGGGAAAGGCAGCGGCGATATATCTGGTCGCCATTGCGGGCGTCTCGCTTCTTCTGGGATTGGGAACCGATGTGCTCTATGAATACCTGGGGATCGATGCCGTCCAATGGAGCCAGGGTGGACAAACGGAGTCCATGGCGTGGATTTCAACGATGGGCGCCATCCTATTGCTGCTGTTGATCGCCAAATCCTGTTGGCCGCGCAAAGCCTCAGGGGGAAGCGCTCTGGATGTAACAACCGCCTGCGGTTGCCGGAAGTGATCGGGATGAAAAGGTATCATGCTTGGGGGAGAGGTTTCACCAAGACCTCGGTTGACAAGCACCGGACGTCGCTTTATCTTGATGAACCGGTTTGGATCTTTGTATCGGATGATACCAGGTTTGGGGCCGGATGGAGTCGTGCGTTCCGGTGAATTTGGCGCGCGCGGCGGACGAAATTCTGAACAGGAATTGGAGTACAGTTGCATATGCAGTTAAGTGAAATGAAACAGGGACAGCTCGGCATCATTACCCGAATCGGCGGCAACGGCGCTTTGCGTCGCCGCATTCTGGAAATGGGAATTTTGAAAGGGACGGAAGTGTATGTGGAGAAATATGCTCCCCTAAAGGATCCGGTGGAATTGATCGTGAAAGGCTATCACGTTTCCCTGCGAGTGGAAGAAGCCGCTCAGATCATGGTTGATCGCATTCGATGAGGAACGCCGTCATGGAGCAGAAAACGATTACCATCGCCTTGGCAGGCAATCCCAATTCGGGAAAAACAACCATATTCAATATGCTTACCGGTACGCGCCAGAAAGTGGGAAACTGGCCGGGCGTGACGGTGGAAAAAAAAGAAGGTCGGATCAAAAAATTCGGATATGATCTGAGCATCATCGATCTGCCCGGCACTTACAGTCTCACCCCCTTTTCCATCGAAGAAATCGTGGCCCGGGACTTTATTCTGGAAGAGAAACCGGATGTGGTCATCAATATTATCGATGCGTCCAATCTGGAGCGCAGCCTCTATCTGGCCACCCAGATGCGTGAACTGGATTGCAGCAAAGTCATGTTTGCGCTGAACATGCATGACCTCGCCCGCACGCGGGGAATCAAAATCGACGCGGATAAACTGTCCGAACTCTTGGACGTTCCAGTGGTTTTCACGGTGGGTAACAAAAACGAAGGCATGGAGGCGTTGCTGAAAGCCGCTGTCGACTTAGCCGAAAAAGAAAAAATATCACAACAGAAACGTCGGGTTCAATACAACAAGGATATTGAGGAAGCCATCCATGTGTTACACAACCTGATCCGGGAACAGCCGGCCTGGACGGGACTGGGGTACGATCTGCGCTGGATGGCCATCAAGCTTCTGGAGGATGACAATATCCTGAAAAAAAGATTGATCGAAAAACTGCCGGAAAAAGCTTCGGTGATTCTAAACGCGGCCCAGGCCCAGCGGGAGGCCTTGACCAGTCGGCTGGACGATGATCCGGAAATCATCATGACCGATGAGCGTTATGGGTTCATCGCCGGTATCATCAAGGAAGTCCTGACCACGTCGCGAAGTCAACGGGTGGATATTTCGCGCGCCATCGATATGGTGCTGACCGACCGTTTTCTGGGGTTTCCCATTTTTATTCTTTTGATCTGGGCCATGTTTCAGTTGACCTTTACCATCGGCGCCTATCCCATGGATTGGATCAACCAGGCCGTGAAAGGTCTTTCCGCCCTGCTTGCCGCCCTGCTGCCGGGCGGCATTCTGAAAGAATTGATTCTGGACGGGATCGTCGCCGGAGTGGGGAGTGTCATTGTTTTCATGCCGAATATCCTGATTCTTTTCTTCTGCATCGCCTTGTTTGAAGATACCGGCTACATGGCCCGTGCCGCCTTTTTGATGGACCGCATCATGCATCTGATCGGTCTGCATGGGAAGTCGTTTATTCCCATGCTCATGGGGTTCGGCTGCAATGTGCCGGCCATTATGGCGTCTCGGACCCTGGAGAGTGAAAAAGATCGTATTCTGACCATTCTGATCACTCCCTTCATGTCCTGTTCCGCCCGGTTGCCCATCTATATCGTATTGGCCGGAACGTTTTTCAGCCATCGAGCGGGCAGCGTTCTGTTCGGCATTTACATTACCGGCATCATCATTGCCATCGTGAGTGGGCGGTTATTTCGCTCCACCTTGCTGAAGGGCGCCGATGCGCCCTTTGTAATGGAACTGCCGCCCTATCGCATGCCCATGGCCAAGAACCTGCTGATCCATATGTGGGATCGCAGCAAGCTCTTTCTGAAGAAAATGGGCGGTATCATTCTCGTGGGTTCGGTAGTGATTTGGACCTTGTCGGCCTTTCCCCGCCAGGTGACCTATTCCACCGATTACACCGCAGCCCAAAGGCACGTGGAAACGGAATTCGGCGACCGTCTGGAACAGGCGCTCCCCGGAGACCGGACGGTTTTGCTGCAGGAAATGAAAGTTCGACTGGCCAGAATCGACAAGCTCAAACAGATGGAAAAAAGCGAAAAATCATGGATGGGAACAATCGGGAAGACGATTGCGCCTTTTTTCGCTCCCCTGGGAATCGACTGGCGCGGGGGGGTGGCGCTCCTGAGCGGTTTTGTCGCCAAGGAGATCGTAGTCAGCACCATGGGTGTGCTGTACGCGGCTGACAACGAAACCGACGCCCTGCAGCGGTCCCTGGCCGTTTCCGGCATGACGCCCCTTGCGGCTTTGGCCATGATGCTGTTCGTTCTTCTGTATGTGCCTTGTCTGGCTACGATGACGGTTATTCACCGGGAAACCGCATCCTTGAAATGGACCATGTTCAGTATTTGCTACAGCACGCTGATCGCCTGGTTGACGGCATTTGTTGTCTATCAGGGCGGGCGCCTGCTTGGATTCGCCTAAGGGGAAAGGGTAAGGCCATGAAATGGACACCGGAGGCGGAAGAGGCCATCAAGCGGGTGCCGTTTTTCGTCCGGAAAAAAGTCAAAGAGCGGGTCGAAACGGAAACCCGAGACGCCGGTAAAAATCTGGTCTCCCCGGCTGAGGTGGAGGCCAGCCGCCGTCGATTTTTAAAAGGGATGCCTTCCGATATCAAGGGCTATCAACTGGACATCTGTTTCGGGCCCGGTGGCTGCCCAAACCGAGCCGTCCACGGCGAGGAATTACTGGAAAAACTGGCTCGTTTGCTGGAGCAGGCGGATTTGTTGACCTTTCTCCGGCAGCGCGTAAAGGGTGCACTGAAATATCATCATGAATTCCGGGTGACCCTGGCGGAATGCCCCAACGCCTGTTCCCAACCCCAGATCAAGGATATCGGGCTGATCGGTGCTGTCCGGCCGCGGATAACCGATGAATATTGTAAACAATGCGGGAATTGTACGGCCTTGTGTCCGGATATGGCGGTTACCATGAATATGGAAAATGAAAAACCTGAGATCGATGGGGCAGCCTGCCTTTCCTGCGGGATCTGCATCGAAAGTTGCCAAACCGGAACCCTGGTGGAACAGGAAAAGGGATGGAAGATTCTGGTCGGCGGCAAATTGGGCCGACGGCCGCGACTGGCTACAGCGATACCCGGTATTTTCAGCGAACAGGCGGTGCTGTATTTCGTGAGCGCCTGTATCGATTTTTATAAGCAAAACAGCACCGGAGGGCAGCGATTCGCGGAAATCCTGACCCCTGAAGCCCTTGATGAACTGGTGCGTATGATCGGGGAACGCGATTCCAGGATACCCGGAAACGATTCATGATCGCTAAAAAAGCCGCATTGCCCTTGATCGTATTGTTGATATTTGTTTCGGTTGGAACAATTGTCGCCCTGTTCCGGGAAAACAACTGGTATTTCGTGATGTTCTCCCTGATCGGATTCGTCGGCATGTCGTCAATATTGGTGACCAATCTCTATCCGCGACTGAGTCAGTCGATACGCCTGATACAGTTGTCGGCTCTGGGTATCTTTCTGTTTGCGGGTCTGTCGCTCCGTCTGAATGTCAGTTTTCAGTTCCCGCAGGTGGTATTCGACTCCGTAGCCGGGGTCGTCAGCGGCGCGCTGATTCAGCTGTTCATCGCCCGTGCGGCCATTCCATTTATTTTCGGCAATGGGTTCTGCTCGCGGGCGTGCTGGGATGCGGTGATTTTCGAACTGGCCGATCCCGGCCGGAAAGGAATGCGGGGGCGGTCCTCGAAAAAGCGTTCCGAGGCGTTGGCCTGGAGTTATCTTGTCGCACTGGTACTGGTCTCCCTTTTCTTCGCCTGTCGGCACAACCCGGTATATGACGATGCGGCTCGTCGTTACTGGATGATCGGTGAAAACCTGCTGATAATCGGTTTCGGACTTGGTTTCACGAGTTTGTTGGGGCGTCGGGCGTACTGTCGATTGCTCTGTCCCTTCCTGACCCTGTCCGGTCTTGTTTCGAGGTATTCGATTTTCAAAATTACACCGGTGAATTCCGATGCCTGCACGGATTGTTCCGTGTGCAATTTGTCCTGTCCGATGATGGTGGACGTCATGGGCGCTGTCCGGGAAAATCGAAGGGTCCGGGATTGCCAGTGTATTCTGTGCGAGCGCTGTGTTGACGCTTGTCCAAAGGGCTGCCTGAAAATCGCCGCCGGCAATCCGTTTCGATAGCCCGGTTTCTCCTCGTCTCCAGAAACGGAGCATACACGGAAATCGGTTCACAGGAGAGATTTTATGAGGTTGCAACGGATCATCCCCGCTCTGTTGTTGGCGGCCGCATGGGCGGCATTAACGGTCGTTCCGGTGGCTGCCATGGAGGACCTGGTCGCGTTTGAAGACGCGAAAAGCCAATTATGGGGGTATCGGAACACCTCCGGTGCGGTGAAGATAACACCGCGGTTTCGCGTTGCCGGAGACTTTTCAGAGCACGATATCGCTTCCGTCGTTGATGAAACCGGCTGGTTGTATATTGACAGACAGGGAATTGCGCTGATCCGTCCCTTTGTATTCGATAACGGTCCGGACCCTTTTCAAGAGGGGTTGGCTCGCTTCACGGTGAACGGTCGGTTCGGCTTTTTCAATGAAAGAGGTCGGGAAGAGATTTTCCCGCGGTATGATTTTGCGGCACCGTTTGCCGAGGGACTCGCGGCGTTCTGCGCAGGCTGTGTGACGCAAAAAGAGGGTGAGCATATCCTCATTATGGGTGGCAAGTGGGGGTTCATTGACCGGCAGGGCGTGGTCGTAATTGCCCCGCAATTCGAAAAGGCGGGGTTCTTTGAGCAGGGGCGAGCAGTCGTGACATGGAATGGTCGTCAGCGAGTGATCGACAAACAAGGAAATTTATTGAATTGATGCGACGCCTTTTGAACCGCCGAATGCCGTTGCCCATGAATGGGGAACGGGGTATGCCGACGTGTCATGGACGGATTTTCCCGATGATGTCGATGATGTGCAACCGAAGAACCAGCGTGTCGGCAATCATACGGTCCGGAAAAATCCAATTGCCGTCACCGTATTGCCGCATGATCCATTCCAGCGCGCGGCGTTTATCTTCCGGGTCGCTCTCGATATGAATGCGACCGGTTCCGATAACGCTTTCGTATCTCATGCCCCAGTTGCACGGCAGATCGGCCATGACGACTTCATGGAGGACGTCGAATTCGAAACATACCCTATCGTTTCTGCGGATAATATCGACCTTTTTCCCCTCGCTTGCGGCGTGAAAGTAAATTGAGCGACCGTCATAACCGAAACTCAGTGGGACAATATAGGGCTGATCTCCGTCACACATGGCCAAGCGGCAAACCCGGCAACGGCTGATGATGTCGTCGATGGCTTTTCGATCGGTGATTTCCCTGTCCTTGCGGCGCATGGCGTATATCTTCTTGCCTTTTCTATCGTCCGCCCTTGGTGGATGCTTTTGGGGCCGAACCATCCGGTTGTCGGCGTCCGATCGGAAAGCGGGTCGTGGAGTAGCGAGTCGATTGACGGTTTCGATCGATTATTGCATGAGGGCGGCCAGCAGACCCGGATCGACCTGATAGAATTTTTCCAGGCGTTCGACCTGTCCGGGTGTGGGAATTCTGACCCCGCGTTCCAGTTCATGCAATCTGGATTGGGGGATGCTCAATAGTCGGCAGGCTTCGGCCAAGGCCAGTTTTTTGGATTCTCTCAGACTTTTCAGTCGTTCACCGAATTTGTTCATGTGCTGTTTCCTTTTCGAGTCGGTCGGCGTCTTCTCCCTGGTGGCAGTCGAAACGTCATCGGAAGTGGTTACCATAGGTCCCTGTTTATCTTCAATGGGATGGCATGGTCAAGGGAATAATGACGGGCCTCCCATCGACCGTTTTGCCGCAGAAACATGTCCGTCTCCGGTCAAGTATCCTTTCACAACACCGATCGCGGCATGGAACGGAAAAAACCGAATAGAACTTGAAATTCGTCCAGACGCTGTGTATAGCAAACTTTCCCCATTTGGGGCGTTGACCATAAGAGGTGATGAATGGAATTCGAAAGCAAACTGATACCCGTCCTGCGGGAGGGCGTGGTGGTGGTGAAAATGATCTTGTATAAAGAGCTGAAGCCGTATCTGGCGGAGAAATATCCGGATCGTGATTCCTCCGATATCGGCATGCTCACCGGTGCCGTGATCAATGATCTTTTCGGAACCCCCAATACGGAAACGCGCTTTATGCAGTTTGTGGATGAGAATCGAACGGTCGTCGACAGGGAAATCACGTGTATCGCCACCCGGTTCGAAGCGCTGCGACTGCCGCTCACCGATGCCCTTCGGGTTCAGTTTCTATGCGACAGCCAGGAAGGCATAGGCAATGAAGGTATTCTGACGCGGGCCAGGGAAGTGGGAATTTTGCGGATGGACCGCGACGTACCACTGCCGAAGTTTTTCATGAACCTGGTGCGTCGGTTGGGGGTCGCTTATCGGATCCTGTCCCCGCAAGCGGATTTGGCGTCTTTGGAGAATTCGTAGCCGACAGGCAGGTTTTCTTTTTCAGCTCGCAAGCGCCGGATTCGCAGCAGCCCAGGGCTGTTATGCAGGTACATCAGTGATGATCGGCATCCTTGGGCGATGTACGCGCTTTCGATGGTTTCAAACAACACCGGTCGATCGGGCCAGGTATAGGCTTTTTTACCGACCTGGAAGGCCTCCCACTGTTCCCGGGCCACGGAATTGTTGCCAAAGACCTTTCTCTCGGCTTCATCACACAGAAAGAATTCGCAAACGATGGGTTTGATTCGCCACACACAACCATTTTCCGACAGGTAGATGCATTTGAACTCGTTCAACGGATGTCGGATGGCGGCTTCCATCCGCGCCAGTTCCTCAGGGCTGGAAACCAGGGCATTGACGGCTATATCGGCAAAGAAGGTGATAATGCCGTCCTTGGAGCAGCAGGCGCTGCGGTTGCTGCGATAACAGGTTTCCGTGCAGGTGCTTTGAAAATGGGTTTCCAGAAAATCCGCCGCTCGTGAACGGAAGGAACGGTATTCCGTCAGCAAGGACCGAAGGCGATCCGCCGTCGCCGCACCCAGAATATCCAGATGCCCACGGACCATGGTCAGGGCTTCCAGTTGTTCCTGCTGATATGCATTCATATGGTTTTCCCCATGCCGCCCGGGTTCGACGGACCTTCTCCCGGACGGCGTCAATCGAAATCATCGATCCAACCCCAATTTACTTGAATATTCCCTGTAACAGTTTCCCCGCGTCTTTCCCCAGCTTTTGTTCCACGCCTTGTTGCAGCTGATCTTTGGCGGCATTTGTGGCCGCTTTTTGGAGCAATCGGTTGAGACTGTCACCGTCCGCCGCCACCTGGGGTTTCATGATATCCCCCTTGATGGCGCAAGGAATTTCCAGTTGCTTGTTTTGATTTAACAGATATTTCAAATACGGGTCTTTTTCCAGACGGGCGGAAAGGGTATCGGAAAGCACGACGGCCGTTCGGAGATCCAACGATTTATCCAAACCGATTTTGCCGCCGCCGGAGAGCAGGAAATCCCGGGCTGCGAGCTTCAAGGCTTCCACTTGGATTTTCCCTTCCAGAATCGCCAATTTCCCGGTCAGATCCTGGAAAGCCGTTTCCTTCAGAGGGGTTCCCCCCTGGGGGGAGAGGGTCTGGGCCAGAAGGCCCAGACCTTGAAAATGGAGCAGGCTTTGACCGACCGCATCCAACAGGTTGACCGAAGCAAATTTCCCGTTGGCGACGCTCGCCGAGCCTTTTCCGTCCATGCTTTTGGAAATGGAGGGCCAGTCTTTGCCGGTTCCCTGGAGCGACAACGTTGTGTTTACATCGCCGTACAAGGTGTCTTTCAGGCTGCTGAGCTGGCTGAGCGCGGAATTGGCGTTGATTTTTTCGGTGGACAGATCGATATTCCATTTGGGCGTCTGCATATCCGCAAGATCCACCCGGGCGCTGGTGGCAACGGTACCCCCGAAAGCGGTGAAGCGCAGGTTCTTCAGCAAGGCGATTGCGTTGACGTATTCCAATTCCGCTGTCACATCATCGAGTTGCATATGGTTGACCGTGCACTTTTTGATGGCCACCCGGCCGTTGACCTTCAGATCCGGCGCTTTTTTCGGTTTGGAGGCCTCGCCTTTCGTATCCGGCGTTTGCGTTGGTTCTTTTTTTCCTTCTACCGGTTGCGTTTTGGAAGGGGGGGGTAACAGGGCGTCGATATCCAAATTCGAAGAGGCCAGCTGGAAGGAGACGGCCGGTTTCAGGATATTTTGAATGACGGCATCGATACGGATATCGGAGGGGCCCACCTGGAAGGAGATCTCCTGAATCTTGACATCCTTGCCCGCCAGCGCGGCGGATACCTGGATTTTTTCGATGGTTTTCTCCAATGCGGCGGGCGTGACGCTTCCGTTCTGCAAGGTCAGGTTTCCGCTGATGCCTTTCAGGGCTTTCAATTCATCGACGGTGCCGGTAATTCGCAGGTCGGGCAAGGCCAGTTTCCCCTTCAGGTCAAAAGGCTTCAGAACGGGCAGGATTTTCGCCAAGGCGTCCAGGGATGTCGGTTCCAGGCTCATCTTGCCTTCGATGCGCGGTGCGGTGAAGTTTTGAATTTGGGCTGCAGCGGTGAAGGCCATCTCTCCGAGAACCAGTTTCAACTGTTCGATCTGGATACTGTCTTTCCCGAGAACGGTCGTACAGCGGATGGACAAGGGCGCCCCGGAATCCTTGGGAAATACATCGCTGACGATGACAGTGACATCCGTGTCCAGGTCCAATCTGATTTCCTGAGGCGAGTACGCGGCGTCGAGGGAAAGATTGAGCCGGTCCAAAGCATATTCCTTGGCGGTTCCGGGATGCGAGGCGTCGAAGAAACGGAAACGGGCGTCTTTGATGGAAAGGTTGGATACCTGAAACGTTTGGAGTAACGCCAAGGGATCTTTGGGCGGCTCTTTCGTGCCGGTTTCCGCCTGTTTCGGTTCGGGTGTTTCCTTGGGTGTGATCATATCGGCGAAGTTCATGCGGCCGCCGGCGTCTTTTTCAATCAGGATGTCGGGTTTCCGGATGGAAATCGAGGAAATCGTCACCGTCTTTTTTAACAGGGGCAGCAGCCGAACTTTGGCTTGCAGGCTCTCCATGCTGACGAAGGCTTCTTTTCGGAAATCCGGGTGATTGGAAATGCTGACGTTCTTAATTTCAGCCCCTACACCGGTGAGCAGCGTCAACTTCACATCACCGATGGATATTTTGCGATGGAGCTGTTTCTCAATCGCAGGAATCTGGGCGGCCACGATGTCCTTGATGTTGACGACAAAAGGCAGGATGATCAGAAGGCATAGGACCAGCCCCAGGAAAATCGCGAACCCGATCATGATCTTTTTCATAAACAAATCTCCTTCTTGCTTGGTTTGAGAAGGTCTTATGCGTGGAATCGTTTCTTCCGGATAGAGAACATTTTTCTGTTGGGAATGCTATAGCCGAATTTGATGCGATGTTCAATTGATTCGTGAAATGGGCTTTGCGCTTTTCAACCGATTTCATTATATTGACGAACGCATGGCGAGTGGTTACCGGCCATGGGCGGCAAGGAAGAGGAAAGGAATACCCCCTTGTTAGGGACGGATCCGAAAAGAAAGTGAGTACGAAATTCACATGCTGATCGCAGCGGACAATCTGACCGTCACGCGTCCGGTGGTGGAAGCGGCCCTTAACCGGATGGAGGCGGATGCCATCATCGAACTGGTGCGGCGCATGGAAAAGGCCGGTGCGAACGTCATCGACATCAATTCCGGTCCCCTGGCGCGGGACCCGGAAACCAAGATGCGATTTCTGGTGGAAACTGTCCAGGCCGCCACCCACCTGCCGTTTCTGGTGGACACCTCCAATCCTAAGGCCATGGAGGCCGGTCTGGCAGCCGGAAAACCAAACGCCCTCATCAACGGGTTTTCCCTGGAACCGGAAAAACTGGAACGGATTCTGCCGCTCGCCCGGAAATACGATGCCGATATCGTCGGCTATCTCCTGCAACCCAACGGGCATGTTCCCATGGATGAGGGGGACCTCACGGATATCGCCCTGAGGGTGCACGGCGAAATCCTCAAAGCGGGCGTCGACGAAAACCGGTTGATCATCGACCCGGTGATCGCACCGGCGATATGGGAGAATGGGATGCGCCACAACCGGGAGGTGTTGTCCCTCATTCGCAATCTGCCCGATCTTTTGGGGTTTCCTGTTCGTACCATCGCCGGCCTCTCCAATCTCATTGCCGGGCCGGGGCCTATGGAACAAAAAGGAGTTCTGGAACGCGCCTTTCTACCCATGCTCGCCCATGCCGGGCTATCCATCGTCCTGCTGAATATATTCAACCCGGAAACCGTCCGCATTGCCGGTGCCTGCGACGCCGTGATCACTTCCCGACCGTTCACGTGGGCCGGATTATCATGACCGGTAGCGCAGCCTTTGGGCCGGGCAGCATCTTTTCTGACTTTTAAGAACTATCCCTTTGCTTTCAGGATGTCCCGAATTTCCGCCAGCAGCTTTTGTTCCATCGGAGGTTCCGGCGGCGCTTTAGGCGCTTCTTCCTTTTTACGTTTCAAGGAATTGATGCCTTTGACCAGCATAAAAATCGCGAAGGCCACAATCGTGAAATCCACAACGGTTTGGATGAACTTGCCATAGGATATGACAACCGCCGGTGTGTTGCCGGAAGCCTCCTTCAATGTAACCGCCAGGTCGGCGAAGTCCATGCCGCCGAGCAGCAGTCCGATGGGCGGCATGATCACGTCGCCCACAATGGAAGAAACGATCTTACCGAAAGCCGCGCCGATGATAATACCCACTGCCATGTCAACGACGTTGCCCTTAACGGCAAATTCCTTGAACTCCTTCAGAATGCTCATGACACGCTCCTTTTTAAACAGGTTGAAACTGATTTTTCTGATTCCGTTTTATCCGAAAGATGGGACCCATTCCCCCTGCGTTCCGACGTTATTTGATCAGCTGATTCATCTCGATAATGGGCAGGATAATGGACAGAACGATAAAGGCCACCACCACCCCCATGATGAGGATAATGATGGGTTCCAGGAGTGACGTGAGCGCCACCATGTTCGTTTCCACTTCTGTTTCGAAGACATCGGCGATTTTATTCAGCATGGACTCGAGAGCCCCGCTTTGTTCGCCTACCTGGATCATCTGAATGGAGAGGTGGGGAAAGGTGTCCGCGGTTTCGAGGGATTTCCCCAGAGCATGACCCTTTTCCACTTCTTTGGCCGCCATTTCCACGGTCTCGGCGATAATGACGTTTCCGACGATGTTGCGTACGATGTCAAGTGCCACCAACATGGAAACGCCGTTTTCCAACAAGGAGCCCAATGTCCGGGAGAAGCGGGCGACGGCGAGTTTGCGGAAGAGAGAACCGACAATCGGCAGGGAAAGCCAAAAGCGATCCAGAATCCGTCGGCCTTTTTCGTTTTTATGCATCATCCGTATGACAACGATGGCGCCGACTACCAAGATCAGGATCAGCCACCAATAGGTTTTCAATACATCGCTGATACTCAGCAGCACGCGCGTGGGAAGCGGCAGGGCTTTATTGATATCGGCGAAGATGGAGGTGATGCGCGGTACGATGTAAGCCAACAGAAAAAAAAGCACTCCGACCGCCACAACCGACATGACGGCCGGATAGGCGAGAACGGATTTGATTTTATTGTTGAGCGCCTGCTGTTTTTCCGCGATATCCGCCAATCTCTCCAGAACGATTTCCAGGGTGCCGGATGATTCGCCGGCGCGCACCATGTTGATATATATCGGTGTAAAGGTCTCCGGGTAGAGCGACAGGGCGCCAGCAAAACTGTTGCCGCCCTCGATGGAGTCCTTGATCTGAGATAGGATTTTTCGGAACGTTTGCGATCTGGACTGGGGGATCAAGGTAGAGAGCGCCGTAACCAGCGGGAATCCGGCGCCGACCAGGGTTGACAGTTGTCGTGTGATCATGGTCATTTCCGAACGGCTGACCCGTGAGAAAAAACCCGCCAAGGAAGATCGTCCGCTCCCTTTTTGTGAAGAGTTGGCGTACACCTCTTTGATGTCTGTCGGATAAATACTGGATGCGCGAAGTTTTTGGCGCGCAAGGACGGCGCTTTCCGTATCGATGATTCCGGTAACGGATTTACCTCTTGCATCCAGGGCTTTATATTCATAAACCGGCATCAGGCACCTGTGTCTCGAGAAAATGAGGGTAATCTATTTGGAAGCGTTCATCAACCATGGGCGCCGCAATTCTGTACTCCGGTCGTTCGTCTGCGGCAGGCCACGATTTCATCCATTCGGCGGCATTGTATTTGCGAATCTATGTACCGAGGTTCGGATGAATGTCAAGCTAGAAGTGCCGATACGGATCCTCACGAAATGGGTTGCATTATTCACGGATTGTATAGAATATTCAAAATATTGTCGTATATTTGTGCAGATTGTTATGCAGGGTGGTGGAAGGGGATCTTACTTCCGGCGTTTCATGTGACGAAGGCGGACAGGCTGAACAGGGCAAGGTTGCCGGTGGCATGGATGATGATGGGCGTCAGCAGCTTTTTTTCAAACTCGTAGGCGACCGCAAACAGGAGCCCCCCGCTGGCCTGAACGATAGAGACTCCGGAGTGGGCCATGGCAAACAGCAGCGTACTGAGAAGCAGGGCAGGTAAAACGCCCCACTTTCGGAAATAGCCATACAGGATTCCTCTGAAGACAATCTCTTCGGTCACCGGTGCGATCAGCCCGCCCACGATGAAGAAAAGCGCCCGTGTACCGGTTTGAGCGGGCAGCGGAACGCGCAATAACGAAAGTGGGTGATAATGGAAGAGGTAGAGAATCCCGCAACCGACGGCGGTAAGCAGGCCGAATCCGGCCGACCAGACCATCCCTCTTTTAATTCCCGGCAAAAGCTGCCTTGAATGGAGACCGACCGCCGCGAGTCCCTTGGTGCCGGCAAACACGACGCCCAATATCAATGCGCTTTGAGTGGCTCTGGTGATTCCCAGCACGAGCAGCTCCGGCCAATGAAGATAGACGATCGCCATTGCACGGATTTGTTCGATTAAAAACAGGGTTGCTATGGCAACGCCTACAATTTTCAGATCGATGGTTTTTGTGTCCATCCCAATTTCCGGAGTGTCCGGTAACCGTACCACTGCTCGTACCAATTGGAAGAGCTGTCGATTCGATCAAGGACTGTTTTGATATCCGAACGATTCCCCTGAAAACCCAGCGCATAATACGCCATACAGACGACATTGAACTGCTCGTCGTCTATCAGCTTCAGTATCATGACGCGGCCGGCCGGGTTGCGGCTTTTTGATAGGGCCCTGGCCAGCCAGTAGCGTTCGACGGCCCGTGGGCTTTCCGCCATTTTATCAACGGGTGAATAGCGGAAAATGTCGAGAGAGCGGTCATGAATCATTCGCAGCGCCCCAAGACGCTCCCCGAGATTTGTTGACGAGAGCGCTGCGGAGAGGTTTTTTTCATCGATAGGGGCATCCGGCGATAGAAAATGTACCAACAGCAGAGCGGCAAAGATGCCCAGAACCATGCGAAGTGGAGTGGCCGGCACCGAAGGTAAGAAACGTCCCGCAGCGGCGAAAAGCGGCAGGCAAAAAAACGTATACAAAACCGCGGCGCCCGAGAACAATAACGAGAACATGGTAAAATTTCTGAAAAAGGCGTTGTGGTCGCTCTTTCGGACAAATTCGTCCAGAACGACTTCCGGGTGACCCAGGAAATCCGGAACGGTTGCATGCAGAATGTCCTGTTCTCCCAACCGGAAGTCCAGTCCGTTTTCGGTCAACCGGATATGAATGTCCGCAGCGGCTTCCACCGGCAGGTAATCCCAGCGAAGGAGCAAGTTCCGGATTCGATCGGTAAGGTTTGTTGTTGCCGGAGCCTCGAATCGGCACGGTTTCATCAGTTGCTGGCCGATGGATTTGAAGGTCTGGGCCGAGTACAGACTGTTTTGATAGTAAAAGGCATTCAGTTTTTCCCCGATGGCCGTTGACAGCAGCAGCCGGTCGCGAATATTCAGAAAAATCCCCATATCCGCCCGAAACACAATGGTGGCCGTAAAGGCAGTCAGCAGAAAGACATGTTGCCACAATTTGCGCGATGATAGGGGGCCGGGGGGTGCGGAAACACATCGCAACGTCGTCCGGAATACGATCGGCGGCACTATCAAGAGCAGTGCTGTCAAAAAAAAGGTAATGCCTTGGTAATTGGCCGCCCCGACGATGAGCAACCAGGAAAATACAATGGGAAGGAGGCGCGTGGTGGATGGGGAGGTGTTGTGAAACAGCGCCAGGCCGCTGCTGATCAGCGATAAGGTCAGACCGATAGTGAGTGTGAAAAAAAGGCCGCCGTTGACGGCGGACGTGACGGTTTTGAGCGTCGGCAGCACATGGCCGTTGGGAACGATCACGTAGCCGGCTGTTTGAAGAACCGTTAATGTGTTGTGATAGTCGTTGTTGGACCGAGCGATGAAACCGGCGGATATGAGTTCGGCGGCAATCATTCCGATGGCCATCGGTATGGACGCGCGAAGCAGTTGTTTCATGAATATCGGGCTGGATGAGGATGCATTCAATCGAAGCGGTTGTCTTTCGGGTTGGTTTGGGTGCGCCTTGTCGTTGCCGCCGACAAGATTCCGGGGCCGTTCCCCTGCTATATTCTGAATTTTCCCACCAGACGATTCAATTGCTCGGCCAGATTCGCCAATTTTTCGGCGTTTAGGTTCAACTGGGAGCTGCTGTTGGACATCTCACTGGCCGCCTGATTGACTTCAGATATGTCGTTGGCGATCTGAGCCGCGACAGTGGAGCTTTGGGCCACATTTTTGTTGACGTCGCTGATGCCGCTGGAAACCTGGACGACATTGCTGGCGATTTCTTTGGTGGTAACCGATTGCTCTTCAACGGCGGTGGCGATGGTGGAGACGATTTCATTTACGTCGTTGATGATCTTGGAGATCTGTTCGATATCAGAGACCGTTCCGGCCGTCGTTCCCTGAATGCCTTCGATTTTTTGTTTGATATCGTGTGTGGCCGCCGCCGTCTGCCTGGCCAGCTCCTTGATTTCGTTCGCCACAACAGCGAACCCTTTTCCGGCTTCTCCTGCCCGGGCTGCTTCAATGGTGGCGTTCAGGGCCAGAAGATTGGTTTGTTCGGAAATTTCGGTGATGGCTTCGGTGACCTTACCGACTTCCAGGGCGGCGATACCAAGCGCCTCTACGCGTTCGGAAGCGTTTTTTGCCTGGGTCACGGCTTCGTTGGAGATGGCGGCCGCTTTCTCGGAGTTCTGGGCGATTTCGCTGATGGTGGCGGTCATCTCTTCCGCAGCTGTGGCGACCATTTCCGTATTGGTAGAGGCTTGTTCCATGGCGGCCGCCACGGAATCCATGTTGCTGTTCATCTCTTCGGCCGCCGCGGCAACCGTATCGGCCCGGTTCGACATTTGGTTGGCGGCGTCCGTCATCAATCCGGAAAGATCGGTGAGTTCCTTGGCCGAGACGCTCAGTGTATCCGCATTCCCGGCGATATTCTTGATCATTCCTTGAAGGTTATCGATAAATGTATTGAACCAATGGGAAAGGTCGCCGACTTCATCGGAACTGAGAACCGCCAACCGTTTGGTCAAGTCTCCTTCGCCCTGGGCGATATCGCGCAACATGCCGCCGGTATTTCGGAGAGGCAGGGTAATGGAATGTTTGATCAGGACGGACATCAACAGCATGGCCACGATCACCACAATGAAAAAAATGGCCAAATTCAAATACCGGAGTCCCTTGGTGTCGCTTCTGACCGCCGATAATTCGTTCCGAAGGTCGTCCGAGAAATCTTTGGTGAGCAGCGTCAGCAGGTCTTTCAATCGTTCGGTTTCTTCGGCGAGTTTGGAGGCCTGGGTGGAGATGGCGCCATCTTTACCGTCTTCTTCCAAATCCGAGGAACTCATGACGGTGTAAATTTTTTTCGCTTTCTTGGTGAAGTCGGTTACCTGTTGAAAAATTTCTTGGACTCTTTCTTTTGTTTTCAGTGGAATGCCGGGTTGATTGATAATGGCGTTCAGCTCGTTGCAGGCCTCGATGGATTTTTTCCCACCGGCTTCCACTTGGGCAGTATCTCCCAGTAAAACAGCGTCTTTGTAAAGTTTGATTTGCTCGTTGAAAGCGGTCAGGGCCGCCTGACTGTCCTGGGCGGAGGGAAACAGATAGTCGGATACGCCGAATAAACGGGTTTCAGCTTGTTTGCCCTTTAAAAAACCGAATCCCATTGAAAACAAATATCCCAGAATCAGAATACAGATGCTGAGCCATATTTTTTTTGCAATGTTGAGGGACTGCCACATAAAAAACCTCCGATAAGACGCATGAGTCTAAAATCGTACGATCGCTCGGCATGTAAGGGCCGTTTCACTGCGGTTCCTCGCTTCCACATTCAAACTGAATCGGTTGGAATAGTTATAACTGATTCCGACGAAATATCCCTTGTTTTGTTCCAAGGCAATATCGCCGTTATAATAATAATATTCATCGGTGGGAACCTGTATGGTTTCATCTCCACGACTTTCCATGATCATGAATCCGAAATAGGGCACGAAATTGTCCACCTGATAGGACAAGGACACGGCACCCTGGTAGTCATCCAACCTCAGGGTATAGTCGACATTCTGCAGGATCCTGCTGCCGCGATTGTTCGGATCCGGGTGATTGTAGACCGTATGATAGATCACGGCTTGATTATCGTTCAGCTCGATTCTGCGATAATTGGCATCCAGACCGATCCGCAAAAAAACGCCTTCGTTGACCTTGTACTCATACATGACGGCCGATATGCCGACCCCATATACAAATTTTGGGTCCGTGTGGATTCTCACGATGTCGACTTTTTCGGTGCGTTCCGTCGTGTCCGGCAGACGGTATGCGAGCAGGTTTTTGCTGTCATCATACTGGCCGACGCCGGTAAAACCATACACCATTATATCGTCCCGCAGGATGGCACCGAACCTTACGCCGTATGTATTGAGGGATAAATCACCGGCCTGCAGTTTATAATCCCGGTCGGTGGAAAAATCCGCTTCAATGCCTGCGAAAAACCCGTAAGGACGCTCGTAGGTCAGCAGGCCGCTGCTCAAACAGGCCGGGTCGGCGATATTGCCGACGGGCGATCCCGAGGCCGTGCCAATCCATATAAGCAAAGACACGGCGATGCAACATAAACGATATTTCATCCTCTGCCTCCATTGGCGCCCTCGCTCCGAAGGATCGGTCCTGGTGAGGCGGGGCCTGTCTTTTATCAAGAGGAATCGTGCGCAGCCGATTCTTCACTCTGCAAGGGGCCTTGTTTCATTAGTATGCGCGTTGACACATTTTATCCTGCTATATGTGAAATATCGTTTTGTGTCAAAGGGTAATGTGGGCGGAGGAAAGAACGGGGGCGGATATTATCAGGGAGACCCGCTTCCGATATTGTCCGATGCTCTTCCGCGTGTTTTTTGGGAGCGAAGGTCTTCTTTCTGGCGGTTCAGCATATATCGATGGATTGCGTCCACCGCTCTTTTGGAAATGGTGACGAAACGGCAGCGGCAGATATTCCTGCTGCTGATTTCAACAACTTCCAGGCGGACGTCGATGGATTCCGATTCGCCCGGCAACTCAAAACTGGCCGACCTGGCTTCTCCGCAATTGAATCCCGGATTGGGGAATGCGACCCCAAGGGCGCCGATATTCGCGATCGGGATGAAACGATCGCCGAATCGGATGAAGATCGGTTCCTGTTCATTGGGTGAAACCCTGAATGATTTTCGGCGGTTGTCCGTTTCATGGCGAAACAGCTCAGAAGGGCGTTGTTTTTTTCTCCAGAACAAATTCGACTCTCCTGTTTTTGGCGCGGTTTTCTTCCGTCGTATTCGGATGCAGGGGCATCAGATCGGAATAGCCGGTAGCTGTCAAGCGAGCCGGATCGACCCCGCCGTTGATGAGATATTTGAGCACACTGGTCGCACGGATGGATGCCAGTTCCCAATTGGAAGGGAATTCCTTGGTCACGATGGGCTGATTGTCGGTATGTCCTTTGATATTGATGCTGTATTCGGGATAGTCGTCGATGATATGAATGATTTCATCCAGGACCGGCATCGCTTCGGTATTGATGATCGCCGAACCGGAATCGAACAGAATGGCGCCCTTGATCCGCAGCATGATTTTGCCTTCGGATGCGATCAACAGGACGTTATCCGTCATTTCGCGTTGCTCAATGAACCGGTTGATGTCGGATAACATCTCCTGCTCTCGAGACCGAAGTCCGGTGACCTCTTCCAGGGAGATTTTTTTTTCATGGTTTTCCGAAGCGACGATCAATTCCAAGAGATCGATGGCCGGTTTGGACTCGCCGAGGCTGACCTGAATCGAACGGACGGCGTATTTGAATTTTTCGAGATTCAGCGATGAGATGGAGAACAGGAGGACGAAAAAAACCAGCAGCAGGGTGACCAGATCGGCATAGGTCAGAATCCATTCCGCCTGATTTTCATCCATCAAATCCTCGACAAGGGATGCCACCGGGATATTTTTTTGCTGCATGGCGTTAGGCTCTCATTTTGTTCAACGGCCTGCGGCTTCGGGCCGGAATAAACGAAGACAGTCTTTCATAGACGAGAATCGGATTGTTGTTCTCCAGAATGGAAATGGCGCCTTGGAACATAATTTCGAGATTGATCACCTGGATCATGGTACGGGCTTTTAATTTGCCGGCGATGGGCAGAAAAACCATAGTGGAAAGGAGGGAGCCATAGAAGGTGGTCAGCAACGCTGTGGCCATGGCCGGTCCGATGGAGGAAGGATCCTGGAGTTTGCTGAGCATCTGCACCAGACCGATAAGCGTGCCGAGCATCCCAAAAGCCGGGGCGTAGGCGCCCATTTTCCGGAATACATCCTGGACGATAAAATGTCGCATCTTCATGGAATCGATTTCCGTTCGAAGGGCTGCCTGAATCACCTCTTCTTCCGACCCATCGGCGATCAGCCCGCAGGCTTTTTTCAGGAAGCGGGTTTTTGTTTTCACCTTGGACAGCTCCATAATGCCCTGACGACGGCTGATGTGGCAGAGCTTGATCATGGTGGCAACCATGTCGTTGGGGTTGGTTTTATCCTGGGTAAACACAAAATAGGCGGCGTTGAAGGCGGAAACCACATCGGCGAATTGAAAAGTCAGAAGCGTCGTTGCCACGGTGCCGCCGAATACAATCATGATGCCGGGTAGATCGATGAAATTGTGGACGTCGCCGCCCAAAATAATGGCGCTGATGATCAGTGCGATACCGGAAATGATTCCCACAAACGAGGCAAAATCCATCGGTTTCCTCCGAATAACGGTGTCCGTATGCCTTGACTCTCATTTCAGGCCGACGGTTTACCGATCCAATCGGTGTTAATTCTCATTTTTACCGTCAAATCGACAACTGAGCAACAGTTTGTCATCGTCCAATACGGTTTTCACGGGATACGGGAGCGTCTTGAAGATGTTGATCATGGCTTTGTTTTGTGGCGAAGTATATGCGAAAAGACCCGAGATACCGTGTTCACGGGCCGAATCCGCCAGTTTTTTGAGCAGGATTTTCCCCAGTCCCTTTCCCTGATAGGCTTTGCTGACGGAAAAGGCGACTTCGGCCGTGTTGCTGGAATGCACGATCAGACATTCACCGATTGCGACCACCTGGCCGAAACCGATTTCGCCGACGACAGCCACAAGGGTTAGATCATTGGTGTAATCGATCAGGGAGATTCCTCCGATCTCGTCATGCACAAAGCTCCGTTTTTCATGAAAAAATCTTGCCACTACATCGTTTTGATCCAGATTGTAGAAATGCTCCTGGATGCGGCGTTCATCCACGGGCTTGGCGGGTCGGATGGTGATTTCTTCACCGGCGATATGGATGATTTCTTCGAGATGCACGGGGTAAATGCCATGAATCGACTCGGTCAGGGTTCTTTCCGGACCGAGAAGGCCCATTTCCTTGGCCCGGGAAAACAGTTCATCCCGGAATTTCGGGTGGGCGATGCTGATCATGGCCATGGCTCGTTCCTGGATGCTTTTTCCGAACAGATTGACCGCGCCGTATTCGGTGACGACATACTGGACGTCACTGCGAGGCACCACAACGGCCATGTCGTTCAACATCGGAACGATGCGGCTTTTTTCTTCGTTGAGATCCGTGGAAGTCAACAGCAGAATCGATTTGCCCCCTTCGGATCTGGAAGAGCCCCGCACGAAATCGAGCATTCCGGTAACCCCGGAAAAATGATTATACGGCAGGGCGTCCGCAGCGGCTTGACCGGTGAGGTCCATGGCCATGGCGACATTCATGGAAACCATTTTATAATGGCTGGAGATGATGTTCGGGTTGTTGACATAATCGGAAGGCCGAAATTCTACAGCCGGATTGTCGTGCAGGAACTGGTAGAGGTCTCTGCTGCCGATGGCGCTACTGGCGACGAGTTTCCCTTCGTTGATGCCTTTTTTGCGGTTGGTGATCACCCCTTCGGAAAAGAGACGCATCATTCCGTCGGTGAGGAATTGACTGTGAACCCCGAGGTCGTTTTTTCCCGAAAGCGCCAGCAGCGTGGCGTGGGGCGTGGCTCCCAGGCTGATCTGTATGGTCGAACCGTCGTCGATCAGACGGGCGATTTGTCTTGCCACCCGATCGGCGGATTTGATTTCCGGGTAATCGCCGATGGTCAATATGTCTTCTTCATGCTCGACAAATATGTCGATATCGTTGACATGAATGAAACTGCGGCCCAATACCCGGGGCATTTTCGGGTTTACCTGGGCGATTACCAGGTCCGCCGAGGAGGCGGCGGCCATGGTGACATCCACGGAGACCCCCAGGCTCATCCAGCCGAAATCATCCGGCGGGGAAACCTGGATCAGGGCCACATGGATCGGTAGCTTCCGCGTCTTGAAAAGGCGTGGGATGGCGGAAAGATTGATGGGGGTGATGAAACGCATATTCCTGGCAAGACCCTTGGCATGGGCCGAGCCGCTGTAAAAAGAGCGGATATTGAGGCTCTGGCTTTTGGTCTTGTTGGCGATCAATGTCAATGGGATGGTTTCCAGGGCCAGCAATCGGACGATCTCGATATCCGTCAGACCGATGGCGGCCTCGGAAAGCTCCTGAACGAGATGCTGGGGCTCGCCGCAGGAAGAGCCGATGAAAACCCGCTTTCCGGGCTTGATGTGCCGGATCGCGTCTTGAACGCTTTTCTTTTTTTCAATATAGTCGTCTGCCCAAGAATGAACAGGCTTCATATGTATCTCCGTAGTAGAGGGGAAGGGGTGAAAGAGAAGTCGGCAGTTGGCTACCGATAAAATATATTGATAAAAAATAGCATGTTTGAGATTCTAAGGCAAGCATTGACTGATGAAAGGAATATTCATGACCGTCGGAACGATCACCGTCATCGACCAGACGTTGCGGGAAGGCATGCAATATCGCGGATTGATGTTTTCCCGGGAAGAACGTCTCAAGATACTTGAATTCCAGGAAGCCCTGGGTGTCGATATTTCCCAGGTCGGCTATCCATCGGCTCACGTGACCGAAATCGAGACAGCTCGCTTTTTAGATGAAACGGCGGAAAAGAGAGGCTACCGCATCCGTACGGCTGTTTTGGGCAGGGCTCTGAAGCGGGATATTGATCAGATGGCGATGACCGGCGTTCGGGATCTTCATTTTCATATCGCCCAAGAAGGGTCCGATCCACGGAACCGGGAGCGGTTTGAGAAAGTCTTCGGCACCCTGAAGCAGAGCATCGTTCATGCCCGGAAAAAGCGGCCTTCGGCTTGCATCGGTGTCAGCATTCTGGATATCGGAAGGACCGATATGGCGTTTTTGACGGCTTGCGCTGAACTGCTCATCCATGATCTTCGGATCGACATGCTGACCCTGCCGGATACTTCCGGTATCCTTTCGCCCGGACAGTTGGACACCAAAGTGCGGAAAATCGTCGCCATGGCGGAAGAAAGCGGTACCCGCATCGGCGTGCATTGCCATAACGACATGGGAATGGCCACGGCCAACACGGTAACCGGCGTTTCAGCGGGCGCCGGAGTGATTGAAGTGACGGCGCTGGGCATCGGTGAGCGAAACGGGATCGGTGATCTCTTTCTGGTCGGCAAGTGCTTGGCGGACCAAGGCTATGCACTGAATTTGAGAACCGATGATGCGGATTTGTTCCGGCGGTATTACGAATATGTCGATGGACGATGCTATGAAAAGACCGGTGTTCGTCTGATGGAAGATCGCACCCCTTTTTTTGGTCGGTCCGTAAGGACACACGTGGCTGGCACCCATGGCCGGAAAGACTACGGTATTGCAACGGAAGCGGAGTACTGCCTCAACGTGTTGTGCGGAAAAAGCCTGGTGGAAAAATTTCTGGCAAGCCGACATATTCCATATGATCCGGGGGCGCTTTCCGAGATTGTCGCAAAGATCAAAACCCTCAGCGCCGAGTCGGGGAGGAGTGTATCCGCCGAGCAGGTCGCCGGAATTGTTCATTCCATGCAGTAACAATTAGGTAGGTCCTTATTTTATCCCAGAGGCGTTGCTTCGGGGTTGCAGTGTTTCGCTGTTTACTTATCGTTAGATTTATGCTAAAAAAATTTGCTATTGTATCGATATGACGTGAGTTCCAGTGGGCAATTGAAGCACGGGCTTTATATTGAAGCGTGGGCAGCGACAGGTGATTGTGTATTCATGCAACTATCCGATGCATTTTTTAATTATTCTCCTTATTGTATCAACCCAAAATCCGAAGAACAAATTACGAGAAGTCGCAAATGCGTGGTGTAGGAAATCCATGCTCGAACTTTTTTCATCCAGACGGGAACACGTTCCAATGTGAGAGAAGGAGTGGTTGATGGTGTACAGGTTTTCTCGGCTAATTCTGAAATTGTGAAGGAGGGACCAGAAAATGAAGAAAATTTGGGGAATTTTATCAGTCCTGGTTTTTACCGTGCATACGGGGGGCATGGCGGCTTTGGCCGATGTGATCGTGATTTCCAATCAATCGGTGCCGGTCAACGCCCTCAATACAACGGAGATACAGGATGTTTTCCTGGGCAAAACCGCGAAATGGGGGGACAGCAGTAAAGTCAATTTCGCGCTCTTGAAAGGGGATATCCATAAGGAATTCTTAAAGGCCTACATCAAACGGACGGAATCCCAGTATTCCGCCTACTGGAAGCAGATGCTGTTTTCGGGCAAGGGGAGTCTGCCGAAGAGTTTCGATACGGAAAAGGAACTCGTTCAATATGTTTCCCAGACACCGGGGGCGATCGGTTATATCAACAACACAACGGCGCTGGAGAATGCAAAGGTCATTTCCGTAAACTAAGGAGGGGATTTCCATGAGAAAATATGTGATGATGATACTGGTTTGCTGGATCGCATCCTCCGGTGTCGCCGGAGCGGTTGACTTGGGTGATGTGGCCATCCATGGGTTTATTTCACAGGGTTTTTTACAGTCGGACAAATATGATTACCTATCGGTTAGAACCGAAGAAGGTTCTTTTGAGACAAACGAGATGGGACTGAATTTCACTACGCAGCTCACCGATGATTTGCGGGTCGGGGCCCAGTTGTTCGCCCAGGACATCGGCCAGTACGGAAATGATCAACTCTTGGTGGACTGGGCCTATGGCGACTACCGCTGGCATAACATGCTCGGCATCCGGGCCGGCAAATTTAAAATCGCCCATGGTCTGTACAACGAAACTAGGGATATTGATGCCGTCCGTACCTTTGTTTTCCTGCCCCGGGCGATTTATGACCCCTCCACCCGAGACACCTTTGCCGGTATGAAGGGCGTCAATCTGTACGGCGAGTTGCCAATCGGATTTTCCTATCATGCCAGTTTCGGCGTTGTCCCGCCGGATGAAAAGGGCAAGATCACGAAAGATTTGGCGGATTACGCCATTTATCAGGCGAAGGATACCATCGGCGCTCAGGTCCGTAGCGCGGTCATCGATCAGGCCACAGCCGCATATATCGCCGCTGGTCTCGATCCGGCTACCGCCAGAGCCATGGCCGAGGCCAACTATGGCGCCGCGGCGGACGCGACGGCGGAGGCCTATGTGGGCAACACCAGTATCGAAACCGGAATTCAAGATGTGCGCAGCAAAAACGGGAAGAATTTTGCGTTGCGCTGGAATCCGCCATTTTTAAACGGGCTGCGCTTATCCACTACCTATTTCGGCTCGGAAGTTGAAATCGATATGAATTTGATGGTGGATCGTCCGGCCCTGCCCGGCGGTGCCGATCCGCCGGCTGAAACAACGCCGGTCACCATCAAGTTGGACGAAGTGTCATCCTGGGTGTATTCATTGGAATATACCTGGGAAAATCTGGTGCTTTCCGGGGAGTACAACCGGATCAAAGTGGACCCGCGGGATGCGACGACAACGAACATCGAAGGGTGGTCGGCAGGCGCTTCCTATCGATTCAACTACTGGTTTGAATTGGGTGGTTATTATTCCGACTACTGCACGGATATCGATGACCGGGGCGGAGATAAACTAGTGGCCCGGGGCGGGCCGGCCGCCGAGCGTTGGCTGCGGGACGCCTGTCTCACGGCGCGTTTCGATGTCAACGAATACTGGTTATTCAAGCTCGAGGGACATGCCATGCGCGGGTTGGACGAGGTCGATTGGAAGGATGATCCGAATCCCGGCGAGGGCTGGTATCTGTTCGCCGCCAAGGTGACGTATAATTTTTAGGGCTTGATCGACAAATTCGGCCGGAGAAGACTATGGAAGGTTTTCTCCGGCTTTTCATTTTGCCCTCAACTCTTTTTCCCCTCTTCCGCGAAGCGCATGGTAATGTACATTTCCCCGCAATCATAAACAATCTCTGCGTGCGGGTACCGCTTTCTGAAAACCCGCTCCATGGTTTTATTCTCTCGCAGAACCGTTGCCCAGAAGGCGGTGATCCCGTTCCGCCGGGCGATATCCTCGAGAACCGTCAAGAGATATCCCCCGACTCCCATCCCCTGAAGGTCTTCCCGCACCACGAAGGCGACTTCCGCCATGGTGTCATTCATTCCGACATAGGAGCCGATGGCCATGATTTCCTTGTGACCGCCTTTTTGCACCAGACCGAGAATCGACATATTGTTACGATAATCCACGCTGGCCCATTGACGTTGAATCATTTCATGAGAAAAAATTCGTATCTTTGCGAAATATCTATAGTATATCGTTTTTTCCTGCAGGGAATAGAAAAAATTACGGGAGGAAAATTCATCCGACGGCAGCATGGGACGGAACTCGATGGTTTTCCCGTTGACCAGCCGGAGGCTGCTCTTGTAGCTTTCCAGAAATAGCAGGTCTTCGCCCGCCGGTGGCAGCTGGTCCTGGAAAATATAATGGTGCTGCTTGGCCGCCTGGATCAGTCCGTCCCGGAATCGCGGATGGGCGATCTGGGCCAGCTCGATCACCCGCTGATAAATTCCCTTGCCCTGCAGTTCGGCGATGCCGTATTCGGTCACGACAAAATTCACGTCCCCGCGGGTGGTGGCCACCCCG